>DASZTV010000068.1:0-95418 GCA_035548125.1 Mycobacteriales bacterium | reverse complement strand
GCCCGCCCGCCGGTGACGTTCGCGATCGCCTGAGCGTGCTCGGGATCTGCCAGCGGAAGGCTCACTGCGGTCAGGGACTGCCCGGTCAGGTCGCCGAGGTGGCCCAGCCTGCGGTACGCCGACAACGCGTTCGGGCTCGCGAAGACGACTGCGCCGGCGGCGTCGAGCTGGATCATGCCGTCGCCGACGCGCGGCCCACTCCACTCCGCTCCGGTCTCGCCTGGATAGGGCCACCGGCCCTCGGCGAGCATCTGCGCGAGGTCGTTGGCGATCCGCAGGTAGGCGATCTCGAGGCGGCTCGGGGTTCGGGTGGCAGCCAGGTTGGTGTCGCGCGCGACGACCGAGACGACTTCGTCGCCGACGCGCACTGGCAGCGCCTCCTGGCGCACTGCGCCCTGGCCGATCCACGCCGGGTCGCCTTCGCGGCAGATCCGGCCCTGGGTCAGCGCTTCGGCCAGCTGAGGTCGCTCCTCTGCGGTCACGACACGGCCGACAAGGTCGTCCTGGTACGCCGTGGGCCCCGTGGTCGGGCGCATCTGCGCCACCACCACGAACTCCTCGCCGGCGGCGTCGGGAACCAGCAGCAGAAGGTCGGCGAAGGAAAGGTCGGCGAGCAGCTGCCAGTCGCCGACCAGGCGATGCAGTCGCTCGGTGATGCCGCCAGCCTTGGGGTTGGCCGCATCGGTGAACCCGCGAGCCGCGAGCAGCTCGTCCATCGTCGGCACGCCGACGAGGGTAGAGCCGTGAAGCTGCTAGGCGACCAGCCCGACGCGACGCAGCTCGACGGTCAGGTCGTGCGGGTTGGTGGAGGCGGTCATCGCGGCGTCGAGGGTGATCACGCCGTCACGGATCAGCGCGACGAGGTGCTGGTCGAAGGTCTGCATCCCGTAGTACGAGCCGTCCGCGATCAGCCCCAGAATCGCCGAGGACTTCTCGGCGTCCATGATCGCGTCGGCGACGCGACCGGTGTTGATGCAGATCTCCATCGCCACGCACCGGCCTTCCCCGTCGGCACGCGGCACGAGCCGCTGGCAGATGATCCCGCGCAGCGCGCTTGCCAGCGAGATGCGGACCTGCTTCTGCTCGTGCGGCGGGAAGAAGTCGACGACGCGGGTGATGGTCTCCTGCGCGTCGGTGGTGTGCAGCGTCGACATGACGAAGTGGCCGGTCTCGGCGGCGGCGAGGGCAGCCCGGACCGTCTCCTGGTCGCGCATCTCACCCACGAGGATCACGTCGGGGTCCTGCCTCAACGCGGCGCGAAGTGCGACGTGGAAGTCGTCGGTGTCGACTCGCACCTCGCGCTGGTTGATCATTGCCAGCTTGTCGAAGTGAACGATCTCGATGGGGTCCTCGATCGTGACGACGTGAACCTCGCGGTTGACGTTGATGTGATCGATCATCCCGGCGAGCGTGGTCGTCTTGCCGGAGCCGGTCGGGCCGGTCACGAGGACCAGGCCGCGCGGCTCCAGGGCGAGCGTCTCGAGCACGGCCGGCAGGCCTAGGTCGCGAAGCGGGATGGCACCGACCGACACCCGCCGGAAGACGAGCCCCGCCGACCCCCGTGAGCGGAACGCGTTGACGCGGAACCGGCCGACGTCGGGCAACGAGTAGGCGAAGTCGGCCTCGTTGGTCCGCTCGAACTCCTCGATCAGGTCCTCGCGCAGGACCTCGCGCACCATCTGCTCGGTGTCCGGCGGCGTCAGGTCGCGGGTCTCGAGCTTGCGAAGCCGGCCGTCGATCCGGACACGGGGTGGCGAGCCGACCTTGCAGTGCAGGTCGGATCCGCCGCACTCGACGAGCGCGCGCAGGAACGGCTCGACCATCAAACCGGACACATGAACTCCTTCGGCGCGCAGGCGCCCGACCTTGACCCAATCTCGTCCTAGCCGACGACTGCGATTAGATCACCCTCCTGGACGACCTGACCCTCGGAGACGAGCAGTTGGCTCACGGTCCCCGCGCCTTCGGCGAGCACCGGAATCTCCATCTTCATGGACTCGAGGATCACCAGCGTGTCGCCGTCGGCAACCTGGTCACCTTCGGACACCAGGACCTTCCAGACATTGGCCACCATTTCGGCCCGAACCTCTGCCACTGCGCCTCCGATTCGCCGGGCCTGAAGATTAACTGTCAAGCAGCGAGTTCACGAACGTCCGTCCAGCTCCCGCTGCAACCGCTCCGCCGCAGCCTTCCAGTGCGCAGTCTCGGCGCGAGCCTTGCGCAGCTCGGCCATCAGGCCGGTCACGACCTCCCCGGTGGCTCGATCCGGTGCGCCCGGCCGAACGTCGTTGGCCCGGCGCCGCGAGACGACGTACCCGGCCACGATCACGGCGATGAAGCCGGCGATGATCGCGGTACCTGCGACGAGCGTGGCGCTCACGGGCTCGGCGCCGGGACTCTCAGCGGCCGGTCCACTCGGGCGGGCGCTTCTCGAAGAACGCCGCGATGCCTTCCGCCGCGTCCTTGGTCGTCGTGAGAAGGGACAGCTGTGCCTGCATCGCCTCCAGCGCCGCCGACAACGACGCGGTCTCGGTCGCGCTCGCCCAGGCGGCTTTACCCAGTCGCACCGCGACCGGAGCAGCCGCCGCGAGCTTGGCGACGTAGGCCTCGAACTCTGCGTCGAACGCGGTGTCGCTGTAGACCCTGGACACCAGGCCCATCTCGTACGCGGTCCGGGCGTCGAACCGGTCGCCGGCGAGCATCCGGTCCATCGCGTGCTTCGGCGACACGTGCCGGGCCAGCAGGGCGCTGACCATGAACGGCCATAGGCCGCGGTCCACCTCGGGCATCCCGAAGGATGCGCTCTCCCGCGCCAGTACGACGTCCGAACCCGCGGCCAGGCCGATCCCACCCGCGAGGCAGAGGCCCTGGACGCGAGCGATCACCGGCACGGGGCAGGCGCGCATCGCGAGGACCAGACGCGCGAGCAGACCTCTGCCCTCATGCTGCTCGAGGCCGGTGGCGTCGTTCCCCATGACGGCAAGGTCGGCGCCGGCGCAGAAGACCTTCTCTCCGGCGGATCCAACGACCACCACGCGCACGTCCGGGTCGGTCGTGGCGGCAGTCACGCCGTCGAGCAGCCCGCGCATCACGTCGGCGGAGAGCGCGTTGCGCTTGTCCTCGCGGTTGATGGTCAGCCGAAGGACGTGCCCGTCGCGTTCGGCGAGAAGATCGCTCACGTCCACCTCCCCGCCTGTCTCCCCATCGAGGTGCCGACCTGCTCGGCGCTGACCATCATCACCTTGTCATCTTCTCGATGATCTCGGTGTCGTACTCACCACTCGTGAACAGGGGCTCGTCGAGCAGGCGGGCGAAGAACGCGAGGTTGGTCTTCAGACCGTCGATCCGGAAGTCCTGAACCGCCGCGCGCGCGCGAGCAAGAGCCGCGTCGCGATCGTCGCCCCAGACGCACAGCTTTGCCAGAAGCGGGTCGTAGTAAGGCGTCACCGTCGTACCAGCGGCGTAGCCCGAGTCGACGCGTACGTGCTCCCCGGACGGCTCGTCCCACGTCTCGATCGAGCCGGGCGCCGGCAGGAAGCGGACCGGGTCCTCTGCGTACACCCGCAACTCGAGGGCGTGCCCCCGCGGCGTGACGGCGTCGACGTCCGGGAGCTCGCCCGCGGCGATGCGCAGCTGCGCGGCAACCAGATCGACGCCCGTCACGAGCTCGGTGATCGGGTGTTCGACCTGCAGCCGGGTGTTCATCTCGAGAAAGACGTAGTCCTGGCGATCGGGGTCCACGAGGCACTCCACGGTTCCTGCACCGAGATAGCCGACCGCCTCACCCGCGCGCACCGCCCCGGCGAGCATCTCCTTGCGCAGCGCTTCGGACACGCCGGGGGACGGCGTCTCCTCCGCGACCTTCTGATGGCGACGCTGCACCGAGCAGTCACGCTCGCCGAGCGCAACGACCCGGCCATCGGCGAGCCCGAGGAGCTGTACCTCGACGTGCCGCGCCCCCTCGATGTAGCGCTCGAGCAAGATCGACGGCGATCCGAAGAACCGTTCTGCGCGCGTCCGGGCAGTCTCGAAGGCACTCCGAAGGTCACTGTCATTCCGAGCGACGCCCATCCCGATTCCGCCGCCTCCCGCTGACGCCTTCACCATCAGCGGGTAGCCGATCTGGTTCGCGGCAGCGACCGCAGCCTCGACATCGACGACCGGGTCATGGGTGCCCGGGGCAACCGGCACGCCGGCGTCCGCCATCAGGTTGCGAGCGCTGATCTTGTCGCCCATGGCTCGCATGGAGTCCGGCGTCGGGCCGACCCACACGACTCCTGCGTCGATCACGGCTGCTGCGAAGTCCGCGTTCTCGGCGAGGAAGCCGTAGCCCGGATGGATCGCCTGCGCGCCGGTTCGGCTCGCGGCCTCGAGGACCTTCGCAATGTCGAGGTAGGACTCGGCCGGAGGGGCACCGCCGATCAGCACCGCTTCATCGGCTTCCTTGACGAACGGCAGGTTCGCGTCAGCCTCCGAGTAGATCGCAATCGTGCGCACACCCATTTCGGCGGCAGACCGCATGATCCGGCGCGCGATCTCGCCACGGTTGGCAATCAGGAGTGACTCAAACATGTCCGCGACAGTGTGCCCTGCCCCGGCGGGCGTTCATGCCCGGGCCTGGCAGGAAACTCTGGCGCACACTGGCAGGCGTGGGTCTTGTCGTGCTCGTCGTCGCGGGCGCCGCAGCGGTCGCCGCACTCGCCGGCGGCAGCTGGGATGCCCTCACCGCAACAACGATGCGCGCCAAGCGACTAGTGGTGGCCGCAGTCGCTGCGCAGCTCATCGGCGCGGCTCTGGCCGACCACGGTTCGCCGAGCTGGTGCTACGTAGCAGGCCTGGCGGCGTCGGCGGCCTTCGCTCTGGGCTTCTGCTTGCTCAACCTCAGAGTCGCCGGCGTCCCGCTCGTCGCCCTCGGTCTGGTGTCCAACGCCGTCGTCGTGGCGCTCAATGGCGCCATGCCCGTGTCCATCATCGGCGCCTCGCGGGCCGGGGTCTCCACGTTCTCGATCGCAACCGGCAACGACCCGCGGCACACCATCGCCGGCGTGGGATCGGTGTGGCGGTCGCTGGGAGACGTGATCCCGGTGCCGCTTCCGGTGGCGCCCGAGGTGGTCAGTGTCGGTGACGTCCTCGTCGCGGCCGGTCTCGCGGAATTCGTGGTCGTAACTGCGCGGCGCCGGCGATGGACCGACGGTGACCATCAGTCAGTCGATGAGGACCAAGCGGCCCACGAGCTCTCGACGATCTCGCGCAGGTCGTAGCGGGCCGTCCAGCCCAGCTCGTCGCGGATCCGGTCTGCACTGGCGACGATGCGGGCCGGGTCGCCGGGACGACGCCGCACCACCTGCGGCGGCGTCGTGATGCCGGTCACCTCGGCGAGCAACGTCAACACTTCACGCACGCTCGACCCTTCGCCCCGGCCGATGTTGTAGACCGCGGAGTCTCCGCCGTTGCTCAAGTGCTCAAGGGCGCGCACGTGGGCGTCGGCGACATCGGCGACGTGCACGTAGTCGCGGATGCACGTCCCGTCGGGGGTCGGGTAGTCATCGCCGAAGATCTTGGGGGACTCGCCCGAGGTCAGTGCGCGGAGCGCGAGCGGGATCAGGTTCAGGACGGCGGGATCGCCGAGCTGCGGAGAGGCCGCTCCCGCGACGTTGAAGTAGCGCAGTGAGATCACCCGCAGGTCCGTCGCGGCGGCCGTGGCGCGACCGAGCCACTCGCCGACCACCTTGGTCTCGCCGTAGGGGCTCAACGGGACGGTGGGGATGTCCTCGGTGACACAGGCGACGTCCGGCATGCCGTACGTCGCGGCGCTGGAAGAGAACACGAGGGACCCGACGGAGTTCGCGACGGCGGCGTCGAGCAGGTTGAGCAGACCGCCGACGTTCTCGCGGTAGTAGTACAGCGGCCGCTCCACGGATTCGCCGACCTGCTTCTTGGCGGCGATGTGGATGATCCCTCCGATCCGATGCTCGCGGATCGTGGCGTCGACCAACTCGGCATCGAGGACGCTGCCTCGGACCAGTGGAGCGTCGCCGACCCGATCCGGACGACCGGTCGTGAGGTCATCGAGCACAACGACCTGCTCATCCTGGTCGCGAAGAGCCTTGACGACGTGGGCTCCGATATAGCCGGCGCCGCCGGTCACCAACCAGGACGTCACGGCGATGACGCTACTCGGCGGTGAACTCCACCGTGGTGACCTCGATCTGCACCTCGGCCAGCTTCGCGCGCAGCCGGTTCTTCAGGCTGTCCGGCGCAACCTCGCCGCCGCAACAGCGGCCTACCAGCGCCTTGACCTCTTGCTCGATGTCGAACTGCCGAAGACAGGGACCGCACTCCGTGAGGTGCTGGCGTACCTCGACGCGGTGCTCGTCGTCGATCTCGCCGTCGAGATAGAGATAGACCTGCCGGATCACCTCGACGCAGTCGACGTCATGCGGGTTGCCGCAGCTCATTCCTCTGCTCCCGTCCGCAAGTACCCCCGCTCGGCGGCGTAGGACTCGAGAGAGTCCCGAAGGGCCCGCCGCCCGCGGTGCAGTCGCGACATCACGGTGCCGATCGGCGTGTCCATGATGTCCGCGATCTCCTTGTAGGAAAAGCCTTCGACGTCCGCGAGATAGACGGCCATGCGGAAATCCTCCGGCAGCGCCTGCAGCGCTTCTTTGATGTCGCTGTCCGGAAGATGGTCGAGAGCTTCGACCTCCGCCGACTTCAGCTCGGTCGATGCGTGTGAGGCTGCACTGGCTAGCTGCCAGTCCTCCACCTCGGCGTCACCGGACTCCTGCGGCTGCCGCTGCTTCTTGCGGTAGTTGTTGATGAAGGTGTTGGTGAGGATCCGGTAGAGCCACGCCTTGAGGTTCGTGCCCTCGGTGAACTGGTGGAAGGCAGCGAACGCTTTGACGAACGTCTCCTGGACGAGGTCCTCGGCGTCTGAAGGGTTGCGGGTCATCCGCAGCGCGGCGGAATAGAGCTGGTCGAGGTAGGGCAGCGCGTCCTGCTCGAAGCGCGCGGTGCGCTCCTCGACACTCTCCTCGACGGCCATCGGCGCCGACAATAGCCCCACGCTCACGCTCCGAATAACACGCCGTGGCCGGGCACGATTCCCGGGGCCCGGCTACAGCGTGCGCAGCCAACTGAGGACCGCGTCGGAAACCGCCGCGGTGTCCTGCTTGAGCGAGTGGTCGCCGGCGACCTCGACGATCGGGATGCGCCTGGGGAACTCCGACCTGGTGCCGAACGTGTCACGCGCCCCTTGGATGACCAGCAACGGCACTGTGAGGCCGGCGAGCTCCGCGGACCGGGATTTTTCCGGTCTGCCTGGAGGGTGCAGCGGGAAAGCCAGCGCGACCACCCCGTCCGCACCCGCCTCGGCTGCGGTCCGCACCGCCACGCGTGCGCCGCTGCTACGTCCGGACACGACGAGCTTTCCGCGGCGCTCCCGCTTCAAGGCGGCGAGCACCGAGAGCCACGCGACGTCCAGCTTCGGCGCCGGCTCGGGCGCCCGGCGCCCTTTTACGCGGTAGGGCTGCTCCACGCGCGCGACCGTCCAGCCCTCGTCCGCGAGCGCCTGGCTGACCGCGAGGAGGTCGGCAGCGTCGATCCCTCCGCCGGCCCCGTGACCGACGACGTACAGGCCCTTGCTCCCACGCTTGGTCATCGTGACCCGCGCCGGACCGCTCGGCGTATCCACATCGAGCGTCCTCGCGGAGAGCGTCGTCACGCACATCAGTGTCCGCGACGGGTGTGATGGGACGATCTCAGGGTGAGTGGAAAGAACTGGCAGGCGCCCACCGCCGATGGCGCCGTGAACGCCGCGGTCCGCGTGCCCGGCTCGAAGTCGATGACCAATCGAGCGCTCGTCCTGTCCGCTCTCGCGGAGGGCACGAGTGTGGTGCGCCATCCGTTGCGCAGCCGCGACACGACGCTGATGGTCGGCGCGCTTCGGACGCTCGGCATTTCGATCGACGACTCCGACGATCTGCGCTGGAAGGTCGAAGGACGATCGTTTACGCGCGAAGCGGCGAAGGTCGACGTCGGCAACGCGGGAACCGTGCTGCGGTTCGTACCGCCGGTCGCTGCGCTCACTCGCGGCGCCATCACGTTCGACGGTGACGAGGCCGTACGACGGCGCCCGGTCGCGCCGTTGCTCAGCGCGCTGCGAGCGATCGGGGTCCAGGTCGACGACGGCGACCGCGGCGCCCCGCCGTTCACCGTCGTGGGAACCGGAGCTGTCGCCGGCGGGCGGGTGGCAGTCGACGCCTCGTCGTCGAGTCAGCTCGTCAGCGCGCTGATGCTCGCCGGTCCGTCGTTCGGTGCCGGGGTCGAGGTGCGTCACATCGGAGCCGCGCCGGTGCCCAACGCGCCCCATCTCGCCATGACAGTTGCGATGCTCGCGGCGCGCGGCGCGAACGTGGATGTCGGCGACGACCTGTGGCGGGTGGCACCCGGCAAGCTCGCCGCCATAGAACAGACCGTCGAGCCCGATCTGTCGAGCGCCGCGCCGTTCCTCGCGGCGGCCGTCGTCACCGGCGGACGGGTTGCGATCCCTGATTGGCCCGAGCACTCGACGCAGCCAGGCGCGCTCCTGCCCGAGTTGCTCGGCGAGTTCGGTGCGATGTCTCGGCTGGACAGCCGCGGGCTCGTGGTCGTCGGCCCCGAGCGAATGACCGGCGTGACCCTCGACTTGCGACGCGCCGGTGAGCTCACTCCGGTGATCGCGGCGATCGCCGCGCTCGCCGACTCGCCGTCCCAGCTGTCCGGTATCGGCTACCTGCGCGGCCATGAGACAGATCGGCTCGCGGCGATCACCCACGAGCTCAACGCTCTGGGTGCGGAGGTCGAGGAGCTCAACGAGGGTCTGTCGATCACGCCGAGACCGCTGCATGGCGGGACGTTCTCGACCTATGACGACCACCGGCTCGCGATGGCGGCCGCAGTGGTCGGACTGGTCGTCCCGGACGTGGTGCTCGACGACGTGGCCACGACGGCGAAGACGTTTCCCGGGTTCGAGGAGTCGTGGGCCGCGATGGTCGCCGGCAGGGCGCTCGATGTCGAGGGAGCCAAGACCTGACCCGGCAGCCGATCGACGACGAGGACCGCCCCGCCCGCGGCGCGCGCTCGCGTCCGAGAAGCCGGCTCCGGCCGCGGCACGAGGACGCCGCGAGTGCGCGCGTCGTCAGCGTCGACCGGGGTCGCTTCGGGTGCCTCCTCGACGCGGAGACGCTGGTCGTTGCGATGCGGGCCCGAGAGCTCGGGCGACGCGCGATCGCGGTCGGCGACGAGGTCGAGATCGTCGGCGACCTGGGCGGGGGCCCGGACAGCCTGGCGCGCATCGTCCGGATCTCCCCCAGACGCTCGGTGCTTCGACGCAGCGCGGATGACGCAGATCCGGTCGAGCGCGTGCTGGTCGCGAATGCCGAGCAGCTCGTCGTGGTGGCGGCGGCCGCCGACCCCCCACCCCAGCCGCGGCTGATCGATCGTTGCCTGGTCGCGGCGTACGACGCGGACATCGTCCCGGTGCTGTGCGTGACGAAGACCGACCTCGCGCCCCCCGACCCACTCGTCGCGCTGTACGCCGCCCTCGAGGTGAGCATCGTGCAGTCGGGACGCCCGGGGCTCGAAGCGGCGCTAGCGGTGCTGCGGGACACCCTCGCGGATCGGATCACGGTCCTCGTCGGGTCGTCCGGCGTCGGCAAGTCGACGCTCGTCAACGCGTTGGTCCCCGACGCCGCGCAACGGATCGGCGAGGTCAGCGAACGAACCGGGAAGGGCCAGCACACGACGACTGCGGCGATCGCCCTCCCCCTGCCCGACGGCGGATGGGTGATCGACACGCCGGGCATCCGGTCGTTCGGGCTGGCGCACGTCGAACGCTCTCGCCTCGTCGAGTGCTTTCCCGACCTCGCCCCCGGCACCGCCGACTGCCCGGGCGACTGCGACCACCTCGACCCTGACGTCTGCGAGCTCGACGATTGGGTCGCCACCGGGCACGCGAGCGCCGAGCGGCTCGACTCGTTGCGCCGGCTCCTCGTCGGCCGCGACGAAACCTAGCCCAGCGAGCAAAGTGCTAGGCGCCGGCTCCGAGCGCGATGGTCTCGTCGACCTCGGCGACGCGGGCTGCCATCGCCCGCTTCTCCTCGTCGATGCGGTCGGCGTGCTCCTCATCGGCCTTCATCAGCTCTTCGAGGTTGACTCCGGCCATGTCGAGCACGCCCATCTCGGCGTAGCACTTCTGGACCTTCTCGCCCCACAACCCGATGTCCTTGACGCAGGGCACGATGCGGGTGAACAGGAGCGACCGGAACATCCGCTGCAGCTCCGAGTGCTCCGAGATCTCCAGACACTCCTGCACCGGAAGTCCAAGCGCCTCGAAGACCTCCGTGCCGAGGAACCGGTTGCGCATCAACCAGCAACCTTCGACGACGAAGTCCTCGCGCTCCGAGCGCTCCTTCTCCGACAGCTCCGCGTAGGCGTCTTTGAGCGCGAGCCGGCCGAACGCGACATGGCGAGCCTCGTCCTGCATGACGTACGCCAGCAGCTGCTTGGCCAGCGCATTCTCGGCGGTGTCGCGCTGCAGGCCGAACGCTGCCAGTGCGAGGCCCTCGATGATCACCTGCATGGCGAGGTAGGCGTAGTCCCACTCGCGAGCCGACAGCCCGTCGTTGAGCAGGCTGGCCAGATCGGGGTTCATCGGGTAGACGGTTCCGACCTTCTCCTGCAGGAAGCGCGCGAATGTCTCCACGTGGCGCGCCTCATCCATGACCTGCGTCGCGCCGTAGAACTTCGAGTCCAGGTCGGGAACGGTCTCGACGATGCGGGCGGCGGTGATCATCGCGCCCTGCTCGCCGTGCATGAACTGGCTCCACGTCCATGCGGCCTGGTTGTGCGTGAAGGCGTTCTGCTCCTTCTCCGTCATCTTGTCCCAGATGTCGGTGCCGATGAAGGGGTTGTAGCCGTCCGGCAGCCCGACCGGGTTGTTGATGTCGACGTCAAGCGACCAGTCGATGCGCTTGGTCGAGTCCCACTGCTTGTCCTTGCCCTTCTGGTAGAGCGACAGCAGACGCGCGCGACCGTCGTCGTACTCCCAGCTGAATCGGGCGGCACCGGTGGTTTCGACGTTCCAGGTCTCTGTCACGTCCGTCGGCGTCACGTACTTCTCGGCTGTGCTCATTTCGTACCCTTCATCAGCAGTCGTTCGACCAGTTGAGCCATGCGTGCAGCGATTGCCTCAGCGGAGCCGTCGGGGCCGTCGCTGGGAAGAACCAGGTAGGAGATGGTGAGTCGCGCGACCATCTCGGACACCAGCTCGACGTCCTCCTCGGGAAGGTCGGGCCAGTGCGAGAGCCAGTACGACTCGATGTTGCGGCGCACGGCCCCGATGACCACCTCGCCGCGGGTGGTCAGGAACGGCAGCAGGTCGTGCGTGTCATCGGTGAGCACGGCCTTGAGCAGCACGTTGTCGGACGCCTCGCGGATCGTCCACTCGGTGGCGGCAGCGATCGCCTCGACCGGCCGGTCCGGGTGGACCTCGTCGATGAAGCGGTTGGTGCCCTCGATGAAGCGTTGGGACTCGCGCTCGGCGAGCGCCTGTGCGACCGCGTCCTTGGACCCGAACTCGTTGTAGAGCGTCTGGCGGGAGACGCCGGCTGTTGCGGCGACGTCGACCATGCGCGCCCGCTGCCAGTTGCCCGCCACGATGACGTCGTACGCCGCATCGAGCAGCGCGTCACGCGTGGAGCGGATCTCGGCCATCACCGGCGAGTCTTTACACGGAGTCCAGTCGTGTCAAGTCACCCCGCGGGTGAAATATCCGCTGGAACGCGGTCACTAGGCTCGATTCGTGGCCAGTTGGGACGCGGACCTTCGACTGGCGCACACCATCGCGGACGCCGCCGACTCGTTGACGAAGGGCCGGTTCCGGTCGGCAGACCTCGTCGTGGAGACCAAGCCCGACCTCACGCCGGTCAGCGACGCAGATCGCGCGGTCGAGCGGGCAGCGCGCGCGCTGATCGCCACGGATCGACCGGGCGATGCGGTGGTGGGTGAGGAGTACGGCGTGGAAGGCGACGGTCCACGTCGGTGGGTTATCGATCCGATCGACGGCACCAAAAACTTCGTCCGCGGCGTGCCGGTATGGGCGACGCTGATCGCACTCCAGGTCGACGAACTCACGGTTGTCGGCGTGGTCTCTGCGCCGGCGCTCGACATGCGCTGGTACGCCACGCGCGGCGGCGGGGCCTACCGCGGTCATGGCGACAGCGGAGATCGACTGCAGGTATCTCGGGTAGCGAACCTCGCCGATGCCTCGCTGTCCTACTCCTCGCTCGAGGGCTGGGACGCGACGGGCCGCCGCGACGCCTTCCGCGGCTTGGTGGACTCGGTGTGGCGCAACCGAGCGTTCGGGGACTTCTGGAGCTACATGCTGGTCGCGGAGGGAGCGATCGATATCGCCTGCGAGCCGGAAGTCTCGCTGTGGGACCTGGCTGCGCTGAACGTCATCGTCGAAGAGGCCGGCGGCCGGTTCACCGATCTCGCCGGGGTCGACCGGGTGGACGGTGGCAACGCAGTCGCCACCAACGGCCTGCTGCACGAGCAGGTTCTGACCGCACTCTCCCCCTCTAGCCGGTGACCGTCCCGGTGCCCGCCACCACCGGGTAGCCCGGAACCCGTTCGACGCTGACCCGCGCGAAGCCGGCCCGCCGCAGCAGGTCGTCCAGCACGGGAACCGTCACAGACGAACGAACGACGGCGAAGTACGCACCGACCGAGAAGCCCTGCCGCAGCACCGGCGCCATGCAGCCGGTGGCGACCCACCGCCGCCACTCCCCGAACGTGGCGTCGCCGTCGATCTCGGCGACCAGGACACGCCCGCCCGGCCTGAGCACCCGGGCGCACTCGGCCAGCCCGCCGCGCCGGTCCGGCCAGTGCTTGATGGAGAACAACGCGACGGCAGCGTCGAAGGCGGCACCGCGGAACGGCAGGGTCGCCGCCGAGCCGCGTACGAACCTGACGGTCGTCGCCGAGGCGAGCCTGCGGCGGGCAGCGCGGAGCTGCGGCGAGGAGATGTCGAGTCCCGCCGCTACGACGTCGGGGCGGCAGTCGGAGAGGGCGGCCAGCGCGTGCCCGCCGCCGCAACCGACGTCCAGCCAGCTGGCGGACCCGGGCAGTGACTGGGCGAGATCAGCCAGCCGTGAGGCGACGGGCACGAGCACCGACTCGGCCTGGTAACGGTCGTACAACAGCGCCTCGAGGGGCGAGAAGCCGATTCGCACCATGCCGCTACCGGCTCACTCCGTCAGGACTCCGGATCGGCGAAGACCGGATGGACGAAGAGGTTCGGGTCGTCGTGCCAGGCGCGCGTCACGCCGTCCGGGTAGACGAGCTGGCGGATGATCCTGGCCGGGTTGCCGGCGACCAGCGTGTCGTCGGGAACGTCGCGGGTCACCACCGATCCGGCCGCGACGAGCGCACGGGTGCCGATCGTGACGCCGGGCAGGATGATCGCCCGCGCACCGATCCACGAACCGCTGCCGATGCGGACCGGGAGCTCGCGGACCGGCCGCCCTTCGACGCCGTGGCTGTCGCTGTCGGTGATGTAGACCTCGTTGGCGATCGCGACGTCGTCACCAATCGTGATCTCCTTGCAGCACGCGAGGAAGACGCCGTTGTTGAGGAACACCCGGTCCCCGATTCGGAGCTTGCCCCACCCGGTGACGAGAGTGCGCTTGTGCGTCGACCAGATCTTGAAGTGGTCCCCGACCTCCATGTCGGTGGCGTCGACGGTGGGCTTGCCCAGCATCGTGGCCTGCGCGCCGACTCGGTTGCACCGACGGAGGTACCAGTCGGCGCGCGCACGCTGCTTGCCGTACGACCAGAAGAACTGCAGCTCGAGCTTGCGACGCCGGAGCGCGGCGCGCAGGCTTCGCCTGGGTGCCGTCGATGCCGCAGCGAGCTCCCCCACGGGTGACAACGGTAGTGGCCGACGGGCCGACCGTCAGCGGGCGGCCTCGAGTAGCGGTCCGTCCTCGGAGTCGACGGCTTCGATCTCGGCCATCGCAACCGGACGCCGGACACGGCGCAGGACCGAGATGCCGATCAGTGCTGCGACCGTGCACGCCACCGCGCCCAGGGCGAGACCCCAGCGGGCGCCGATGTGCTGCGCCACGTAGCCGGCGATCGGACCGCCGATGGGCGTGGAGCCAAGAAAGGCGACCGACCACAACGCCATGACCCGGCCACGCATCTGCGGGTCGGACGCGAGCTGAAGCGTGCTGTTGCCCTTCGACAAGAACGTGACGCTCGCTGCGCCTACTGCGGCGAGCGCGACGATCTCGACGCCGAGGTTCGGCGCGACTGCCGCCGCCGCGATCACCACAGCGAACACCGCCGAGGAGCGCACCATCGAGGCGAGGCCGGTCTTGCCTCGTCCGGCGGCGTAGAGCCCGCCGATCACGGCGCCGACACCCATCGCGGCCGTCATGAAGCCGTACGTCCGCGAACCGCCGTCGAACGCGCGCGCCGCGACCACGGGAAGGGTCACCTGGAACTCGTAGGCGAGGCAACCGACGATCGCCATCATCACCAACGGCACTGCGAGGCCGACCTCGTTGCGGACGTAGCGCAGGCCCTCACGGAGCTGACCCTTTGCCCGGACTGCGGGCGGCGACGGGTTCAACGCGGCGACGTCCATACGGACAAGCGATCCGACGACCGCAATGAAGCTTGCCGAGTTGATCAGGAAGCAGACGCCGAGCCCACCCGCGTTGATGATCAGGCCGGCCGCGGCGGGTCCGACGGCACGGGCGGCGTTGACCATCACCGAGTTGAGGGTCACCGCATTGCGGACGTAGTCGGGGCCCACCATCTCGAGCACGAACGACTGCCGCGCCGGGTTCTCGAAGGTGTTGTTGAGTCCAAGGATCACGGCGAGCACGGCGATTTCCCACAGCCGCACGACGTGCGTCACGGTGAGCAGACCGAGCACGAGCGCCTGCAGCCCCATCAGCGTCTGCAGGATCACCATCAGCCGACGCTTGTCCACCCGGTCGGCAACGACTCCTCCGTACGGACCGAGCAGCATGACCGGCAAGGTCTGGAGCGCGACGACCAAGCCGACATCGGTGCCCGAGTCGGTCAGCTGGAAGACCAGATACGACTGCGCGATCGTCTGCATCCACGTGCCGACGAGCGAGAGTGACTGACCGGAGAAGTACAGCCGGTAGTTCGGGTTCGTGAGCGAGGCGAAGGTGTCGTGCCGGAACCGTCGCAGGGCGCTCATCGGGTCCCGCCGTCACGGCGCATCGCTTCGACCAGCGCCTCGAGCGCGGGCAGCGCCGACTCCACCAGCGCTCGGTCCGGTTCCGCCATCGCCGCCAGACCATCGGCGAGCGCCTTACCGCGTTCTGCGCGGAGCCGATCGTGGGTCCTTCGCCCGAGCGCCGTGACCTCGACCAGGCCCGCTCGGCGGTCGTCGGGGTCGGGCTTGCGCCGGAGCAGACCTTCGTCCACCAGCGCTCCGACGATGCGGCTGAGCATCGTGGGGTTCATGTGCTCGATGTCGGCCAGCTCGGAGAGCCGCAGCGGCCCGGAACGGGCGACCACACCGAGGGCGGACAACTGGCTCGACGTGAGACCGCTGCCCCGGGCAGTCGCGTCCAACCGCCTGGAGAGCTTGCCGACCACCGCGCGCAGTCGCGCCGGGACGTCGGAAGCGGAGCTCACCGCTCCAGCATATTTACTTGCCTGCTAGCACGCAACTTATTTGGCGTCGTGTGGCTCGAAGTCGGCGAGGGTGAGGTCGTCGTCGTACGTACGGTCGGGCGGCTCGATCGAAAGGTGGGGCAGCGTCCGATCCATCCACCTCGGGAGGAACCAGTTGGCGTTGCCGAGCGTGTGCATGATCGCCGGTACCAGCACAGTGCGAAGCACGAACGCGTCGATGAGGACCGCCCCTGCCAAACCCAGGCCGAACTCCGAGACCTGGCGCTGGTCGCCGAACACGAATGCCAGGAACACCGCGATCATGATGCTCGCTGCAGCGGTGATGACCCGACCGGTCTCGGCCTGGCCGACCCGCACCGCCAGCCGGTTGTCGCCGGTGTGGATCCACTCCTCGTGCATCCGGCTGACGAGGAACACCTGGTAGTCCATCGAGAGTCCGAACAGGATCGCGAACATCATCACCGGGACGAACGCGTCGACCGGGCCGGGCCGGCCGATGGTGAAGATGTTCGCGAGGTGCCCGTCCTGGAAGACGAAGACCAGGACGCCGAAGCTGGCGACCGCCGCGAAGATGTTCATCACCGATGCAGTCAGCGGGATCACCAGGCTGCGGAAGGCGATCATCAGCAGCAGCGCCGCAGCGAGGACGACGACGCCGATGAACAACGGCAGCTTCCTCGCGAGGACGTTCGAGAAGTCGATGATCGCGCCCGTGGAGCCGCCGACGTAGGCGAGCTTCACCGGCGAACCGGGCAGGGCCCGCGGAATGATCGTGTTCCGCAGCCGCTTGACGAGGTCCGTCGTCGCCTGGTCCTGCGGCGAGGACTTGGGCACCACGACGAAGACCGCCGTCTGCCGGTTCACCCCGAGGATCGCGGGAGACACCTGTGCGACGTCCGGCTGCTCGCGGATCGCGGCCTGCAGCGCTGCGAGGTCCCCGGCGCCACCACGGCGCTTCAGCTGGACGACCACCTGCATGTTGCCGTTGAACCCGGCACCGAAGCCCTCGCTGAGCAGGTCGTAGGCCTTGCGAGTGGTCTGGTTCGCCGGATCGTTACCGGCGTCCGCTGCGCCCAACCGCATGGCGAACGCCGGCGCGCCGAGCGCCACGATCACCCCGATCGCGACCACCGCAAGCGGCAGCCGATGGCGCTCCACGGTCCGCGCCCAGGTCAGCCAGCCGCCGGTCACGTGGCTGTCGTCGGGGCCCTGCTCCTGCAACCGGCGAAGCCGCCGGCGGCCGAGCACCTTCATCCCCATGAAGCCCAGGAGTGCGGGCGTCAAGGTCAGCGAGGCGAGCATGGTCAGGGCGACCGTGATGGCCGTACCGACCGCAACCCCGACCAGGAACGTGATGTTCAGCAGCAGGAGCCCCAGCAGCGCAACGCACACCGTCGCGCCGGCGAACAAGACCGCACGACCCGAGGTGTTGATCGACGCTTCGATCGACTCTTCGACGCTCATCCCGTGGAGCAGGTTGTTGCGATGCCGGCTGACGATGAACAGGGCATAGTCCACCCCTACGCCCAGTCCCATCAGGACCGACAGCTGCTGAGCGAACGGCGCGACGGACAGCGCGTGGGAGAGCATCGCCTCGATGGACGTCCCGACGAGGATGGCCGCGATCGCCGCCACCAAAGGAGTGACCATCCCTCGCCAAGAGCCGAAGGCGAGGAACAGGACGATCGCAGATGCGAGCACACCCGCGAGCTCGCTCGGGCCGGTCTTGACGGTCTGCTGCAGCTCGATGGCCTGGCCTTCGAGCTCGACCTGTAGATCCTTGGTGTTCGCCGCTTTCGCGACGTCGATGAACCGCGTGATGGTCGACTGCGGGAGGACGTCAGCGAGATGGTCGAACTGCACGACCGCGTAGGCGATTCGTCCGTCCTTGCTGATCTGCGCCGCACCACCGGGGCCCAACGGCGAGATCACTCCCACGACATGAGGGATCGCGGCCACCCGGTTGAACAGCGCTTCCTCGGCCCGCCGCGGACCGGGGTCGGTCACCTTGCCGTGGCTGACGCGAACCACGACCTGGTCGACGTCACCGGCCGCCTGCGGGAAGTCCGCACGGAGCAGGTCGATGGCACGCTGGGTGTCGGTGTTGGGCAGGTCGAAGCTGTTGGAGTACTCCGAGCCGACCCGGTGGGCGATCACGGTCGTGTAGAGCCCCGCGGCAACCCACAGGGCAACCACGATCCACCGGTGCCGCACGCACACGCGCGCGAGCCAACTCATGGTTTATCTCCCCGAAGCGCCGCCGGCGGTTACCCGCCCCCACTTCGCGGCGGTTTCACCCCATTGTCCGCGATGCGGTTCCGGTGGCCGCGACCGGGCGGCTACTTCGCCGATACGTAGCTGATCGGAGTGCCGTAGCGCACGCGCCAAGCGCCGTACGACGGACGGCGTCCGGATGCAGTGTCAGGCGCTGGTCGAGGGGTACCGGACGTAGGCGTCGCGCAGGGTACGCACGAAGTCGGGGTCACGCACCGGATCCGGCGGAATGTCGAGGGACTCACCGCGCGCGGCGAAATCCGCACTGAAGCGGCGCAGCACCTCGTCGAGATCGATGTCCTCGACGTGCTCGTCGTGACGGCGGCGGTCGGTGTCGTCGGTGAACGCGATGCCTTTCCAGGACAGGCTGACCCGCAGCCGGTCAGTGGTGAACGCACCGAGTTCGTCACTGCCGTCGACGATCGCCCAGCCGTCGTCGCCGCGCCGGACCAGCTCCGCGTCCTTCGACATCGTGACCATGCCGTCCTCGACCCGTCCGGTTGGCCGGACGCGATGCCACATGAAGTCGTTGTCCGCGACGATCGCGGTGTTGTCGATCGCGCCTTCGTGCAGGACCGACGGACCGTCCGGACCCTCCGGCCAGTACTCGAAGCCACCGTCGCTTCCGCAGTAGAACCACGAGACCCCGGTCGCGACCTTTACTCGCTCTTCTTCGAAGAGCCCCGACAGACCCATGATCGTCAGGAAGGTGATCGGCCACTTCGTGCGGTCGAAACCGCGGAACGCCGGGATGTCCGTGTGCCCCGCCCCCTGCGGGAACGGCAGCTGCCAGGTGAGGTTCACGTAGACCGTCGTGGGACGGATGATCTCCGCGTCGAACAACTGCTTCGCTGCGCCGATGAATGCCTCGCTCTCGAGCAACGGCTGCACGCCCTCGAGCACTTCGCCCTCGTTGGCCCAGTTGCCCCGGAAGACGGGCGCGACGATCATCTTCTCCGGCTCGTCCTGGCCTGACAGCGTTGCGTACTCGGCACTGTTCGCGAAGTAGCGCTGCACCGGCCAGTACGGCGCGTGCGTCTCGATCAGCCGCCAGACCGCGTCGCGGTCCTCCACCACCTTGTCGAGGGTCACCGGCGTGCGCGGCAACGGCATCGTGATCGGCATGAACGGACCCTACTCAAACGTCGAGCCCAACGGTCTGGCCCTGGAACCCACCGCCGGAGGGACCGGGCTGGACAGGGACTACCAGGTGTCGACCACGCGGCGCCGGCCGTCGCGGGGCGGCGGGCGCCACGCACCCAACAGTGCCGATACCCGTTCCCGGGTGAGCGCCGGGTCGATCACGTCGTCGATCTCGTCGTAGCTCGCGGCAGACAGCGCGCCGCCCTGCTCGTACGCCGCAGCGACGAGCGCGTCGTAGGTCCGCTGCCGCTCGTCGTCGTCCTCGATCGCCGCGAGCTCCTTGCGCATCGCAAGCCGGACGGCGCCTTCGAGCCCCATCCCTCCGATCTCCCCGGTCGGCCAGGCGAGCGTGGCGAGCGTCGCGTGGAAGTCCCCTCCCGCCATCGCCATCGCGCCGAGCCCGTAGCCCTTGCGAAGGATCACCATCACGATCGGCGCCGTCATCGTGGCGCCGACGGTGAACAGCCGGGAGGTATGCCGGACCAGACCGGTCTGCTCGGCCGCGGGGCCCACCATCATCCCCGGGGTGTCGCACAGGGACAGCACCGGAAGGTCGAACGCATCGCACAGCTGCAGGAACCGGGACGCCTTGTCCGCACACTCGCTGGTGATGGCTCCCGCGAGGTGCAGCGGATTGTTGGCGATCACGCCGATCGCCCTGCCTTCGATCCGGGCGAAGGCGGTCACCATCCCTCGCGCGAACCGCGGCCGCAGCTCGAGGACCGAGCCCTCGTCGGCCAGGAGAGTCAACGCCTTGCGCACCTCGTAGGCGCGCCGGCGGTTCTCCGGTACGACGTCGCGCAGCAGCGCCTGATCGGTTTCGGACCACTTCGGCAGGTCCGGGACGAACGCCGTCAACGCCCGCTTCGCGACGTCGACGGAGTCGGCGTCGTCCGCGGCGCTGACGTCGACGGTGCCGATCTTGACGTGCATCTCCTGCGGACCCACCTCGTCCGCGTCGACGACGCCGAGCCCGCCGCCTTCGATCATCGCGGGACCCGCCATGCCGATGCTCGCTTCAGGGGTGGCGATCGTCACGTCGCACAGACCGAACAGCGACGCGTTGCCGGCGAAGCAACGTCCCGACGCGACGCCGATGCGCGGAACCACGCCGGACAACGCGGCGAACCGGCCGAAGGTCGGCACGTCGAGACCGCCGGCCGTTCGCACGTCCACGTCGCCCGGCCTGCCACCCCCACCCTCGGCGAACAACACGAGCGGCAACCGTTCGCGCCGCACGACCTCGAGGAAACGGTCGGTCTTCTTGTGACCGATCGCGCCCTGCGTGCCCGCGAGCACCATCGAGTCGTAGCCGACGACGGCAACTCGCCGCCCGTCGACGGTGCCGACACCTGTGATCACGCCATCTGCGGCGGTCGACGCGAGCAGGTCCTCCAGGCTTCGGCGCCCGCGCTGCGCTGCGATCGCGAGGCCGCCCCACTCGTGGAAGCTTCCCGCGTCGTACAGGTCGGCGAGGTTCTCGCGAATGGTGCGGCGGCCGCGGGCGTGCACCTTGGCCACTGCATCCGGGCGGGCCTCGTCAGTCAGCCGATGCTGGCGCTCGCGGACCCGTTCCAGTTCGGGGCGGACCTCACCCTCGTCGCTCACGGACAACAGCATCCCTCACGGGAGGCGGTCGGCTAAGGATGGGCGACCACCAACCGCAGCGACCCTTGGTACTCCGGCTCGCTACGCAGCGCGCCGTGGCGACGGTCCCACTCGCCGGACTCGAGGTCGGACCGCAGCCGCTCGACCGCGCGCTCGACGTCGGCCGGATCGATGAAGCCCCATGCCGACTGCGCCTGCCGGACCGCTGGCTTCAACAGCTCCTCAGGACGTCCGTAGAACGCCTCGCCGAAACCATCCGTGCAGTCGAACGGGATCGGGATGGGCAACACCGCGCTCGATCCGCCGAGCGCGTCCTGGATCAGCGACATCGGCGGATAGCGCCGTCGCTCCGCCGCGATCACCTCCGGTGAGTACTCCGCGAGCCAGAAGCCGGCAAGCGCATCACCGTCGGCCGTCAACACGACGACCGGCCCGCGACTGACCCGCCGCAGCTCGCCCAGTCCCTGCTCGACATCGCGCCACTGGTGGATCGTGAACGTCGCCATTGCGGCGTCGAACCAGTCGTCCGGGAAGGGCAGCGCCTCCGCGACCCCGTCGATGGCCGGCGCCAGGTCCGGTGGGCGCTGACTGCGCATCGTCGCGGACGGCTCGACGGCCGTGACCTCGCGATCGTGCGGCT
Source organism: Mycobacteriales bacterium (assembly GCA_035548125.1). Lineage (GTDB taxonomy): Bacteria > Actinomycetota > Actinomycetes > JAFAQI01 > JAFAQI01 > DASZTV01. The sequence goes on along the minus strand of DASZTV010000068.1, from coordinate 74,030 downwards.
CGTACGAACCCGCTCCGGCCCCGACGTTGACCACGGTCTCGGCGTTGCCGAGCGCGGTGCGGATGTAGGCCTCGATGCGCGGATCCGGCCTGCGGTGCAGGGCGTAGCCCGCTCCGCCGGCCTCGTAGTCGAAGTCGCCGGCGATTCGCGGCCGTCCGTGGCCGGAGCCGCCGTCAGAGATCGAGCAGCTCCTCATAGAAGCCGCCGATCTGCCGTTCCCGGTCGACCAGGTGCACCTCGAGGATCCAGTGGCAAACCCGCCCGGCGCTGTCGAGTCCACGCATCGGGCGGTCGTTGCCCGGAGTGACGCGGGAGTAATCCTCATCGCCCTCCGCGAGATCGTGGGGAAACTGCCCCACCAGATGTCCGGCGATCGTGCCGCCCCACTCGTAGCCGTGGCGCTCGCCCTCGGCAACCATGAACTCGAACAGCTGGTCGCCGGTGATGTCGGCAGTCTGCTCAAAGAATGCACGGCCGGCGTCGAATGCCCGGGGCAGTGCCGCGGTCAGCCGCAGCTTCTCCGGATCGTCGCCGAATACGTACGTGCGGCCGAAGTCGGCCTCCCACTCCTCGAAGATCGGACCGAGGTCGGCGTACACGATGTCGTCGTCCTCGATCACCCGAAGCGGCGGGTTGGCCCGGTAGGGCAGCAGCGTGTTGGCACCGGCCCGGATTACCCGCTTGTGCCAGTGCCGCTCGACGCCGAGAACATCGGCTGCGAGCCGCTTGATGGCGTCACTCGCTTCGCGTTCGGTGATGCCTGGACGAATGGTTCCGGCATCCTCGATCGCGTCGAACAGCCGGCGAGCAAGAGTCTGCGCGTGACGCAATCCATCGACCCGCGCAGCCTCATCCGCTGCCACGCCCGTCACGTGCCGACGGTACCTATCCAGTCGTGCTGTGGCGACCGCATTCCCCGAAGATCTCGAGGGTGTGACTGACGTCGGTGAAGCCCGCGTCGGCAGCCACCCGCTGCGCCCACGCCTCCACCTCAGGACCTTCGATCTCCACGGAGTAGCCGCAGGTCCGGCACACCAGGTGGTGATGATGCTGCTCCGGCTCACCAGAGCTGCTCGGGCCGCAGAGCCGGTACGCCGCCTCGCCGTCCGGGCGTACCACCACATCGACCGCGCCGTCCTCCGCGAGTCGGCGCAGATGCCGGTAGACCGTCGTCAGCCCGACCTGCTGTCCGCCGCGACGCAGCTCGTCGTAGAGGGCCTGCGCGGTACGGAAGCCATCGGTGGTCGCGAGCGCCTCGTCCACCGCCGCGCCCTGCCGAGTCGACCGGCGACGCGACCTGGGGTCAGCCATGGTGGTGCTCACCGCCCGTCTCGGCCGAAACCGGGCGTCGCGTACCGAAGAGATGGCCGGCGACTCGCGCCAGGACGTAGATCCCGAAGCTGATGAACGTCACGTAGACACTCGCCTTCACCGACGGGTGCTCGAGGTTCGCCACCAGCCCGCCGTCGGCCGCAAGGAACGCGAACAGCACCGAGAGGCCGGTGACGACGATCGGTCGGGCCGACAACCGCTGCGCCGCCGCTGCAGGCGTAATGGTCAGGCTGAGCACGAGGAGCGTGCCCACGATCTGTGCTGCCTCGGTCACCGTCACGGCGAGGAGGTAGAGGAACAGCAGGCCGACGAGGCGCACCGGAACACCGCGGGCCTCGGCGAGCTCGGGGTCGACGCTGGCGAACAGCAGCGGGCGGAACATCACCGCCGTCGCGACGATGACGACTGCGACGATGACGAGAAGTACGACGAGTTGACGGTTGCTGACGCCGTAGATGTAGCCGAACAGGATGTTGGTCGCCTCGCTCGCGAAGCCGTGGTAGTGCCCCAGCAGCAGGACGCCGAGCCCTAGGCCGAACGCAAGGATCACGCCGATCGCGGAGTCACGTTCGCGGGCACGGGTGCCCAGCACGCCGATCGCGGTTGCGACGACGACCGACCCGACCAGGGCGCCGACCACTGGGTTGTCGCTGATGAGTAGTCCCGCGGCGGCACCGGTGAATGCGAGCTCCGCAGTGCCGTGCACCGCAAAGGCCGCGCCGCGCGTGACGACAAACGGTCCGAGCAGGCCGCACGCGATGGAGATCAGCCCCGCCGCGATCAGTGCGTGCTGCGCGAACGGCTGCTGCAGGTAGAAGCTCACGCCCGTGCCCATCAGATCAGCCCTCGAGGCGGGCGGAGCTCGTCTTCGACGTGATGATGGCCGCCCGACAGGTGGTCGTGCTCGAGGTCAGGCGCACCCACCACGATGATCCGGTCCCGCACGCGCAGCACGTCGACCGGAGCGCCGTAAAGCGCGGTGAGCCGCTCGCTCGTCATCACCTCGGCGGGCGTACCGACCGCCCAACGTCCCGAGACCAGATAGAGCACGCGATCGACGAGCGGCAGGATCGGGTTGATCTCGTGGGTGACGAGCAGCACCGCGGTGCCGTGCTCACGGCGCCGCTGGTCGATCAGGGACATCACCGCCTGCTGGTGGCCGAGGTCCAGCGAGAGCAGTGGCTCGTCGCACAGCAGGAGGCTCGGCTCGGACAGCAGCGCCTGCGCGATCCGAAGTCGCTGCTGCTCGCCACCGGACAGCGTGCCGAGCGGCGCCCCGGCGTAGCCGCCCGCGCCGACGGCGGCGATCGCGGCGTCGACCTTCTGCCTGGCGGCGCGCGACAACCGCGCCGGCCCCCAGCGATGACCGTCCAGACCGAGCCGGACCAGATCGACGCCCCGCAGTGGCAGGTCGCGATCGAAGCCCTTCTGCTGCGGCACATAGCCGACCTCACGGTTTCCGCGCCGCGGCGGCGTGCCGTTGACCAGCACCTCGCCGGACGACAGTGGCTGCAGCCCGAGCAGCACCCGCATCAGGCTGGTCTTCCCCGCGCCGTTCGGGCCCAGGACCGCGACGATCTCGCCGGTGGCGACCTCGAGATCAAGGCAATCCCAGAGCACACGTTCGCCGAAACGAAGCGTGGCCGCGCGCAGCGACACGGCATTGATCACGTCAGCCCCCCAACGCCCGGAGCAGCGCACGATCCTGCGCGAGCTGCCATGCCTGGAAGGTCGGGTAACGCGCCGGGAGCGTCTCGGACATCCCCACGACAGGGACATGGGCGCGTTCGGCGGTCTGCTTGATGCGCTGGGTCTGCACGTCGACGACCTGGGAGTTGTAGATCAGGACCTTCACGACGTGATGGATGAGGTCGTACGAAAACGCCGCGGCATCCTGCGGGCTCGGGTCGTTGCCGTCTTCGATCGCCTGCGAGAACGACGCGGGGGTGCCGAGGACCAGCCCGGCCGCCTGGACGAGGTAGCCGGGGACCCGCTCGGTGTAGGCGATCTTCGTCCCGGCATACCCGGCGTTGATCGACGCGATGGTCGCCCGCAACGGCTTGAGCGCAGCGATGAAGTCCGCCGCGCCGCTGGTGAAGGACTCGGCGTCCGCCGGGTCGATCGTGCGCAGCTGCTCGGCGATCGCCTGCGCCGCGAGTGAGAGCCGACTGGTGAGGTACCAGAGGTGAGGATTCGCATCCGATGCGGTGACGTGCATCGCCTTGCTGACGGTGAGGACGTGTCGGCCTGACCGTCCGCCGGTGGCGAGGACGTCGTCGACGAAGTCGTCGTAGCCCAACCCGTTCTCGATGACGAGCTGCGCGTTGCTGATGGCCGCCGCGTCGCGTGGATCGCTCTGATAGGTGTGCGGGTCGACGTTGGGGTCGTTGACGATCGACGTCACCTCGACGTGGCTGCCGCCGACCTGCCTGGCGATGTCGCCCCAGACGTTCTCCGCCGCGACCACCCGTACGACACCCGGCGTCACCGCCACCGGGCCTGCACTGCACCCGGCAGCCGACGTGAGCACAGCGGCCGGTACGGCAGCGGCGGCAATCCGGCGGGCGAGCACGCGCGGACGCTAATCGCTACTGACAACCGTTGTCAATAATTGCCAGGAAGTCCCACGGGCCCCGCAATCGGACCTGGCCGGACGTCCCGCCCCTCGGCGGAGGAGATCGTGCGCTACTTCGGGAGGGTCCAGTAGCGGTAGTTGTGGTGGACCCGAAGGTTGAGCCTTCGGTAGAGCTCGATCGCGCCGGAGTTTTCGACCTCGACCTGCAGGTACACGTGCCGGGCGCTGCGTCGCGCGGCGTCCTTCAGCGCACCGATCGTCACCGCGGCGCCCAACCCCTCGCGCCGGCGCTCCGGGATGACCGCGATCGCGAACAACCCCGCCCACCGCGCATCGACGGAGGCACGGGCCACCGCCACCGCCCGATCGCCGTCGCGAAGCGAGACGAAAGCGACCGCCGGGTGGTCCTCGAAGACCCGCCGGGCGGCTTCGCCGAGTGGCCGGGAGTCCCCCGAGTAGCAGGCGTACCAGGAATCATCGGGCAGCGGATCGGCGCGTAGCTCGAGCCCGCTCGCGAGCGCGTTGCCGAGCGCTGCCGGGATGCCCTGCACGGCTCGCGCGACCTCGCCGGTCATGACATGGGACTCGACGCCGAGCTGCCAGCCCGTCTCGGTCAGCGCGGCGGTCAGCGCGGGCGGGCTCGCCCCGTCGGCCTGGGACACGGTCGGCGGCAGGCCGCGCGCGGCGTACCAGTCCGCCACCAGCCCCAGGGCCTCCTCAAGCGGCACGCCGGGGTCGCCGACCGCCATCGCGGAGTTCGACCGCCGCGTGAATCCGCCTGACGCCCGAAGCAGCCAGTCCCCCAGGCGTACCGTCTCGATCGCTCGCCAGCCGAACGCGGAGATCTGCTGGATCTCGGCAGCCGTGGCAGTGGCGGAGCGTCCGGGCGGCATCTCGCGCCGCGCCTCGATGGTGGCGACCTCGACGAGGACTACGGATCCGTCGCGACGGCGTACCGACCAGCGCGCCGGATCGGCCTCCACGATCTCGCCCACGACGCTGATCGAACCGATCGGGGTGGTCACGCGCAGGGTCACCTGAGTGCCCGGCGAAGGGGCCGAAGGGAGCGAATCCACCACGAATGTGCTCCCGGTTTCGCGAGAGGTCCAGGCGACGGTGATACTAGAAGGCGCTTGCAGCCGAGGAAGGATTCAGAGAGTGACCTACGTCATCGCCGAGCCGTGTGTCGACCTGCTCGACAAGGCGTGCATTGAGGAATGCCCCGTCGACTGCATCTACGAGGGCGCGCGGATGCTCTACATCCACCCCGACGAGTGCGTGGACTGCGGCGCGTGTGAGCCGGTGTGCCCGGTGGAGGCCATCTTCTACGAGGACGACGTGCCCGACCAGTGGAAGGACTTCTACAAGGCGAACGTCGAGTTCTTCGAGGAGATCGGCTCGCCCGGCGGCGCCTCGAAGACGGGCAAGATCGACAAGGACCACCCCTTCGTCGCGGCTCTCCCGCCCCAGGTACACGACGAGCACTAGTCGCCCCGCAGGTCGCATGGGGAGTCTTCCGGACTTCCCTTGGGACCTGCTCGCGCCGTACGCCGAGAAGGCGCGTTCGCACCCTGACGGCATCGTCGACCTCTCGGTCGGTACGCCGGTCGACGCGACCCCTGAGGTCGTGCAGCGCGCGCTGAACGCTGCCGCAGACGCACCCGGATACCCGCTCACGGCGGGCACTCCGCAGTTGCGGGAAGCGATCGCTGCGTGGTTCCTGCGCCGCTTCGGCGCGTCGCTCGATCCCTCGGCGGTGCTCCCGGTGATCGGCACCAAGGAGCTGGTGGCCTGGCTGCCCACCTTGCTCGGCGCGCAGTCGGTCGGATATCCGACCCTCGCCTACCCGACGTACGACGTCGGTGCCCGCATCGCCGGCGCCTCGACGATGGCGCTCGACGCCACCGTGGCGGCCGGACCTGCGCGGCTGGACCTGCTGTGGATCAACTCCCCGTCAAACCCGACCGGGAAGGTCCTGCCCGCCGAGCACCTGCGCAAGGTCACCGACTGGGCGCGCGAACGCGGGACCGTCCTGGCGAGCGACGAGTGCTACGCCGACATCTACTACGGCGACGCGGCACCGGACTCGATCCTCTCGCCGGACGTCTGCGGCGCCGACCCCAAGGGGCTGCTCGCGGTGCACTCGTTGTCCAAGCGGTCCAACGTCGCGGGCTACCGCGCCGGGTTCGTCGCCGGAGACCCAGCGCTGATCTCGCGGCTGCTCGAGGTGCGCAAGCACGCCGGCATGATCGTGCCCGCGCCGGTTCAGGCGGCGATGATCGCCGCGCTCGGCGACGACGACCACGTCGTCGCTCAGCGCGAGCGCTACGCCGCCCGCCGTACCGTCCTGCTCGCTGCGTTGCAGTCGGCGGGCTTCGACGTCATCGACAGCGGCGCCGGTTTGTACCTGTGGTCGACGCGCGGCGAGAGCTGCTGGGAGACCGTCGGCTGGCTCGCCGAACGCGGCATCCTCGCCGCGCCGGGCGAGTTCTACGGCGCCGCGGGCAATCAACATGTGCGCATCGCGTTGACGGCGACCGACGAGCGGGTCGCCGCCGCGGCCGCTCGACTTGTCAGGCCGTGAGCCCGCTATGGCGGCTTCACAGCCTGACAAGCTGACGCGCCGCGTCTCTTTCCGGCCGCTCACGCGCGACGACCTGCCGCTGCTGTTCGACTGGCTGCGCAGACCGCACGTCGCCGAGTGGTGGCGCGATGTTCCCGACGATCTCGCGGCGGTCGAGAGTGAGTACGGGCCGTGCGTCGACGGCGGCGATCCAACGGAGCTATTCGTCGTCGTGTCCGACGGCGCCGACATCGGGATGATCCAGCGCTACCTGATCGCGGATGAACCCGAGTGGTGGCCGGTGTTCGACGGCATCGTCGATGTCTCCAACGCAGCGGGGATCGACTACCTGATCGGAGAGGTCGACGTCGTCGGGCACGGCGTGGGTAGCGCGATGGTCGCGGCGTTCTCTGCTGACATCTTCGACTGGCGACCGGTCGACTCGATCGTGGTCACGGTGCAGCAGTCAAACCCGGCGTCGTGGCGAGTGCTGGAGAAAGCTGGGTACGAGCGGATCTGGTCGGGCGAACTCGACTCTCCCGACCCGTCAGACCAAGGGCCCGAGCACGTCTACGTCCTCAAAGGACCCGAACTCGCGTCGTGAGTGAGCGGGCGATCGCGATCGCCTGGTCTTGGTCTGCGGGGGTCCGCCCGACCCGCACGCTGATGTCGAGGCCGTCGGTATCACCGACTATCGAGCCCACCTGGTAGCCCACGCCGTCGATGATCGCAACGAAAAAGCCCGCGCCGGACGCCTGCTGATACAGACCGGCCCTCGCTCTCATGCGAGCTCCTTCCGGAACCAGTGGGTCGCCTGTTCGTTGTCGTTGTACGCCGGCACCTCCTGCCAGCCGTTGGCGCGATAGAGCGCAAGCGCGGACGTCAACGTCGCGTTGGTGTCGAGCACCCCCACGGTCGCCCCCAAGTCGACGGCAGCGGCTTCCAGCGCCTGCAACAGCGCCCAACCCGCGCCACGGCCACGCATCGACGGGTTGATCCACATCCGCTTGATCTCCGCGGTGTCAGCGTCGAGCAGCCGAATCGATCCGCAGCCGACCGCCACGTCGCGTTCGTCGCGAACGATCAGGAACATGCCGGTCGGCGGGTCGAAGTCCTCGTCCGGCACCGGCGGTGCGTGATCGGGATCGTGGCCGAACGCGCGATTGATCTCGGCCAGATAGGTCGCGACCATCTCTCGCGACTCCGCCGTGCGAACGTCCCCGCGTTCGATGCGGATACCGTCCCGCTCGGCGGCGGTGCTCATTGCCGGCTCGCCGCCGTAGAGCGCGGCGAGCCGGCAATCACGGCGATCACTGCACGTGGAGCGCGGCGTTCAAGCCGCCCCACGACCCTGATCGCGGTCGGGCTTCCAGCGCACCTGAGACGGTGTTCGTCCAGAACTGCAAGTTGCTGACCCCCGCCAGCTCGCGCGCCGCGACGACCTTGCCGTCCGGCAAGGTGACCTTGGAGCCGGCAGTCACGTAACAGCCGGCCGCGACGACGCAGTCATCACCGAGCGGGATCCCGAGGCCGGAGTTCGCACCCAACAAGCAGCGCTCACCGAGCGAGACGACCACCTGGCCGCCACCGGACAGCGTGCCCATGATCGATGCGCCACCGCCGACGTCGGTGCCGTCGCCGACGACGACACCGGCGGAGATCCTGCCCTCCACCATCGAAGCTCCGAGCGTGCCGGCGTTGTAGTTCACGAACCCTTCGTGCATCACGGTCGTGCCGGGCGACAGGTATGCACCGAGCCGGACCCGGTCGGCATCGGCGATGCGTACGCCGCTCGGCACGACGTAGTCGGTCATGCGGGGGAACTTGTCGACGCCGTAGACCTCGATGCGCTCACCTGCCGCTCGGGCCCGGGCACGTACAGCTTCGATCTCGTCCGCTGCGACCGGGCCGCGCGAGGTCCATGCGACGTTGAGCAGCAGGCCGAAGATGCCGTCGAGATTGGCCTCGTGCGGCCGGATCACCCGATGCGAGAGCAGCTGCAGCCGGAGATAGACGTCCGCGGCGTCGACCGCCGGCTCGGCCAACGAGACGATCGCGACCTCGATCGGCTCGACCTTGACCGCCCGGATCTCATCGACCGTCGGCCGCAGCTCGTCGGGCGGCACGTCAGGCACTGCGCCGAGCGTGGGCGCGGGGAACCACGCCTCGAGCACCCGGCCCTGAGCGTCGTACGTCGCCAGTCCCCGGGCGGCCGCACCCTCAGCTCGAAATCCCACGTCCGCCACCCCACACGCCCGATATCGGAATGTCGGCTTCGCCGACAGCTTCACCCTACGAGGCCCCGAAAAGGCGTTTACGGTGTAGGCCGTGATCGATCCGAACACGTCGGGCGAGGCGCTCACCGCGGCCCTCGTGGACATCCCGTCCCCCTCGGGAGGGGAGAACCGGATCGCCGACGAGGTCGAATCGATCCTGCGCGCGGCATCGCACCTGCACGTCGAGCGTGACGGCGACGCCCTGATGGCGCGCACCGAACTCGGCCGCGAGCAGCGCGTCGTGGTCGCCGGTCATCTCGACACTGTTCCCGTCGCCGACAACCTGCCGAGCCGCCGCGACGGCGACAAGCTCTACGGCTGCGGGACGTCGGACATGAAGGCAGGACTTGCGGTCATGCTCCGGCTCGCGACGTCGGTTGCCGAGCCCCGCCACGACGTGACGTGGTTGTTCTACGACAACGAGGAGACCGACGCTGCGCACAACGGGCTCGGCCGGGTGCTCAACAACGCGCCGCACTGGCTGAGAGCGGACCTCGCGGTGCTGATGGAACCGACCTCCAACCGAGTGGAGGCCGGCTGCCAGGGAACGCTTCGGGTCCTGGTGGTGGTGACCGGTCGCCGGGCCCATTCCGCGCGGTCGTGGCTCGGCGACAACGCGATCCACGGCGCTGCGGAGGTCCTGGCGCGGCTCGCGGCCTACGAACCGCGACGGGTCGTCATCGACGGGTGTGAGTACCGCGAGGGGCTCAACGCAGTACGCATCGAAGGCGGGGTGTCCGGCAACGTCGTACCCGACCGCTGCACGATCGCCGTCAACCACCGCTTCGCTCCGGACCGCACCGAGGAACAGGCGCTTGCGCACGTGCAGGAGGTGCTCGCGCCGTTCGAGTGCGTCCTCACCGACTCCGCGCCGGCCGCACCGCCGCGACTCAACGAGCCGGCCGCCAAGGACTTCCTGTCTGCCGTGGACGGTGACGCGCAGGCGAAGCTCGGCTGGACCGACGTCGCCCGCTTCGCCTCGCTCGGGATCCCCGCGCTGAACTTCGGTCCCGGCGATCCCAATCTCGCTCACACCCGCGAGGAGTACGTCGAGGTTCCGCTGATCGGCGAGTGCGAGCGAATGCTGCGCGGCTATCTGGTCGGCGAGTAGCAACTCGCGGCATAGGGTCCGAGCGTGACGCAAATCGACCCGGAACGGCTCCCCGCCTCAGGCCCGCCCGAGAAGCAACGTGGCCCGATCCGGCTTCGCCGCGGTCAGGTGCAGGCGACGACCACCGACCAACGGCTGCTGGACACCCGCGGTCCCTCCGACTGGGTGCACACCGATCCGTGGCGGGTGCTGCGGATCCAGTCCGAGTTCGTCGAGGGTTTCGGACTGCTCGCCGAAGTGCCGAAGGCGGTCAGCGTCTTCGGCTCCGCACGGACCCGGCCGGGCTCCGCGGAGTACGTCGCCGGCGAGGCCCTCGGCGCGGCGCTCGCCCGCGCCGGCTGGGCGGTCATCACCGGGGGCGGGCCCGGCGTGATGGAGTCGGTCAACAAGGGAGCCAGCAACGCCGGCGGGGTTTCGATCGGACTGGGAATCGAGCTGCCGTTCGAGCAGAGCCTCAACGACTGGGTCGACGTCGGGGTGAACTTCCGCTACTTCTTCGTCCGCAAGACGATGTTCGTGAAGTACGCCCAAGCGTTCGTCGTACTGCCTGGCGGCTTCGGCACGATGGACGAGCTGTTTGAGGCGTTGACTCTCGTGCAGACCCGCAAGGTCACGTCGTTCCCTGTCGTGCTGTACGGCTCGGAGTACTGGGGAGGCCTGCTCGACTGGCTGCGTTCGACGATGCTGACAAATCACATGATCAACGAGGTCGACCTGGACCTGATCCAGGTCAGCGATGACGTCGACGAGATCGTGGGCATCATCCAGGCGAGCCAGACCTCCCGCCCCGACGTCCACTAGTTCCGGGTCGCTGTCACTAGATTCGCAACGTGACGAGGCGGACCTCGGCATGACGCGATCGGTGGGCGCGTGCCGCAGTCATGGCGACGACCACCTTGCCGGCACCGGCGTATGCGATGCCCTGCATCGGGCCAACCGGTCCGCTGTCATCCGTCCCGTCGGTGATGCGCGCGTCGTCGAATCGCTCGCCGATCACGACCGTCCGGCTACCGCCACGCGCCGTTAGGAACGTCACGACCGGGCGGAGGAACACCTCACCGTGCCTGCCGGTCCGCCGCTCGTAGGCAAACACGGCCGCTCCACCGCCCGGCAGGGGAGCGGCGGCGGCATTCGCGACCGGGTCGTGCAGCGTGATCACGTCCCGACGCCAGGTCAGTCCCGCGTCGCGACTTCGGCGCACCTGAACGGTGCCGCTCCGGCCGTCGGCCCAGGCGGCCACGACGTGGCCGTCGCGGTCGGCTGCCATCGAAGCGATGCAACAGCCCGCAGGCGTGGGCTCCCCGGGCGCGATCGGCCCGGGCAGGTCGAAGGTCTGCGAGCCGAGCTCGCGATGTCCGGTGAAGGTCCGTCCGCCATCGGTGCTGCGCGCGACGACCAGGGTCTCGGTCGCTGTGCCACCCAGCAATGCGGTACCGACCTCGCTCAAGGACACGCGGGCGAACAGCACGACGATGACACGCCCGGTGTCAACGATGCCGGCGGTCAGCTCGAACCGCGGCCCGATGCCGTCGACCGCCACCGGTGCGGAGAAGTGGTGCCCACCATCCGGCGATTGCATCACCGAAACCGGCCGGAGCGCCGGAAGACCCTGCCCGGCGGCATCGGTCAGGTACTCGACTTCGGCGTGGACCGTACGGGGGTGCAACGGGTCGATCGCAACGAACACCCGCTGCTCCGGACTTGCGGATTCGACCTGGTGTCCCCCGCTAAATGTGCGGCCTCCGTCGCTGCTCGCGAAGACGTAGTCCTGTGGGCCACCCTTCCCGAGGAAGCTCTCGGCGGCGACCACGTGTCGACCCACCATCGCCAATGCCGGATCGACCAGGCTGCCCGAAGCGAGCCCGGTGCAGTCGGTGACACCGCGCAACGCCGTTCGATGCCAGTGCCGCCCACCGTCTGTCGATCGCGCCACAACGGCTGCTACCCCGGCGCCGATCAGATAGGAGACGACGATGACGCGCGGATGCCTGGGCTCGACGACGACCAGTGGAGTGTTCGCTCCGGCACCACGACAACCGTGAACTGAAGGCCCCGACACGGGGCGCACACCCACCACCCGAGGGGTCACGGATCCGACATCCGGTGCTGCGGCTCGACGATCGGACCGGGATCCGGACGTAGCAGCATGTCCAGACGCGTCCGGCACGACGAGTCCGACGCTCGATACGACCACCACGAGCAGCACGCCGGCCGCACGCTTGATTCGACTCACGTTCCCCCCCCGGCAACGAAGTACTCGGAAGGTATCTTGCCCCGGTCGACCCGGCTGGAGGCCCACCGCCACGAGAAGCCGGTCATCCGATGCCTACAGTGCTCTCGTGAGGCTGGACCTTCGCACCGTCGCCGATGACCTGATGCTGCGGTCGCCGGAAACGGTGGCGATCATTGATCCCGACCTCACCTGGACCTACCGCGACTTCGGCGAGGCGGTTCGTTTCGGCGCCGCGCGACTGCGCGCCGCCGGTGTCGGCATCGACGACCTGGTGTACGTCGTCGCCAACCCCGGCCGGCTGGCGATGACCGCAACGTTCGCGGCCATGCGGGTCGGCGCGACGCCTGCGCTGGTCAACCCGCGGCTGACCCCCGACGAGGTGTCGACGCTGGTGGGCATCGCAGGGAAGGCCGCCGCCGCGGTCGTCGGCGAGGGCTACGCCGACCGGGTCGCCGGACTCGGCGTACCCGTCCTCGGGGAAGAGCTGCTCGACCCCACCGACAGCGACGACGCCCCCGCGGTGCGAGAAGGCCGGGACGCTCTGCTGCTGTTCACGAGCGGCACGACCGGGCTGCCGAAGCCGGTCCTCGTCCCGTGGGGAACGCTGACCGAGCGACTCGCGCCCTACGTCGATCCCCCGGCGCCGCAGATGCGACTGCTGTGCGTGCCCACCCACCACGTCGGCGGGCTGATCGGCGGGCTGGTGTGCTTCGTCGGGAACCACAGCGTCGTTGTGCAGCCGCGGTTCGAGGCCGGCGAGTGGCTGCGCCTGATGGCCGAACACAAGGTGCAGCTGACGTTCATGGTCCCGACCATGCTCGCGCGGGTCGCGGACCACCCGGACTTCAGCGCGACCGACCTGTCCGCACTCGAGCTGATCACGTTCGGGGCGAGCCCGATGCCCGGCGACCTCCTCGAACGGCTCACCGAGCAGCTGCCCCACGTCATCTTCATCAACACGTTCGGGCAGACGGAGACCCTCGGCGGGATCACCTACACCGCTCCGGAGGACGCCCGCGACCCGGTGCACCGCGAGTCGGTCGGCCGGCTGATCCCCGGAGTGACCGTCAAGGTCGTGGAGCCCGGCACCGACGACGAGGTCCCTCCGGGCGACGTCGGCGAGCTGCTCGTACAGTCCGACCAGAACGTCACCGACGGTTGGCTGCGCACCGGCGACCTGGTGCGCATCGATGCCGACGGCTACCTGTATCCCAGCGGCCGGCTGTCAGACACGATCAACCGCGGCGGTGAGAAGTTCGGCCCGATCGAGGTCGAGACGGCGTTGCGTGCCCATCCGCTCGTCACGGACTGCGCCGTCGCCGGGATACCCGACCCCGAGATGAACGAAAGAGTCGGCGCGATCGTGGTGACCTCTGAACCGGTCAGCGCCGCCGAACTCCAGCAGTGGTGCGCCGAGCGGATCGCGAAGTACAAGACGCCGGAGCTCCTCGTCTTCGCCGACGAGGTCCCGCTGACCGATATGAGCAAAGTCGACCGCAAGGCGGTCGTCCGGATCGTGACTGGGAGCCGCTGACGTGCTGTACGTCCACGAGGTGCACGAAGTACGCGGTCGCGCAGAGGACGACTTCGAGGCGGCGATCCGCGACGAGTGGATGCCGACGCTCGCCAAGGAGGACGACGCCCGGCTGCTCTGGTTCCTGCACTGGGTGCACGGCACCGGACCGGCATACAACGTCGTCACCGTGACCGCCGTCCGAGACGGGGCAGCCTGGCAGCGCCTCGCCGAGCGACTGCAGAAGGGCGACCTGCGCGACTGGCAGACCGACCTCGACGCGATGCGTCACGGCGTGACGTCCAACATCATGTTGCCGGTGCCGTGGTCGCCGCTGCAGGACGTCGACTTCGCGACGGTGCCGACGACACCGCAGGACCACGAGCCGGCGATCTACATGGAGGACACCGGCTGGCCGCACGCTTCGCTGCTCGACTACACGACCTTCTGGGGCACGGGCTACTACGAGCCGATGGAGAAGCGACCGAAGGAGTCGCGCCTCCTCGACATCGAGCTGTGCTTCCAGCCGGCATACGGCGCCGGCCGACGCAAGGAGGCGGTGCTCTGGCAGAAGGTGCTGGACCACAACCTGCTGCTCACGCTGATCACCAAGGACACCCCGGCTGAGCTCAAGCAGCCGGGGATGTTCATGCACGAGGCGTTGAGCTACCGCGACACCTGGCGCAGCCGGCTGCTCCGCACGTCGAGCTGGTCGCCGCGCTAGTGGGCAGACCACTAGGCGTTCAGGTCCACCTGTAGCGACTCGTAGCCGCGAAGCGACTGCAGCCCCCGCCGTACGCCTGAACCCGGCACGACAGCGAGGTCTGGGAACCTCTCGAAGAGCATTCTCAGCGCAGTCTGCCCTTCCATCCGGGCGAGGTTCGCGCCGAGGCAGTAGTGAACGCCCGCGCTGAACGACAGATGCTCGCGAGAGTTCGGGCGGTCGAGGTCGAAGACCGTCGGATTGGTGAAGACTTCGGGATCGCGGTTGGCGCCGCCGAGGGAGAACATCAGCGCCATTCCCTTGGAGATCTCCACTCCGTCGACCTCGGCGTCCGCCGTCGCGACGCGGCCGGTCATCTGAACCGGGCTCTCGAGGCGGAGCAGCTCCTCCACGGCCTGTGGCCAAAGGTCTGGGTCCGCCGCGAGGCGGCCACGAGCCTTGTCCTCGCCGGAGATGACGGCGACTCCGCTGCCCAGCAGGTTGACGGTGGTCTCGAACCCGGCGCCCAGAAGCAGCATCGCCGTGGCGCGAAGCTCGAGATCGGTGAGCCGCTCCTCCGGATCGGCGTTGACGAGTTGGCTCAAGATGTCGTCCCCTGGATTGCGCCGGAGGTTGTCGAAGTGCTCCCGGAACCACTCGTTCATGGCCCTGAGCGCCCGATGCACCGCTGAGTACTCGCGATGGGTGAGCCCGAAGTCGAGCACCGGAGCTGCAGCGTGGCCCCACGCCAGGAACTGCTGATGCATGTTCGCCGGAACGCCGAGGATCTCGGCGATCACCGCGACCGGGAGCAGGTTGGCGTACTCCGAGACGATGTCGACGCGCTGGCGTCCGGCGAGACCGTCCAACAGCTCGGCGGCGCGCTCCTCGACGCGATCGCTCACCTGTTGCAGCGCCCGCGGCGTGAACGGCTTGGAGACCAGTCGCCGGTAGCGGGTGTGGGTCGGCGGGTCGACCGCAAGCAGCGATGGCGGCTCTATGACGTTGGCGATCTCTGGGTCGGGCGCGGTGAACGCCCATCTGATGAAGGCCGGCGCATCACTGTTCGCGGTGAACGCAACGCTGAACGACTGGCTGTCGCGCAGCACCGCCGACACGATCGCGTGGTCGGCGGAAGCATTGATGAACCGGTCCGGCACGATGCGCCCCGCGGCGCGGATCGCCTCTTGGAACGGATACGGATCCTCCCGCGCGGCGGGATCGAACAGCAGCCTTCCGACCGGTGATCCGCGGCGAGCGCGGTACGTCATCAGGGCCCGCGCACCGCGATGCGTGACGAGCCACTGCACCTGCCGACGGAATCCCGCGCTAACCCGGCTCACCGTCTGAGCGTAAAGGGTTGGGCGAGTCGCCGTTGCTGTGGCAGCCTCCGGCTGGTGAGCATCGAGCCCGACACCAAGGACTGGACCTGGGTGCTGCGCGAACGGTGCCCTGAGTGTGGGTTCGAGTCGTGGACCTTTCCGCGCGAGCAGATCGGCTCGATGGTCCGAACAGTCGCAGCACGGTGGCTCACGGTCCTGCAACGCCCTGACGCCCGCACGCGACCCGATCCATCGACCTGGTCACCCCTCGAATACGCGTGTCACGTCCGAGACGTGTTCCGTATCTATGACGAGCGCCTTCATCTGATGCTCGATCACGACGACCCGCTGTTCGCGAACTGGGACCAGGACCAGACCGCTCGGGAAGACCGCTACGAGGAGCAGGCGCCCGAAGTCGTGGCTTCGCAGCTGTCAGCGGCAGCGGACACGGTGGCGGACAGCTTCGATGACGTGACCGAGGAAGGGTGGGGCCGAACCGGCCGTCGCAGCGACGGTTCGAACTTCACCATCGAGTCGATGGGCCGCTACTTCGCCCACGACTGGATCCACCACCTGTGGGACGTCGGGGCGGACCATTCGTCGGCGTGAATCCGGTCACGACAGCAGGCGGGTCGCTCCCCAGTACTCACGGTTGAGGTAGGAGTGCCGCAGCTTGACGACCTCGACATGGGCGCCGGTGTAGGGCGACTGCAGCACCCGGCCCTTGCCGGCGTAGATCGCGACATGGTGGATGTCGCCGCGCTTGCGGGTGTGGGAGAAGAAGACCAGATCCCCGAGCCGCAGGTGCCGCCTTGACACGGCGTGGCCGGCGAGCGACTGGTCTGCGGCGTCGCGGGGCAAGGTGATGCCGAGCATCGAGTAGACGGTCGCGGTCAGGCCCGAGCAGTCGAATCCCCACGACGTCATGCCCGCCCAGAGGTAAGGCAGGCCGAGGAAGCGCTTCGCCTGGGCGAGCACCCGGTGCGGGCTGGGGCGCAGGGCGGCCTTGCCAGGGACATGTACTCGTACCTCGCTGCGGCTGAGCCAGCCCACGCCGCCCGGTACGGCGACGTCCACGCGGTGGCGGTGCACTGCGACGACCGGCAAGGTCGTCGCGTAGCTGACCGACAGCGACCGGGTCGTGCCGCCGGTGGTCCGGTCCAGGGCGGCGCGCTTGGCGACCACGGTGGCGACGCGGCCGTGCGACTCCCAGCCTGCGGGTTCCGGGGCGAGCTGGCGGCTGGCCACCCACCCGATGATGCCGTTCGGGAACCGGCCGCCGGTCTGGTCCGGGATCCGCACGTGAGTCAAAGGCCCGCGGGTACCGAGGACGTAGACCAGCTCGCCGTAGCGGACCTGGGTCGCCAGTCGGCGGTACAGGTGGCTGCGCTGGAAGAACGTCATTCGGTGAAGCCAGGTCGACACCCGTGCGGGACGCTGCTGCGCCGGCCGATCGACCGGCAACACCTTCCGATGGTGAGACCACACCTCGGCCACGGAGACCGCGACCACGGCCTTGGCCGGGCGCGGCGTACTCGCCACCGGCGTGGCGCTAGAGGTCGGCGCAACCGCCGTCACGTCCGCGGCCCGTCCGGCGGCCGCGATCACGGACCCGGTTCTGGATCCGCCGAGCGCAACGACGCCACCCACGAGCGCAACGGCGGCAGCGACCAGGGCAAGCGAGAACTGTCGTGTCTGGGGCACGTTGAGGATTCTCGGCACGAGTCGCCCGCTTCGTGACCGTCGGGAGGTGACTCCTTTTCTCAGCCGAGGATGTTGACCGCCCGGGCCGCGATGACGCCGATCGTCACGAGCGCGGACGCGGACTGCAGGAGCATCAGCATCTTCGCCCAGCTCGACAGCGGCATCGTGTCGGTCGGGCTGAACGCAGTGGAGTTGGTGAACGACAGGTAGAGGTAGTCCACGAATGTCGGACGCCAGTTCGGCCACTTCTCCGAAAGGTCGCCGGTCTGCTGCGGGAACTGGAAGTCGGCCCGTCCCTCACCGGCCAGCCGCCTGTGCGGCCCGCCCTGGTCGAGCTCGAAGAAGGCGAGCGCGAAGACGATCACGTTGGTCACCCAGATCACCACGGCGACCCGGATCAGGTCCTGCCCGGTGAGGTCCGAGCTGGCCTGCAGCGATTGGTTCCCGTTGATCAGCAGGTCGACCATCCGCACGATGCCGACGATGTCGTTGAAGGCGATCGCCCCGAGCAACACCAGGCCGAGCACACGAACCACCGGCGACTGGCGGGTGATGCGCAGCGGGTTGCTGATGATCAACGCGACCAGGACCGCCGCTTGCAAGGCGGGCAGCAGCCACCGCTCGTGAATCAGGACGATCGACTTGGGCAACAGCAGCTGAAGAGCGATCGCCGCGAGGATCGCAAGCGTGAGCGGCACCCGGCTCTCGCCGACGACGGTGCCGTAGATCAGGTTCGCGCCCTTGCCGACGCCTTCAACGGTCGCGCCGACGACCTCGGTGGGACGGATCCGACGGCGGCTGGGCACGTTCATTCCCCGAGGTAGAGGAAGCCGTAGGCCTCGTCACGGAACTGGATGCCGGCGTCTCGCAACGCCACGTCCCAGTCGCCGCGGCATTCTGGGTCTGCCCCCTCCGAGCCATGGTCCGAGGTGAGCAGGAAGGTGGTCTGGTCGAGCATGCCCATCCGGTCTAGGTGATCCAGGAACACGCCGAGGCGAGCGTCCGCGTCCCGCATCGCCGCATGCGCGATCTCCGAGTGAGGTCCGCCCTCGTGGTGCCCGGTGTCGGTGAGCAGCACGTTCCACCAGGTGAGCTTCGGGGCCTCACCCGGCGAGGGCCACTGCTCGAGCATCTGCATGAGCCCGGCGGCGTCCACGGATGACGACCACGCGTAGTCCTTGATCCCCACGAAGTCCTGGGTCGTGTGCGGGTCCGCCTTCGGATCGGGCAGCAGCGAGTTCATGTCGCCGGCGCCGCCCGAGGATCCGGTCTCGCGGATCAGCCGGAACGTCGAGTACGTCGAGCCGGAGTCAGCCGGTTCGTTGATGCAGGCCGTCGGTCCGTCGACGCGGTCGAACGCCGTCCGGATCCCGGGGGTGAGCCACTCCGACCACCGATGCCACGTCCGCGCGTCGTTCGTGAGCCGCTGGACGGCCTCCGCGCGGTCGAAGTAGGCGTTGTTGACGATGCCGTGGCGCCCCGGACCGACGCCGGTCAGCGCGCACGTGTGGTTGACCAGGGTGACGCTCGGGAACTCCGCGATCGCGCCCCCGGCGAATGCGCAGCCTCGTTCCAGCAGCCGGCCCACCGCGGGCAGCTCGCCGGCCGCCGCGAGCGCGTAGAGCGCGTTCGAGTTGCAGCCGTCCCAGAGCAGTCCCACCACAGGCCCGGGATGCGGCACGAGTACGTCGACCAGCGCCTGGCCGTCCATGTCGCGGAGGTCGGCGAGGGACGCACCTGCCAGCCAGGCGAGCGTAGGTGCGACGTCGGGCACTCGCGCCGCGACGGGGAGGACCCCGCGGGCGGTGACGCTGGGGCCCGAGAGGATCAGCGGGGCGCGGGACTGCACGACGTTGAGCGAGCCGTGCTCGCCGGGGTGCCCGCCGCGCTCGGGCCAGAAATGGCGGCCGGTGTGAACGACCGCGATGTCCGGCGCAGCAGTCGCGGCGAACAACGACGACAACCGTTCGGCGGCCCACGGGTAGGAGTTCCGGATGTTCGGCGGCGACGGGTCGGTCAGCTCCTCGACCAGCGTCGAGAACGCGAGCGGGTCCTGCCAGCCGACCGGATCCCGTCCGCGTATCACCTCGGCGGGCGTCTCTGGATCCGTCCGCGACAGCCGGGAGGCGCCTTCGGAGTTCGCGACCACGATCGCATCGCCGTCGACGTAGGCAACCAGGTCGACGATCTCGGCGAGCGAGCCGTCGCAGAGCACGTCGACGGCGGCGTCCCGGAGCACCTCGACCTCAAGGGACGCAGTCACGGGTGCAACCTATCGACGAATTGGCGACGGCCCCGCCGGCACGGGCTGGCGGGGCCGTCTTTAGGGCAATCTGACAGGCGTTCCGTGTACCTACCAGACGCGGTTCGGGAAACAGGGTCTTAGAAGACGCTGAGCATCTGTACGGCGCGACGGGCGGACTCGGCCCGACGCTGGCGGCGCTTCAGCACCGCCAGCCGGCGTACGAACTCCCTGCGCCGATGATCCTCACTGGCCCGGATTCGCTCGCGGGACAGCGCCTCCACCATCAGTTCCTGCAACATCTGCGTGCTCCTTGAAGTTGTGAAAGAGATCGCGGACGTCGTCATGCCGCGATCCACTGTTCGTCCTTGCGGGGGCGTCCGCGCGGCCGCTTGCGCGGCACGACGACGCCCTGAATGACCAGCTGGCCGCCCCAGACACCCCACGGCTCGCGACGGTCGAGCGCCTCGCTGAGGCAGGACAGCCGAAGTGGGCAGTCCTGACACAGCGCCTTCGCGCGCTCGACGTCAACCGGCGACTCGGCAAAGAACAGGTCCGGGTCAACTAGGTGACAGGGCAGTGCGCAGTCGATTGCCGAAGCCATCTCCTACCCACCTCCTTCATCTCGTCGGGAACGATTCGGACTAACGCTGAGTGGACAAACAAAAAGGCCGCGGACCCTGTCGGGTGCCGCGGCCTCTGTGAGCCAGTCTGTTTGCTTGATCAGACCGGATCCCAGAAGCCTGGGGCACCCACTGCGCCCTTGTTGCGGTTCGCCTTGACGGCGACTGCTGCCTCGAGCGCGACCGGGAGCTGCTTGGTCCACATGGACACACCCGTGTGGGCCGAGCGCGTGGCGCACGGCGACGTCGACATGGCCACCGAGAACGCTGTGCTCATCGAGACAGCCGGGGATGCCGACGTGATGTGGGTGTTGCTGCTCATCGTGGGCACCTCCTCACTTCTCGGGGCGTGACAGCGCTTCGCTGTCATCTCGACGCACTTTAAGGCCCGGGCCGGCGCCGTGCAAAGTATTTATTGACCCGATTTGGTCACGAAATTATCTCTTCTTACCGACCACCCGCAGCAGACCCTCCTGAACCATCGACACGACGTGGACGCCGTCCCGCGTGAACAGCCGCCCGATCCCGAGACCGCGCCCGCCGGACAGGCTCGGCGAGGACTGGTCGTAAAGCAGCCAGTCGTCCGCGCGGAACGGGCGATGGAACCACATCGCGTGGTCCAGGCTCGCGACCATCAGCTCCCGGTCGTCCTCCCAGGTGAAGCCGCCGGCGAGCAGCGCGGAATCGAGCAGCGTGAAGTCGCTCGCGTAGGTGACGGCGCACACGTGGACCAGCGGGTCGTCGGGCATCTCGCCGCTCGCGCGCAACCAGACCTGCTGGGTGTGCCGATCCGCGGTGTCCCCTCCCGGCAGCCAGGGCGGGTCGTTGACCCAGCGCAGCTCCACCGGCCGCGGCCGGTCGAAGTGCGGGGACGCCCCCAGTCCGAGCGCCTTGGCCCGCTCGGACAGCGGCGGCACCGACTCCGGATCGGGAGCCGGCGGCATCGGAAGGTAGGTGTCGACCCCGGGCTCTTCGACCTGGAACGACGCCGAGAGGTGGAAGATCGGCTCGCCGTGCTGGATGGCGACCACCCGCCGGGTGGTGAACGACTTGCCGTCGCGGATCCGGTCCACCTGGTAGATCAGCGGGATCGTCGGGTCACCGGGGCGCAGAAAGTACGCGTGAAGCGAGTGGACGTGCCGATTGTCGGGCACGGTGCGCCCGGCGGCGACCAGCGCCTGACCGGCCACCTGACCGCCGAAGACCCGCTGCACCGTCTCGTCGGGGCTCGAACCCCGGAAGATGTTCACCTCGAGCTGCTCGAGATCGAGGATTGTCAGCAGCTGCGGCAGCGGATCCGTCACGCACACCTCCACACCCGCGACGCACCTGCGGCGCCGGCGTCGCCGGCTCTGACGGTCGCCACCCTACGGGTGGAGCACCGCCAGCACCTCGTCGGCGTACTGCTCCAGCTTCCTCGGGCCCACGCCGGGCACGGCGGCCAGCTCGCTGCGGTCCCGCGGAGCACGCTCCGCGATGGCCACCAGGGTCTTGTTGTCGAACACGATGAACGCCGCAACCCCGTCGTCCTGCGCCCGGCGCAGCCGCCATTCGCGCAGCCGCGAGACCGTCGGGTCGTCGGGAAGCTGGGCCTTCGCCGCTTTGGGGCGCGCCGGCTCCGGCGACGCCGGGCGGATGCCGTCCAGGAACCGGGAGGTCTTGCGCGAGCGCCGGCCACCCGGAGCTCGGGCGAACGCCCACGACAGTGACAGGTGACGGCGCGCCCGGGTGACCCCGACGTAGAGCAGCCGGCGCTCCTCCTCGACCTGCTCCGGCGTCGCGGCGTGGGTGATGGGCAGCGTGCCGTCGACCAGGCCGACGAGGAAGACCGCGTCCCACTCCAGGCCTTTCGCCGCGTGCAACGAGGCGAGCGTCACACCTTCGACGGGCGGCGCATGCTGAGCATCCGCTCTCGCCGCGAGCTCCGCGACGAACGCGGAAAGGTCCGCGGCCGGCGTCGCCGCAGCGAACTCCTCGGCGAGCCCGACGATCGCGCGCAGCGACTCCCACGCGTCGCGCGCCGCTCCTGCCCCGCTGGGCGGCGTCTCGGAGAACCCCATCGCGGTCAGCACGTCGGCAACCATCGCGGGCAGCGACTCACCTTCGGTCTCGGCCTCGGGACGAGCCGCGCCGCGCAGCCTGGTCATCGCCTCGCGCACCTCACGGCGGTCGAAGAACCGCTCGCCGCCGCGGACGACGTACGGAATGCCGGCGTTGGCCAGTGCCGCCTCGTAGACCTCGGACTGGGCGTTGACCCGGAACAGGATCGCCTGTTCCCGCAGCGGCACACCGTCGTCGCGAAGCGCGGCCACCTTCGCGGCCACCGCGGCGGCCTCCGCCGCCTCGTCGTCGTAGGAGGCGAAGGACGGCGGCGGGCCGTCGCCCGCCTGCGCCTTGAGCCGCGAGTCGGGCTCGACCCGGTTGGCCAGCTCGACGACCTGGTTGGTTGAGCGGTAGTCGCGCACCAGCCGTACCACGCTCGCGCCCGGATAGCGTCGCGCGAACTCCCGCAGGTACGCCGGCGAAGCGCCGGTGAAGGAGTAGATCGTCTGGTTCGGGTCGCCGACCACGCACACGTCGTCGCGCTCGCCGAGCCACGCGTCGAGCAGCCGCTGCTGCAGTGGGTTGACGTCCTGGTACTCGTCGACGGTGAAGTGCCGGTAGCGCTCACGGACCTCGTCCGCGATCGACCGGTGGGTTTCGATGGCGGCTGCGGTGAGCAGCAGCAGGTCCTCGAAGTCGATCTGGTCCCGCTCGGCGTTGACCTTCTCGTACGCCGCGAAGATCCGCTGCACGTCCTCCAGCGGAAACGGCGGCTCGCGGCGTGCCTGCCGAGCGCGGATGACGTAGTCGTCCGGCTCGACCAGAGCCGCCTTCGCCCACTCGACCTCGCTCGCCAGGTCCCGCTGTCCCGCAGGGGCAACGGCGATCCGGCACGACGCGGCCGCCGCGCGAATCGCCGGGAGCTTGCTCTCCAGCAGCGTCGGCCGGGCACCGGAGGAGATCCGAGGCCAGAAGTACGTCAGCTGTCGCAGCGCCGCGGAGTGGAAGGTCCGCGCCTGCACCCCGTCGGCGCCGAGCGCCCGGAGCCGCGATCGCAGCTCGCCTGCGGCCCGCGTGGTGAACGTCACGGCGAGGACGTGCTCGGCCTTTGCCTGCCCGCCCAGCACCTGGTAGGCGATCCGGTGAGTCACCGCCCGCGTCTTGCCGGTGCCCGCACCGGCCAGGATGCAGACCGGGCCGCGGGGTGCCGTCACCGCCTCCCGCTGCTCCTCGTCGAGGCCCCCGAGTACTCGATCCAGGACCTCTTGTGGCATACCGGCATCCTCGCAGGGGCCTCGGACACCGCCTCGGGAAGGATCCGGTCACGCCCGTCGTTATTGCTTCTGCAACGATTGAGGGAATGGGAGCTCCGATGGCCGGCCGGCTGACGATGTACACCACTAGCTGGTGCGGCTACTGCGTGCGCCTCAAGAGAGGCCTCGAGCGCGAGGGCATCGAGTTCGACGAGGTCAACATCGAGACCGACCCCGAGGCCGAGGCGTTCGTGATGCAGACGAACCACGGCAACGCCACCGTCCCGACGTTGCTGCTGCCCAACGGCGAGGTGCTGACCAACCCGCCGCTTCCCCAGCTCCTGGCCGCACTCAGCGCCGCCTGACGCGCTACGTTCCCGCCGTGGCAGACATTGCGGGAATGCTCGCCGACCTCCGGGCGGAGTCAGACGACCTGGACACCGTGATCGCCGGGGTCGGCCCGGAGGAGATCTCCCTGCCTACCCCGGCGCAGGGTTGGTCGGTCGGCCTGACGCTCGGTCACCTGTGGTTCTTCGATGTCGAAGGCCGCCGCGCACTCGAGCAACCCGAGGAGTTCGTGGCCTCGCTCGACGCGCTGTTCGCCGATCCCGACGCCTACTTCACCAAGCACGACCAGAAGATTCTCGACCTCGGCGACGCCCTCGTGCCCTCCTGGCAGGAGGAGCGACGCCGGATCATCGACGCGATCGCCGCCGCCGACCCAGCCGAGCGGGTGCCGTGGTACGGCCCGTCGATGTCGTTGATGTCGTTCGGCACGGCACGGCTGATGGAGACCTGGGCGCACGGTCAGGACATCGCCGATGCGTTGGGCGTGCGCCGAACCCCGACGGACCGGCTCCGCCACATCGCCTACATCGGGTTCAACGCTCGCCCGTTCTCCTACGCCGTCCGTGGCCTGCAGATGCCCGACGTACCCGTGTTCGTCGCATTGACTTCACCGAGCGGCGAGGAATGGACCTGGGGGGACCCGTCGGCCGAGAACACGGTCCGCGGTCCGGCGCTCGACTTCTGCCTGCGCGTCACGCAGCGTCGCGTGCTCGAGGACCTGCAACTCGAGACGACGGGCGAGGCTGCGGCCGAATGGATGGCGATCGCTCAGGCGTTCGCCGGCGGGCCGACACTGACCGACGAGACCCGCCGCGGCCTTCGGTAGCAAAGTGGCTTTGCCCACCGTTTCAGCCGCAATTTCGCCCCGATCCGGTAGGTAAAGCCACTTTGCTGACCGCGTAGTCAGCCGTGCTGCGTGGCGAGCTCGGCACTCGCCTGCCGGGCGATGGCACGCTTGCTCGGCCGCTTCACCATCGTCGGCGCCGCGTCGGCGTCGACCACGGTCAGTGCGAACCGCGCCGCGACCAGGGCCAGGCCGGCGGCCACCACGAACGCCCAGTGGAACGCCGCAAGGTTGGCCTGCGACCGCCCGTGGAACTGATGCGCGACGCCGACCGCAGAGATCACCGTCGTCAGGATCGCAACGCCGACTGCGCTCCCCAGCTGACGTGAGGTGTTGAACAGCGTCGACGCGCGTCCGGTCGAGGGCAGGCTGATCGTCGCGAACGCTGCCGCCTGGGTCGGCGTGAAGACGTGCGCGATCGAGAGGCCGAGCAAGAACATCAGGACCCGCGGCACCCACAGGCTGGTCGAGAAGCCGACGAGCGTCATCGCGAGCGCGAGCAAGGCGACGCACACCAGCCCACCGGCGATGAGCCGGCGAGGACCGATATCCGGGTAGAGGCGGGTCGAGATCTGAGCGCCGATCATCACGCCGATCGCTTCGGGGAAGGTGCTCAACCCGGCGTTGAGCGCCGTGAGACCGAGCCCGTCCTGGAAGAAGAGCGCGACCACGTACAGCGTCCCCAGGAACGCCGCCATGCCGATGAAGATGATCAGGGTCGAGGACCGGAACAAGCGGTTGCCGACCAGCCGTAGATCGATCATCGGCGCGCTGACCCAGAGCTCGTAACGCACCAAGGCAACGAGCAGCGCGATCCCTGCGATCCCGATCGCGATGATCAGCGGCGACGTCCAGCCGCGGCTCGGGCCCTCCGACAGCGCGTACATCAGCGCCGGTAGTCCGGTGCCAGCCAGCACGAAGCCACCGACGTCGAACCGGCCGGCGTCGGGTTCCTTGTGCTCCTTGAGGAACAGCACGCCGAAGATCAGCGCTGCCACGCCGATCGGCAGGTTCACGTAGAACACCCACCGCCACGACACGTCCGTCACAAGCAGCCCGCCGAGGACGGGGCCGAGCGCCGGGGCGAAAGCGGTCGGGATGATCAGCAGCCGCGAGGCGCGGACCCGTTCAGCGGGGGGAAACGTACGGAACAGCAAGGCCATCCCGATCGGCGTGAGCATGCCGCCGCCGACCCCCTGCAGGATCCGGAAGATCACCAGCTGAGTCAGCGACTGGGACAGTCCGCACAGCGCCGAGGCGCCGGTGAAGATCACGATGGCGGTGAGCAGCATGCGCTTCATGCCGAACCGGTCGCCGAGCCAACCGGACGCCGGGATGAAGATCGCGAGGCTCACCAGGAAGCCGACGACCACACCGTCGATGTGGTCCGGCGCGACACCGAAGTCCGTCGCCAGCTTCGGAAGGGTGACGTTGACGATCGTGATGTCCATGATCGCCATGAACATCGCGGAGACGTAGACCACGCTGACCGCGATCTTCTGCGGGATTCGGTGGGCGAACACGTTCTAAGCGAACACCACGGTCACAACCGAGATTCCCTCGCGGCCACGAAGTGGCACATGAAGTCCGTCAGACGACGACGGGCTCGGCCTGGTTGTCCTGATCGGCCACCACTTCGTGTGCTCCTTCGTGGGCGGCCTTGGTGGGGTATTTCGTGTGGTCGGTCGTGAACTCCGGGGTGCCGTACGCCCGCAGCCGCTGCTTGAGCACGCGGATGGCGTAGGAGTCGCAGATTCCGCGCAGCATCGGCAGTTTGCTCGCCGCCGTGACGACTGTGTTGCGGCCGATGATGAACGGCGCGGTCAGCCCGACGACCGCCACGTCGCGTGGCCTCACCCGAACGCCCATCCGCTCGGCCGCGGCTCGATCGCTGTGGCAGAACGCCCGCAGGAACCCGACCCGGCTCCAGCTCTTCTCGACCGACTCCAACGTGCGGTCGAGCGGCGAGTGCCCGGGACGGACGTACGCCGCCATCGTCGAGCGCACCAGCTCGCCGCAGGTCGCGTCGTCGAACCCGTCGCGCAGCATCGCGCCGCGGGCGTGGAAGGTCTCGATGATCTCGTCGGGTTCGCTCGGCAGCAGCTCGTCGGGCAGGCCGAGCAGGAAGCATCGGTAGCGGCAGAACTCGACCACCGCGCGCTCAGCGTCGCTGAACCGCTTGTCGCCACGCTTCCGGACCTCGGTGGCGAGCATGTAGACGTTGATCAGGCCGGCCGGCATCTGGTCCACCTGCGGCACGGGCATGCCGTAGACCTCGGCGTCCCACAGCGTCGAGCGCTTCATCGCGTTGTAGCGGACCATCGAGTGCATCAGCCGGACCATCGCCGCCGCCGCGAACCCGGGGCCGTTTCGCCGCAGCGCGCCCGGCATCGTCGTCACGGCGAAGAAGCTCGACGTCTCGTTCACCCGGTGCGCCGCACGCGCGCCGGACAACGCCCCGGTGAGCGCCATCGGCAGCGCCGCATAGGTGTTGATGAACGTCCCGAGGAAGACGCCGCGGATCACGAACGGCGCCACGAACGCCGCCGGAATGCGCGCCTGCCGTGCGCCTTCCTCGATCAGCTCCCAGTCCACCCACGCCGGGGTCGCCTCCATCGCCGCGATGAAGGCACGAAGCTCCTCCGGCGCATCCGGCACCGCGTCGACCCCGTCACGGCACGCCTGACGCAGCATGGTGGTGAGGCCTCGTACGCCGTACTGCTCCGAGAGCGATGCGTACGGGTCAGCGACTACGTCGCCGAGCATCGTCGCGGTCGCGATCAGCTCGACGATGCGATCGTTGGCAAGGATCCGGGCTCGGTCGTCAGCCCAGTCGGGCAGCGTCGACGTGACGTCGAGGTCGGTGGTGTGACGGTACGGCGCGCGACTGAAGTCGATGCCCCCGTAGAGGCCGGGCTGCAGCTCCGCCTGGCCGAGGACCCGCTTGGCAAGCTCCGGGTAGTGAACCGTCACGCGCACCTCGCCTCTCGGACGCTCTCGCGACGACGACCCGTCGCCACCACTCTCACGGCGACAACTTTCACCGTGTCAGTTGATACTGACAGGCTGTAAGTTACGCTGTCAACATGGCCGTGATCGCGCCCGCCCGCCGCCGCATGAGGGCCGAAGAGCGCCGCGAGCAGATCCTGGACATCGCGCACGCCATCGTCGACGCCGAGGGCTTTCACGCCGCAACGCCGAGCCGGATCGCCGACGCCGCCGGCATCACCCGCCCGGTGCTGTATCAGCAGTTCGGCGACCTCGGCGGCTTGTTCGTCGCACTGATCGACCGTGAGGCCGAACGCGCCGGTGCGCAGTTCGTCGCCGCGATCGCGGAGCCGGACCCCGACGCGGACCCCGACCCGTTCGTGCGCGCCTTCGACGGCGCGCTGCGGGCGGTCGACAGCCACCCGGCCACCTGGCGGCTGTTTCTGCTGCCGCCCCAAGGCGCGCCACCGGAGCTGCACCGGCGCATCGCGCTGTCGCAGGAGCAGGTCGTCCAGTACCTCGCCCAGGAGCTGCGTCGCTCGGACCTCGCGCTGACCGATCCCGAATACACCGCGCGGATGATCCATGCGGCAGGCCGCGAGCTGCTCTGCCTGCGGCTCACCGACCCGAAGCAGGCGACGACGGAGCGGCTTCGCGCCCTGGTACGCGACCTTCGCAAGATCGGTCACGTCGCCTAGTGGTCGCTACCGGTCGAGCCAGCCGGCGATAAGCCAGTGGGCGATCGATGACGCCGGCGGCAGCAATGCCACCTCTTGACGCAGCGTCTCGCGGTCGAACCACCGGACGTCTTCGAGCTCGTGGTCGTGGGAGGTGATGTCCCCGCTCACCACGCGCGCCTCGTACCCGAGCATGAGTGAGGCGGGGAACGGCCACGGCTGGCTCGCCCGGTAGACCACGTCCTCGACCAGTACGCCGGTCTCCTCGAGAACCTCCCGATGCACGGCTTGCTCTGCAGACTCGCCGGCCTCGACGAACCCGGCGATCGTCGAGTACCGACCGGGCGGCCAGCTCGGCTGGCGGCCGAGCAGGACGCGGTCGGCGCCGTCGTGAAGCAGCACGATGATCGCCGGATCGGTGCGCGGGAAGTGTTGCGAGCCGTCGGCCTCGCAGCGGCGCGACCACCCCGCCTGGATCACCGTGGTGGGTTCGCCGCATCGCGGGCACCGGGGGTGGGTGCTGTGCCAGTTGCTGAGCGCGATGAGGGTCACGAGCAGCCCCGCATCGAGATCGGACAGCGCCCCGCCCATCAGCCGTAGGTCGCTCGGCCGCGCCCCGAGCACGCGCGGCAGCTCGCCGACCGTCCCCCAGTACGCAACGCCGTCGTCCCCGACCCCGAGCAGGAACCGCTCGCCATTTCCCGTCCATCCGCCAGCCGCCACGAAATGGAGGGCGGGAACCGCGTCCTCGACGACGGTCGTCTGGCCCTGGTCGCTGAGGACCAGCAACCGCCCGGACTCCCAGGCCTGGGCCAGCCAAGACGGGTCGTCCCGCCGTTGCGCCGCACGATCGACCGCCGTGCGGGACAACGACGGGATGGCGCTCACCCCGCCACCGTAGAGGGCGCTAGTCGGTCGTGCGGACCTGGTGCCTGACCGCCCTGCCGTCGGCGTGCCAGTGACCGCTGGTGTACCTGACAACAACGATCGCCCGCTTGGTCGCGTAGGCCCCGACGTAGCGAGCGCCGTCGACCTCCGGTCCGGCGACGTGCCTGCTAACAACAACAACGGCAACGGTGCTCCGACGCCTGGCTCAGTCAGAAGGTTGCGTGCCAGTTTCCGAGGTGAGGATCGCCGCCAGCTCGTCGCGCCCGAGCAGGTGAGTCGGACGCTTGAGCTGTGATTCGCGCACGTAGAGGAAGCCCGCGGTCACCTGCTCGGGATCCACGCCGGCGAGATCTGCCCACGCCAGCCGGTAGATCGAGAGTTGCAGCGCGGCCGCCTCGAAGTCACGTCCGGTGAGGACCGCGCCGGTCTTGTAGTCGATCACGTCGAATCCGCCGTCGTCGTTGCGGTAGACCGCGTCGATCCGGCCGCGCAGCAGCCGGCCGCCGATCACCATTTCGAACGGCGCCTCGATGGCGACGGGGTTGCGCTGGCCCCAGCCGTCGGCGAGGAAGCGTTCCTGCAGCGTCAGCAGCTCTTCGTCGGACAGATCGGCGTCCTCCGCGCCGGGCAGGTCGTCGGGCTCGAGCAGGGTCGACGCGCCGTACAGCTGCTCGACCCACTCGTGGAACCGGGACCCGCGCCGCGCCTGCGGCACCGGACGAGCCGGCATCGGCCGGGCGAGCGCCGCGGCAAACGCGTCCTCGTCGCGCGCGAGGGCAACGACCTGACTGGTGGTCAACCGCGCCGGGACGGCAACCTCGATGACGCGGTTGCGGCGACGTCGTGCCTCGTCGATCAGCAACTCGGTGTCTCGTCGCCAGTCCGCGGCGCACTCGCCGTCGGCGCCGGCGAGCTCGACCGGGAGCTGTCGGGCACTGCGGGCTGCCTCGACCAGCTCCGCGGCGCCCCGGCGTGACGCCGTCTCCTCCTGCGGCGTCGCAGCGGGCCACGCGATATCGGCGACGCCCGCGTCCAGCGCCGGGTTCACGGCGCCTTCTTCGGGTTCGTCGGACCACTCGTCGACGGTGATCATCGGCTCGCCGAGCTCGACCACCTCTGTGAGGAACGGCGACGCCTTGCACGGATCCTTGCGGCTCCCGATCCAGTTGTACGCCGACAGCCACAGCTGGTGCCGGGCGCGCGTGAACGCGACGTAGGCAAGCCGACGCTCCTCATCGTGGGAGTCCGACCGGCACTCCGCCTTGAAGTCCTCGAGGTCTGCGGTCTCGAACCCGCCGAGCTCGGGGAGGTCGCTGCGGTCACCGCGGCACGCGAACGGCAGGACCTGCGCGCCCGTCACCCAGCTCGAGCGTGACTTACCCGTCGGGAAGACACCCTCGACGAGTCCCGGTACCGCGACCACGTCCCATTCGAGTCCCTTGGCTGCGTGGACGGTCATCAGCTTGACGGTGTTCGCCTCGGACACCGCGCCCAGATCGAGGCCTCGCTCACTCTCGGCAGCGGCGCGCAGGTAGGCGATGAAGGCCACCAGGTCTGCCTCACCGTCGATCCCGTTGAACTGTGCCGCGACGTCGAGAAACGCGTGAATGTTGGCACTGCGCGCTGCCGCAACCGGCGCGTCCGACGCTTCGATCTCGACGTCGAGCCCGGTCGAGGCGATCACCTCCGTCACGAGGTCGACCAACGGCTGCCCGACCAGCCGGCGCAGCCGCCGGATCTCGACGGTGAAGCGGGCGAGGCGCTCGGCGGCCTCCTCCGACAAGCCCGACCGCGCACCGGGCGATTCGATCGCCTCGAGAAGTGACGGCGCCTCGACCGGGTCGGCGGTGCTCGTGGCCTGGGCGAGGACGGTGTCGACCCCGGCGGCGACCGACGGCTCGTCCGCGACGGCTCGGGAGTCCGCGCCCGCATCGATCTCGGTGTCCTCGCTCATGCCGACCGCGCGCAACCGCGCGAGATGCCCGGCTCTGCGGCCGATCGCCGCGAGGTCGCGGACCCCGATCCGCCAGCGCGGCCCGGTGAGCAGCCGGACCGCCGCCGAGTTGGCGGTCGCGTCGGCCAGCAACGAGAGCACCGCGACGATGTCGCTGACCTCGGGCATCGCGAGCAGCCCGCCGAGGCCGACCACCTCGACCGGGATCCCCCGCGACGTCATGGCGTGGTGGAGCCGCGGAAAGTCCGTGCGCCGACGTCCCAGGACGGCGATCTCGCCGGGTGCGACGCCTTCCGCGATGGCCGAGGCGATCCGGTCGGCGAGCCACTGCGCCTCCTCGACCGCCGTCGGCCGTCGCGTCACGACCACCTGCCCGGCCGCTTCGCGACCGTCGACGGGACGGAGCTTCGGAAGGTCAACCCGCGACCGCGCCTTCCGGACGAGGGCGTCCGTGAGGGGTCCCGCCACCGCGTTGGCGGCATCGAGGATCCGGCCGTCGCAGCGGAAGGTCGTCATCAGAGGCAGGGGAGGCGCGGTGGCCGCCGAGCTCCGCTCTCGAGAGAGCGAAAGAGGGGTAGCGAAGTGCTCGGAGAAGCGCGCCAGGTTGCTCGCCGCCGCTCCGCGCCAGCCGTAGATCGCCTGGTTCGGATCGCCGACGGCGGTGACCGCGTGGCTGCCGCCGAACAGCGTCGAGAACAGCACCTGCTGTGACACCCCGGTGTCCTGGTACTCGTCCAGTACCACCAACCGGTAGCGATCCCGCTCCATGGCCGCCACCTCCGGAGCGGCCTGCGCGATGCGGCAGGCGAGCGCCACCTGGTCGCCGAAGTCGATCAGGTCCAGGCGCGCCTTCTCTTCCTGGTAGCCGGCGACGAGGGTCAGCAGCTCGTCACGGGACCAGGTGCGCTCGACCATGTCCTTGACCCACTTGAGCGGCTTCGGCAACCGCTCGGCCGCTTCGCGCACGGCGGCGTCATGGCGGCGTACGGCTTCCGCGGTGCACAAGTGGTCGGATAGCTCCCCGGCGAGCGCGACAACCATCTCGGCGACGTAGGGGGTCGTCCAGTCCAGGTGCGGAAACGGCCCGGGCGCCCGGCTCGCGACTCGCATTGCGAGCTGCCACTGCACCGCTTCGGTGAGCAGCGTCGCCCCCGGCTCGCGGCCGATTCGCAGCGCGTGATCGCGGACGATCTGTGCCGCGTAGGAGTGGTAGGTCGCGACCGTCGGGAGATCCTCACCCTCGGTGAGGGTCTGCTCCTGAGCCGGTAGCCGCGACACGCAGTGACGCACCCGTTCCGCGAGCTCGGCGGCGGCCTTGTTGGTGAACGTCACGCCGAGGATGCGGTCGGCGGGTACGCCGAACCACGCGATCGCGTGTACGACGCGGGCCGCCATCACCGTGGTCTTGCCGGACCCCGCCCCCGCGATGACGAGCTGCGGGGCGAGGTCCGCGGTGATCACGGCCAGCTGCTCGTCGGTGAAGTCCTTGTCGAGCAGCTCACGCAGGTACCGGCCGTCGGCGCTGGGACTGCTCACTCGATCACCTGCGCGCCCTCGTCCTGCGAGGGGCAGGAGGTGCGGAACCGGCAGTAGCCACAACCGTCGTTGGCCCGCGCCGGGAAGTCCTCTCGCCGGATGCCGGCGGCGATCCCGCCGACGAGGGCGTCCACCCAGTCGTCCGCGGGCCCGAGCGGCCCCTGCCGCTGCACCTTGACCGCGTTGCGGGTCGTCTTGCGTAGCTGGACCAGCTCCGCGCCGCCGGGTGTGGTCGACCACTCGTCGAACGCGCCGTGACGCGTCACCAACTGGTAGACGCCGAGCTGCGGGTCGGTCTTCACCCGTTCCTCGGTGGGCGGGTTTCGACTGGTCTTGAGGTCGACGACGACCAGCCCTCCCGTGTCGTCGAGCTCGATCCGATCGGCGCGTCCGCGCACCACGACGTCGGGTCCGACCGCGACTTCGAAGTCGACCTCTGCGCTGACGCACTGTCGCGGGTTGGCGGCGTGCCACGCGATGAACCGCTGCAACGCGGCGCGAGCCTCGCCGTGGTCTCTCACCGCCTGCCAACGCGCGTCGTACGGAAGCAGGTGCCACACCGCGTCGAGCCGCTCGACCAACACGTCCAGGTCCGGGGGAAGCTCGCCCACGACGACCGCCTCCGCGAGCCCGTGCACGATCGAGCCGAACCCTTGCGCCGTCGAGGTGCTCTCGGTCGCGTGCGCCTCCCGATCGAGGAACCACGCGCGGGGGCACCTGTCGAATGCCGCGACCGCGGACGCCGACAGCATCACCGGTTGAGCCGGATCGCGCACCGGAGCCGCCCCCGCAGTCCAGTCCGGCAGTCCCCACCAACGGCTGGGCGACGCGGCCGGGACGAGCGCCTCACCCGACTCGTCGACGGCGTCCGCGAGATCGGCCAGGCAGCCGGCCGCCACCTGGCGCAGCTCGTCGGACAGCTGCGGGTCCTGCAGCGCGCGACGCAGCCTCCCGACCAGCGACGCGGTCGAGAGCACCCCGACGCTCGCCGTGACGGCGTCGGGCAGCGAGAGGCCGGTCTCGGTCAGCAACCGCGACGGACGCTCTGCGAGGTCGTCGGTGCCCGACGTCGCGGTCAGCACCAACCGGCGGCGCGCTCTCGTGACCGCGACGTAGAGCAGCCGCCGCTCGTCGGTGAGCAGCGATGCCGTGGTGGCGCCGCCGCCCGGGACGCCGGCCGCGAGTCCTTCCGCATCGAGCAAGGTCCCGCGGCGGCGCACGTCCGGCCACACGCCCTCCTGCACGCCGGCGACGACCACCAGGTCCCACTCGAGGCCCTTCGACCGGTGGGCGGTGAGCAACCGGACCGCGCCGAGCGCGGCAGCCTTCTCTTCGTACGGCGCCGCCGGGATCTCCTGGAGGGCGACCTCCTCGAGCAGTCCGTCGACCGTGGCGCGCGGCTGGGTGTCCTCGAGCCGGTTCGCGACGTCGAACAGGCCGATCACCGCGTCCAGATCACGGTCGGCGGCCCGGCCTTCCGCGTCGACCGAGGTCGCGGCACTTGACAGCCGGTACGCCCAGTCCGATCCGTCCCACAGCGCCCACAACACCTCCGCGGGGCTGCCGCCGCCGGCGGCCACCTCCGCCGCGGCTCCAAGCAGCCTGGTGAGGCGAAGCACCGGCGCGGCCACCCAGTCCTCGATCGACGCGACGCTGCTCGGGTCGTCGACCGCTTCCGCGATGAGCACCGCCGACGGCCGCGCAAGGCCGCCGGACAGGTCGCGGTCGATCTCGCGCAGGCGGCGTCCGAGCGCCCGCAGCTGCGCCGGGCTCGCGCCGGCGAGCGGTGAGGTCAGCAACAGCCGCGCGATCTCGGGTGCGAGAGGGAAGGCGGGCCGACCGAGCCGCTGGGCCTTGAGCCGGGCGGCGACGACCTCAAGGGCGCGCAGCAGCGGGGCGACCGCGGGATCGCGCGACAGCGGCAGCTCGTCCGCGGCAACAGTCACCGGTATTCCCGCGGCCACCAGGGCCCGGCGCACCGTCGGAATGCTGCGAACGCCGGAACGCACGAGTACGGCCATTCGGGACCAGGCGATCCCGTCGAGCAGATGCGCCCGACGGAGCAGGTCGGCGATGCCGGCGACCTCGGCCGCGACGGAGGAGTACAGCCGGATCTCGGGTGGTGGCCCGTCCGGACCTGCCGCCTGCAGCCCGCGGTGCTCCTCACGCCGGGGAGTCAGCTCACCGAGCGGAAGCCGGGTCGCGACCGCACGCGAGAGCGCGACCAGGTCTGCCCCCGACCGGCGGCACACCCGAAGCGCGGTTACCGGCGCCGGTTCACCGGCGGCCGTCGGGAAGCGGTCCGGGAACTCGATGATTCCCCGCACGTCCGCGCCGCGGAACCCGTAGATCGACTGGTCGGGGTCGCCCACCGCAACCAGCAGCCGCCC
This sequence comes from Mycobacteriales bacterium, assembly GCA_035548125.1. Classification (GTDB taxonomy): domain Bacteria; phylum Actinomycetota; class Actinomycetes; order JAFAQI01; family JAFAQI01; genus DASZTV01. The sequence goes on along the minus strand of DASZTV010000068.1, from coordinate 38,912 downwards.
GTTGCCGGCCAGCAGGCGGAGCAGCTCCTCCTGCGACGGGTCCGTGTCCTGGTACTCGTCGACGTAGACCGCCCGGTAGCGCTGGCAGACCTGTGCTGCCGGCCCTCGGAGGAGCCGCACTGCGCGGTCGACCAGACCGGAGTAGTCGATCTCGTTGCGCAGCGACTGCACCTGGAAGTACTCCGCCATGAACTCCGCGGCGGCGATCCAGGCCGGCCGGTGGTGGCGCTCGCCGAGCGCCCGCACCGTAGCGGGATCGAGGCTGTGCTCTCCCGCGCGGTCGAGGACATCGCACACCTCGCGGGCGAAGCCCCGCAGGGTCAGCGCGGGGCGGAGCTCGGCCGGCCATCGCGTCTCGCCCTCCCCGGCCGCGTGCCCGGCGAGCAGGTCGCGCACCCGAAGCTCCCGCTCACCGCCGGACAGCAGACGCGGAAGTCGCTCCCCGGGCGCCACCCCGTAGCTGCGCAACAGCGAGTAGCAGAAGCTGTGGAACGTCGACGCGGAGGGCTCGACGACCGTGCGGCCGAGCCGGGCGGCGATCCGGGTGCGCAGCTCCTCCGCCGCCTTACGGCTGAAGGTGAGGACCAGCACCTCGTCCGGCGACGCCCCCTGGCGCACCCGCTCGACGACCGCCTCGACGAGCGTCGTGGTCTTGCCGGTGCCCGGCCCGGCGAGCACGAGCAACGGGCCGTTGTCGTGATCGACGACCGCCTGCTGCGACGCGTCGAGCACCGGCGCCGCTGCCGGCTCGACCGGCGGGCGGACCAGCCGGTAAGTCGGAAGGGCGGCGCTCACGCTCGCATTTCAGCACGCTGGTACGACGTGGCAATCAGCTGCGGGAGAAGACGCTGACCTCCCGCAGCGAGGAGAAGAACCCGCCGGTGTCGGTCTGGATCCGCACCGCGGAAACCCGCGCGCCGGCGAGGTTTCGGACCAGCAGGTCGTCCGCGCCGCCGAAGGGCGCGGTCGCGACCGTGGTGAAGCGATGCCCGTCAGGGCTGGTCATGACGCTGCAGCCGAGACAGCCTCGCACCACAACCAGCGCCGCGTTGATCGGACGGCGCAGCGTGATCGTCACATCGCGATGATCGTGCTGCTTGGCGCCGGGGCACGGACCGTCGGCACATCGCGGGTCGTCGGTGGCTTGCCAGCCGTCTTCCAGATCGCCGTCGGTCAACCCGCAGCTCGGTTGTCGAATGGCCTGCCCGCGGCTGCCCGTCACCCGGCACCGCGAACCCCGGCTGGCAGGGATCGCATCGCCGCGCACCTCGAGACTGCTGCTGAAGATCGCCTCCCGACCGTGCTGACGGCCGGTCTGCGACGTGGTGAGCAGCAGGCGCTCGTCCTCCACGACGCGGGCGTCGTAGCCGCGGGTGACATCCAGGGAATGGCCGGCGACGACCGGCGGTGATCCGGACTCCGACGACAGCGAGACCGCGAGATGCGACGGCGCATAGCGCAGCGGCAGCTCCGGCGGAACCACCCAGCGCCGATTGCCCAGCTTGCGGATCCGCGGCGTACCCGACGCCAGCTCCATCGCGATCCCGGGCAGCCGGCGGGCCCACGGCAGGATCACGCTGGTGGCGACGCGAGCGGCATCGCCACGAGCAGCCGCGATCGTCAGCCGGTAATCGTCGCGCGCCTTGTTGGGGCCGGGGAGGGCGAGCGCGAAGGACCCGTCCCGAGCCGAGAACCCCGCGACGTGTGGCGCCGAGCAGCCGAGCAGGCAGGACAGGCCGAGCGAGGAGAAGGCACTGAAGCCGCGTACCGCCTGCTCGCTGCCGGAGAGCGCGACCGTCACGACGACGCTCGCGCCGGCGGCCGGCCGGCCACTTCCATCGGTGACGACACCGCTGATCGCGCGGCCGCCGACCTGCGGCGCGTGCGCGGGGACCGACGCCGGCGCCGATGCCGGGATCTCGCCGGCCGTGCGCGACTCCGCACAGCCGGGGGCAGCCACGGCGCAGACGAGCGCGGCGACGAGCAGGCCGCGGCGCATCAGGGTGTGCCGTCCCAACGAGCGCTGCGAAGGTCGACGCGCTCGCCGTCCATCGGCACATTCTCGGATCGCAGCAGCGCAACCTGGCGGTCCCGCACCTCCGGAGCGCACGACCCGTCGGCCCGAACCACGCGGTACCACGGCACCTCGCCGCCGTACCGTCCCATCACCGTGCCGACGCTGCGTCCGGTGCCCCGACCGACGTATTCCGCGACGTCGCTGTAGGCCATGACCTTGCCGACCGGGATCGCGTCGACGGCGTCGAGCACGGCACGGGCGTAAGGCGTCACGAGGAGAACAGTACGGTCGAGCCCATGCGAATTCTCGTCATCGGCGGTACCCGGCTGGTCGGTCGGCACATCGCGCAGACGGCGCTCGACCGCGGCCATGACGTGACGCTGTTCAACCGCGGCAAGTCCGACCCCGCCGCGCTGCCCGATGCGACCCATCTCACCGGCAACCGCGACTCCGACCTGACGGCACTCGCCGAGGGCGAGTGGGATGCGACCGTCGACGTCACTGCCTACGTACCCCGCCAGGTGCGGAGCCTGCTCGAGGCACTCGAGGGCCGGGCCGGGCACTTCACCTTCGTCTCGACGATCAGCGTCTACGGCAACAACGTCCCCAACCGCGGTTTCACCGAGGACGCCCCGCTGCTCGATCCCGCCTGGGACGACGCGCCCGCCATGGACAAGTACGGGGAGCTGAAAGTGGCCTGCGAGCAGGTCGCCGCCGAACTGGCGCCGGCTGGTCTGCTCGTGATCCGGCCCGGCTTCGTGGTCGGTCCCTACGACTACTCGGAGCGCTTCACCCATTGGGTCCGTGAGATCGCCGCGGGAAGGCCGTTCGTCGGCCCGAACCCGGACCAGCCGCTGCAGTGCGTCGACGGCCGCGACCTCGCCGCGTTCACGCTGTCCGCCGTCGAGCACGGCCGTACCGGCGCGTTCAACGTGACCGCGCCGCAGCAGCCGCCGACGTTCCGCCAGGTGTTCGACACGATCGCCGCCGCGCTCGACGTCAGCGTGCCCGACGTCACGTGGACCGAGGAGGACGCGTCACTTCCGCTCAGCGCGACGCGGGACTTCTGGCCCAAGATGCACGCCGACGTGTCGAAGGCGGTCGACGCCGGGCTCACCTGGCGCCCGCTCGCGCAGACAGTGCGCGACCTCGCCGACCACGTCGGCGTCTGAACTCGGGCACTGGCGGTCAGAGGTCGATCCGGCAAGGCGGAAGGGAGCGCCGTGGGCTTCGAGGCCCACAAGCGACCGACAACGAAGCCGGTCGGCGTCTGAGCGTCAGTAGAGGGGTTCGTCGCCCAGGACTTGGGTCTGCCAGGCGGTCACGCCGCCCTGCACGTGCGTCGCGTCGGCGAAGCCGGCGTTCTTGAGCAACGCCAGCGCCTCGGCCGATCGCACACCGGTCTTGCAGTACAGGACGACGGGCTTGTCCTGGGGCAGCTCGGAGAGCCGGGACGGCAACTCGCGCGGCGGGATCAGCACGGATCCGGGGATCCGGACGATCTCGAACTCGGCGGGCTCGCGCACGTCGACGAGATAGATGTCGTCGCCGCGCTCCTTCATGGCGTTCAGCTCACCCGCCGTGATGGTCGAGCCGGCGGTCGCCTCGGAGGCCTCGTCCGACACCACGCCGCAGAACGCCTCGTAGTCGACGAGCTCGGTGACCGTCGGGTTCTTGCCGCAGATCGCGCACTCGGGGTCCTTGCGGACCTTCACCGAGCGGTAGGTCATCTCGAGCGCGTCGTAGATCATCAGCCGGCCGACCAGCGGCTCCCCGATGCCCGTGAGCACCTTGATCGCCTCGTTGACCTGAATCGACCCGATCGAGGCGCAGAGCACGCCGAGCACACCGCCCTCGGCGCACGACGGCACCATGCCAGGCGGCGGGGGCTCGGGGTAGAGGCAGCGGTAGCACGGACCGTGCTCGGACCAGAACACCGATGCCTGGCCGTCGAAGCGGTAGATCGAACCCCAGACGTACGGCTTGTTCAGCAGCACGCACGCGTCGTTGACGAGGTAGCGCGTCGCGAAGTTGTCGGTGCCGTCGATGATCAGGTCGTAGCCGGAGAAGATCTCCATCACGTTGGAGGAGTCGAGGCGCTCCTCGTGCAGGTTCACCTGCACGAGCGGGTTGATCTCCGCGACCGATGCCTTCGCGCTCTGCGCCTTGGACCGGCCGACGTCGCTTTGGCCGTGGATGACCTGACGCTGCAGGTTGGACTCGTCGACGACGTCGAAGTCGATGATCCCGAGCGTCCCGACACCAGCGGCGGCGAGGTACATCAGTGCCGGTGAGCCGAGGCCACCCGCGCCGACGCAGAGGACCTTAGAGTTCTTGAGCCGCTTCTGGCCGTCCATCGCGACGTCAGGAATGATCAGGTGCCGCGAGTAGCGGCGGACCTCCTGCGGCGTGAGCTCAGCGGCTGGCGCTACGAGCGGGGGAAGCGGCACGACCTCACCTCAGATGTCAGCTGTTCTTTATTGCGTCATCAAGCCTTGCACAGCGCACAACCGCGCAGCGAGCGCGGTTGTTCCGAGCGCGCGCTAGCGGAACCAGCGACGCCGGCGTGCCGGCACCACATCGGGGTGAACGTCCCCGCCGGGCGGCTGCGCAGCCCACTGCGCGTCCTGGTCGAACGGTGCGTCGCCGCCGGTCTGGGCGAGGTAGGCGGCGTCGCGCTCAGCCTGATCCGGATCCTCCGCGTAAGACGGCACGGGCGCCGTCCAGCCGGCCGCGGCGGCTGCCTCCTCGGCGAGTTCCGGCGCGCTGAAGTCGATCTGCGCGACCTCGACCTCCTCGGGTTCGTCCTCCTCCGCAGAGTCGGAGTCGTCCCCGTCCGCGTCCTCGTCGGCCGCAACTTCCTCGTCGTCGTACTCGTCCTCGTCGACCGACGGCCAGCCGGTGGCGACCAGCTCGGCATCGAGCGGGATGTCGACGGCGGCCGACACCCGCTGCCCTCTGCCGAGCAGAGTCTGGGCAAGCGCCAGGATCGCGTCGTCCACGTGTTCGGTGATGCGCTGCTCCACGCTCCGCAAGGCGGCGTCGGCGTCGCCGCCGAAAACGGGCCCGCCTCCCCCGCCCGCCGAAGTGTTCGAGACTGCGGCGAGCCCCGCGATCTGCTCCTGCAGGGCTGAGAGATCGACCGTCGGCGCCGACGCCTTCAGCGACGACACCTCCTGACGCAGCGCAGTCACCTCGGACAGCAGCGCGGCGAGTCGCGGCTCGAGCGCGCCTACCGCAGCCTCGTCGATCTGGATCGGGGTGGCCAGCGCGGCCTGGGTGCCGCTCGCGACCGACTCGACCCGGCCATGCAGCGCCTGCAGCGACGCCGACTGCTCGGCAAGCGCCTGGCCCAACCGCTGGGACAGCGGGCCGAGCATTCCCTCGATCGCGGCGAGCCGCTCGGTGACACTGCCGTCGGCCGGGCGGGCGACCGCCTGTTCGATCCCGCCGAGCCGCTGGCCGAGCGGGCCGAAGGCACCTTCGATCCCGCCGAGCCGCTGTTGCAGCGCAGTGAGGTTGTCCTGCAGCGCGGACACCCGCTCGCCGTACGACGGAAGCGCCTGCATGCCGGTCGTGAGAACCGCGATCGTCTCCGCCTGGGAGCGAACGTGCGCGTCGATCGCGCCGAGCGCGCCTCGAGTGTCCGCGAGCTCCTCCCCGCGCTGCGCCACCATGCGCGCCACGCCGTCGAGCCGCTCGGCCAGGAAGCGAACCGCCTCGCGCAGCTCGGCGACCACCATGTTCATCGCGTCGTTACCCGCCGCTCCGGGCTCGGTGCGCATCTCAGCGATCTGCTGCCCGAGCCGCACCAGCTGGTTGCGAACGTCGGCAAGCGCAGCAGACGGATCCGGCACGGAAGCCCCCGGGGCAGGCGCTCCCGCAGCAGGGTTTTCACTCACTGACGCACTCCTCGATCCCGGCTACTGGCATGCAGTATCCCCGTATTGCGGCCATTTGGCGTAGGACCGGGGTACGAATCGATACGCTGCCCCCACTGTGACCGAAGCCGTGAGCACGAACGAACGCGGCACCACCGAGCGCAGCCGTCGGCTGCCCAGATCCGCCCGGCGCAAACAACTGCTCGGCGCCGCCCAGGAAGTCTTCGTCGCTCAGGGCTACCACGCAGCCGCGATGGACGAGATCGCCGAGCGTGCCGGAGTCAGCAAGCCGGTCCTCTACCAACACTTCCCGAGCAAGCTCGAGCTCTACCTCGCGCTGCTCGACCTGCACGCCGACGCCCTCGAACGGCAGGTGCGGGAGGCGCTCGAGAGCACCAGCGACAACCACGACCGGGTGTTTCGCTGCGTCCAGGTGTATTTCGACTTCGTGGACGAGCCCGGCGGCGCGTTCCGGCTGGTGTTCGAGTCGGACCTGCGCAACGAGCCGACGGTCCGCGAGCGGGTGGATCGGGCGTTGCAGCGCTCGGTCGAGGCCATCGCGGACACCATCGCCCGCGACACCGGCCTGGGACGCGAGGACGCCGAGCTGCTGTCCTGCGGGCTCGCCGGAGCGGCCGAGATCAGCGCGCGCTGGTGGCTCGACTCGGCGGGGCGGATCCCGAAGCAGCGCGCCATCGAGCTGATCCAGGCGCTCACCTGGCGGGGAATCGCGGGGTACCCGATGGCCGGTTCGCCCTGAGCAGAGCGACGTTCGCTCCGCCGTCCGGCACGGTCCACTAGCCTGACGCACGTGGAGGTACGAATCGGCGTCAAGGGCGCCCCGCGCGAGATCGTCATCGAGAGCGCGCAGAGTCCCGAGGAGATCCAGCAGATCGTCGAAAAGGCGCTGCGCAGCGAGGATCCGGCGCTGACTCTGCTCGACGAGAAGGGCCGCCGCGTCATCGTCGCGATGGACAAGCTCGCTTACGTGGAGGTCGCAGACGCCGACTCCCGCCGCGTCGGCTTCGGCGCTCTCTGACCGGCGCGCCGATCAGGCCTGCAGGCCCAGCGACTCCATCCGCTCGCCGTGCCGCTGGGTGAGGCGGGCCAGCAGCTCTCCGACCGCCCTCAGGTCACCCGCTCCGACGATCAGGCGCGCCAACTCGTCCCGATCGACCGCGATCCGTTGCGCCGACACCAGCGCCTCGCCGACGAGCCGGCGGGCCCACAACGCAAGCCTGCCGGCGACCGCCGGGTCGGACTCGATCGCGGAACGCACGTGCGCCACCGCGAACTCCGCGTGACCGGTGTCGTCGAGCACGTCGCCGACCAGTAGCTGGGTCTCGTCGTCCATGAACTCCGCGATCTCGCGGTAGAAGTCGGCGGCGAAGCCGTCGCCGACGTACGCCTTGACCAGACTCTCTAGCCAGTCCGAAGGCGTCGTCGAGTTGTGAAACGCCTCCAGCGCCGCTGCGAACGGGGCCATCGCGACCGTCGAGTCCACACCGAGCGAACCGAGCCGTTCGTGCAGCACCTGGTAGTGGCCGAACTCTGCCACCGCCATCGCACCCAGCGCCGCCTTGTCCGCCAGCGTCGGCGCCAGCACGGCGTCCGCGGCCAGCCGCTCGAACGCCGTCAGCTCGGCCAGCGCGAGCATGCCGAGCAGATCGACGACCGCCTGCCGGTGCTCTTCCTCGCTCATCGGCTCGGTCCAGTCCGCCATGGGGGCTGACGATAACGGGCGGTGCGCAACCCGGAGGTCGGGGCGACTACACTTAGCGGTCACCGCATGAAGACATTCGCCGAGCTCGGCGTCGCTGATGACATCGTCGCGACTCTCGCAAGCCACGACATCACCGCGCCGTTCCCCATCCAGGCCCTCGCCGTCCCGTTGGCCATCAAGGGCCACGACCTGATCGGTCAGGCCCGCACGGGCACCGGCAAGACGCTTGCCTTCACGATCCCGATCCTGCACCGGGTCACGCCGGGCGATCCCAGCGGCAAGCCGCAGGCACTGGTCGTGGTGCCGACCCGCGAGCTTGCCAGCCAGGTCGCCCGCGACATCGACCTTGCCGGCGGTCCCCGCGGCACCCGCGTGCTCGTGGTCTACGGCGGTCGTTCGTACGAGCCGCAGCTGGACGCGCTGAAGAAGGGGGTCGACGTCGTGGTCGGCACACCCGGCCGGCTGCTCGACCTCGCCAACCAGCGCGCGCTGGACCTCTCGCAGGTCAAGGCACTGGTTCTCGACGAAGCCGACGAGATGCTCGATCTCGGCTTCCTGCCCGACGTCGAACGCATCGTCTCCCAGCTCCCGGCGAACCGGCAGACCATGCTGTTCTCTGCGACGATGCCTGGCCCGGTCGTGGCCCTGTCGCGTCGCTACCTTCGCCACCCCACGCACGTCCGCGCGGAGTCGCCGGAGGAGAGCGCGACCGTCCCGACCACCAGTCAGTTCGTCTTCCGCGCCCACCATCTCGACAAGCCGGAGGTCCTGGCGCGGGTCATGCAGGCGGACGGGCGCGGGCTCGCGATGGTGTTCACCCGCACCAAACGGTCGGCCGACCGGATCGCCGCCGACCTGACCGAGCGTGGATTCGCCGCTGCCGCGGTGCACGGCGACCTGGGACAGGGTGCGCGCGAGCAGGCGCTGCGCGCGTTCCGCAACGGCAAGGTCGACATCCTCGTCGCCACCGATGTCGCGGCCCGCGGCATCGACATCCAGGGCGTGACGCACGTCGTGAACTACGAGTGCCCGGACGACGAGAAGACCTATGTGCACCGCATCGGCCGGACCGGCCGCGCCGGCGAGACCGGCACCGCCATCACGTTCGTGGACTGGGAAGACGGCTATCGCTGGGGAATGATCAACAAGGCCCTGGACCTGCCGTTCCCCGAGCCCGAAGAGACCTACTCCACCTCCGACGTCCTCTATGAGGAGCTCGAGATCCCGCGGACGGCAACCGGGCGGCTCCCGGCGTCGGCGCGCACCCGCGCCGGGCTCGAGGCCGAGGAGATCGAGGACCTGGGCGAGACCGGCCGACGCCGCCCGCCCGCCAAGAAGGCCTCGCAGCGATCGGAGTCCGGCGGCACCCGAAGCCGTCAAAGCAGTGGTGCCCCGCGCCAGCGGCAACGCACCCGTGGCGGGGTCGCCTCCGGCGGGAAGCCGGCGACCGGCTCAGCAGGGAGCTCGGAACCGGCTGCCCCGCGCAGTGCGGACGGCACTCCCCGACCCGCCCGGCGCCGGCGTCGCTCGCGCGGCGGCGCCGGTCGCACCGACGGAGGATCAAGCCCGGCGTCGTAGTCTCCGATGTCGCCATCACATCGTCAGGAGGGACTGCCGTGGCACTGCGATCGGTCGGCCCGCGACTCATCTCGGAGAACGTCAACGACGTCGTCGAATGGGTGCTCCGCCTTCCCGGCTGCCCTGCGGTGACCGAGACCAAGGTCGCGAACTGCACGCACCCGACGCATTCCGGCGATGACGCCGCGTGGTTCTACGTGGAGGGTGATCCCGAGCAAGGCGTCGCACGCCTTCGCTGCCTGGCGGGCGGTCACGTCAACGAGGTTCTCGACTCGGGCGAGCACTGGACCTACCCGGGCGTGTGGCAGTGTCCCGCGTGCAGCCAGTCGATCGCCGAGGTGGTCTTCGGCATCCACGCGGTCGAGGACAAGGCACGCTGGCTGGTCGTCGCGCTGCGTTGCGTCGAGTGCGGCGAGGTCGCCGGCATCACCGACATGGTCGTCGACAACAAGCCGCTCGAGGAGCTCCTCGCCGAGCTCTGATCACACCTGCCAGGTGAAACGCACCCAACTGGGGCGATTGCATGCCGGGCAGCGCATGTACGACGGATAGTCGCGTGGGATGCCGATTGCGACGACTTCCTCGCCGTGGCTCACCCGCAGGCCCAGGTGCAGCGACGGCAACGCGGCGCGCACCGCCTGCATCGGCCCGAGCACCGTCCGCTCGTTGCATCGCGAGCACTCGACCAGCGCCGACCCGACACTCGGCAGCACGACGTCGGTCGCGGCGGAGAACAGCGCACGCTTCCCCTCGGCGTCGACGGCCGCGGGCGTGGTGGCCGCCGGGGCCGAAGCGGTACGCGGCCGCACCCGGTCGAAGCTCGTCACGTCGCATCTCCTCCTGGCACTGCGGCATCGGCGTACTCCGCCGGCACGTGACGGTCGACCTGCTCGTTGTGGGGCTCGGCCGGGAGCTCGATCTCCTCCGGCGGCAGGCCGGCGAGCCGTCGCGCGAACGCGCGGTAGGCGACGGCGCCGGGCGTGCGTCGGCCGGCCCGCATGATCGTCTTGCCTGCAGCCGGGGCCTCGGCGAACCGTACCGAGCGCGGAATCGGCGGCTCGAGCACGGCGACGCCGTAACGCGACGCGATGTCGGCGAGGACCGCCTTCGCGTGCAGCGTCCGGCTGTCGAACAGCGTCGGCAGGACTCCCATCACCGTGAGTGAGGGGTTGGTGAGCCGCTGCACGTCATGGACGGTGTCGAGCAGCTGTCCGACGCCGCGGTGGGAGAGCGTCTCGCACTGCAGCGGCACGACCACCTCGTCGGCTGCGGTGAGTGCGTTGATCGTGAGCACGCCGAGGGTCGGGGCGCAGTCGATCAGCACGACGTCGTAGTCCGACCGCACCTCGTCGAGGGCGAGCTTCAGGGCGTACTCACGGCCGGTCCTGGTGAGCAGCTGCGCCTCACAGCCGGCGAGATCGATCGTGGCCGGCAGGATGTCGGGCCCCTCGGCCGTGGTCCCGAGCACCATGCGCGGGGACACCCGCCCGAGCAGGACGTCGTGGACCGACAGGTCGAGCGTGTCAGGGTCCAGACCGAGGGAGAAGGTGAGGCAGGCCTGCGGATCGAGGTCGATGACGAGTACCCGCTTGCCGAGCTCCGCCAACGCCGACGCCACCGAGGCGACCGTCGTCGTCTTGGCCACGCCACCCTTCTGGTTGGCGACGGCGTAGGTGCGGCAGCTCGTCACAGATTTCCTGCCAGTGCTCGGGGGCAATACGCCTTGCGAAGCGCTCCACAGGCTACCGGTACGGTCGGCGCGTGAGCGTGCCCAAGCATCTCCAGCCGGACCCGCTGGTAACGCCTGCCAAGGTCCCTGCCGCGTCGGGGGAGCTGGCCGCCCTGCTGGCGGCGCCGCCGCCGGGTGGCGCGGCGAAGCGCGGCGTGCTGCTCGTGCCGGGATACACGGGCAGCAAGGAGGACTTCTGGCACCTGCTCCCGATCTTGGCCCGCGCCGGGCGGCGGGCGACCGCGATCGACCTGCGCGGTCAGTACGAGTCCGGGGGGCCCGAAGACCTCACCGCCTACTCGACCGATGCCCTCGCCAAAGACGTGGCGTCGCTGCTCGCCGGCTCCCCCGAGCCGCTCCATCTGGTCGGCCACTCGTTCGGCGGACTGGTCTGCCGTGCGGCTGTGCTGAGCGGCGCTCCGGTGAGCTCGCTGACCCTGCTCGGATCCGGTCCGGGGGCGCTCGGCGGCCACCGGGCGGCGCTGGTCGAGGCGATGCGACCGATGCTGCACGACGGCGGTGTCCCTCAGGTGTGGGAGGCGACCGCAGCCCTCAACGCCGCCGCGGCGGCGTTGCAACCGCCGGAGGTCCGCGCGTTCATCGAGCGGCGCTTCCTCGCCTCTCCCGCCGCCGCGCTGCTCGGCATGGGTGAGGAGCTGGCCAACGCGCCCGACCGCACCGGCGAGCTCGCCGCATCCGGCGTACCGGTGCTGGTCGCCTGCGGCGAGAACGACGACGCCTGGTCCCCGGAAGAACAGCGACAGATGGCAGAGCGACTGGGAGCGCCGTACGTCACGTTCCCCGGAACCGGCCACTCCCCCGCCGTCGACGATCCGGACGCAGTTGCAGAGTCGCTCGAGACCTTCTGGACCACCTGAACCACTAGCGCAGGCGCCCTCGCTAGTCGATTACGTCGTCCACCGTCGAGACGATGTCGTCAGCAAGTCCGGCCCAGGGCTGCACCCGTTGCGGCGCCGCCGCCTGACCCTCGTTGCAATGCGCCAGGAAGTCGCACCAGCCGCACTGCGGCCCGGTGCGCGGCGGGAACATCTCGTTCAACGCGTCCACGTCGCCTTCGGCGGCCAGGCCCGCGGCGTGAGCGTCGGCGACTTCGACGCCGATGTCCTCAACCCGGCCGAGCTGACGCTCCAGCGACTCCTCGGAGTACTCCCAGACGACCACATCTCCGGTCGGCAGATGGTGCAGCTCCACCCGCCGGCACGGCCGTCGCATCGTTGCGGCCGCGGCCGCGGCGTAGACCGCGAGCGCGAGTGATCCGCGCGCGTCGTCCGTGGACAGCAGGTGGCGCCCCGTCTTGTAGTCGACGACGACCAGCTCCTCGCCGCGGCGGTCGAGTCGATCGATCCGGCCGGAGAGCGCAAGTCGCGGCGTCTTCATCGCGACGGTTCGCTCGACGCCGACCGGCTCATCGGCCGGATCCAGCGTCGTGACGTACCGCTCCACCATCTCGGCGGCCCGCGATCGCCACAGCTCCGCCTGCGCGTCGTCACGAAACCCGAGCGCGACCCAACGCTCGTGGATCAGCCGACGGGCGGCGGCAGGCGTACGGCCCTCCAGCGGCAGCAACCACCACGCCGCAAGGGCGCCGTGCACGGCGGCCCCGACGGAGTTGTGCGCCCACGGCGGTCCCTTCGCAGGGGTCGGCCGTTCGAGGTAGCTGAAGCGGTAGCGGCGCGGGCAGTCCAGCCAGGAGTCCAGGCGCGACGGCGTCGCCGCGAACAGCCGGGGCGGTACCGCGAGGTCGAGCTCTCCCTGATCGTGGAGCGAGTGCCGCGCTTGGGTCACCCGGACAGTGTTACGGGCGCTGCGGACAATCGAGCGGACACCGTGCCGAAGGCGACGTCGGGAACGGCGACTCGATCGCGCAGATCGGTGAGGTGCACTCCGTCGTACAGCAGTACGCCGGCGGTCTCCGGCCAGACCACTGCCCACAGCCACAGCCCCTTCGCCTCACCGACGAAGACGGCGCGGTCCGGCGCCGCGGAGACATTCCACAACGCCGTCGGGTGACCGGCCACCACCACCTTCGCGTCCGCCGAGCCGTGGTCGAAGCCGGCGCCCGGGTCCGGCTCCGCCAGACCCGCGTGCCGGGCACCCAGGCCCACGCCCGGCTCCTCGGCAATCAGCAGCAGGTCCGCGGGGCCGCCCAACGGGCTGGGGCCGGACATCGCGGTCGCGGTCGCGCGGGCGCCGGTACGTTCGTCGCCGGCATAGGCGAACCCGCTGCACAACCAGCCGGACGGGAGGTTGAGCGCCAGCCACACCGGTACTCCCGGTCGCTGCACCACGTGCTCGACGGCGTCCGGCCCGGTGTGGGTGAGCACCGTGTAAGGCGCGACGTCACCGTGCCGCACGCAGCTCCACGCGCTGGACCACAGACCAGGAGACCTGAGGTCGCCCGCGCATCGCGGGCACTTCGGATCCGGGTGCACCCTTGAACGGTCCTCACCATGAAGGGAGAGCGTCAAGCCCGTGATTCCCACTGGCGGCAATCCTGAACCTCGGCCCGTCGTGTGCGCCGGAGCGGTGGTGCGGGACGACGCGGGACGGCTGTTGCTGGTGCGGCGCGGGCGACCGCCCGCTCGCGGCAGCTGGTCGATCCCGGGCGGCAAGGTCGAGCCGGGCGAGTCACACGCCGACGCCGCCGCCCGAGAGGTGCTCGAGGAGACCGGGCTGCGCGTCGAGGTCGGCGAGCTGTTGTTGAGCACGCCGCTGTTCGGCGGCTACCTGGTGCACGACTTCGCCGCAAGCGTCATCGACGGCACCCTGCGGGCCGGCGACGACGCCGACGACGTCGGTTGGTTCACTCCGGCCGAGCTCGAGCGGCTTCCGCTGACCGACGGGCTGCTCGACGAGCTTCGGAAGATCGGCGCGCTATGACGCGGCGGCGGGCTGCACGACCGTGCAGAACGCGCAGCGCGTGGCCTGGACCGGAATCGAGCTGCGGCACTCCGGGCAGACCTTCGTCGGCGTCGCGGGCTCGGGGCTCGGCTTGAACCGCTCCATCAGATGGTTCACCGGCCGCACCACGAAGTAGTAGACGACCAGGCCGATCAGGATCAGTGACAGCACCGAGTTGAGGAAGTCGCCGTAGAAGAACTGCGCGCCGCCCAGGCTCCAGTGACGACTGGCGAAGTCGGAGGCCTTCCCCAACGGAATGCTCACGAGTGGCGTGATGAAGTCCTTGACCAACGACTGCACCACCGCTGTGAACGCGGCGCCGATCACGATGCCGACCGCGAGGTCGACGACGTTGCCGCGCAGGATGAAACTCCGGAAGCCGGACAGGTCGAGACGACGTACTCCGCCGCGCACGACGCTTTCGAAGCGCTGCTTCGGGTCAGGATCAGTCATGTCCACCCCACCCTCCACCGTTGAGACGAGCCGGCGTCGCCGGCGCTGACGCCCGCAGGCTAACCGCCTCGACATATTTCCGCGATCAGGTGATCGTCACTCCGCCATCGACGGCGATGGTCTGGCCGGTGACGTAACCACTGGCGTCCGAGGCGAGCCAGACGAGGGTCGCGGCAAGCTCCTCCGGATCGCCCATCCGACCCATCACGACGCGGCTCATCACCGAGTCCAGATAGCCGGGCAGGTACTGGTCGCTCATCTCGGAGGCGAAGAACCCCGGCGCGATGCAGTTCACCCGGATCCCCTTCCGCTCCGTCCACTGTTGCGCGAGATCTCGGGTCAGCCCGACCAGCGCCGCCTTCGACGCCGAGTACGCCGCCTGCGGCAGACCGGCAGTCGTCAGCCCGAGGATGCTGCCGATGTTGACGATCGACCCGCCGCGGGTCGCTGCCCTGCTGAACGACTGAGCCATCCAGTAGCAGCCGTGCAGGTTGATGTCGATCACCTCGCGGAACTCTTCGGGCGTCTCGCGAGTCGCGGGCACGGCCGTTCCCACCCCCGCGTTGTTCACGAGGATGTCGACGCCGCCGAGCTCCGCGACGGCTGCCGCGACCAGCGCCTCGCAGTCCTCGGGCCGGACCACGTCCGTAGCAACCGCGATGCACCGCCGACCCGCCGCCTCGACCAGCGCCTTGGTGCCGGCGAGCCGATCGACCCGACGGGCGCCGATCGCGACGTCGGCCCCTGCCTCGGCCAGCGCCTTCGCGAAGGCGACCCCGAGGCCCGACGACGCGCCGGTGACCACGGCGACCTTGCCCTTCAACGAGAACCGGTCCATCACCGTCATGGCGGGCCACCCTAGCGAGGCCTCGACGTCCCCGATCTGGCGCGGTTGCAGCGGTAACCTCCGGATCATGGCCACGGGTACGACGACGCGGGTGTTCCTTGCGCGCCTCGCCGACCTGACGGTGCTCGATCCGCAGGCCGACCAGGTCGGGCGAGTCCGCGACGTCGTCATCGCGCTGCGGGGCGCCGGCGTGCAGCCGAGGGTGCTCGGCCTGGTGATCGAGGTAGGCCCGCGCCGGCGGGTCTTCATCCCGATCGGCCAGGTCACCAGCATCGACGCAGACGCCGTGATCGTGCGCGGCCGGATCAACCTTCGTCGCTTCGAGCGCCGCCCCGGCGAGACCCTCGCCATCACCGAGCTGCTGGATCGCAAGGTGACCCTCCTCGAGGACAACACGACGGTCGTCGTCGTCGACGTCGCGATGGAGCAGAGCCGCACCCGCGACTGGTTCCTCACCCGGGTGGCCGTGCGCTCGACCGGTTCCGGGTTCCGCCGTCGCGGTCCGCTCCGCACCCTCGACTGGGAGGCGGTGACCGGGTTCACCCTCCACGAGGAGAACCAGGGCGCCGCGAACCTGCTCGCGGCCTTCGACCAGCTGTCAGCTCCTGACCTGGCACACGTCCTGCACGAGCTGTCCGAGAAGCGGCGTACCGAGGTCGTCGCCGCCCTGGACGACGAGCGGCTCGCCGACGTACTCGAGGAGCTTCCCGAGGACGACCAGGTGGAGATCCTCGCCAAGCTCGAGGGGGAACGCGCCGCCGACGTGCTCGAGGCGATGAACCCCGACGACGCCGCCGACCTGCTCGGCGAGCTGCCCTCCGACGAGGCGGAACGCCTGCTCGCCCTGATGGAGCCGGACGAGGCGAACCCGGTCCGCCGGCTGCTGACCTACGCGGACAACTCGGCGGGCGGAATGATGACCAGCGATCCGGTGATCCTTCCGCCGGACGCCACGGTCGCGGAGGCGCTGGCGCGGGTTCGCGCGCCGGAGATCAGCCCGGCACTCGCCGCGCAGGTCTACGTGTGCCGGCCGCCGACCGAGACCCCGACCGGGAAGTACGTCGGGACCGCGCACATCCAGCGGCTGCTGCGCGAGCCGCCGTCGGCACTGGTGTCGGGAGTCGTCGACAGCCAGATCGACCCACTCGGGCCGGACTGCTCGTTGCAAGAGGTCACCGCGCACCTCGCGACGTACAACCTGGTCGCCATCCCGATCGTCGACGACGCCGACCACCTGCTCGGGGCGGTGACCGTCGACGACGTGCTCGACCACCTGCTGCCCGACGACTGGCGCGAGCGGCCGACCAGTGAGGCCGGGACGCCCCATGGCGCGTGAGGAGCGGCGGTCGTCGCGGCTGGACCAGCCACAGGACACCCGCGGCATCGCGCTGCCCCGCTACAACCCCGAGTCGATGGGCCGGCTGTCCGAGCGGGTCGCACGCTTTCTCGGCACCTGGCGGTTCATCGGCTACATGACGTTCTTCATCGGCGCCTGGATCGTCTACAACATCGCGGTTCCCGGAAAGTGGAGCTTCGACCACTACAGCAACAAGTTCACGCTGCTCACGCTGCTGCTGTCCCTGCAGGCGTCGTACGCCGCTCCGCTGATCCTGCTCGCCCAGAACCGGCAGGCCGACCGTGACCGGGTGCAGTACGAGCAGGACCGGGCGCTGTCCGAACGCGCCGTCGCCGACACCGAATACCTCGCGCGGGAGATCGCCGCGATCCGGGTGTCGCTCGGCGAGGTCGCCACCCGCGACTACATCCGCGGCGAGCTGCAGCGGCTGCTCGAAGAGCTTTCACCGGAGCCTGAAGGGGACGCGTCGGCGCCGACGTAACCTGGTGGGGAGATGAGCGAGACCACGCTGCCCACCGTCGACGCGGTCACGGCCGCCCTGGCGACCGTCCAGGACCCCGAGATCCACCGTCCGATCACCGATCTGGGAATGGTCGACGACGTGGCGATCGCGCTCGACGGCGCGGTCGAGGTGAAGATCCTGCTCACCACGGCAGGCTGCCCGCTGCGGGATCGGATCACCAAGGACGTCACCGCCGCGGTGTCGACCGTGGCCGGCGTGACCAGCGTGAGAGTGGCCCTCGACGTGATGAGCGACGAGCAGCGGCAGCAGCTGCGCTCCAAGCTGCAGGGCGGTCGGCCGCAGCGCGAGATCAGCTTCGCGAAGGCCGGATCGCTCACCCGGGTCTACGCGATCGCCAGCGGCAAAGGCGGGGTCGGGAAGTCCTCGACCACGGTGAACCTCGCCGCCGCCATGGCGAAGCTCGGCCACACCGTCGGCGTGGTCGACGCCGACGTCTACGGCCACTCGATGCCACGGATGCTGGGCGTGACCACCCCGCCCGCGATCGTCGACGGCATGATCGTGCCGCCCGAGGCGCACGGCGTACGTGTGGTGTCCCCCGGCATGTTCGTCGAAGGCAACCGCCCGATCGCGTGGCGCGGCCCGATGCTGCACCGTGCGCTTGAGCAGCTGCTCGCCGACGTGTTCTGGGGAGACCTCGACATCCTGCTGCTCGACCTGCCGCCGGGCACCGGCGACATCGCGATCTCGACCGCCCAGCTGCTTCCCGGCGCCGAGGTCGTCGTCGTCACGACGCCGCAGCTGGCCGCCCATGAGGTCGCCGAGCGCGCGGGCGCGATCGCGACCCAGACCCGGCAGCGGCTGTCGGGGGTCATCGAGAACATGGCCGGTTTCGCCTGCCCGCACTGCGGCGAGCTGGTCGAGGTGTTCGGCTCGGGCGGCGGACAGGCGGTGGCGGCCAGCCTGACCACGTTGGTCGGTGCGCCGGTCCCGCTGCTCGGCTCGGTCCCGATCGAGCCTGCGGTGCGCGAGGGCGGCGATCTCGGTACGCCGGTGGTCGTCAGTCATCCGGACTCAGCGGCGGCGCAGGCGTTCGCCTCGATCGCCGCAACGCTCGCGGGGAAGGCGCGCGGCCTGGCCGGCCGCCCGCTCACCCTCACCCCGGTCTAGCCGCCCCGCTCTAGGGAATCACTGATCAATGCCGTCCGTCGCGCAGCAGGACAGCGCAATAATTCAGTGGTTCCCTAGGTCGCGTCGTCGTCGTACGGCGGCCGTTCGTCCGGTGCCAGCAGGACCGGCGCTCGGCGCTGCTGGGACGGCACCGGATCGTCGTCGCCGAAGATCGCGTCCTCGACGAACCGGCGCGGGTGCAGACCGCGGATGTCGAGCTCGGCGAACTCCGGTCCCAGCTCGGCCTTGAGATCGGTCGCCGCGCCCCTCGCCATCGCGCGCAGCTCGCGGAGCATCCGGGCGGCGTCTCCGACCGCCTTCGGGAGGCGGTCGGGTCCGAAGATGATCAGCCCGAGGACAGCGAGGACGAGCACCTCTTGCCAGCCCAGGTTCCCGAGCACACGCCCTCCGCCGCCACCCCATCGAATGCGCCGGCTGCGCCGGCCCTGGTGATGAGCGTACGCCGCGGGTGAGTGCCGCTAGCTGCGCTGGGAGCCGAGCGTGACGCTCACCGTGTGGCGATGCCCGGAGCGCAGGAAGGTGAGCTGGATCCGGTCCCCCGGCCGGTGGCGACGGATCGCCACGATGAGCTCGTCGGCGGTCGTGATCCGCTCGTCGTCGACCGCGACGATGACGTCGCCCGCCTCGATGCCCGCCTTGTCGGCGGGACCGCCCGAGGCGACCGCGCCGCTGCTCGACGTGGTGATGCGGGCGCCTTCGCCCGCGTAGACCGTGTCCAGCCTCACCCCGATCACGGCGTGGGTGGCGTAGCCCTTGGTGATGATCTCCTCAGCGATCCGCTTCGCCTCGTTGATCGGGATGGCGAAGCCGAGCCCGATGCTTCCGGTCTGCTGGCTGGTGAAGCTCTCGGTCGACAGCGACGCGATGGCCGAGTTGACGCCGACCACCCGGCCCCGGTCGTCGACCAGCGGCCCTCCCGAGTTGCCCGGGTTGATCGCGGCATCGGTCTGGATCGCGTCGATGACGTCGTCGGGCACCCCTTGCTCGCCACCAGCTTCGACCGGTCGGTTGAGTGCGCTCACGATGCCGCTCGTGACTGTGCCGGCGAGGCCGAGCGGCGAGCCGACGGCGACCACGGTGTCGCCGACACTGAGATCGTCGGAGTCGCCGAGCGCGGCGGGTTGCAACCCCTGGATGCCCGCCACCTTGATGACCGCGATGTCGTCGACGGTGTCGGGGTCGCCGACCACAGACGCCGCGACCCGATCCTTGTTCGGAAGGATGACCGACAGCTTGCCGCCGGAGGCGACCGCGGCGATCACGTGGTTGTTGGTGAGGATGTAGCCCGACGAGCTGAGCAGGATCCCGGAACCCGTGTCGCCGTCCGACCCTGACTTCACCTGGATGGACACGACGCTCGGCAGGATCCGGCGGGCAACCTTCGCGACCGACACCCCGTCATCGCCTGCGGCGGAGGCGGTCGGCGCCTCCGTCGCGCCGATCGTCACCGTCTTCACTGCGGTGACGTGGCCGTTGTGCTGGCGGGAGATCAGCCCGCCGACTGCACCGCCGAGGACCGCGGCGATCACCGCCATCAGCACTGCCGCACTCCACGGCACACCGGTCATCGGCGGCCGCGGCGGGCGTGGTGCGGGCGGCTGGGTCGGCGGCCACCACTGCGCCGGCGGCGGCGTGGGTGGGTACTGCGGAGCGGGTGGCATCTGCGGCGGCGGCCAGCTGTCGCGCTCCGTCATACCTCCATTGTTGTTCATGACCTCGTTAGGCTGATCGCGTGCCGGAACGGAGCGAGGCCGAGATCGCGCTGGACAACTGGCGCTACGCCGAGACCTGGCTCGCCGAGGACGCTCCCCTGGCCGCCGCACGGCCGAGCGGGCGCAACCTCGGCGCGGTGCCGATCGGTGCCGGCGGCGGCGCGGCGCTGCGGTTCCTGGCATCGAGCATCCAGGCACGGTCGATCGTCGAGATCGGTACCGGCGCCGGGGTCTCGGGCACCTGGTTGCTCCGCGGAATGGCGCCGGACGGGCTGTTGACCTCGATCGACGTCGAGCCCGAGCACCAGAAGGTCGCGAAGCAGACCTTCCTGGCCGCCGGCTTTCCGCTCTCGCGCTTCCGGTTGATCGCAGGCAGCGCGCTGGAGGTCCTGCCGCGGCTGTCCGACGGCGCGTACGACATGGTCTTCGGCGACGCGGCCAAGGAGGAGTACTCCTCCTACCTCGACGAGGCGGTCCGACTGCTTCGCCCCGGCGGGATCCTCGCCTTCGACAACGCGCTCTGGCACGGCCGGGTCGCCGACGAGAGCAACCGCGACGCCGCCACGGTCGCGGTCCGCGAGCTGCTGCGCAAGGTCCACGACGACGAGCGACTGGTCCCGATGCTCATCCCGAGCGGTGACGGACTTCTCGTGGCGGTCGTGAAGCACCCAGCGGAAGAGAGCTCACCGACGGAAGCCGCCTCCGACCCCACCTGAGTCGGGGACGTCACAAGTTCTTGAGACGTCCCCTCTCGTTCCACGGACGCCGATCGGCCATTGACGCGAAAACCGTGGTTTTGTACGATTCGGGGGATGCGCGAGATGACGGCGAGTGACGCGCGCGAGCACTTCTCCGAAGCGCTTGCTGCGGCCGTCCGGGAGCCGGTGTTCATCACCCGCCATGGTCGCCGCGTCGCGACCTTGGTCACCTCCGATTTCTACGAGCGGGCTGTCGAGGCGCTGGAAGACGCTGAGGACATCGCCGCCGCCCATGCCGCCCTTGAGGAGGACGGCGACTCAGTTCCTTGGGAAACGGTCAAGGCTGAGCTCGGCCTGTCGTGACATACGGGGTCGACCTGCGGCCGGCCGCCGATCGCGCACTGCGCAAGCTTCCCCGGAGTGCCCGCGACAGGATCGGCAAGGTCATCACCCTGCTCGCCGAGAATCCTCGACCACCTGCGGCGAAGCTGCTGGTCAGCAACGATTCACCCCGGCTATGGCGAGTGCGCACCGGCGACTACCGGGTCGTCTACCAAATCCACGACGAAGTGCTCGTTGTCCTCGTCGTCGCCGTCGGTCACCGACGCAATGTCTACGACCGCTGACACCAAGCGCCTTCGCCGAAGCAAAGCCACTTTGCCCCCGGCCCACGGGGTCAGTCGGTGGGGATGACCTGGCCCTTGCCGATCACGACGATGCCCGAGTCACTCACGTAGAAGCCGCGCGCGCGATCGGCGGCGTGGTCGACCCCGATCGTCACGCCCGGCGGGACGACGACACCCTTGTCGATGATCGCGCGTCGCAGGACGGCCCCTCGCCCGACGTCGACGCCGTCGAGAAGCACGCACTCGTCGACCTCGGACCCGGTGTGGATGTCGACCTTCGGTGACAGCACGGAACGACGGACCCGGGCACCCGACACCACGCAGCCCGGCGACACCAGCGATTCGATGGCGCTACCGATGCGACCCGGCTCGTCGTAGACGAACTTCGCCGGCGGCAGCGGCGGGGTGGCGGTGAGGATCGGCCACTTGTCGTTCCACAGGTTGAACGCGGGCCGCGCCGACACCAGGTCCATGTGGGCGTCGTGGTAGGCCTCGATGCTCCCGACGTCGCGCCAGTACGCCGCGTCCCTCTCGGTGGCACCAGGAATCACGTTCGAGGCAAAGTCGTAGACGCCGACCTCTCCGGTAGCGACGAGCGCAGGAATCACGTCGCCACCGAGGTCGTGGTTGGACTGCTCGTCGAATGCGTCGCGCTTGACCGCGTCGACGAGCAGCCGCGTGTCGAACACGTAGTTGCCCATCGAGGCGAGCGTCATGTCGGGATCGTCGGGCAGACCGGGCGGATCAGCGGGTTTCTCGAGGAAGCCGTCGACCTTGCGGCCGTCCTTCGTGTGGATCACGCCGAATGACGTCGCGTGCTCGCGCGGCACCCGAAGCCCCGCGACAGTGACGCCCGCGCCGGAGGCGATGTGCGCCTCGAGCATCTGCCGAGCGTCCATGCGGTAGACGTGATCCGCGCCGAACACCACGACGTAGGACGGCTGCTCGTCGTAGATCAGGTTCAGCGACTGGTAGATCGCGTCCGCGGACCCGGCGAACCATCGCGGACCGAGCCGCTGCTGGGCCGGCACCGGTGTCACATAGGTGCCGAGCATCGACGACATCCGCCAGTTCATCGAGATGTGGCGGTTCAGCGAGTGCGACTTGTACTGCGTAAGCACGACGATGCGCAGCAGGTCGGAGTTGACCAGGTTGGACAGCACCAGGTCGATCAGCCGGTAGATCCCGCCGAACGGTACGGCGGGCTTCGCGCGATCGGCGGTCAGCGGCCACAACCGCTTGCCCTCGCCACCGGCGAGCACCATTCCGAGCACGCCACGGGCTGCCATACGGCCATTGTCTCAGCACCGGAAATCCGTGACGGGTTTATCGCCGCCTGTCGCGGTTAGCATTCGATAGATGATCATTCGTCGCAGCGTCGTCCCAGTTCTTCTCACCGGCGTCACAGTTGCCGCGTTGGCCGGCTGTTCCGGGTCCTCCTCCGGCGGATCACCCAAGGCCACGGCACCTGCAGGCGAGAACACGGCGAAAGCCGTGAAGGATCAGTCGTTCCACCACCTGTCGGCGAAGGCCAACAAGTACCTGGGCAATCTGGCGCTGATGCGCGGCGTTCAGAGCGAGATCTACTACCCCGACACCAAGACGCTGACGGTCACCTACCGCAGCACCGCGGACAAGACCGACCAGGCGAACGTCGAGGACATCGTGCGGCAGGCCCGCAACAAGGCGACCGCCAAGCCGACCATTACGTCGAAGCCCAAGAAGAGCTAGCCGGCGCTCTGCGCCTCCAGCCACCTCAGGAACGTGCGCACGCCGTAGCCGGTCGCCCCCTTGGTGACCTCGTCCTCTTCCGCGTCGGACCGCGCCGGTCCGGCGACGTCGAGGTGTGCCCACGGCACCCGCCCGACGAACTCCCGCAGGAACAGCGCCGCGGTGATCGACCCGCCGCTGTAGTGCTTGCCGGGTTCGCCGACGTTGCGAAGGTCGGCGATCGGCGAGTCGAGCGCGTCGCGGTAGTCCTCGACCAGCGGCATCGACCACAGGCGCTCGCCGGCGGCTGTGGCGGCCTCGGACAGCTCGTCGCGGAGGCCGTCCGTCGTCGCGTAGAAGGCGGCGTGGCGCTTGCCGAGACCGAGGTAGGCCGCGCCGGTGAGGGTCGCGATGTCGACGATCGCGTCGGGCTTGAGCTCGGCCGCGGCGTACGCGAGCGCATCAGCCAGCACCAGGCGACCTTCGGCGTCGGTGTTGAGCACCTCGCTCGTCGTGCCGCCGTAGTGCCGGATCACGTCGCCAGGGCGGACCGCGTCGGCGCCCGGCATGTTCTCGGCCATCGGCACGAGCGCGGTGACCTTCACGTCGATCTGAAGCTCCGCAAGGGCGGTCATGGTGGCGATGACCGCCGCACCACCGGCCATGTCGGTCTTCATCGCGATCATGCCGTCGGGCGGCTTGATCGACAGCCCACCGCTGTCGAACGTGATGCCCTTGCCGACGAGAACGATGTGCCGGGCGGCGCCGGCGGGATCCCAGCAGGCCTCCAACAGGCGCGGTGGCCGGGCCGAGCCTCGACCGACGGTGACGATGCCACCGAACCCGGAAGCCTCGAGCTCTGCGTCCTCACGGATGCGCACGGTGACGCCCGCAGCCTCGCAGCGCTCTGCCGCTGTCGCGGCGAGCCATTCCGGCGTCTTCTCCAGCGACGGCTGGTTGGCGAGATCGCGGGCGAGGTGCACCGCGGCCACGGTGGCGCCGGCACGACGGAGGGCATCGCGCAGCTCGGCCGGGTTCTCGACGACCAGCTTCACCCGCTTCAGCTTGGCCGGCTCGCCGCTTCCGGAAGAGAACCGGTACGCCGCCAGGCCGAAGCCCTCCGCAAGGGCACGAACCGCATCCGGCTCGCGTCCGGCGGCCAGCGTCGTCGCCAGCGAGCGGGACCCCTTGGCCCGGCGGGCCAGCGCGGCAGCGGTCTTGCGCAGCGCAGCGGGTGAGCCATCACCCGAGCCGGCGAGCACGACTGCGTCCACGCCGTCGCGATGGACCGGGATCGCGACCAGCTCACCGGCCTTCCCGGTCGCGCTCTCCGCGCGCAGGAAGGCTGCCGCGTCGACGCCGAGCGCGACGAGCTCGTCGGCGCCGGCACCCAGCTCGGGCAGCCCACGCTTGCGCGGGACGGTCGGGATCGCGAGGGTCGCCCCCGCGCCCACGAGCCGCCCGCGGACGGCCGTGACGGCGGGAGCGGCGCTCGCCCTCGTCGGGCTCAGCCGACCGCTGACTTCAGCGCGTCACCGAGAGCGGTGGCCTCGTCCGGGGTCATCGCTACGACCAGGCGGCCGCCACCCTCGAGAGGCACGCGCATCAGGATGTCGCGCCCTTCCTTGGTCACCTCGAGCGGACCATCGCCCGTCCGCGGCTTCATGGCAGCCATGCGCGTGCTCCTTCGTTGTCAGCTCGTGTCCGCTCGCTCCCGCGGGGGAACGGCTGACATCCATTATCGCGCATGCGGAAGCCGGCGGGTGGCGCGAGGAGGCTCAGACCGGACTGTCAGGTCCGGTTAGTCACTTGACGTGGACCTTGACCACCTTGCTGTAACCGCTCTTCACGCCTGCCTTGCCCTTGACCTTCACCTGGAACTTCAGGGTCAGGCCGTGGCCCGCCTTCAGCGTGCCCTTGACCTTGCCCTTGGATCCTGTGGTGCCGTTCCCGATCTTGTGACGCACGCCCTTCTTCACCTGGTAGAAGGTGACCGTGGCGCGGGCCAGCCGCGGGTGGCTGGTCACGTTGAGCGTCAGCTTCTCCTGGTGGGAGTTGGCGCGCTTCTGGCTCACGACCAGCGACGGGTGCTCCTTCGTGGCGCCCGGGTGGGACCCTGCCGGGAAGATCGTCGCGTTGGTGGTCGCGGCAGGCTCGCCGGGATCCTTGACCGAGTTGTTGTTGAGGTCCTCGTACGCGGCGATCGTGTCGATGCCGTCGTTGACGGCGTCATAGGCGAAGATCACCGCGCCGGAGGAGGTCGTGGTGGCCGACCCGGTGGCGCTGTTCGCACCGGTCACGGTGAACCGGACCAGGATGTTCGGCGCCGGCGAGCCGTCTGAGTTGAGCGCGACCGCCTCGACGCCTTCCGCGCTTCCGTTGCCCGCGGTGACGTTCTTCTGCGGGAACAGCAGCAACGCCGCCGACTTGGCGCCGACCTTCACGGTGTAGCTCGCGACCGCGCTGCACGCGCCTCCGGTGACGTGGCACTGGGTGTTGATGTCGTTCTGCACCGAGACGGTGACCGAGCCGGCCCCGTTGTCAGCAGAGGTGGTGTTGAGCACGACGCTCGCGGTGCCGTTGGCGCCGGTGAGCAGCAACTGGTTGCTCCCGCCGTCGATCGTGCCCGGGCCGTTGACCACGAACAGCAAGGACGCGCCGGAGATCGGGTTGCCGTTGGCGTCCTGAGCGGTCGCGGTGAACGACTGGCTGGCGCCCGGCGCGACCTCGGTCGTCGCGGGCGCGATCTTGACGGTCTTGAGGTTGGCGACCGACGTCGAATACGTCACCGTGGCGCCGGCCACCTTGGAGTCCGCCGTCGCGGTGATGTTCTGCGTGCCCGCCGTCGTCGAGCTCACCCAGGCGGTCGCGACTCCGTTGCCGTCCGCGTCGACCGTCACCGACGGGCTCGGGTTCGATCCCGGTGACGCAGCCGTGTCGACCCGGCCGATGCTGACCGCGATCGTCACCGGCTTGCCGGGCAGCTTGGTGCCGCTGGAGTTGGTGACGAGCACACAGACCTTGATCGAGTTCGCTCCGACCGCGCTGCTGTTGGTCGATGCCGGGGCGGCGACGTCGCAGTTGCCGCTGACGTCGAGCGCCAGCAGTCCCGCCTGCGTCGAGCCGGCGATGTAGTTGACCGTGGCGTTCACCGGCGCGATCGACGTCGTGGTGGTGTCCTTGATCTGCACCGTGTCAGTCGTGGTCCCGGACGAGGGGGCGGTGTCGGTGAAGCCGAAGGAGGCGCCGTTGGCGCCGGTGGTGGCGGTGCCCGACTTGCCGGCGTTACGGCCCGCCGTGACCAGCCAGCTGATGCCCTGAGCCGTTGCGTAGTCGGCACCGAACTGGTCGAGAACGTGGGCGGTGAACGCCGACGTACCGCCGTTGCTCGTCGTCTGCAGCGGCGGGTTCACGGTGAGCCGAGTCGGCGCCGGGCTCTCCCAACCGGCCGAGACCGGGGTCGGAGTGGCGTTCGTCGAGCCGACGGAGGCCACCAGCGACCGCACGAGGCCGTTGAAAGGCGCCGGCTCGGTCAGCGTGATCGAGCAGACACCCGATGCGTTGGTGGTGCAGTTCTGCGCCGACAGCGTGGAGTCACCGACCGTGCCGCTGCGGTTCCAGCTGACGACCACGCCCGACACCGGAGCCTGGGTGGACGTGTTCTTCACCGTCGCGGTGAAGGTGACGTTGTGAGTGGCTGTGGAGTTGGTGCAGGTTTCCACCACCGGCGTCGTGGCAGGCCCGGACAGCCGGGTGTTGCTGCAGGTCGCGGCGATCGTCACCGGTCCGCCGCCCGGCAGCGCCGCGAACGTCGCCGTGGCGGTCGCCTGCGGCTCGCCGCTGTCGGGGCCACTGCTCCCGCCCGACGCGTTGACGTAGAAGGTGATCGTGTCGGTACCCGCCGCTCCGCCGTTTGTGATGGTGCAGGTGGCGACGCCGTTGGAGTCGGTGTGGACGCCGCACTGATGCACCGGAACCTGGGTATCGACGCCGGACATCACGTAATCGACCTCGATGCCGCTGATCGGCACGCCGCCCTCACCCACCGTCGTGACGGTGTAGGTCACGCCGGACCCGACGTACTGGGTGGAAGAGGTCGGAGACACGGTCAGGCTGCTGACAGCGTCGGCGCCCCCCTGAACGACCGTGACCGTCGTTGCGCTGCTCTTCGGGTTCGACGCGGAGGGCGCCGCGTTGGCGCCGTTGTTGTAGTACGCCACGACGCTGACCGAGCCGGCCAGCGAGGACGACACACCGACGGTGGCGAACCCGTTGGCGTCGGTGTCGACCTTCATCCGCAGCGTCGCGGTGCCGTCGGTCGGCGGAATGATCGGCGGGAGACCCGCGGACCCTCCCGACACCCCGTTGGCGAGCTGCGACGCGGTGTCGCCACCGCTCGGCGTGCAGATGGACAGCGGCGAGGGGTTGGCAGCCGCGGTCTCCGTCGCCTGCAGGGTGATGGTGCTCACGCCGGCCGGGGTCGCGTGCACGGTGAGCGCCGCGCAGCCACCAGACGCGATGGTCACGGCCGAGGGGGAGATGGTCACAACCGTGGGCGTGGCCGCGGCAGCGCTCTCGATCGGCCCGAGCACGCCGATGCTCAGCGCAGACGCGGCGGCGATGAGGACGCCACCGGCCCAGCGGGTTCCGCGAGCCGATGTGAAGGTCGAGATCATGCCGGGGTCTCCTCCCACGCCGCCACGGACCCAGTGCCCGCTCGCGGTGAGTTAGTAACGATTCCACCACATTCCGGACGACCGATGGCGCAGGTCAACGGCGCTTCGCGTGCCGTTGCGCGACCGTTCGTCACGAGATGCAGCGAGGGGCGGCCCCCATCGGAACCACCCCTCGCCATCGGTGCTTGTGTGCTCCTACTTCTTCACCTTGATCGACTTCGACTTCGACACTCCGGTCGCGACCCCGGACTTGCCGGTGACCTTCGCACGGAAGGTGTACCTGTGGCCCATGCCCTCGACGAAGGTCTGCGACGCGTGACCGCGGTGGCCGGTGCGGCCCACCCCGATCTTGGTGAAGTTGCCCTTGTGCTTGACGTAGTACGTCACCTTCGCGTGGGACAGCTTCGGGTGCGAGGTCACGTGGACCGTGACCGTGCCGGAGCGCGACGTCAGGTGGATCGTCGGGTGCTCCGTGACCTTGGCGATCGACACGTTCAGCGTGCCGTGCGGCTCACCGGCGTCCTGCGCGACGTTGGCGTTGACGTCGTCGTACGCCGTCACGTGGATCTTGCCGCTGTGCTTGGGCAGGTAGCCGAACAGGCCGACGCCCTTGCCGTTGGTGACGACCGAGCCGCTCGCCGAGTCGGCGCCGGTGATCCGGTAGCGGACCACCTGGTTGACCGCCGGCGTGCCGTCGTTGTTCTTCACGGTCGCCGCGAGCAGCTCCTCCGTGCCGACCCGGGCACCCGGCGCCGCCACGAGCGTCAGGCTGGCCGGCACCACGGGCGCGCCGATCGTGTACGTCGCGACTGCGGTGCAGTTACCCGCCGTCGCGCCAGCCGGGTTACCGGCCGCGAGAGCGCACTGGTTGCCGCCGGCCGCAATGCTGCCGGTGACCGTCCCGGACCCGGTGTCAGTGGCCTGGGTGGTCAGCTGGACGCTGGCCTGCCCATTGCTGTCGGTGATGACGGTGGAGTTGCCGTTGGCCAGGATGCCGGGGCCGCTCTGGGTCGCCAGGACCGAGACGCCCGGCACACCGTTGCCGTACTGGTCGGTCACGGTGAAGGTGAACTTCTGCGGCGTACCCGCCGTCACCGTGCCGCTCGCCGGCGCAGCCGCGATGTTGCGCGCGGCGGCGGGCGTGGGAGTGGCGTAGGTGACGGTTCCGCTCGCACTCGCCGTGTCAGCGGTCGCGGTCACCGTCTGAGCGCCCGACTTGGTCGACGTCACGTCCGCGAACGCGACACCGTTGATGTCGGTCGTGGCCGTGTAAGTGGCGGTGCTGGCAGAGCTGAGCCCGTTGTGCGCGCCGACCTGACCGCTGCTGACGGTGAAGACGACCGTCTTGCCGGCAAGCGCCTCCGGGGTCGTGAAGTTGTTCTTCACCACCGCGCACACCTCGGTCTCATGCGTCAGTGCGACGTTCGTCGCCGCTGTGTGACCCGACGCGTTGCACACCCCGTCCGACGTCCCGTTACCGCTGGTGTCGAGCACGACGGTCGACGCAGTGGTGGATCCGTTGATGAACAGGACGCTCGCGCTCCCGCTCAGGCCGGGCCCGGTCACCGTGATCGTGTCGGTCGGCGAGCCGGGGTTCACGCCGGTGTCGGTGTAACTGATGGTCGCTGAGCCGTCGGAACCGGTCGACACGACGCCGTTCTGGCCGTTGTTGCGGCCGGCCACGATGTAGGTCAGTGCGGTGGACGTCGGGAAGCCGGCGCCGAACTGGTCGACCACGGTCGCCTTCACCGCCACCAGGCCACCCTTCGTCACCGACTGCGGTGACGGCACCAGATCGAGCGCGGTGGCGGCGGGCGTGGCCCACGATGCGTTCGAGGAGTCGAGCGAAGTGGCGCCGATCTTGGTCGACACCGCGATGCTGTCGCCTGCTCGCGGCGCGACGTTGTTGACCGTGTAGGTCGCCACGCCGTTCGCATCGGTGGTGACGTCCGTCGTGTTGGTCGCCGGCGAGCCGTTGAGGGTCCCCGTCGCGGTGAAGGTGACGATCGCGCCCGGTACCGGCACTCCGTTGTTCTTCAGCGTCTCGCTGAAAGCCACGGACTTCTGGCTGGTCGGCAAGGTGCAGCTGGAGACGCCCTGACCCTGGTGGCCCCCGGCGACGAGCTGCTGCACGCAGGTCAACGCGTGGCTGTTGAACGTCGGAAACGCCCGGAATGTGGCCGTCACCAAGGTCTGCGGCTCACACGAGTCCGGGC
Source organism: Mycobacteriales bacterium (assembly GCA_035548125.1). GTDB lineage: Bacteria > Actinomycetota > Actinomycetes > JAFAQI01 > JAFAQI01 > DASZTV01. The sequence continues at coordinate 9,113 of DASZTV010000068.1, read as the reverse complement.
CGCCCGTGTGGTTGCACGACGCGGAACCGTTGTTGGCGAAAATCGTCTCGTTCACGGTGCCCTGGCTGTTGCTGGTGATCGTGCAGGTCACCTGACCGGTCGTGAAGTCGGTCGTGTTGGTGCACGAGGTCGGAGCGACCGTTCCAGGTCCGCTCGTCTCCTGCTCGTCGATGGACCCCAGGACGTTGCCGACCGGGCTGCCGGCGGCATCGAGTGCCGTCACCGTGTAGGTCGCAGTGGTACCCGCGTAGCCGTCGGCGCTCGTCGGCGTCACCTGAAGCGAGGCGATTGCGTCCCGCCCGCCCGGACCCCACGTGACCTGGTCCGTGTCGAACACGGTAGCGCTGACGCAGCCGCCCGTGTTGCAGGCCTCGAGCGAGCCGCTGCCGGCCGTCGTCGTCACCAGGCCGATCTCGAAGCTTCCGTTGTTGCCCGTGTGGCCGAAGCCGAAGGCGGTCTCCTCGTGGTTGGGGTTCGGCAGGTCGGTGAAGATCGGGCCGCCGCCGGGAACGGTGCAATGGTGGCTGGCATTGACGTCATAGAAGGTGAACATGTTGCTTGACGGGTTGCTGGCCGTGTTTTCGACGACCTTCAGCAGGATGTCCTGGTCGCCCGAGGGCAGTTGCGAGGCGTCGAACGCAGAGACCTTGTAGACCTCGCAGGTGTCGGCCTCGGTCGTCACATTGTGGGACGACGGCAGCCGCACCGGGGTGATGTTGATCGACGCCGGCGCGCCGGAAAACGTGACGGTCGTCGTGGCGGAGATGTCACCACCGCTGAAGGTGCCGTCGCTGTCGATGTCCTCGAAGACGACGACCGTGTCGATGCCCGACGTCCCGCCGTTGTGGATCGCGCAGTTGACGGTCGCAGCCGGCGGCGCCGTGCAGGCGAGGCCCTTGAGGTTCGGCGAGGTCGCGTCCGGGCCGCTCGTCACCGTGTAGAGAACCGTCGCCGAGGACGGCGTGACGTCCGCGGTCACGGTCGCGGTGGACGAGACCGGCTTGTTCTGGTTCGCGGAGGCGGGCTGAATGGACACGGTGCCGGTTGCGGCGCTCGCGGAGCCGATGGCGAGCGGGGAGGCCAGCACGGCCACCGTCGATCCGATCGCCACTGCTGCGGATCCCCAACGCCTCGCGAGGCGTGAACCTGTCGGCCTGACGTTCATTCGTGTCCTCTCTGACACCTAGCCGGCGCCGCGCGTGCCACGACGCGCAGGCCCCTCCACCACTTCTGAACGCCAGGACCAAGGAGCGGTCGCGGCGAGTTGACGCTTTTCGTACCACACCGGTCACCGGCCGCCGAAGCAGTTGAGGGCCCAGGACTGGGGACGGCAAAGGATCTTCCGTGCAAATCGGCCATCTGGCGGACATTCGAAAGGGTGTTCGCCTCCTTGCACGCCAAAGGGCGGCCCCTGGATGGGGCCGCCCTTTAAGACGCGCTAGGTGCCGGTTTGGTTGCTTTTCGCGCTTACCGGACCCGTACTCCCTTCGGAGCGCTGGTACCGGTCGTGGACACCGGCGTGGTCATGACCTTCGCCCGGAAGATCCGATGCGAACCGATCGGCTCCCTGAAGGTTTTCCCTGCCTTGCCGAGGCGACCGGTGTGGTTAGTACCGATCTTGTGCCAGTGGCCGTGCCGCTTCACGAAGTAGTGCACCGTGGCGTGCTTGGCCAACGGGCGGCTGACCACGTGGACCGTGACCTTGCCGTGCCCGCGGGCGACCACCGTGATGGACGGTCGCTCGATGCCCTTGATGTGGGCGATGACCCGGGCACCCGGCTCGTTCGCCTGCGGCAGGTTGTCGTTGTTGTTGTCGACCCATGCCGAGACGGTGTCCGTGCCGTGGTGACCAGCCAGGTAGCTCCACCCGGCGCGACCCTTGGCACCGGTCGTCATGCTGCCGGTGAGCGGGTTCGCGCCCTGCACGATGAACCGCACGATCACGTGCGCCGCCGGCGTGCCGTCGGCGTTCGTCGCCACCGCGTGGATCGTCTCGTGGGTGTGGATCTTCGCGCCCTTCTCAGCAGTCAGCGTGAGGAAGGCCGCGCCAGTGGACTGGACGGTGTAGGAGGCAACCGCCGTGCACGCTCCGCCGGTGCTGGTGCACTGGTTCGGCGGCACCGTCAGCGAGGACCCGATGTTGAAGGTCACGCTGCCTGCCCCGGTGTCCGAGGACTGGGTGTCGACCGTGACGCTCGCCGTCCCGTCCGGGCCGGTGATCGTCTGCCCGCCGCTGTTGCCGAGCGAGCCCGCACCCGACTGGGTGTAGACGACGATCACGTTGGGGACCGGGTTGCCGAACTTGTCGACCACCGTCGCCGTGAACTTCTGGCTGCTGCCCGGGTTGATCGTGGCCGGGCTCGGCGCCGCCGTGATCTTGAACGCCTGCGCCGGGGTCGGACCCGCGTAGGTCACGGTTCCGGTGCCGCTCGCGGAGTCGGCCGTGGCCGTCACCGTCTGCGCACCCGCCTTGGTCGACGTGACGTCAGCGAACGCAACACCGTTGGCGTCGGTCGTGGCCTGGTACGTCGTACCGCTCGAGGTGGTCAACCCAGAGTGGGCTGCGACCTGACCGCTGCTCACCGTGAACGTCACGGTCTTGCCCGCGAGGGCCTCACCGGTGGCGTTCTTCACGAGCGCGCACACCTCGGTGGTGTGCTGCAGCGCGACGTTCGTCGCCGCGACGTGACCAGTAGCGCCACACAGCACGTCGCTGGTCCCGGACCCGCTGGTGTCGACCGTCACGGTGCTCGCCGACGTCGACCCGGTCACGTACACGACGTCGGCCGTGCCGGTGAGTGAGTCGGTGCTGTCCGTCACCTGAATGGTGTCGGTCTTCACGGTCGGCGAGGTGCCGGCGTCGGTGTAGCTGATCGTGCCGTCAGCCGCAGCCGTGCCCGTCTTGGCGTTGTTGCGACCGGTCACGAAGTAGGTGATGGTCGGCGAACCGGCCACCGCCGTCCCGAACTGGTCGACCGGGTTGGCCTTGACCGTCACGACGCCGCCGACCGTCACGGTCTGCAGCTCCGGCACGACGCTGAGCGCCGTCGCATGCGGCGTGGCCCAGTTGACGGTGGCGCTTCCGATGCCAACCGCGCCAACCGCTGCGGACACCGTCACGTTGTCGCCGTTCTGCGCGGACGGATCGCTGACCACGAAGGTCGCAACACCGTTGGCGTTGGTCGACGACGTGCCCGAAGGCAGATTCGCTCCGCTCACCGTGGCGCCACCCAGCTTCGCCGAGGTCGCAGTGAACGTCACCGGAGCGTTGGCGATCGGGTTGCCGCTCGCGTCCTCGACGGTGGCCGTGAAGGTCACCGACGTGGTGTTGGACGGAACGGTGCAGTTGGTCTTCGCAGCACCCTTGTCGGTCGCGAGCTGCTGCACGCAGGTCAGCGAGCTGTTACCCGCGTCGACCGCCGGTGTCGCGTTGAACGTCGCCGTGGCGTTGCCCTGCGGCTCACACGAGTCAGGACCTGCGGTGTGGCTGCAGGACGCGGAGGAGTTGTCGACCCAGAAGATCAGCGAGTCGGTGCCCGCCGTACCTCCGTTGTGGACCGTGCAGGTCACGTGACCCGCCGAGTCCGACGTGCCACAGGACGTCGGGGCAACCGTGTCAGCGTTTGCCGGGCTCGCGGACGGGTTGGTCTCTTCCTTCACGGTCACGCCCTGGACCGGGCTTCCGCCGTTGGTCACCGTCACGGTGAACGACGCAGTCGTGTTGGTGAGCTGCGTGGTCGAGGGCGGATTCGGGGTGACCGAGGTCACGGCATCCGCACCACCGGTCGTCCAGGTGATGGTCGGCGTCGTGGCGTTGATCGTTCCCGGGTTGGACGGGACGGCGAGCTTCGCGTTCCCGGTGCCGGCCGCGTCGGTCTGCAGACCGAAGGAGACGTTGCCGGAGGCATCCGTCGTCACGGTCTTCGTCAGCGTGGTCGTACCGCCTGCGGCGCTCGCGCCGCCGCCGCTGGTCTCAGCGCCGGAGCAGTTGTCCTGGAAGTAGTGCAGCGAGTTCGCCGGAGCGGCAGCCGTCGTGGTCTCGGTCACCGTCAGCGTGAGGGGCTGGTCGCCCTGGTCGGTGTGCGCCTGGTAGACCGCACAGGTCCCGGTGGTGCCGGACGTCGGGGCAGTCGTGAACGCCACGGTCGTCGGTGGCCCCGTGAACACGACGTTGGCAACCGGAGCGCCGACGACATCGCCCGGCGTGTTGAACGCGCCACTACCGTCGTCGCCGAAGACCTGCACCGTGTCGGTGGTCGGGTTGCCGCTGGTGTTCGCAACGGAGCAGCTGAAGGTGCCGGCCGTAGCGCTGCTCGGCGTGACCGTACACGGCGTGCCGGCGGTCCCACTCGAGCCCGACTTGTCGCCGCCGTTGGTCACCGTGTACTCGATGTTCGAGGTGACCGGGCTCCCACTACCCGTGCTCGTGCCGGTGTAGTTGCCGGTCACGGTGGCCGAACCGCCTGAAGCGGCGACTACTGGGGTGCTCACCCCGGTGATAGCGGTTGCCGTAACAGCTGTCGCTGCGGAAGCGGTACCGATGGCGAGCGGCGATGCCAATACCGCTCCCACGGAACCGATTACGACTGCCGCAGATGCCCACCTGTTATGTGGGCGCCTCTGCTTGGTCCTCATGCGCGTCCTCTCGTCGGGCGGCGACGTTGCCGTCGCCTGTTGTTTCCCCCCCGACGTTGGCGTGACCGTCTCTGCGGGTTTGCCTGCCTAGTCAGCGCTTCCCGGATCCGAGGCGTTACACACCTGATGCCGCACCTAACCTTCTACCCATCCCGGAACAAGATCAACAGTTCGAAGCGATCAAGATCACTCAGCCCAGGGACTAGGCTCGGTGATCAATGAGGACTAGCCGGCCGACCAGATCAGTCCCACGGCCCGGGCGACGAGTCGGAGTCGTTGCGTTCGTCGCAGTCGGGACCGTGGCCACGCTCGGGGCCTGCTCCGGATCGAGCTCGAGCGGCGGTTCCCCCTCGGCCTCCCCGACCTCGAGCGCGCAGATCGGCGGGCCGCCGCTGGCCACCGCAGGCGCGGCCGGACCCAACGGCAAGATCACCGCACCCGTGTCGAACCCGCCGCGTCCAGGCGTGCCAGGCGGCTCTGAGGTGTTCCCTCACGTCACGCAGTCGGCGTACCGGCACCTCATCAACCCGATGAAGAAGCTCGCGGGCGTGCGCGCCGTCACCTACTACCCGCAGTTCAACCAGCTGCAGGTCTACTTCGACAAGGGTGTGACCGGCGCGCAGCGTCAAGCCGCGTACGACTACGTTGCGCAGCACGACCCGGCCGCCGCGCCGGCGACCACCTCGGCGTCACCAACCGCCTCTTAACCCGCCATTTCCCACGCGCGCTTCCCGCGCGATTGCCGGCTCGCCGTGCTCTAGCGCGGCCACGCGGCAAAGGGCGGGCCCGGAAACGCCTGTGGGGCGACTTCCCGAAGGAAGCCGCCCCACAGGGCCGTGCTGAGCCGTTACCGGCTGTCTAGCGGTGGATCCGGACGGTCTTGTGCTTCGCGTACTTCGAGTGGTACCCGGAGCCGAGGCCAACGGCCTTGGCGGAGATCCGGTACTTCACTCCGCGGTGCAGGCCGCCCAGGTGCTTCACGGCCTTGCCGTGGGCACCGGTCTTCACGGACCCGATCAGGTGGTACAGGCCGTTGAGCTTGCGGTAGATGTTGATCCGCACGTGGCTCAGGGCCGGGTGGGTCGTGATGTGAACCGTCAGGTGACGGGCCTTGTGGGACTTCACCTTGATCGAGGGCTTCTCGGTCTTCACCTTGATCGCCACACCGGTGAACGTGACCGCCTCACGGCCGCTCGCCAGCTCGACGCCACCAGGACCCTTGACCACGATCGACACGTTGGACGTGCCGGCCGCGTCGCAGGAGAAGGTGTAACCCGCGACACCGCCCTGGTTGGTCACCTCGACCGCGTTGCTCTGCCCGTTCTGGATCGGCGTGCAGCTGGACTCGTTCGCACCACTGCGGACGAACTGCACGTTCCAGCCGACGATGCCCTGACCGAACTGGTCGGCAACCGTGCCAGTGACGGTGACCGCCTGCGAGGTCTGCACCGTGTGGCCCGGCGTGACGCCGAAGGTCACGACCGGAGCAGCAAGCTGGTTGTAGATGTTCAGCTTGAAGACATCCGGCGCGTCAGCAGCGTTGCCGGCGGCGTAGGTCGCCACGTTCGGCGAACCGGCGATGAACGACGTGAACGTCGTCGTCGGAGCGGTCCAGTCGAGCGTGTCGGTCTGCGTACCGTCGTCAACACCGATGAAGCCCTGGCCCGGAACCTGCAGGTTCGGACCACCCAGCAGCGTGATCAGAGCGATCTCACAGGTGCCGAGCGGCAGCCCGACCACGTTGACATGCGGGTCCTGGTAGCAACCCACCATGCCGTCGCTGGCCGTCGGAGCGGCATCTGCCTGGAAGCGGGCCTGAGCCGGACCGTCCAGGTAGCTGCCCACGACCGTGCTCTTCTGGTCGATCGTCCCGTCAGCGTGCTGCGTGACCTGCGGTAGGTAGCCGCCGGTGCCGAGCCCACCAAGACCAAGACCCGTGCACGGGTTGGTGCTGGTGAAGTCCTGCAGGCTCGCCGAGACCGGAGTACACGCCCAGACCGAACCGACGCCGGTCTTGGTCAGCGAGATCGAGTTGGTCACGGACGTGGTGCCACCGAACGGATTCGCTGCCACACCGCCCACGCCAGTCGGGTCTGCCGGGGTCATGTTGTTGGTCGGGTCGGTCGCGTTGTCGTTGCTCGTCAGGTTTCCGAACTGGTCGGTGGCGTGCACGACGAACACCACACGGCCGACGTCGGGGATGTTGCTCGTCCCGCTGTCGGTGGCCGGGTAGTTGTTCTCCGAGTTGATGAACACGTTGGACGGGTTCACCAGCCGCGGGATCGAGATCAGCTTCGCCGTGCCACCGTTGAGCGGCTGCTCGTTGGTGGTCCAGCTGAAGTCGATCGGGCACTGGTCGTCACCGGATGCGTCAATCGCCGGAGGGGCTCCGAGATACGCCGGCACAACCTTCGGGTCGGCCGCGCAGCCGGTGCCGGTCGTACGACCGTTCTGCGGAACGCCATTCAGTGTGCCGTTGTAGCGGACCGAGTGCAGCGTGCCGTCGGTGACCTGGGTGACCACGGTGCCGTTGTTGTCGAACGCGGCGTCGCGGCCGATCCCGACCGTCACGGTGAACGTGCCGTCAGGACCGGTAGTGACCGTCTGCGAGGTACCCGAGCTGGTCAGGTTGCCCACCGCGACACCGTTGGCCGGGGTCGTGGTGAACGAGCAGCCTTCGTACTGAGGCGTCCCGGCGACCTGCTGGCAGTTGGGCGTGAAGAACCCGTGGTCGACCGTGACCGTGGTGGACACGCCCGCCAGCTTCTGACCGATGCAGGTCTCGAAGCCGGGGTCCGGCTTGCACGAGTCGGTGAGGAAGTAGGTCAGCTGGATCGCGTCACCCGGCTCAGCCTGCGGCTGGGCATCGAGGTTGCTTCCGGTGTTCTGGGTGTCCGGGGCCACGACCTGGCTGGCGACCAGGCTCAGCCGGGCCGGGGTGACCGGGCCGACCGACCAGCGGATCCGGATGCTCGGCATGTTGCCGTTCGGCGGCGTGTCGTTGATCGGCGGGTAGAGGCCGGTCACGAAGTGCGTCGACGCCGTCAGGAACGATGTCGCCTCGGCGTTGGCGTCCTGCGGGTTGGGGCCCGGGTCGACGACCGCGACGGTGCAGTTGCCTGATGCGTCCGTCGTGCAGCTGGCAGACAGGTGGTTGTTCGGGTCGACGATCGTCGAGCTACCCGCCTGCTGCACCAGCCGGGCACCGCCGCCAGACAGCTCCAGGTCGAGGTTCTGGTTCTGGTTGGCGGTGGCCGGAGTCGGAGCGCTGTAGTGGACCGTGATCAGCGTCGGCGCGCCACCGAAGGAACCCTGGGTCGCACAGTTCTGCGCGATCGGGGTGGTGGCGCCACCGTAGGTGTCAGCCTCGTGACCGGTGTCGATACCGGAACCCGGGCAGCCATTGAAGAACAGGCCGTTGAAGCTGATCTGGCCCGTCACGTCATTCGTCGGCGCACCGGCGTTCGGGTCGATCACCGAGAACGAGATCTGCTCCGCGACCGGGTCATCGACGAGGAACGTGCACGGCGCGTTGGTCGTGCACTTCGCCTTGGTGGGCGAGAGCACCGTGACGTTCGCCGTACCGGACAGGCCGTTCATGTCGGCGCCCGCCGTCTGGTTGGTCGGGAAGTACGCCGACCCGGACAGCTGCACGATGTCGTTGAGATCGGTGCCGGACGTCGGCGTGATCGTGATCGAGCCGTTGTTGCCGGCTGTCGAGTAGTCCTGGACCGCCGCGGCCTCGTTGCTCGTGACCGAGCCGTTCACCACGGCGACATCAGACGGCACAACGGCGCTCGCCGTACCGATGGCGAGCGGCGTGCCGAGGACGGTACCGGCGATGACCGCCAGCGTCCCCAGGCGAGCCATCGCCTTCGTCGTTCGTTTCATTTGGGTCCTTTCGTGACCTCAGGGCCCCCTCCAGGTAGTTAGAACGCACCGAGAACAGGACGGTCGTCACAGGACAGAAAGATCATTTTCTTAATGATCTTGGACATTCCGGACAACGACTCGCGTACCCGCGATTGCCGGGTCGCCGCGTTCTACCGCGGCCACGCGGCAACGGCCCTGAAACGCCTGTGGGGGCGACTCCTTCCGGAGCCGCCCCCACAGGGCTTGTTGGTTACCTCGAGCTACGCGATGCGAACGTTCTTGTGCTTCGCGTACTTCGAGTGGTAGCCGGCGCCAAGACCGACTGCCTTCGCCGAGATGTGGTACTTCACACCGCGGTGCAGGCCGCCCAGGTGCTTCACGGCCTTGCCGTGGGCACCGGTCTTGACCGACCCGATCAGGTGGTACAGCCCGTTGAGCTTGCGGAAGATGTTGATCCGCACGTGGGCCAGACGCGGGTGCGTCGTGATCCGGACGGTCAGGTGACCCGCCTTGTGCGAGGTGACCTTGATCGAGGGCTTCTCGGTCTTCACCTTGATCGCCACACCGGTGAACGTGACCGCCTCGCGGCCGCTCGCCAGCTCGAC
>DASZTV010000067.1:0-29941 GCA_035548125.1 Mycobacteriales bacterium | reverse complement strand
TTCGAGCGCGGCACGGTGTGGCTGGCGATGACGTTCTTCTGCGCGATCACCAGCTTCCATCTGATCGAGCAGCCGATCCTGCGGCGGGTGTCACACCGGATCACCCTCCCCCCGCCCGCGGAGGTCGCGGAACTGGCGCGGCACCCGTCAGGAACGCAGCCCGTCGTACACGGCGACAGTGGCCTCGGCAGCCTTCGGCCACGTGTAGGCAGCGGCCCGCTCCCGACCCTTGCGCCGGAGGACTTCGCGCCAGTCCGGGTCACTCGCCAGCCGGGACAGCGAAGCCGCCCACCCGGCGACATCGTCGGGCGGCACTAGGACGCCCGCGTCGGCGACCACCTCCGGCAGCGCGCCACTCGATGACGCGATGACCGGCAACCCCGCCGCCATCGCCTCGATCGTGGTGAGACCGAACCCTTCGACGAGCGCCGGGTGGACCAGCCCGATCGCACCGCCGAAGAGCCTGCCGAGCTCCTCGTCGTCCACCCGGCCGAGCAGCCTGACAGCATCGGGGTCGGCGAGCTCGGCCGCCCGGGCCTGCAACCGGGCGCGGTCCGGACCGTCGCCGACGATGCGCACCTGCGGTGTCGCCGGACCGGGCGGCAGCTGCGCCATCGCGTCGATCAGCAGGTCGAGGTTCTTGCGGGCGATCAGTGCACCGACGGCAACGACGTAGGGCCGACCGGCACCCTCCGGCCGGACAGCCGGGACCGCCAGCGACCCCGACACGCCCTCCGGGATCACGGTCACGCGATGCGCGTCGACGCCGAGGGTGTCGACCACGAGTCCGCGGACGTAGTCGCTGGGCGTGATGAAGGCGCTGGCGTGGTCCACCGCGTAGTCCAGACCGCGCAGGAAACCCCATCGCGACACCCGGTCGTACCAGTCCGGGTGCTCCAGCGGGAACAGGTCGTGGACGGTCACCACGAGCGGCCGTTTGGTGGGGACGGTCATCGCCGGCGAGGACATGTGCACGACGTCGAAGCCGCCGACGACCCGATCGAAGCTGGGACGCCGCAGCGCGGTCCAGGCGAAGTGGCGGCGCCGCGGCGGTCCGCTGAGCACGCGGAGGTCGGCGGTCACGTCCGACCCGGTGCCCTCGTCCGCGCCGGTGACCAGCGTCGTCGGATGCCCCAGCGCGTGCAGCGCGTTGGCGAGCTCGACGGTGTAGCGCTGGATGCCGCTCGGGTCGGCGATCAGGCGATGGATGTAGATCGCGGCGTTCGGCTCGCTCACGAACGCGCCGCCGCGGTCCGCTCGATCGCGCCGAGCATCTTCGCTGCCCACTCCTTCGGCCCGAACTCAGCGGCGCGGCCGCGGGCCGCCTGCCCGAGCTCGGTGCGCAGCGGCGCCTTCCTGACCAGCGTCTCGATGGCGTTGGCGAGCGCGCCGGGATCGTCCGGCGGGACCCGCACCCCGGCGTCGCCGACCAGCTCGCGCAAGCCGCCGACGTCGCTGACCACGACCGGCAGCCCGCAGGCCATCGCCTCGAGCGCTGCCATCCCGAACCCCTCAGCGGACCGCGAGCTCTGCACGTACACCGTCCCGCGGGCCAGGACGTCGGACACGTCGGCCACGTCCCCCGCGAGGGTGAACGTGCCGTCCAGGCCGCGGCGGGTGATGAGGGCGCGAAGGTCGTGTTCGGTCTGGTCGCCGCGACCGCTGCCGGCGACGACGACGGTGTGCTCGAGCCCGCGCTCCCGCAGCCGGCCGGAGGCCTCGACGAGGACGTCGATCCCCTTTTGCGGGTGGATTCGGGCGATGCTCACGATCACCGGCCGCCCCCGGCGCGGCGTACGCGGATCCGGCAGGTCGACCGGTGGCGTCACCACCTCTCCGGTGCTGCTGACGGCGGCGAGCAGCGGAGCCGAGGACGCGATCACCTCGTCGGCGAGCCGTGACAGCGGCCGCAGCAGCGGCCGGAGCGACGTCGGCCACGCGTGTACCCACCACAGCACCGGTACGCCCGCGCGGCGCGCTGCCGGGCCGGCCAGCAGCATGCCGCGGATGTCGTTGATCGCGACCACGTCCGCGTTGGCGCGCAGGTGGCGCTGCCAGTGCGACCAGTACCGCGGCAGCGCGGTGGTGGCGTTCAGCGCCCGGGCACCCTTGGTGGACCCGCCGTAGTGGAGCAGCGAGGCGGGCGCGGCGAGGATGTCGACGTCCACTCCGCCGTGCCTGAGATAGTCCGCCGCCGGTCCTTCGGCCGGGAGGACCGCACGAAGCGTCCACCGCTTCGCGGGCAGCGCATCCGCGAGACGGCGGATCAGGCGGTGCGCCCCACCGACGTCGAACGGATAGGCGTCGAACACGACTACCCGCTGGGTCATGGCTCAGCGTAGCGAGGCACTACGGTGCCTCACGTGCCCGCACACACGCTCGACGTGACCGGACTTGCCCGGCTCGACCAGGTGCTGCTCGGACTGCTGCCGGCCTCGTCGCTTCCGGGCGCCGACGGCGACGACCTGCTCGATGAGGAGGGCACGCCGATCGCCCGGCGGGAGAACGGCGGCGTGGTCGGGCTGCGTGCGCTTCGCTGGCCGCGGCCCGAGGACGTGCACGTCGCCGCGCCGGTCGTGGTTGCCCTTGCCGAGACGCTGCCGGCCGCCCCGCTTCCGAGCGGTGCGGTGCTGCTGCTGCCCTCGGCGGGCGTCCGCAACGACGACGCGCGCCACCAGGCGTGGGCGGCCGCGTGGCGCTCCGCCGCGGCGGAGACCGTCGAACTGCCGCTGACCCCGCACGAGGCCGCCGACCGGGCGGACGACGTCGCGCCGCACTACTCCTCCGGCGAGCTGCTCACCGTCGCCACGATGCCGCAGCCCGCGAACGGCGGACGTACCGTCTTCCTCACCGGCTTCTCCGGCTCCGGGAAGTCGACGATCGCGCGGTCGCTCGTCGACGTGATGGCGGCCAGGCGCAGCGTCACGCTGCTCGACGGCGACGTGGTCCGCACTCACCTGTCGCGCGGCCTCGGCTTCTCCCGCGAGGACCGCGACATCAACATCCGGCGGATCGGCTGGGTCGCTGCGGAGGTGACCAAGCACGGCGGTCTCGCGGTGTGCGCGCCGATCGCGCCGTACGACGAGACGCGCAGATGGGTGCGCGGCATCGTCGAGGCGGCCGGTGGCCCCGGATCGTTCTTCCTGGTGTGGGTGTCGACGCCCCTGGAGGAGTGCGAGCGACGTGACGTGAAGGGTCTCTACGCGAAGGCGCGGGCCGGTGAGCTGAAGGGCTTCACCGGCATCGACGACCCGTACGAGGAGCCCGCCGACGCCGACCTGGTCATCGACACCACCGACATCTCCGTGGACGAGGCGGTCGCGATGATCGTCACCGGGATCGCCGGGTGAGCGCTGGTCGCGCGGGCGCCGGTCGGGTGGGCGCCGGTCGGGCGAGCGGGGCGCAGCCGCAGAAGCTCGGCTACCGCCCCGAGCTCGATGGCGTGCGCGCGCTCGCCGTGCTGTTCATCCTGCTGTATCACCTGACGTTCCTCGTGCCGTGGCTGTCGCACGTCGGGCGCGGTGGCTTCCTGTCGGTCGACCTGTTCTTCGTGCTGTCCGGCCTGCTGATCACCGAGATCCTGGTCGCCGATGCGGAGCGGTTCGGCCGCGTCGACCTGCTGAGCTTCTACCGACGGCGGGCGCGCCGGCTGCTGCCCGCGCTGTTCGCGTTCATCGGGTTGACGCTGATCTGGTACCAGGTCGCGCACGGCACCGGCAGCGCGCAGGCGCACGGCCTGAAACGCGTCCTGACGTACACGCTCTACGGCAAGCCCGACGTACCCGGCTTCCCGTTCGGGCTGTCGCAGGTGTGGACGCTGGTCGTGGAGTGGGAGTTCTACCTCGCGTGGTCGATCGCGCTGTTCGTGCTGCTGATCGTCGGCGTGCCGAAGCAGGTGATCGGCTGGCTCGCGGTCGCCGGCGTCGCGGTCTGCTCGCTCGGCCGGATCTGGCTGCTCCACCACGACGGCGACGTCGTACTCAACTACCACCTCGGCGTACTGCGCTTCCAGGACATGCTGTCCGGCTGCGCGATCGGGCTGCTCCCGATGTCGCGGCGGATCCCGAACCTGGTGCGGACTGCCGGCGTGGTCTTCCTGATCGTCGCGACGCTGCGCGCCAACTACCTGTCGCACTGGGTCTACAACTATGGGCTGCTGCTCACGGCGCTGTCGACCGCGGTGATGATCGCGCCGCGCAACAAGGACTGGTGGTTCGACCACGTCCTCGCCAGCCGGCCGATCGTGTGGGTCGGCGTGATCTCGTACTCGCTCTACCTGTGGAGCGTGTTCGCGGTCAGTGAGGTCGGCGGCCACACCCGCTCCTGGCCGTTGGCGTTGCGCGTGGTCGCCGTACTAGCGGTCGCGTTCAGCCTCGCGTCGCTGTCGTACTACCAGGTGGAGAAGCGGTTCCGCGCCCGGTCGCGCCGCGCCGAGCCCGGCGGCGCCCATCTCCCCGCCGACCAAGCCGCCCCCTAAACCTTCGCGATCTTGCACTTTTCAACCGGTTTTGGTGCCCAGACACGTTGAAAAGTGCAAGATCGCGTTAGTGGCGGGTGCGGATTCCGGTCTGGCTGCGGAGTACGGCGTCCAGTGCGGTGGTCGGTAGCAGCCTCGAGAGCCGGTACTGCGCCTTCGGCGCGGCGCCGACGATGTAGCGCGGCCGCGGCTTGCGGTCGGTGAGCGCCCGGAAGATCGAGTCCGCGACGCCGGCCGCCGGCGCGGCCATCTTCTGCGAGCGCGGGATCATCTTGCGGTAGCCCGCGATGTGCTGCGCGTAGAGCTCACGCTGGTCCGGCGGCACCGTCGCGACGGTCGCCTCGAGCTGGTCCTCCGCGCCGCGCCACATGTCCGTGTCGGTCTGCGCCGGCTCGACCACCGACACCGAGATCCGCCACGGCCACAGCTCCATCCGCAGCGCGTCGGCGATCGCCTCGATACCGAACTTCGACGCGTTGTACGCACCGGTCATCGGAGTCACGATCCGACCGGACAGCGAGGACACGAACACGATCCGGCCGCGCGAGCGGCGCAGCCGCGGCAGCACCGCCTGGGTCACCGCGACCTGGCCGACCACGTTGACCTCGAGCTGGTGGCGCAGCTCGTCGAGCGACAGCGCCTCCACCGGCCCGCCGACGACGACGCCCGCGTTGTTCACGACCGCGTCGAGCGTCTCGGGCAACCGGCCGTCCAGCGCCGCGACCTGCTGCGCGTCGGTGATGTCCAGCGTCACCGGCCGGACCTGGTCGCCGTACGCCTCGACCAGCGCGCTCCCGTCGGCGTCCTTGCGGACGGCGGCGTACACGGTCCAGCCTTCGCGCACCAGGCGCTCGACGGCCGCGCGCCCGATTCCTCTCGACGCTCCGGTGACGAGTACTGACGGCATGGCTAGTGGAACTTCGCGCCGGAAGAGGCGGAAACGAGCGCGTCGCTGAGCGACGGGTGGCAGATCAGCAGCTGCTCGGTGAGCCGCGACGGCTTGTTGAACTCCAGCGGGGAGCCGTCCAGCTGGCTGACGTGCAGGCCGGCCGCGACGGCGACCACGACCGGCGCCGCGGAGTCCCACTCCTTCATCCGGCCGCTGTGCAGGTAGGCGTCAGCCTCGTTGAGCACGATCGACATCGCCTTCATGCCGGCGCTGCCGATCGGGACGAGCTGCCCCGACACCTTCTCGGCGACGTCGACGACCCACGGTGGGCGGCGGGTACGGCTGACCGCCAGCCGCGGAGTGCGAGGCGGCTCGCCGCGCGCGGGTAGCGCTTCAGCGGTCGACAGTGTCAGGCCGCGCGCCGGAAGGGCGACCGCGCCGTCGGTGAGGCCCTTGCCGCGCTGCCAGAGCGCGACGTGGACCGCCCAGTCGGTGCGGTCGGGTTCGCCGAACTCCGTCGTGCCGTCCAGCGGATCGATGATCCAGACCCGGTCCGCCTCGAGGCGGCGCTGGTCGTCGGCGGACTCCTCCGACAGCACGATGTCGGAGGGGCGGCTTTCCGCGAGCAGCTCGAGCAGGTGGACGTTGGAGTCGTAGTCGCCGGCGTCGCGCAGCTTCCACGGGTCGCTGTAACCCCTGTCGGCGCGCAGCTTCAGCAGCAGCTGCCCGGCGCTGGTCGCAAGGTCGCGGGCAAGCTCGCTGTCGCTCCGGGAGTCGCTCACCTGATCAGAGAACCCTGCGCATCAGAGGACCATGCCGGCGCCGACCGTGGCCCCGGTTGCCTCGTCGATGACGAGGAAGGATCCTGTCGTGCGGTTGCGGCGGTACTCGTCGACGAACATCGGGGCGGTGGCGCGCAGCGTCACCCGCCCGATCTCGTTCAGGCTCAGCGTGTCCGCGGACTCGTCGCGGTGCAGCGTGTTGACGTCGATGCGGTAGTCGAGCGCCCTCACCTGGCAGCGCGCGGTACGCGTCGTGTGCTTGATGGCGTACATCCCGCGGTCGCGCATCGGCTCTTCGGCCAGCCAGCAGATCATCGCGTCGACGTCCTGGCTGACCTTGGGCTGGTTGTGCGGCCGGCAGATCATGTCGCCGCGCGAGACGTCGATGTCGTCGGTGAGCCGAACGGTCACCGCCATCGGCGCGTAGGCCTCCTCGATCGGGCCGTCGGCGGTGTCGATGCCCGCGATCGTCGACTTCATCCCGCTGGGCAGTACGACGACCTCGTCACCCGGCTTGAGCACGCCGCCGGCGACCGTGCCGGCGTAACCGCGGTAGTCGTGGTGCGCCGTGGATTGCGGCCGGATGACGTACTGCACCGGGAAGCGGACGTCCTGCAGGTTGCGGTCGCTGGCGATGTGCACGTTCTCCAGGTGGTGCAACAGCGACGTGCCGTCGTACCACGGCATGTTCTGTGAGCGGTGCACGACGTTGTCGCCGTGCAGCGCGCTGATCGGGATGAACGACAGGTCGCCGATGTCGAGCTTCGCGGCGAACGCCCGGAACTCGTCCTTGATCCGGTTGAAGACGGTCTCGTCGTAGTCGACCAGGTCCATCTTGTTGACGCACACGACGAGGTGCGGCACGCGCAGCAGCGAGGTGATGAAGGCGTGGCGTCGCGACTGTTCGACGATGCCGTTGCGGGCGTCCACCAGCACCAACGCGAGGCTCGCCGTCGAGGCGCCGGTGACCATGTTGCGCGTGTACTGGATGTGCCCCGGCGTGTCCGCGATGATGAACGACCGCTTGGGCGTCGCGAAGTAGCGGTACGCCACGTCGATCGTGATGCCCTGCTCCCGCTCGGCGCGAAGGCCGTCGGTCAGCAGTGCGAGGTTGACGTGCTCGTCGCCGCGGTCGCGCGAGGTGCGCTCGACCGCCTCGAGCTGGTCTTCGAAGATCGACTTCGTGTCGTAGAGCAGCCGACCGATCAGCGTCGACTTCCCGTCGTCGACGCTGCCCGCCGTCGCGAAGCGCAGCAGCTCCATCAGCGCCCAACCTCCGCGATCTTGCACTTTTCAACGTGTGCAAGCCCGAAAACCGGTGCAAAAGTGCAAGATCGCGACATCAGAAGTAGCCCTCGCGCTTGCGGTCCTCCATGGCGGCTTCGGTGAGCCGGTCGTCGGCGCGGGTGGCGCCGCGCTCGGTGACCCGGGTGGAGGCGACCTCGGCGATGACCTCTTCGTAGGTCTTCGCGGTCGACTCGACGGCACCGGTGATCGGTACGTCGCCGACGGTGCGGTAGCGGACGGTGAGCGTCACGACCTCTTCGCCCTCGCGGGGTGAGGTGAACTCGCTGATCGGCAGCCACATGCCGTCGCGCTGGAAGACCTGGCGCTCGTGGGCGAAGTAGATGCTCGGCAGCTCGACGTTCTCCGCCGCCAGGTAGCTCCAGATGTCCAGCTCGGTCCAGTTGGACAGCGGAAAGACCCGGATGTGCTCGCCCTTGTGGTGACGGCCGTTGTACAGCGACCACAGCTCGGGCCGCTGGTTCTTCGGGTCCCACTGGCCGAACTCGTCGCGGAAGCTGAAGACCCGCTCCTTGGCGCGGGCCTTCTCCTCGTCACGGCGAGCGCCGCCGAAGACCGCGTCGAACCCGCCCTCCTGGATCGAGTCCAGCAGCGTGACGGTCTGCAACGGGTTGCGGATGCCGTCCGGCCGCTCGCGTACCCGGCCCTTGGCGATCGACTCCTCGACGCTGCCGACGATCAGCCGCAGTCCGAGCCGTTCGACCGTACGGTCGCGGAAGTCGAGCACCTCGGGGAAGTTGTGCCCGGTGTCGATGTGCATCACCGGGAACGGGATCGGTGCCGGCCAGAACGCCTTCGACGCGATGTGGAGCATCACGACGGAGTCCTTGCCGCCGCTGAACAGCAGGACCGGGCGCTCGAACTCCGCGGCGACCTCACGGAAGATGTGGATCGACTCGGCTTCGAGCGCCTGCTGCGAGCTCAGTTCGTAGGTCGTGGAGGCGCTCATGACTGCAGACAGGATAGTCAGCGCCAGCGTGTGACGTTCCGTTGGCCCGTACGCGGTCCTTAGGCTTCGCCCATGACCGGGAGCGACGCGCTTGTCGATGTCGCGATCGTCACGTGGAACACACGCGACACAACCGTCCAGGCGATCGCGTCGCTGCTGGCGGCCGAACCCGAGGGCACGCTGCGCGTGCTGGTGCGCGACAACGCCTCCTCGGACGGTACGGCGGAGGCCGTCGCGGCGGCCTATCCGGAGGTGGAGGTCGACGCCGGAGCGGCGAATCTCGGCTTCGCGGGCGGCGTCAACACGATCCTGAAGCGCAGCACCGCCCCCTGGTGCCTGCTGCTGAACTCCGACGCCTGGCCCGAGCCCGGCGCGATATCGCGGCTGGTCGCGTGCGCCGAACGGCACCCGAAGGCCGCGGTCGTCGTCCCGCTGCTGCTCCGTCCCGACGGAGCCCTCGAGCCGTCCGCCTGGCCGCTGCCCAGCCTCGGCGTCTCGCTCGGGTCGGTGCTCGACGTGACCCGGCACCTGTGGCCGCACGACACCGAGCGACGGGTCGACTGGGCGGTCGGCGCCGCGTGGCTGATGCGCCGCGCCGCGATCGACGAGCTCGGCGGGCTCGACGAGTCGCTGTTCATGTACGCCGAGGACGTCGAGTGGTGCTGGCGCGCGAAGGACGCCGGGTGGGAGGTGTGGTTCACCCCGGACGCCGTCGTACGACACATCGGCAACGCGTCCGGAGCGCAGCTGTACGGCGCGAAGCAGTCGGCCGCCTGGATCGCCAACAGCGTGCGGGTCTACCGCCGCCACCACGGCGCGGTCGCGACCCGGATGTGGCAGGCGGCCAACGCGCTCGGCGCGACGATGCAGATGCTGCGGCTGCGTGCCGACAAGGGAGAGGTGCGCAAGTGGCGGGCGCAGCGGCGGGCGTGGTGGCGGCCATCGCCCGACCTTGATCGGCAGGCGCGGTGAGGGTTCTCGTCGTCACCAGCCTCTACCCGCCGCACTCGCTCGGCGGTTACGAGCTGTCCTGCGAGGACGTCGTCAACCGGTGGCTCGACGCCGGTCACCAGGTCGACGTGCTGGCGACGTCGACGACGTTCGGCGAAGCGGCCGGCGACGAGCAGCCGCACGTGCACCGGGTGCTCGAGTGGTACTGGGCGGACCACCGGATCGAGCACCCGCCGACGACCCGGCGGCTTGCCATCGAGCGGGCCAACCAGCGGCGGCTGCGCGAGCTGATCGCCCGCTGCCATCCCGAAGTCGTGTCGTTCTGGGCGATGGGCGGGATGTCGCTCGGGCTGATCACCGCCTGTGTCGAGCGGTCCTACCCCGTGACGTTCGTCGTCGAGGACGACTGGTTCTGCTACGGCCCGAAGGCCGACGCGTGGCTGCGCGGGTGGTCCAGCCGCCCGGCGTGGCTGCGCGAACTCGCCGGCCAGCTGCTCGGGCTCCCGACCGCCGGGCCGGTCCTGCCGCCCACCGCGGTCGTCACCTTCGCCAGCGACTACCTGCGGCAACACGCCGCCGGCGAAGGACTGATCCGGTTCTCGGCCAGCGAGGTGGTGCCGCTCGGCACCGACCCCACGGACTTCCCGAGCCGCCGCCCCGGCGACCGGCCGTGGCGCGGGCGGCTCATCGCGGCGGGACGGGTCGAGCCGCGCAAAGGGTTCGACACCGCGATCCGCGCGCTGCCCGAGCTGCCCGGCATGACGCTGCGGATCGTCGGTCCCGGGGTCGAGGGTCACGTCGCCGAGCTGGGCGCGCTTGCCGCCGAGCTGGGGGTCGGTGAGCGGCTGAGCTTCGCCGGCCCGCTGCCGCGCCACGAGCTGGCGGCGGCGTACGCCGAGGCCGACGCGTTCCTGTTCCCGTCACGCTGGGACGAGCCGTTCGGCATCGTCCCGCTGGAGGCGATGACGCAGGCACTGCCCGTGGTCGCCACCCGGCGCGGCGGGTCGGCCGAGTTCCTCACCGACGGGCTGAACTGCCTCGAGGTGCCCGCCGACGACCCGGCGGCGCTCGCCGCAGCCGTGCGCGCCCTGTCGACCGACGAGTCGCTGCGGCGCCGGCTGGTCAACGGCGGGCTGACGACCAGCGCGGCGTACCGCATCGACGGCTTCGCGGAGCGGCTCGAGCAGATCCACCTGCGCGCGGCAGGGGTCGCCGCGTGACCGCCGGCGGCGCCGCGCCGGCGGTCGCCGCGCCGCTGGCGTCCGCCGAGAGCGCCGCCTGGTCGCGAGCGGTCGCGGACGTGACCGTCGTGGTGTCGAGCCACAACCGGGTCGGCTTCCTCGGCGGGCTGATCGACGCACTCGCGGCGCAGCGCGAGGTCAGTGCCGAGGTCGTCATCGTCGACAACGGGTCGACCGACGGCACGTGGCAGCTGCTGGTCGAGGCGTGCGCTGCGACGTCGCTCGCCCTGAACGCGCTCCGGGTGGAGTTCCACGACGGGCCCGCCGTACCCCGCAACACCGCGGTGTCGATCGCGCGGGCGCCGCTGATCGCGTTCACCGACGACGACTGCCTGCCCACCCCGACCTGGCTTGCCGAACTGACCGCGCAGTTCGATGCCGACACCGTGATCGTGCAGGGACAGACCCTGCCCGAACCCGGCGGATGGGCAGGGCCGTGGGGCCGCAGCCTCAAGGTCACGGGACCGACCGGCCTGTACGAGACCGCCAACCTCGGCGTACGCCGTGACGCGCTGCTCGCGGTCGGCGGCTTCCCGCGCGACCGCCTGCTGTCCGGGCGGCCGTTCGGCGAGGACGTCCTGCTCGGAGCCGCTGTCGCGCGTACCGGCGGGTTCCGGTTCACCCTGGACGCGCTCGTGCACCACCGGGTGCTCCCCGCGACGTATCGCGACTTCATCCGGGAACGTCGCCGGCTCGCCGGATTCCCGCAGCTGCTCCGGCACGTGCCGGAACTGCGACGGCTGCGCTTCCTGCATGCCTTCCTCGGCAAGCGGCGGGCAGTCACCGACCTCGGTCTGCTCGGGATCGCGGCCGGCGTCGTCGTGTCCCTCGCACTGTGGAACCCGCTCGGGCTGCTCGCGCTGCTCGCCGCGCTGCCGTGGTTGCGCGTCGCGTGGCGAGAGGCCTGGAAACATCCCGGAAAGCCCCGGCCGGTGCGGGCGCTCCAGCTGATGGTGGCCGACGTGATCGGGTTCGGCGCACTCCTGTCCGGAAGTGTCCGCGCCCGCAGGGTGCTGATCTAGTGGGCAGGTTCCGGCCGGACATCGAGGGGCTGCGCGCGGTCGCGATCCTCACGGTCGTCCTGTACCACCTCAGCCTGTTCCACCTGACCGGCGGCTACATCGGTGTCGACGTCTTCTTCGTGATCTCCGGCTTCCTGATCACCGGTCAGCTGGTGAAGACGATCGACGAGAACGGGCGACGCGCGCTCGCGCCGTTCTACGGCCGACGCATCAAGCGGCTGCTCCCGGCGGCATCCGCGACGGTCGTCGCGACGATCGTGGCCTGGCGAATCTGGGGCCTCGCCACCCTGCCGCGCGCCACGGCAACCGATGCGTTCTTCACGACGTTCTACGGGATCAACTACCGGCTCGCGCACGAAGGTACGCAGTACTTCAACCCGCTGGTGTCCCCGCCGGCGTTGCAGCACTTCTGGTCGCTCGCGGTCGAGGAGCAGTTCTACTTCGTGTGGCCGCTGCTGATCCTCATCGCGTTCTGGCACCAGGCTCGCGGCGGCAAGCGCCGCAACCTCACCGTCGCCCTCTGCGTGATCGGTGCGGTGTCACTGTTCCTGTCGTGGCACCTCAGCGGGTCGCAGCCGACCTGGTCCTTCTACGGACTGCACACCCGCGCGTGGGAGCTCTCCCTGGGCGCGCTCGTCGCGTTGTCGGTGAAGTACGCAGAACGACTGCCCGCGCTCGCCGCGGCGGCGATGACCTGGGTCGGCCTGGCGGCGATCGGGTACGCCGCGTTCACATTCACCAACGCGACGACGTACCCAGGACTCGCCGCGCTGCTCCCGGTCGTCGGTGCCGCGCTCGTCATCACCGGTGGCTGCGCGGACCCCTCCCTCGGCGCCGGACTGCTCCTCAACCGGGGCCCCGCGCAGCTCACCGGGCGGCTGTCGTACTCGTGGTACCTGTGGCACTTCCCGATCATCATCGTGGCGCCGCTCGCGGTCGGCCACGTGCTCGGCGAATCGGCCCGCATCGGACTGCTGGTCATCACGTTCGCCGTGGCCGCCGCGAGCTACGTGGTGGTGGAACAGCCGTTCCGACGCCAGCAGTGGCGGCCCAGCAGGTGGTTCGCCCTCGCCGGTGGCTCCGCGGCGCTCGTCGCGATCGTCGGCTTGCTCGCGATCTCGTTCCCGCGTCCTGCCGTCGGGCCGGGACCGGCGGTCGCGACGCTGCGGCTGTCGGGCACGGTCAGCCAGCAGGAGGCGCAGATCCGCAACGCGGTCGCGGCGGGCCTCGCCGCGCGCGCGGTCCCGAACAACCTGCACCCGGACCTGGCGCACGCGTTCGGTGACGGTCCGGTCATCCCGGGTGACTGCTTCCTGGGGGTCAGCCGCACGACGGTCGGACCTTGCGTCTACGGCGATCCTCAGGCGAGCCGCACCGTCGTGATGTTCGGCGACTCGGTGATGGCGCAGTGGCTTCCCGCGCTCGATCTGGTGGGAAAGCAGAACCACTGGCGGGTGGTGTCGTGGGGCAAGGAGTCCTGCACGATCAACGACGTACTCGTCCCCTACATCCGCACCGGACAGCCGTACCCGCAGTGCCGGACCTGGCGTGACAAGACGATCCAGCGAATCCGGGCGCTCCGTCCGCAGGTGGTGCTGGTCGGCGGGTTCCTGTACTACGACGACCCGGGCGTGCCGGTCGACCGATGGACCGCCCTCACCCTGGACACGGTCCGTGCGGTGTCCGCACCCGGCACGACGGTCGACTACCTGATGCCGGACGCGCTGCCGGTGCGTGACATGCCGAGCTGCCTCGCCACGCATCTGCGCAGCCCCTCGACGTGTTCGATACCGGTCGCCGCAGCGTCCGCCCCGGCAGACCGGCGCACCGCGCTCGCCGCCGCGCTCGACGCCGCGCACGTCACCGTCGTGGACCCGATGACCCTGATGTGCGCCGACGGCGGATGCCCGGCGATCGTCGGCAACGTCCCCGTCTACCGCGACACGACCCACGTCACCGCGACCTACGCGAAGCTGCTCGCGCCGCTGTTCGCGAAGGTGCTGCCGCCCGAGCCGATCCCCTGACATCCGTCCGCACTTCTATCCTCACAGGCGTGCGCGCGCTGATCCTCTGCGGCGGCCGGGGCGTACGCGCCTGGCCCGCGACGGCGGACGTGCCCAAGCCGATGCTCCAGGTCGGTGACCGTCCCGTGCTGCACCACGTGATGGACATCTACGCCCGTCACGGCGTCACCGAGTTCGTGCTCGCCGCTGGTTACCGGCACGAGGCGATCACGGCGTACGCCCCGCAGTGGCCGAGCGACTGGACGGTCGACATCGTCGACACCGGTGAGGACACCGACACCGGCGGGCGCGTCGTCGCCTGCCTCGACCGGGTCGGCGAGCGGTTCCACGCGACGTACGGCGACGGCGTCGGCAACGTCGACATCGGGGCGCTCGCGCAGCGCCACGAAGCCCACGATGGCGGCGCCACCGTCACCGTCGTACCGCTCCCGTCGCAGTACGGCACCCTGGTCGTCGATGACACCGGGAAGGTCACGGACTTCCGCGAGAAGCCGGTGCTGCCGGACCATCTGATCAACGCGGGGTTCTTCGTCTTCGACCGCGACAGCGTGAGCGACTGCGCGGGCTCCAGCCTCGAACGCGACATACTTCCGGCGCTGGGCCGACGCGGCGAGCTGTTCGTCTACCGTCACGAAGGCTTCTGGAAGTCGATGGACACCCAAAAGGACGTGAGCGACCTGGACGCTCTCGCGCGCAGAGAGGACCCTCCGTGGCTGACGGCGCACTAGGCGGCAAACGGGTCCTCGTGACGGGCGCCTCGGGGTTCATCGGGTCGCACCTCACGCGGCGTCTGGTGAGCGAAGGCGCCGACGTCCACGCGCTGACCAGCACGGTGTCATCGGTCTACCCCGCGCGGCTGCTCGACATCCGTGACTCGATCAAGCTGCACGAGGCGTCGCTCGACGACCGCGGCGCGATGGAGCTGCTCGCCGACGAGCTCAAGCCGGAGTACGTCTTCCACCTCGGCGCCTACACGCACGTCGGCAAGTCGTGGAACCGCGTCGACGAATGCATCCAGGTCAACATCCAGGGCACCGTCAACCTGCTGATGGCCGTGGAACGTCACGGCTTCACCCGCTTCCTGAACACCGGCACGAGCGAGATCTACGGCGACATCGAGGTGCCGTTCCGCGAGGACGCGACGGTGCACCCGATCTCGCCGTACTCGGTGTCGAAGCACGCCGCCGAGGAGTACTGCCGGCTCTTCGCCGACGCGCGCGATCTCCCCGTCGTACGGGTACGGCCGTTCAACGCCTACGGGCCGATGCAGTCCCCGGACCGGGTGATCCCCGAGATCATCAGCCGGGCGATCCAGGGCCAGCCGCTGAAGATGACCCAGGGCACGCAGACCCGCGAGTTCAACTACGTGGAGGACCTCGCCGACGGCTTCGTGGCCCTCGCCGTGGCACCCGGCATCGACCGCGACCTCTTCAACCTCGGGTGCGGGCGCGAGGTCTCGATGCGCGACATCGCCATCACGATCCTGCGGCTGATGGGTGACCCGATCACGCCGGAGTTCGGCGCCCTGCCGGAGCGGCCGATCGAGATCTACCGGATGCACGCCGACGTGACGAAGACCGAGGAGCGGGTCGGCTGGACGTCGAAGATCTCGCTCGAGGAGGGTCTCGAGCGGACCATCGCGTGGTACCGCGAGGCGCTCGCCTCGGGCAACTCGCCGTTCGCCAGCTAGAAGCTCCGGCAGCACGTGCGCATCGCGGTCGTCCACCCCTTCACGTGGCAGGACGTACGCCGCGGGGGCGAGCGCTACGCGCACGACCTCACGTGGTGGCTGGCGTCACAGGGGCACGAGGTGGACTACGTCACGGGTGGGCCGGAGCACTCGGTCACCGAGCAGGACGGCGGGCGACTGGTACGGCTGCACCACCGCCACGGTGAACGGCTGACCGGCTGGGGTGTCGGCAAGACCGAGACGTTCGGCGCCACCGTGCTGCCGTGGCTGGCGCGCAACCGCTACGACGTGGTGCACGCCTTCGTTCCGGCGGCCGCGATCGCGGCCCGCCTGGCGCGGCAGCGGACGGTGTTCACGGCGATCGGCCACCCGGGTGTCGGCCTGCGGCGCCGCGACCGCGTACTGCTCAAACGCGCCACGCACGCCGCGCACGTCACGACGGCGTTGTCGTTCTCGGCGGCGGAAGCCGTCGAGGCGGTGACGATGCACGCCGTACGGATCGTGAACCCCGGCGTGCGACTCGACGTCTTCACCCCGAACATCGCCGCGCGAAGCGGACCCCCTCGCGTCTTCTTCCCGGCCCATGCCGGCGAGCCGCGCAAGCGCCTCAACGACCTCTTGAACGCGTGGCCGCGGGTGTTGCAGGCGTTGCCGGACGCGCGGCTCGTGATCGGCGGCGGAGGGGACGTCGGCCGGTTCCTGCCGGAGCATGCCGTCGGCACGCTGGACGTCATCGGCGTCGGCGAGCTGGACGACCTTCCGCAGCGCTACCGCGACGCGACGGTCACCGTCCTGCCGTCCGAGGACGAGGCGTTCGGTCTGGTGCTGGTGGAGTCGTTGGCGTGCGGCACGCCGGTCGTCGCTGCCAGGTCGGGAGGGATGCCCGAGATCGTGAACAGTCCGGACGTGGGCGCGCTGGCCGCGCTCGGCGACGTGACCGAGCTGGCAGACGCGATCATCGCCATCGTCGGTCTCGCGGCGGACCCCGAAACGCCGCCGAGGTGCACGACGTACGCGCAGCAGTGGGGCTGGGACAAGGTCGGCGCGGACCACCTCGCCGGCTACGAAGCCGCCCTTTCGGCGAATTAGCGGAGGCGGCGGGCGAGGCCGAGGAGCCGGCGGGCCGGGTCGGTTCCTTTCGAGTGGTAGATCACGAGGTGCGAGCGGCCGTGGTGGTGCACCGAGTAGTGCACCAGCCCCTTGCGCGTCACGTAGCGCAGCAGGTCCGGGATCGGCAGCGGCTTGTGCACGTGGACATCATCCGGGATCGGCTCGAGGAAGTTGATCGCGACCAGGTCGGCCGTCGCCTCGATCGCCGCCAGGAACCCGAACGGGTCGTCGACGTGCTCGATGACGTCGAAGCAGTACGCCAGCTCGAAGCCGGTCGGCTTCGCGCGCTCGACGTCGTGGATCGTCGCCTCGAAGCCCCGCCTGGCCAGCCGCCAGCGGAGGTACTCGACACTCGGGTTGTCGAAGTCGATGAACTCCACCTGGTAGCCGGCCTCCAGGAACCGCAACCCGTCGCTCCCGATGCCGCAGCCGTAGTCGAGCAGCCGCGAGCCCGGCCCGATCCGGCGCATGATCTCGTCGCGGTACGGGCGCTTGGTCCCGGTCATCGCGAAGACGGTGAGGTCGTAGAGGTAGGCCTGCGACGTCCGGTAGAACGTCAACTCGTCGGGCGCCGCGTCCTCCTCGGCGTCGACGTTCTGCTGATGCCGCCACAGCCGTTGCAGGTCGAAGTCCTCGCCGCGGTACTCCTTGAGCTCGGCAAGCTCCTGCTCGGCATCGAAGGCGTCGAGGTACGCCGGGGCGAACCGCGCCAGCCACGCGTCGACGAAGCGGTGGTCCGCACCCGGCTTCTGCCGCCAGCGAGGTGCCGGCGGCTTCTTGCCCTGCACCGAGCGGAACCGGTTCGCGAAGTAGGGCGCGAAGTCCGGGTGCCGCTGCAGCAGTTGGAACTCGCCGACCGCGATCCCGCGCAGCCGCTTCTCGAACGACTCCACGTCGTAGGAGTGCAGGTGCTGGCTCAACGCCGCAGGCTCGTAGCGCAACGACATCCCGGCGTCGCGCAGCCGGTACGCCAGATCGAGATCTTCGTAGTAGTAGGCGAAGTCCGGGTCGAAGCCGCCCGCCGCGTCGAACAGCGTCCGCGGCAGCGACACGTTGCACGAGTAGAACCGGCCCCAGCCGGCGTCGTCTCCGATGCCCGCGAGCTCGAACTGCATCCCGGCGCGATCGATCCACTCACGCAACGGCGTGGCCGCGACCTCGGGGTGCCACTCGACCCGACCGAGGACGCCGACGGTCGGGCCGCCCTCGCCTTCGTGCCGCAGCAGGTGCCGTTCGACCAGGTCGGGCGCCGGGATCATGTCGTCGCCGAGGAACAGCACCAGCGGCGTGGAGGTCGTCGCGACGCCTTCGTTGCGCGCCTTTCCCGGTCCGCCCTGCGGCACCTGCACCACCGCAACCTCGCGGGGCAGCAGCGGGACCTCCTGGTCCTCGCCGTCGACGACCACGACGATGCCGAAGCCGTGCACGGTCTGCGCGGTGAGGGCCGCGAGAGTCCGGCCGAGGATGTCCCAGCGATCGCGGGTCGGGATGACCACGGTCAGCGATGTCGCGTCGACCGTCACGGCGCACCAACCGGATAGCCGAGCTCGACGAGCAGCTTGCCCGTCACGCTCTCCAGCAGGTCACGGTCCGCGTCGGGCAGCGAACGCCACTTCCCGGTGCCGATCTCACCCGTCGCTGCCAGCGGGGTCACCCGCTCGCCGCTGCGCTGCTCGAGCGTCTGGCGAGCCTGCTCGGAATCCGGCAGGCCGATCCACGACCACACGTCCGCCACCGCCGCGCCAGGGTCGGCGAGCAGGTCCTCGTAGCGGACCTCCCGCAGCCGCGACAGGTCGCGCGCGGAGGCCTGGATCGCACCCACCGCCTCCACCCACTGCGTCGCCGCCACGCCGAGGTCGGCGCTTTCCCCGCGGGTGAGCGCGAGCGACAGCGCGGCGTCACGGCCGTCTCGTACGACGTGGACGTAGTGCGCGTCGGGATACAGCCGCGCGACGAACGGTAGCTGCCAGACCGTCGTCGGCGTCTTCTCGCAGACGTACGACGCCGTGCCGGCTGACGTCCGCAACAGGCCCCCGAACAGATCGTCACAGAATCCGCGAAGCGCCGACAGTGCGAGCGCGTCGCCGGCGACCGCGCGCACGTCGTCCGCCCACAGCGGCGCGACGTCGGGGAACAGCCAGGTCTCCCCGGTGTCCGTGCCGGCGACCTCGGGATGCGCCGACAGCAGCCGGTGCAGCCAGGTGGTGCCGCTGCGTGCCGCGCCGAGCACGACGATCACCCGCTCGTGCAGCGCGCTCTGCTCCGGACGAAACACGTCCACCGAGACCTCAGGCGGGCCGGGCAGGTCGATCACCGACGACTGGCGGGCCGCGGCGACCACCTGAGCGACCGAGCCGCCGATGTCGCCGGCCACCTCGTCGCGGGTCAGCCACAGGTCCGGATCGGCCGCAGCGGCGCCCGACCCGCGTTCCTTCTCGCCGATCGCGACGACCAGCGCGTCCGGCCACACGCCCCGCAGGTACGGCCCGAGCAGCTCGGCGTTCGCGACGACCTCCACCGAGTGCGCCGCGCCGTGCGGGATCGCCGGGGAAACCAGCAGGTCCGCGACGCGGCGCAACGCGGCCATCAGGTGCGGACCGTCGACGAGCGAGGAGACGCCGGCAATCCCCTGACCGACCTGGTGGCCCCACAGCAGCCGTGACATCCGCGCCAGCAGCTCCATCGGCGGCGGCGCGCACCAGCCGGGCTGACCGGCGAGGGCCTCGCCGAGCCGGTGCGCCGCATGCTCGCCACCGAGGACGAACACCGGGCGGAACGGGTGCGCCGTACTCACTGACCCGCTTGGCGGAACGTGCCGCCGAGATCCGCGACCCCCGAGGCCAGGGCGCGGCCGGAGACATAGAACGTCACCGGAACCGCCCTTCCCAGCAACACGCTGTGTCCGCCCTCCGCCGTGTGCAACGACGCAGTGGCAAAGTAGCCGCCGCTCGGCAACGTCAGGGACAGCCGGGTCTCGTAGTCCGCGACCTCGCCCTCGGCCAGCGATGCGAACGGCTCCATCAGGTTGGTGTCGGAGTAGACGACCGTGCCCGCCTCGGTCGTGATGGTCATGCCCATCACCGGGTTCGCGATCTTCGTGGTCGCCTTCACGCGGAGCCGGAGGATCACCTCGTCGCCACTGTCGTAATGCAGCACCGCGTCGCCGGTCTTCGCGTTGTGCAGCGTCAGCGACTCGATCGTCGCGCCGTGCGACGCGAGGTCGGCGACGCCGTACTGGTCCTCCATCGCCTCGCTGCCGACCACCGTGTAGAACTCCGAGATCGCGTCGAACGTCGCGCCGTCGAACACCTTGTGCCCGCGGCTCATCACCAGGGCCCGGTCGCAGAAGCCGCGGATCACGTTGATGTTGTGGCTGACCACCACGATCGTGGTGCCCTGCGCGCGAATCTCGCGCATCCGGTCGAAGCACTTGAGCTGGAACGCGAAGTCGCCGACCGCGAGCACCTCGTCGACGAGCAGCACGTCCGGGTCCGCTGCCACCGCTACCGAGAAGCCGAGCCGTACGAACATTCCCGACGAGTAGAACTTCACCGGTGTGTCGATGAAGTCCTGGACCTCGGCGAAGTCGACGATCGCGTCGAGCCGCCGGTCGATCTCGGCATTGGTCATCCCGAGGATCGTGCCGTTGACGTAGACGTTCTCCCGGCCGGTCAGCTCAGGGTGGAATCCGACGCCGACCGAGATCAGCGGCGCGACCTTGCCGCGTACGCTCACCACCCCGCTCGACGGTGCGGTCACGCCGCACAGCAGCTGGAGCAACGTCGACTTGCCCGCGCCGTTGCGGCCGAGAACGCCGACGCTCTCGCCCGGCTGGACGTCGAGATCGATGTCGTCGAGCGCGAGCAGCGTGCTGCGCTTGCTGCGGGCGCGCAACCGCAGCGCGTTGACCAGCATCGGCTGGTCGTCGTACTTGACGTAGCGCTTGCTGACGCCGCGCAACGAGATGACGGGCTCGGTCACAGCAGATCGACGAAAACTCGGTCGCGGCGGCACTGGAGCCAGAAGCCCACTCCTCCCAGCACGACGCACCACACGGCGCACGCCGAGACGGCGAGCGTGAGCGCCGAGTCGGACCCGACGGTCGCCGCCCGGAAGATCTCGATCGGGCCGGAGCCCGGACCGATCGCGATCAGGTCGCGAAGCTTCGGATGCGAAGAGGACAGCCGCGAGAGCGGATAGATGATCGGCGTCAGGTAGAAGCCGACGGACAGCAGTGCGGTGACGATGTAGCGGATGTCGCGGAAGTACACGTGCAGTGCCGACAGGCACAGTCCGACGCACACCACGAACAGCACCGCGAGTGCTGCTCCGGGGATGACGAGCAGGAACGACACCCCGATGCCGCTGCCGACGACGAGCGACATGAGGAGCAGCAGCACGATGCCGATCGCGAGCGGATAGATCGCCGACGCCGCGGTGACCAGCACCGGGAGCGCCCGGGGGAAGTAGATCTTGCCGGCCAGCGCGACGTTGTCGACGATCGCCGTGGAGGCGCTCGGCCCGGCGTTGGCGATGTAGTTCCACGGCACGAGCGCGGAGTAGAGGAAGACCGCGTAGGCCTGTTGCGACGAGGCGTAGTTGCGCCCGATCGCGACGACGTGGGTGAAGACCAACGCGAGCACGACCGCCTGCACCAACGGCACTCCCACTGCCCAGACGACGCCGAGGACGGTACGCCGGTAGCGGACGTAGAAGTCCTTGCGGGCGAGGATCACGAGCAGGTGGCGCGCGGCCCACAGCTCGCGGACCATCACGCTCGGGCGGGTCGAGGGTCCGCGAAGCTCGAAGCCCTCGTGGGGCGTACCCGCCGCAGCCGTGCGCGCCGCGGTCGCCAGCGTCGCGATGGTGTCCTCCTCCGACCGGCGCGATCTCCCCTGATGCTAGAGGTCGGGCGGGTGGGACGCCGAAGCCGAGCGGGCCACCAGACGGGTTCTTCGTACGATGACGCGGTGGCGGGGATAGCGGTGATCGTCCCGACCCATTCCCGCGCGGGCCTGCTGCCGCGCCTGCTCGCCGGCCTCGAGGCGCAGCTCGCCGACCTGGACTTCGACGTCGTCATCGTCGACGACGCCTCGGACGACGACACCCCGGCCGTGCTCGAGCGGCTGGGCGCCGACAGCCCGCTCCGCCTCCGCGTGATCAGGCAGCCCAGAAACCGCGGGCCGGCAGCGGCCCGCAACCTCGGCTGGCGCAGCACGGACGCCGACGTTGTCGTGTTCACCGACGACGACTGCACCGCCGAACCCGGCTGGCTGCGCGCGCTGGTCGACGGGATCGCCGATGTCGACATCGTCCAGGGCCGTACCATCGCCGACCCGGAGCAGGTCGGCAACATGGGCCCGTTCAGCCGGACCCTGGTCATCGGTCACGAGGACGGCTTCTACCAAACCTGCAACATCGCCTACCGGCGCGCGATCCTCGAGGCCGCCGGTGGCTTCGACGAGACGTTCCGCTTCGCGGCCGGGGAGGACACCGACCTGGCCTGGCGGGCGCGGGAGGCCGGAGCGCGGACCGCGTTCTGCGAACGCGCGGTGGTGCGCCACGTGGTGCGGCCGTCCAACCCGCTCGTCGCACTGCGTGACACGTGGCGGTGGCAAAGCGCGCCGCAGACGGTGAGCAAGCATCCGAGCCTTCGCTCGCAGCTGTGGCGCCCGTACATCTGGAAGCCGGCGCACCGCTGCGTGCTGATCGCGCTCCCGGGGATCGCGTTGGCGGTCGCCGCGCCGTTCTTGGGCAGCTGGTTGCTCGCTGCGCTCGCCTGGGTCGTCGCGCTCGGCCTGCTCGCGCCGTACGCCCGGCATCGGGTACGCCGCGAACGGCTGCCCGGAACCAGGCAGCGAGACCGGCTGCTGCTGCTGCCGGTGACGTTCGTGATCGACGGCGCCGAGGTGCTGGCGTGCGTGATCGGCTCGGTGCGCTACCGCACGCTTCTGCTCTAGAGCTAGGGAATCAGTGATCAATGCCGTCCGTCGCGAGCGGCGCTCCAGTCGGCGGCTGGCAAGGCGGAGGAGGAGTCGCGTAGCGGCGCTACGCGCGACGACGACAACGCAGTCCAGGCGTCGATCTGAGCGACGCGCAGCAGGACAGCGCATTGATCAGTGGTTCCCTAGGGCGCCTTCGAGAACGGGCCCGGCCAGATCCCGGCCGGCGGTTCGGGCAGGCCGCCCTCGGTGCGCGTCGCGACCATCATCAGGTGGCAGCCGAGCCGGTTGACCAGCGGCGTGTGCGTGCAGACGGTCTCGAGCCGGTCGACGAACCAACGGCCCCGCCGGCCCTGCCGGTCGAGCCAACGGGCGCTCTTGCTCTGCGGCGGCGGGAACTCGAAGCTCGACGCGCGCACCGTCGTCAGGCCTGCCGCCTCGAACATTCGCCTGGTCTCGGCCTGCTTGTGCCAGGTGTGCGGGACGAACACCGCGCTGGTCCCGTCTTCGACGATCTCCTGGCTGACCGGGTAGGGCCACACCCACGGCCGGTGGGAGATCAGTCCGTCGTGGGCGAAGCCGAGCGCCTTCTCGAGGAACGCGCCGGGGTTGAACAGCGGGAACCGCAGCGGCATCTCGGAGGCGTTGTTGGTCGTCATCACGAGAGCTCCACCGGGCTTGAGGACCCGAGCGATCTCCCACACCGCGAGCTCCGGCTGCAGCAGGTGCTCGATCACCTCGGTGAAGACGATGACGTCGACGGAGCGGTCACGCAGCGGCAGGTGCTCGCCGTCGCCCCGCAGGAACGACGTGCGAAGCGGGCCGTCGTACTCCTGGTAGCGGCGAGCGGCGGACTCGATGTGATGACCGCCGAAGTCCAGCCCGATGTAGTGCGCCGACCAGTCCCGGAGCCGATCGGCGATGAGCGCCGATCCGCAGCCGATGTCGAGCAGCACACCTTGCTCGGGCATCCGCTCGAGCGCCGCGTCACCGACCAGGCGGTACCGCATCTCGTGCCGATGACCGTGGTAGTCGCTCCACATGTCGAGCTCTTCCTCGACGGTGGGCACGCACTCGTTGTAGTGCCGCGAGAAGACGACGGGGGTGGCGGTACGGAGCTGCTCCCACTCGATCTGGGTCAGCCGGATCCCGCGCTGCCGGTAGCGCACATAGACGACCAACCACAGCGCCACGAGAAGGCACGCGCAGCCGATGCGAGCCGCGAGCGGCAGCTCCGGCACGGCGATCCCGGCGATCAGAACAAGCGGTAACCCGAACCGGATCGCCGCCCGCGCCACCGCCTTCACCCGACCATTGTTTCGTATCCGATGGCCTACCGTGTCCGATCATGGGAGCCGGACGGTGACGTACCGGCATGTGCTAGGGCGCCTGCTGCGCCCGTTGCTCGTGCTCGCCGGTCCGTTGGCGGCGGTGCGCCGCCGGTGGCGACGTGAGCGGCTCATCATCCGACTGAAGCTGCTCGCGGCCCGCGGCGGCGGGTCGATCCACGTCCGGATCGCCGGCGACGTGCGGATCGAGCGACAACCGCTGATCGAGATCTACCCCGCCACCGACAACACCCTCGACCTGGGATCCGGCGTGATCCTGGGCGACGGGTTGCGGCTGTCGTTCCGCGGCGGCTCGATGACGGTCGGCGCCGGCACCGAGCTGCGGCGGCTCGCCACCTACCAGATCACCGGCGCCTTCACCGTCGGCGAGGGCGTGGTCCTCAACGGCGGTGTCACGGTCCACTGCGCGGAGTCGATCGACATCGGCGATCTCACGATCATCGGCGAGTACACGACGATCACCGACTCCCGCCACGAACGGACACCGCCGGGCGTACCGATCCACCACACGTCCGTGACCAGCCCGGTGCGGATCGGGCGCAACATCTGGATGGGCGCCCACGCCGTGATCACGCCCGGCGTGACGGTGGGTGACCAGGCGTTCGTCGGGGCGGGTGCCGTCGTCACGAAGGACGTCGAGCCCGGCTGGCTGGTCGGCGGGGTGCCGGCGAAGCCGATCAGCAAGGTGCCCGAGAACTAGGACCGCGAGATCCCGATGAAGATCGCCCACTACGTCGAGCGATGGCTCGAGTTGTCGGCCGGCTTCGTCGCGACGCAGATCGCGCTGTCCCGCCACGACGCCGTGGTGATCAGCCGAGACGGCTGGCAGCACCTCGACGCGTTTCCGCTGCGGCCGCGTCACTCGCTGCACCGGCTGCGCGACGCCGCACCGGAACGATGGAAGTACGCCGCGCTTCGGCTGCAGCTGCGACCGCTGCTCGCGATGAGCGGCGCGGACGTGGTGCACGTGCACTTCGGGTACGCCGCGCGTGACGTCCTCGACGTACTGGCGAACCGGGCGTTCGTGTTGTCGCTCCACGGCCACGACGTCACCGGTCTGCTGCACGGCGACCCGCACCGGTACGACGAGGTGGTGGGAGCCGTCGACGCGCTGGTCGTGCCGTCGAAGTTCCTGGCGAACGCCGCGGTGCAGGCCGGGTTCGACCGCGACCGGATCCGCGTCATCCCGAGCGGCGTCGACACCGAGTTCTTCACGT
The DNA here is from genome assembly GCA_035548125.1 of Mycobacteriales bacterium. GTDB lineage: Bacteria > Actinomycetota > Actinomycetes > JAFAQI01 > JAFAQI01 > DASZTV01. Next base: position 4,993 of record DASZTV010000067.1, on the reverse strand, counting down.
CGACCCCGCTCCCCGACGGCCCGCCGACCGTTGCGTTCGTGGGACGGCTGGTCGAGAAGAAGGGCGTCGACGTGCTGCTCGACGCGTGGCCGTCGGTGCTCGCCGACCACCCCGATGCGCGGCTGGTCCTGCTCGGCGACGGCCCGCAGGCGGAGCTGCTCCACGACGCGGGCCCGTCGATCACCCACCTCCGGCCGGAAGCTGCGCGGCGCCACGAGCAGGTGCGCGACCTGATTCGCAGCGCTCGGTTGGTGACGACCCCGAGCCGGACCTCGGCGACGGGCGACAGCGAGAGCCTGCTGCTGGTCAACCTCGAGGCCGCAGCCAGCGGCCGGCCGGTCGTCTCCACCCATCACGGCGGGATCCCGGAGTTCGTCGAGGACGGCCGCACCGGGCTGCTGGTCGAGGAAGGCAACGCCGACGCGTTGGCGGCAGGCATCTCGCGCGTGCTCGGCGACCCGGACCTCGCACAGCGGCTGGCGGACGCCGGCCCCCGCCACGCGATGGCGTTCGACGTACGCGAGTGCGCGGCCCGGGTGGATGCGCTCTACGAGGAGCTCGTGGCGCGCCGCGGCCGGAAGTGACCGTCGCGGACCGGCACCAGTGACGCGGCGAGCAGGCCGCGCAGCATCCCGAGCAACCGCAGCAGCGAACCAGCCGCGCGCGGCCAGTCGCGCTTGACCAGCTCCCGTCCGATGGAGGCGACGCCCCAGCTCCAGAGGTCGTCGACGGCGACGACGCGCAGTCGCACCCGGTCGGTCCGGAGCAGCTTCGCCAGCCGGGCCCCCGCGCCGATGCCGTACCGGTGCTGCAGCGCGACGTACTGCCGCATCCGGCGCCAGTGCTCGTGATAGGCCGCCGCGTCCGGCGCGTACCAGCCGTGCGCCCCGGTCGCGAGCACCCGGTCGAGCAGGTCGGGGTCCTCACCGGCCGGCCAGCGCGCGCCGGGTCCCATCGTCTCGTCGAAGCCGCCGACCGCGGCGAGCATCGCGCGATGCATGCCGAGGTTGGCGCTGTGGCCGAGGACGCCGCCGGATCTCCGGTCGTACTCCTCGGTGGCGAGCTCGGTCTTCACGGTCAGCGCCAACGTGCCCTGGCCCTCCGGCAGGTCGACGCGGCCGGAGACGAACGCCGCGTCCGGATGCGCGGCGAGTGCCTCCGCCATCGCCGCCGCCCAGCCGGGAGTGACGCGGACGTCGTCGTCGACGAACGCGATCAGGTCGTGCGCCGCCTCCCGCCAGGCCGTGTTGCGGGCCCGCGAGACGCCGGGGGCGTCGACGACGATCAGCCGGGCGCCGTGACGTCGGGCGACCTCCCACACCGGCTCCGGGTCCGCCGACCCGGACTCGGCGACGATCAGCTCGTCGCCCTCCCGGAGCGAGGCCCGAAGGCTCGCCAACGCGGCGTCCAGCAGATCCGGGCGATCCGAGGTCGGCAGCACCACGGACAGCGGCGGCGCGCTCATCCGCGCACCTTGTAGTGGCCGTCCACCACCGGTACGGCGAGCGCGCGCAGCAGACCGACCGGAACGGCGAGCAGCCGCAGTACGGTGCCGACCGCGGGGTACCCGTGCCGCGCCCGTAGCTCCCGGCCGAGCTCGCGGAGCCCGCCGCGGTAGTAGTCGCGGGCCACGAGCCGCGCCCGTGCGCGGTCGAGGCGCAGCAGCTTCGCGATGCGCGCGCCGGTGCCGTAGCCGTACCGCGCGTCGAGCAGCAGCAGCCGGCGCGGACCACGCCACTGCGAATGCCAGGCGAGCGCGCCCGGCTCGAACTTCCCGGTCAGCCCCGCGGCGAAGCACCTGTCGAACAGGTCGTGCTCAGGCGCCGCGCCGAACCGGCCGCCGGTCCCCATCGACTCGTCCCACCCGCCGAGGCGCTCGAGCACCTCGCGCCGCATGCCGAGACTCGCGCCGTGACCGAGGTTGCCGACGCTGGTCGCGTCGTAGCTCTCCGGCCGGTCGTCGCGCTTGATCGCGACGTCGCGCGACGGCCGCTCGCCCTCCGGGGGCAGCACCCGCCCGGTCACGAACCCGACCGTGTCGGGTCCGGCCGCGACGGAACGGGCAAGTGCGTTGCGCCAGTTCCGGTCGACGACGACGTCGTCGTCGGTGAAGAGCACGATCGCGCGAGTGCCGGCACGCCAGCCGGCGTTGCGGGCCCGGCCGACTCCGGGACGCGCGCAGCGCACGAGGGTGGCACCGGCCCCGCGGGCAACCGCCGCGACCGCGTCGGGGTCGAGCGACGCGCTGTCGGCGACGACGAGCTCGTCGGACTCATCGAGCGCGGCTCGCAGCGACGCCAGACAGGTCTCGAGCTGACCCGGACGGTCCCGGGTCGGCACGACAACCGTGACCGGCACCGCCGCGCTGTCTGCCACCGCCGAAACGTACCTTCCCCCCACGCTGCCGGTAGCGTTGCGCGCGTGCTGATGGATGACACGACGGGGCCGCGTCATGCCCGCAACCGGCTCCCGGTCGAGGTCAGCGCCCTCACCGTGATCCTCGCGCTCGTGCTCGCACTGCTCGCGGGCGCCGGCGCCGCGCTGTACCAGCGTTCCAAGCCGACGCACTACATCAGCTTCTCGACGATGCTGATCGACCAGCCGTTCGCGGTGTACAGCGACGCAGGGGACGCCACGCTCGCCAAGCTGCAGCGGCTCCGCTACTACTACGGCGGGCTCGCGCAGACGTCCGTGATCGCGGGACCGGTCGCGCAGCAGGTCGGCCTTCCGGTCGGCACGATCGAGAACGCGCTCACCACGCTGATCTCGCCGTCCACGTTCACGATCAACCTGTTCGCGCAGGGGCGGAACCCGCACGAGTCCAACACGATCGCGCAGGCGGCCACCAGCGAGCTCATCGACTACGTACGAAGCTCGCAGCAGAAGATCGGGATCTCCTCCGTCGACCGCGTCACTCTCACCGAGGTCACCAACCCGACCCTCGGCGTGAAGGTGTCGGTCTCGACCAAGAAGCAGCTGGTGTCGGCTGGCGTCGCGTTCGTCGTGGTCGGGGCGGCGTTCATCATCGTCGCCGACCTGCTTCGCCGCCGCTGGTAGGACCGCTGACACCCCCGAGGCTCTGATCCATGGGCGTACTCCTGATCGACGGCGGGACCGTCCTCGGCGTCCTGGTCGCGCTCTATGCCCGGCCCACCGCGGTCCTCGGGCTGCTCATCGGCTCGATGATGCTGATCCCGTCGACGCTGGTCGCACCGCACATGCTCACGTCGTACGCGACGGTGAACCACATCCTGATCGGCGCCGCGGGCGTCCGGCTCGCGACGATGGCCAAGCAGGGTGGCTGGAACCGGCTGTTCACGGCGACGCCAGTGCACCTCGCGATCGCGCTGCTGATCGTCACGTGGGCGGCCAATGGCCTCGCGTTCGCGCCACCCGGCGGCATCCCGACGGTGGCGCTGCAGCGCGTCATCGACCTCGGCTTCGTCGGCGTGTTCTTCATCGTGACGCTCGCGCTCTGCCGGTGGATCGACGATCCGCGGTTCGTGATGCGCGCGCTTCTCGTGACGTTCGGGGTGTCGGCGGGGATCGCGGTCCTCGAGCACTTCTCCAACCAGGCGTACGGCGAGCACCTGTTCAACCTCGCCGGTGAGGCGGGCTCGACGACCGCGTCCCACGTGCTGGAGTCCCGGGGCGGCCACCTGCGGGTGCGGTCGAGCGGCGAGTTCGCACTCGCCTACGGGTGGGTCGAGATCATGATCCTGCCGTTCATCACGATGCTCGCGCTGCGCGCCCGCCGGGTCAGCGTGACCGGCGTACTCCTGATCGTGCTGACCTTCGCCTCGCTGTACTGGACCTACGCCCGCAGTGCCGCCGCCGCGGTCCCGGTGGTGTTCATCCTGATCGCGCTGCTGATCCGGCAGCGCCGCGCGATCCTGCTCGCGTCGGTGGGAGCGCTCGCGTCGATCAGCCTGTACTTCTTCGACTCGGCGATCCGGCGACACCTTTCCCTGCACACCGACGTCGGCTCGGTCGGCGTGCGGTTCCAGCGGCTGCCACCGATCCTCGACGCCGTCTCGCACCACGCGTTCCTCGGGCTCGGGATCGGCGGGCTGCAGTCGATCGGCGTACCGGTGACGGACAACTTCTACCTGTACGCCTACGGCGACACCGGCACGGTCGGCGCAGCGGTGCTGCTGGCGTTCTGCATCACGGCGGTGATCCAGGCCGCGCGCGGCCTGCGAGTGCGCGATCCGATCCGGCGGGTCGCGATCACTGCGGCACTGCTCGGCTTCGTGGCGTTCCTGGCCAGCGGCATCGTCGACGACGCGCTGCTGCTGAGCCAGCCGGCGGAGCTCGCCATCCTCATGCTCGCGATCGCGACCGCCACCGCCGAGCCGGAGCTCGGCACGATCCTGATGCCGAAGTGGTCGCACCGCCGGATCGCGTTCCTCGGCGCCACCGGTGCGATCGCCGGCGTCATCGCGTTGCTGATCGCGCCGGTCACCGTCTCCCAGCAGCGCGTGTTCTCCACGGTGAGCCCGGAGCGCAACACCGGACGCTACGACGCCGTGACGTCGGGACGGCTGCTGATCGCGACGGTCTGTCAGCTCGCGTCCGACATCGAGCCGTCACTGCCCGACGTGCACATCACCTGCCTCGACGACTACGGCGCCGCCGGCGTCGGCACGTTGCGGATCTCCTCGCCGTCCTCGAAGCAGACCTATGACGCCTATGCGGCGCTGGCCGTGTCGCTGCGCCAGGCGTCGTACCTGCACTACTTCACGACGTACCCGACGGGTCCGCCGATCTCCTCCCGCGCGTCCGCGTGGCGAACCGCTCCGGCGTCGGGCGCCGCACTCGGCGCTGCGCTCGGGTTCATCGCGCCGCTGCCGCTACGCCGGCGGCGCCCACGCCCGCCGCTTCAGCAGCAGACAACGACGGGCCCGCCACCTCCCGAAGGCACCGACCCCCTGACGCTCTCCCCCCTCTTCAGCTAACCCCCCCCAACAAACGCGATCTTGCACTTTTCAAC
>DASZTV010000066.1:0-87310 GCA_035548125.1 Mycobacteriales bacterium | reverse complement strand
GCCGGCGTCGCGGTCAGCGTCGCGGCGAGCGAGGCGATGACTGCGGTGACCACCGCGATCGCGGACGTCCGCTTGGCTGCCAGGTGGAAGCGACTCGACCTGCTGTTCATCAACGATCCCTTCGGCACGTGCAACGCTCGCGACGCCCACATGGCACCGCTACGGGTAGTTCGACCGGTTCCTCGGTGTGCTTGAGTTACGCGTGGGACACAAATAACGAGATGTCCGGTTCAGGACGGACGGCTGAGCTCTTTCTCTAGTAGGACGAAGTAGAGGTCGGGCCGTCGCGGCAGGCCGAACCCCTCGTCTCCGTACGGGAACGGCTCGGTCTTGCCGGTACGCCGGTAGCCCCGCCGCTCATACCAGGCGATCAGGTCCTCACGCTGGGCGAGCACGGTCATCTCCATCGTTGTGGCGCCCCACGTCTGCGCCACCCAGCGCTCGGATTCCTCGAGCACGGTGCGCCCGATGCCGCCTCCCTGCACGGTGGGTACGACGGCGAACATCCCGAAGTACGCGACTTTGGCTGGCCGCTCGCGGAGCTCGCAGCATCCCAGCAGCTCGCCAGCGGCGCCGTGGGCGAGCAGGACCACCCGGTCCTCGGCCTCGATCGTTCCGCGCACGGCGTCGGCGTCGGTGCGCTGGCCGTCGAGCAGGTCGGCCTCGGTGGTCCAGCCGGCCCGGCTCGACTCTCCCCGGTACGCCGACTCGACGAGGGCGACGATCGCCGGCACATCGTCGACGGTGGCCAGCCGGAACGTCGGCGCGCTCATCGCGCAGACGCTAGCCGCCCGCGCGACTGCCGCCTGGCCGCGCTCTAACGCGGCGAAGCGGCAATTGGGGTCGGGTGTAACGCGCGATTGCCGCCTGGCCTTGCTCTAACGCGGCGAAGCGGCAATCGCGGTCGGTGTAACGCGCGGTTTCGGTCCGCCGCTGTCTCGCGTGGAAGCCCCATCGCCTCCTTCACCCAGCCCTCGTGGGCCAGACGAACAGGAAGGGCCATGACTTCATCCAGATCCCGCCGCATCACGTCCGTTGCGGCGCTCGCGTTGACCGCCTCGAGCGGCGTGGCGCTGGTGTCGGCGGCCGGCCCAGCGGCCGCTGACACCCCCACGCCCGTTCCGTCGAACGGTTACGCGCTGTCGATCGCGGTGGCGCAGCCGTCGATCCACCCTGGCGACTCCGACAGCGTCAGCGGCGTGCTCACCCAGGGCGGCGTCGTCGCCGCCGGTGACACCGTCTACCTGCGGGCGCGCGCGGCCGGCAAGTGGCACGGGCACCGGATCGCCTCGGCGACGACCGGCAACGACGGCAGCGTGAGCTTCACGGTCACCCCGAAGCGCACCACCCACTACCGCCTGATCTTCCGGGTCCCGACGGCGACCACGCCCGCTCCGGCGCCGGCCAGCGCCCACTCGCGGGTGGCCGCCGCGAGCAAGCTGGCGACGGTCCACGTGCTCCGCGACAGCACGCTGTCGATCCGCGAGCGGACCCGCCACAACGGACACGCCCGGATCATGGGACAGCTTCGGGGCAGCGGACACGCCCTCGAACGTCGTAAGGTCGAGCTGCAGGAGCGAGTGGCCGGCAGCGCCACCTGGACGACGGTGAAGACCCGTCGTACCAACCGGCACGGCATGGTCAACTTCGGCGTGGGGGCGCCCTCTGCTCCCGAGGAGTTCCAGCTGGTGTTCACCGGCGGCCCGAACTTCAACGGGTGCCAGAGTGGTGTCGTCACCGTCGGCTGAGGCACTTCCGCTCAGCGGCGTCGGTCGTCGACATGAAGGGAACCCGGGGCAGATTCCTACGTTCCCTGCGCGTCGCGCTCGTCGGCTCGGTCCCCAGGCGGACCGGGCCGACGAGCCGCTGGACGACGCACTTCGTCGCGCGCGAGCCGGCGACGAATCAGGGTTCGCAGAACTCTGGCGGTCGCTGCAGCCGAGCTTGCTCCGCTATCTGCGCGTACGTAGTGGGGGGGCCTGTGAGGATGTCGCGGCCGAGACCTGGCTGCAGGTCGTACGGGATCTCAGAAGCTTCATCGGGAACGCCGACGGTTTCCGCGCCTGGTTGTTCACGCTCGCGCGACACCGGGCGATCGATGCGGCGCGCGCTGCCGCTGCTCGCCCCGCAGTCCCCGTTCCCGACGTCTCGCAGACCGGACACCAGCCGGTCGCACCTGCCGCCGAGGCCGGCGCGCTCGAGGAGATCTCGACCGCGCGAGCGCTCGAGCTGGTCGCGACCCTTCCCCCCGAGCAGGCAGAAATGGTGATGTTGCGCGTCGTCGCGGGGCTTGACGTCCCGACCGTGGCGCAGATCGTCGGCAAGTCACCCGGCGCGGTCCGGGTGAGCGTTCATCGAGGGCTGCGAGCCCTTTCCCATGACCCGCGGGTCACGTCGTCGGAGGTGGTGTGATGCGTCGCCGAGACGACGACCTTTCGCGCTTCCGTGACGACCCGGTCGTCAAGGCGATCACCGGCCCCGCCACACCGGAGGAGCTCGCGGGCGAGGCCGAGGCGCTGGCCGCATTCCGGGCCGCCACTACCGGCGCACCGCCGCTTCGCCGTTCCGCCGCTCGCGTGGTCGCCAGCGGTACCGCCGCAGTGGTCATCGTCGGGTTGACCGGCGGCGTCGCCGCGGCCTACACCGATCACCTTCCGGACTCGGCGCAGCGGACCTTGCACAACGCGCTCGGGAGCATTGGCGTACCCGCGCCGAAGCACCACCACGCGCACCTCGCCACGCCTGTCACCACGGCGCAGCCTCCTGCGTCCGCGCCCGCACCCGTCCCGTCGAGCAGCTCGGCGTCGCCCGAGGCCTCACGCTCGCCGGCGGTGACGACTCCCACAGCCACCGCCAGCAGCAGCCCGACGGCAGGCGTCACCTCGACTCCGTCGCCGTCTCTCACGCCGACCGAGACGCCGGTGTCGACCCCGACGCCGACGCCGACTCCGACGGTGCCGATCGGCGACGGACCGCTGGCGGGTGCAACCCTCGCGATCAGTCTGAGCGCGCCGAAGGTCATGGTGGGCGGCACCGTTACCGTCACCGGTCAGCTCGACGGCGCCGATGCTGCGCCGATTGCGGATCGGCGGGTCGGACTGCGCTACCGGCGCGTGGGCGTGCCCGGATGGAGCAGGCTCGGCCCGCAGCAGACGGCCAGTGACGGCTCGGTGCGCTTCACGGTGTCCGGGATCGATCACAACCTGCGGCTGGTGTTGCACTCCGGGCGACACGTGCACAGCACGGTCGCGCAGGTGCGGGTTGTCCCGATCATCACGGTGAACGTGCCGCCTCCCGTCCCTGGCGCCCGCAGGGCGACGATCACGATCAAGGTTGCCGGCGGGCAGGCGGGAGACCTCGTCACCGTGCGCCGCCCCGGTGGCCGGAAGGGGTCACAGACCGCGACCCTCGACAGCACGCTGACAGTGAGCGTCACGGTGCCGGAGGCGCAGCGTCACAACATCCACTACCGGGTGTTCGTGGGCCGTACGAAGGCACACGCCGCGCACTCGCTTCCGTTCTACGTCCCGGCCAGTGGCGTGCCGACCGGGACGACGACCGGAGACGCCGAGCCCGCCGCGTAAGTAGGGTCCGTCCTCATGACGGACGCCCCTTTGCCGAAGCCCGAAGTGCCGTACCTCGTCGGGCGCGGCATCTCCGACGTGACAGGGGAGCCGGCGGGCTGCGGGCTGCTCGGCTACGGCAAGGCGGACCAGGTGTCCAAAGGGCTGCACACCCGGTTGCGTACGCGGGCGTTCATCGTGGTCGACCCGCCGACGCAGCAGCGTCTGCTGCTCTGTGTCAGTGATCTGCCGCTGATGTTCGACAGCGTTCATCGCGAGGTGCTGCGTCGGCTGGCCGACAAGTTCGGCGACCTCTACACCGAGCGCAACGTCATGTTGACCGTCACCCACACCCACTGCGGCCCCGGTGGCTACTCACACCACCGCCTCTACAACACGACCACGCACGGCTTCCATCCGGTGACGTTCGGGGCGATCGTCGACGGCATCGTCGAGGCGGTCGAACGCGCGCACGCCGACATCGCACCTGCGACGCTCACCCTTGCCCACGGGGTGCTCGAGAACGCCAGCGTCAACCGGTCGCCGCAGTCGTTCGCCCGCAACCCCGAAGCGGACAAGGCGTACTTCCCCAAGGCGGTCGATTCGCAGACCACCGTGCTGCGGGTTGACCGGGACGGCCGCGCCGTCGGCGCCATCAACTGGTTCGCGACGCACGGTACGAGCATGACCAACAAGAACTGCCTGATCAGCGCGGACAACAAGGGCTACGCCGGGTACTACTGGGAGCGCGTGGTCTCGGGCGTGGACTACATCACCGGCGAGCAGCCCGACTTCATCTCGGCGTTCGCACAGACCAACGCCGGCGACATGTCCCCCAACCTCAACCGCGCACCGGGCAGCGGGCCCACGGAGGACGAGTTCGAGAACACCCGCATCATCGGTCAACGGCAGGCGGACGCCGCCGCGTCGCTCGCCGCGTCGGATGGCGAGGCGATGTCGGGCGGCCTGGATTGCCGGATGACGTGGGTCGACATCGGGAACGTGACCGTCGGCCCGGAGTTCACCGGCGACGGGCGTACCCACCGGACCGCCCCGGTCATGGGCGGCGCGGCGGCGCTTGCCGGCACGGATGAGGGCCCGGGGTTCTGGCCGTTCAAACAGGGTCGCAACCGGCTGGTCGACGCGTTCTCGCGGCACGTCGTCTACCGGTTCTCCGAACAACTGCGCGACTCGCAGTCGCCCAAGGGCATCGTGCTGCCGGGCGGACGTCTTAACCGGCTGACGCCGATGGTGCAGGAACTGGTGCCGGTCCAGTTGCTGCGGATCGGCAAGCTCTACCTGATCGGCATCCCGGGGGAGGTGACGATCACCGCGGGGCTCCGGATGCGTCGCGAGGTGGCGTCGGTCGTCGGTGCCGATCTCTCCGACGTGCTCGTCGCCGGCTACAGCAACGCCTACATCCATTACGTGACGACGCCCGAAGAGTACGAGGAGCAGCGGTACGAAGGCGGAAGCACGCTGTTCGGCAAGTGGGAGGCGCCGGCGTTCACCCAGGTCGCCGTCGAGCTCGCCACCGCGATGCGGGACGGCACGGACGTTCCACGCGGTACGCCTCCGCCCGACCTGTCCCGAAAGGCCGGACGCAAGAAGGCCAAGGTCCGGGCGGACTCGCCCGTGGCGGGCCGTTCCTACGGCGACGTGCTGTCCGCGCCACGCAGCCGGTACGCCGCCGGAGAGCAGGTGGAGGTTGCCTTCGCGGGCGCCAACCCCAACAACAACCTGCGCCGCGAGGGGACCTACCTGCACGTCGAGCGTCGTGACGGTGACTCGTGGGTCCGGGTCGCCGACGACGGCGACTGGGCGACGAAGCTCCACTGGCGCAAGCAGGACGGCGGTTCGCGGATCACCATCACCTGGGACATCCCCGCCGACGTCACGCCCGGCGACTACCGCATTCGCTACCTGGGAGACGCGTCGGACGACGCCGGGAGGCTGACCCAGATCACGGGCACCAGCCCGACGTTCGAGGTGGGTCCGGTAGAACAAAAGGTGTGAGCGACGACTGGACGGCCCCGGGTGTCTACGAAGTGGTGCCCGGAGTGCACCGGATTCCGCTTCCGCTCCCCAACGACGGGTTGCGCGCTGTCAACGTCTATGCGGTCACCGGCAGCGACGGTCCAGTCCTCATCGACTCTGGCTGGGCGGTTGCCGATGCCCGCGAGCTCCTGCAGACGGCGTTGCGCGAGATCGGCGCCGAGCTCGGTGATGTGCAGCGGTTCCTCGTCACGCACATGCACCGCGACCACTACAGCCAGGCGATCCACCTTCGCCGGGAGTTCGGAACGACCGTTGCGCTCGGTGCCGAGGAGCGGTGGTCGCTCGAGGCGGTGAGCCGGCCCGGCCGAATGGCCGCGCAGGAACAGGTCGAGCTGCTCCGCGCCCTCGGCGCGACGGAGATCGCGGAGGCGATGTCGGGGAAGAAGCCGCACCATGACCCGGCCGAGTGGGAGCTGCCCGACGAGTGGCTGACCGGAGACCAGACGATCGCCGCCAACGGTCGTTCGCTCGAGGTGGTCGAGACGCCGGGCCACACCCGGGGGCACGTCGTGTTCTACGACACCCCTGCCTCGTTGCTGTTCGCGGGCGACCACGTACTGCCGACGATCACGCCGTCGATCGGCTTCGAGCCGGCCGGTACGCCGAACCCACTCGGCGCGTTCCTCGACTCGCTCGCGCTGGTGCGCTCCCGCCCTGACGCGATGCTGCTTCCCGCGCACGGGTCGGTGGCGCCGAGCGTGCACGACCGGGTGGACGAGCTCGTCGAACATCACCGGGTGCGCCTCGACGTGATGGCGGCAGTGTTGGCGGAAGGTGCCGACCGGGCCATCGACGTCGCGGCGAAGGTGACGTGGACCCGCCGCGAGCGGACGCTCGACGAGCTCGACGTCTTCAACCAGTTCCTCGCCGTGTGTGAGACCGGTGCCCACCTGCAGCTGCTGGTGGCGCAGGGTCGGGCGACGATGACCGAGCAGGACGGCGTGCGGCACTACACCTTGCGGTAGCGGTTAGGGTCCGCTGTATGCGCACGCTCGCTGTCCTCATCTCCTCGGTGACCGTCGGCGCAACGCTCGCGGCGGCTCCTGCCGGGCTCGCGTCCGCTCCTCGCGACGTCCCGCAGGTCGTCACGTCGGTGGCGCTCCAGACGACGTCGGCGCCGGTCACCTCGTCAACCGGTCACAAGCTGCACCTCACGTTCCAGGCGCACCACATCCCGAACGCGAACATCGGTGATGACGTGACGGTGTCGCTGAGCAGTGGCACGTCGGACAAGAGCGAGTTCCACGACTGGCGCTTCCCGGTGGACGGCAGCGTCATCGCGCTCGACTCCACCGGCTCCGGAACGATCGACGTGCCGAGCTCGGAACTGGCGCCGTACGGCACGATCGACCTCCAGGTCACTCCGGTCGGGAACCCGACGACGCAGAGCTGCAAGGGGTCTCCGACGTCGCAGACCCAGAAGGTGACCATCGCCGGCACGTTCACCTTCGTGACGAAGTCGAGCGGCGCGCACAAGTGGGGGTCGGTCACCCTCGAGTCGCTGTCAGGGCAGGTCGTGTCCACCTACGCAACCGGTCTCGGCTGCATCGACTTCAACGTGCCGTGCCTGTCCGGCACCCTCTGGCAGGCCAACCAGGACAACCTCGGCTTCACCGGCGTCACGTCGGGCAAGAAGGGAAGCCTGTTCGCCTCGCGGGAGAAGATCCTCAGCCAGCCGACCGGCGCGACCCGCAGCGACGAGGCGTTCGCGACGACCAAGAAGCTGACTCTCAAGAAGAGCGGCGGAGGTGCGGTGTCACTGTCGGTGACCGCGGCCGGCAACAGTTCGGGGACGGCAAGCCTGAAGGCGAAGCACGCCACCCCGGCGGACAGCGTGCACTGCAGGCAGGGTGGCAAGCAGAAGGTCGAGACGTCGACCAACTGGAACAACGCGAAGTACAAGAACGGCAAGAAGCGCCTGACCGTCCACGAGCAGATCTTCGGGTCGATCAAGATCTCCAACAACTCGAACTCTCAGATCACCGTCGCGAAGATCACCTGACGCCATGCCGATCGTGCGCCTCAACCACGCCGTCCTCTACGTTCGCGACCTCCAGGCGAGCCTTGAGTTCTATGTCGGCGTCCTCGGGTTCACCCGGATCGAGGAGATGACGCCGAAGGGTTTCGCGGGCGCCGCCTTCCTACGAGCGCCGGGGTCGACCAACGATCACGACCTGGGACTGTTCGCAATCGGAGAGGCCGCGGGACCTTCCCTCGCCGGCCAGGCCACGGTCGGCCTGTATCACCTGGCGTGGGAGGTGGACACGCTCGAAGAGCTCGAACGGCTGGCGCGAGATCTCTCCGCGGCCGGCGCGCTCGTCGGAGCGTCCGACCACGGCACCACCAAGAGCCTCTACGCGCACGACCCCGACGGCCTCGAGTTCGAGGTCGCCTGGATCATCCCGGCCGAGTTGCTCACCCAGGACGCGAAGGACGCGCGTACCTCGATCAGGCCGCTCGACCTCGCGGCCGCGCAGGAGCGGTACGGCGCGACCACCCGGGGCGGCGTGGGTATCTCGGTCACCTGAGACCCGCCGGCCGCCGCGGGAGTGGTCGACTACGCGGGTGCCGGCTCCGGCCTGGGCGAGGCGTCCACCTTCAGCACCCGGGCGACCGGGTGGGGAAGCCACCAGTTCCACTTGCCCATGAGCGACATCAGCGCGGGCACCAGCAGGGCCCGGACGATCGTCGCGTCGAGCAGGATGCCCACGCCGAGGCCGGTGCCGAGGACCTTGATGTCGGTCTGCGGACCCGAGGCGAGGGCTGCAAATGCGAGGAACAGGATCAGCGCGGCACTCGTCACGAGACGGCCGGTGCGGCCGAGCCCACGCACGACGGCAGCGTTCGTCCCGACCTCCGCGGGAGAGGCGTCGTACTCCTCGCGGATCCGGCTGAGGATGAACACCTCGTAGTCCATCGACAGCCCGAACAGGAACGCGAAGATCATCAGCGGGACCCAGAACGTGATCGCTCCGGTCGCCGGCACGCCGAACACCGCGTTTGAGCCGTGGCCGTTCTGCCAGAACCACGCCATGAACCCGAATGTCGCCCCCATGGAGATGACGTTGAGCAGCACCGCCTTCAGCGCGAGGGTCAGGGAACGGAACGCACGGGTCAGCAGGATCAGCGTCAGGATCGCGATGACGGTGAACATCAGCGGGAAGTTGCCGTAGACCGCGTGGATGTAGTCCTGCTGTACGGGGCCGTCGCCGGCGACGCCGACCACGCCGTCGATTGGCTTCACCGCGGCTTGCACCGCGCGAACCGGCGCGAGTGACTCGCTGTTCGCGGTCACCTGGTCCGGGATGACGATCACGTCGGAGTAGCCGTTGCGGTTTGCGGTGGGGCCGTCCGGCAGGGTCGCGACCGACACACCGGGCGTGCTCTTCATGGCGTCGAGGACGGCGGGTGCGTCCGAGGTGCGGGTCAGGATCTCGAGTGGGGTGAGGACGCCGGGGCTGATGCCGTTGTTCTCGATCTGCTGGTACAGGTCGTGAGCTGTCCCGGACTTCGCGAGGGCGTTGACGCTGGTCTCGCCGACCTTCAGCCCGAAGACCGGTGCCAGCATCACACCGAGGATGACGACGGCGACGCCGGCGCCCGCCCAGCGCTGCTTGACGACCCCTCTCGCCCAGCCGGTCCACACCCGGCTGGCGGTCGCCTCGTGTCGTACCCGCGGCCAGTCGACGCGGGGTCCGATGCCGCCGAGCAAAGCCGGGAGCAGGGTGAGCACGACGATTGTGGAGATCAGCGGGATCAGCACGCCGCCGATTCCCACGCTGCGAAGACCCGGTACCGGTAGCACGATCAGCGAGAGCAAGCCGATCCCGACCGTCAGTCCGGAGACCGCGACGGTACGGCCCGCGGTCTCCGACGCCCGGATGACGGCGGAGTGGTTGTCGAGGCCGTGTTCGCGCTCCTCGCGCCACCGCGTGACGAAGAGCAGGCTGTAGTCGATCGCCAGGCCGAGCCCGACGAGGCCGACGAGGAACTCGACGATGAAGGACACCTCGGTGATCGTCGTCAGGCCGAGCACGACGAGGAACGTCGTGAGGATCGAGACTGCGGCGACCAGCATCGGCAGCAACGCCAGCAACGAGGCGAACACGAACGCGAGGACGATCAGCGCGCCTCCGGCGCCGAGCAGCGTCTCGGTCAGGACTCCGGGACCATTGGTGTCGTTGCCGGTGGACAGCTGCTGCTCGCCGGTGATGCCGGTCTGCCAGCCGGGCAGTGCGCTCGCGACGGCCGCCTTCAGGTCCTTCGTGGGGTCGTCGGAGAACGACTTCGGCATCGGGGTGAAGACGATCGCGATCGTCGTGCGTTCGTTGCTGCCGATGAACCGCGCGTCGTGCGTGTTGGTGTAGTCGACGACGCGCGTCCCGGGGATGGCCTCGTCGATCGCCGGCGCAACGCGTTGCAGAGCTGCCGTCTGGTCGGCGGCCCTCTGGCCGTCGGGCGCCGTCATCACGGCGATGCTCGTGATGCCCTCCGTGGCGTTCGGGCCGTAGAGCTTCACGAGGTGTTGGGAGGTCTCGTAGCCGGGCTGGCCCGGCAGAGAGAAGTCGACCGACAGTCGCTTCTGGACGCTGCCGGTCGCGGCCATCCCCGCGACGAGGACGACGAGCCAGCCGATCATCACCCACCGACGGTGATGCAGCACGAACGCCGCTAGGCGCCCAAACCAGTTGGCGGGCTCGACGGTTGTCGCTTCACTCATCAGGGCACCTCTCGGCGGTTTCCGGCAATTCCTGCAGACTGAGAATCTTTCAGATGCAGAATGATATTTCAAGTGTATTATTTGTCACATGGCTGGCGAGCCCGAGTCGAGCGAGGCCCGTGAAGGGAGACGGTCCGGGTCGCCCGAAGTCATCGGTGTCGGCTTCCTGCTCTCGGCGCTCGGCGCGCATTCCGCGATGAACTTCGCCAAGCGGATCGAGCACCTCGGCCTCACCCCACCCCACGTCGGGCTGCTGCGTGCGATCGCGATCGACCCGGGGCGTAGTCAACAGTCCGTCGCCGACGAGTTCGGGATGCCACCGAGCCGGCTGGTCGGGTTCGTCGACGACCTGGAGGCGGCCGGGCTCGTCGAGCGCCGCCGCGACGAGCGGGACCGCCGGGTGCACCGGTTGTTCCTGACGACGGCCGGCGGCAAGGCGATGGGTCGGGTTGCCGAGATCGGGCGGGAGAGCGAGGAAGCGTTGCTCGGCGCGTTGAGCAGCGACGATCGGCGCCAGCTTCAGCAACTGCTCGGGCAGCTCATGGCCGCGCAGGACATCACCCCGGGTGTCCACCCGGGCTATCGCCGGTTGCCTCCCACAGGGGACGCGCCGGCAGGTGACCGGTAGCTAGCTGTCCGACCCGAGACGGGGCCGGGGCAGCAGCTCGGTCACGGTCGCTGCGGTGCCCCGGGCGGCAATCCGGTGGGCCGCCCGTCGCGTGGCGTCGCAGATCGCAAAGGTCGAGACGACAACAGCACACGGCACGGCCGCGACCAGCGACTGAAGCCCGACCACCACGATGACCGCGACCGCCGCGGGCAGCCACAGCATCGTCGGCCATCGGACCAGCTCGCGATATAGCTGACCCACGCTGATGTCCTCGGCGCCGGGTGGCAGCAGCTTGCTGCGCTTGGGCGGGACCTCGGCCTGGTGCCGGGTCGGTAGCGAAGCCACCGCCGCTGCGGGCCGAGGGGTCGTGGTGTTGGTGCTCATGACGTACGTCCTTGTCTCGCGAACGACTGGTGACCGCGCAGCAGCTGCTCAGCGCGTTTCAGGGACGGTGCCGGAGTGCTCGGCAACGCGATCGCGCCGCCGAGCGCGAGCACCATCGCATCGGTGTTGTTGGGCGCGTGGATCGGCCCGAAGACCTGCGGCTTGAACGTCAGTGGGGTGGCGCCGTTCGTGTACTGAACCGCCGGCCAGGCGATGCCGAGCTCGCTCTTGCCTGCCGTTCCGCACGGGACGGACTGGATCGAGACCGGGATGGTGCTGGTGAGCGATGCGCTACCGATCGAGGTCGGCGAGGAGCCGCGGGTGATCAGCGTCGCGTCCTGGGCCGAGGGGTTGAGCCGGTCTGCCGCCATCGCCCACAGCGGTGGAGACATCGGAGCGATCAGGTCGTCCTCGCGCGTCGCGGCGGTGCCGGCGCCCGTCGCGAATCCGACCAGGCGCGCTGCGTCAACGACTTCCCGGCCGGCCGCGATGACGCCGCTGACATCGACTTTCGAGTTGCCGCTGTCCCACATGACGCCACTCATGCAGGGCGGGTTCGCGTCGGTGTTGAGGCACTGCTTCGTGCCGGGGAAGACCTGCACGAGGGTGTTCTTGCCGGTGAACGTCACGGGCTTCTTGGCGCTGTGACTGCCGACGCTTCCCCACTTGTGGGCGCCGGTCGACCGCGAGCTGAAGAAGAACGTCCCGGCGAGCTTGACCCGCGTGGTGCTGATCGAGGGACTGCCGTTGCAGGACTTGATCGAGTCGGTCTGGGTCGGGGTCATCGTGAGGCTCATCACGCCGAACGGTGAGAGCTCGGCAGACGCGACGTCGAGGGTCCCCTTGCCGGCGGCGTTGGTCTTCAGCTCGGAGTACTGGATCGGGAAGGTCCAGGTGTGGTCCTCCTCGCCTGCGCTGCCACCCACGCCGAGCGGCTTCCACAGCGTGATGTCGGCCTCGTTGTCCTGCGGCTGGTTGGCGTTGACGAACGCGTGAACCTGCACCTTGAGGTGCTGTCCGGTGGCGGACGTCATCGACAGGTTGCTGCTGGTGAGCTCGATCGAGGTCACGCGCGGTGCGGCGACCGCAGCCGCGGGCACCACCACTCCGCCGATGGCGAGGGCGGCTCCGGCAGTTGCGCTCAGCGCGACGAATCGCACCTTCATCTCAGCGTCCGGAAGGTGACGTGGATGGTCGCGACGGTCTCCGCCAGGACCAGGGCAACAGCGATCGCAGTGGGCACCCGATGATCGTGCGTCGACCGGTACCGCTGCATCTATGGCGAAAGCGGGTGGTTTCGCCTAGTCATTTCGCCGAAGTCAAACGAGCGGGAGGGCATTGTCGTAACGGCTCATCGCCACATCGGCGACGCGCGGATCGGCGCCGATCGGCGCGCTGACCACGGGCGCGCCGCACCGCGCGATGACGTCGGCGAAGTGACCCGGAGCCAGGAGGTACGTGGCCACCGCGGGGCCGGTGAGCTCGTCGGAGCCCACGAGCGCCGGGGTCACGTCGACGTCGAGCAGTGCCGCGAGCTGTCTGGCAGCGTCAGTAAGTGACACCTCGCCGACCGCGGCGAGCGTCACGGGCGTACCCGGGGTCCAGCCGGCCTCGGCAAGCCGGTCGGCGACGACTGCCGCCAGCCGGGGATCAGGACCGATCGGCTCGGCGACGATCGCGTGCGGCGCAGCTGCCGGGATGTCCACGGTCAGGTGGAACGTCGATCCGAGGAGCATCGGCACGACGACTGCGTCACTGGTCGGCAGATCCGCCAACCTCGGGGTGCAGTGACCGAGATAGCCCACGAACACGTCCAGGTCCGGACGGTTGCCGATGATCCGATCAGCGATCCAGTCGAAGACCGCGGTATACCCCGGATCGGCGCTGCCGTGAGCAGCGAGGATGAGGGTCCTCATGAGTCACGAATAGGCAGGTGTGCGCTGGCAAGGCGCGAGGAAGTACGCCGCCAGCGTGCAGCTGACTATTCGTGCAACCCACATTCGACTTTGGGCATGCCTAGCCAGCGTCCGGAGCGACCCTCACCCTTGCGGGTGCAGGGAGCGCAACCGATCGAGCCGTAGCCCTCGGAGATCAGCGGGTTCACCAGCACGTTGTTGTCGCGCGTGTAGCGGTCGACATCGTCCTGCGTCCAGGCCGCGATCGGGTTGATCTTCACCATTTGGTGACGCTCGTCCCACTCGACGACCTTGACGTTGGCACGGGTCTCCGACTCGTCGCGTCGCAGTCCGGACGCCCACGCGACGTAGGGCGCGAGCGCCTTGGTCAGCGGCGCGACCTTGCGCATCGCACAGCACAGGTCCGGGTCCCGGGCGAACAGGTCCTTGCCGAACGCCGCGTCCTGCTCGCACACCGTCAGGTGCGGCGTCACCCGCACCAGATCGATGGGCAGAGTCGCTTCCACGGCGTCGGCCGTGCCGATCGTCTCGGGAAAGTGGTAGCCGGTGTCCAGGAACAGCACCCGCACCCCGGGCGCCACCGTCCCCGCCAGGTGAGCCATCACGCCGTCGGCCATCGAGGCGGCGACAGCGAAACGCTGACCGAACCGGTCGTGTGCCCAGCGAAGAATCTCCTGCGGGGTCGCACCTTCGAGCGCCACACCCGCGTGCTTTGCGAGGTGCAGCAACCCGTCGGAGTCGTCGTACAGGTCTTCCAGCGCGGTCGTCGTCTCGTCGTGCAGAAACGAGAGGCCGGACGGGTACGGCGAAGCGCTTGTGACGTCACTCACAGGGGTAGTCACGAGTTTGTCCTCGGAAAGCTAGAAGGGTCGCGGCGCGTGAGATCAGCGCATGCGACACACGGCGCTCGAGACGCGCTGCAGATCGACATGCAGCCGCGCCACCAGGAGCACGCGTGAGGACATGGAGGTAGTCTGCCACAGGACAAGATCTGCGTCACCAGATCTGTCCCACGCTTCGAGACTCCGCCCTTTGAGACAGAGCCTGTCTCATCTCCCTCACGCTCCTCAGAACGTAGGAAGTCGATCTTTTATGCCACCCGCACGCCGCAGCGCCGGTCAGGGCCAGTGGGCCATGGGCCACCTCGAGCCGCTGACCCCGCAGGAGCGGTTCAAGAAGGACGACGACGGCCTGAACGTCCGCGCCCGGATCGAGAACATCTACTCGAAGGCGGGCTTCGACTCGATCGACGCGAGCGACCTGCGCGGCCGGATGCGCTGGTGGGGCCTCTACACCCAGCGGCGTCAGGGAATCGACGGCGGCAAGACCGCGATCCTCGAGCCGGAAGAGCTCGACGACTCCTACTTCATGATGCGGATCCGCATCCCAGGCGGCCTGCTCAGCAACCACCAGCTTCGCGTGATCGCTCAGATCGCGACCGAGTTCGGCCGTGACCTGGCGGACATCACCGATCGGCAGAACATCCAGCTGCACTGGATTCGGATCGAGGACGTTCCCGAGATCTGGCGTCGGCTCGAAGAGGTAGGGCTGTCGACCGGTGAGGCGTGCGGCGACACCCCTCGCAACATGCTCGGGTGCCCGGTGGCCGGCGTCGAGGCGGACGAGATCTTCGACGCAACCGAGGCACTGCTTGCAGTGAACAAGTTCGGCTTGCTCAACCCGGAGTTCTCCAACCTGCCGCGCAAGTACAAGACCGCGGTCAGCGCGTGCTCGAAGCACTGCACGCTGCACGAGATCAACGACGTGTCCTTCGTCGGCGTGCGTCACGACGACGGCCGGCTCGGGTTCGACCTGTGGGTCGGTGGCGGGCTGTCGACGAACCCGAAGCTCGCGCAGCGGCTCGGGGTCTTCGTGCCGCCGGAGGACGCCGTCGAGGTCTGGGCCGGCGTGACGAAGGTCTTCCGCGAGTGGGGCTACCGCCGCTCGCGCAACCGCGCCCGTTTGAAGTTCCTCGTCGACGACTGGGGCGTCGAGAAGTTCCGCGAGATCCTCGAGGGTGAGGAGTTCCTCGGCCGAAAGCTCGAGGACGGCCCTGAGGCCAAGCCCGCGCCGGGTCCGCGCGACCACGTCGGCGTGAACAAGCAGAAGGACGGCAACAACTACGTCGGCTTCGCGTTCCGGACCGGGCGCAGCAACGGCACCGAACTCGCCGCGCTGGCTGATCTGGCAGAGCGGCACGGGAGCGGTCGAGTCGCGTTGACAGTCGAGCAGAAGATGGTCATCTTCGACGTCCCGGACGGCGAGGTCGACGTCCTCGTCGGCGACCTCGAGTCACGTGACCTGGCGGTCAACCCGAGCCCGTTCCGCCGTGGCGCCATCGCGTGCACCGGGCTGGAGTTCTGCAAGCTCGCGATC
Source organism: Mycobacteriales bacterium (assembly GCA_035548125.1). Taxonomy (GTDB): domain Bacteria; phylum Actinomycetota; class Actinomycetes; order JAFAQI01; family JAFAQI01; genus DASZTV01. The sequence continues at coordinate 71,683 of DASZTV010000066.1, read as the reverse complement.
GTCGAGACGAAGGCGCGGGCGATCGAGCTCTACAACGAGCTCGACAAGCGGCTGCCCGACTTCGACACCCCGATCCAGATCGCGGTCAACGGCTGCCCCAACGCGTGCGCCCGCTTCCAGGTCGCCGACATCGGGCTGAAGGGGATGATCGTCGACGGCGGCGAGGGCTTCCAGGTACACCTCGGTGGCGCTCTCGGCTACGACGCCGGTGTCGGTCGCAAGCTGCGCGGGTTGAAGGTGACTGCGGCCGAGCTGCCGGACTACGTAGAACGCGTGTTGCGCAACTACCTCGCCGACCGCGCGGATGGCGAGCGGTTCGCGACCTGGGTGCGCCGGGCCGACGAAGCGCTGGTTCAGTAGCTCCTTTCGCGCTGTTGGCGGTACTACCGAGGTGGGACGGTGAGTCGGTGAGTCAACGGGCGGTCCCGTTCTATTGCCCGTACTGCGGTGACGAAGACCTGCAGCCCTACGCCGACCGGCACGGCGGCTGGTGGTGCCAGTCCTGCCGTCGGGCGTGGACGCTGTCCCTGATCGGGACTGGGACGCCGAGCCAGCTTGGCGGCGTACCCGCTGAGACGGGTGGAGAACCCGAGTCCTAAGCCCCCGATTTCTCCTGGTCATTCTGCTCTTGGCGGCGCCTGTCGGACGTGTCACGATGCCGACAAGAGGAGGCGACGGCCATGGGCGGACAGGCACGCGACACGGTGGCTGTCGTCGTCTACCGGGAGGACGGATCGTGGCGATCCGATGTGCTTCCGGAGCGAATCACCGACGACCTCGACGCACTCATCCGGGTGCTGCGCCAGCAGCCCGCGGACAACGGGGCAATCGCCCTGGTCAACGTCGCTGATGAGTTCTTCGTGGCGTTGCGGGTAAGCGGTGACGAGGTGCGGATGATGCTGTCGGATGCATCGGCGGCGGTGGCGTGGGATCTCGCGCGCCAGGTCACCGATCGGCTCGGCATCGACACACCGGACGACGAGGAGGGCGAGGACATCTGGCCGGCCGGCGACATCGGGATCTTCGCCGACCTCGGTCTGAACGAGATGGAGCTCGGGGTGCTGCTCGATGACCTCGACGCGTACGCCGATGAGATGTTGCTCAGCGTCGCGGACCGCCTCGGGTTCGCCGACGTCTACGATCGCGCTCTTGAACTGGCGATCAGTTGACCGACGTGCCTGATCCGCCCCGACCAGTGAGGTGCTGTAGGTGACATACGTGGCTTCGACGCTCGCTCGCGTGGACACCGCGTGGTTCGGCGACGACGTGTCCCTCGAGGACCTCGAAGACCTCGACGGCGTCGTCGAGATGGTTCGCGAGGTGATCGGCGACGACGCGGACACCGGCTTGTTGTTCGTCGAGCAGGACGACGAGTGGTTCGCCGTCGTACGGATCGACGAAGAGGGCGACCCGCGCGTGTTCGTGTCGGACTCGCGAGTCGTCGTGTCCAGTGAGATCGCGGCCATGCTCGCCGAGGGCGCGATCGAGGTGGCCACCGACGACGACGAGGTCGACGAGGACGATGAGGTCGACGACGAGGACGACGAGCCGGCCCTGGCGGATGGCGACCCGGTGGGCGATGCCGGACTGATGAGCGACCTGGGGACGTCGGCGTCCCGGATGCTGGAGCTGTGCGCCGAGGAGGGTGCGCTGCCCGCTGACATCATCGCGGCGTTGTGCGAGGCGGCGGGCTGCCTCGATGTCCTGGAGAAGCTGCGCGGCGAGTAGCACCAGCGTTGGAGGAGACGTCGTACGCCGCTGCGATGCGGCTTGCGCTTGACGAAGCGGCCAAGGCCGAGGCGGTCGGGGATGTCCCGATCGGAGCCGTTGTCCTCGCCCACGACGGCCGCGTGGTCGGTCGCGGTCACAACCGGCGCGAGGCCGACGGCGACCCGACGGCACACGCCGAGATCCTCGCGATCCGCGAGGCGGCCGCTGAGCGCGACTCATGGCGGCTCGACGGGCTGACGCTGGTGGTGACGTTGGAGCCGTGCACGATGTGTGCCGGCGCGACGGTGCTCTCCCGACTCGACCGTGTGGTCTACGGCGCGGCGGACCCGAAGGCGGGCGCCGTCGGATCGCTGTGGGACGTGGTCCGCGACCGCCGGCTCAACCACCGCCCGGAGGTCATTTCCGGGGTGCTCGCCGACGAGTGCGGTGAGGTGCTGGCGGCCTGGTTCGCGGCCCGCCGCTGAGGTCGGACGGGCTAGGCTCTTCGCCGGTGGCGTGTCCGAGCGGCCGAAGGAGCACGCCTCGAAAGCGTGTGAGGGGGCAACTCCTCCGTGGGTTCAAATCCCACCGCCACCGCGGCAGGAGCCAAGGGAGAGCGAGCTCGCTCGCTCTCCCGAGGCGACGACCCGCGGTTGAGCGCACGCAGTGCGCGAACACCGCCACAGTTGAGCCTTGTACTCCTACGTGGAATGCCCGCGCTCTTTGATGCAGATCTGACACCAGCCGCCACCGAACGTCGGTTCGGTCGGGGCATGCTTGCGCACCTTGTGGCGGGTGGGAGTGACGGCACGCGTCAGAGAACTGGGCTCCGAAATCCCGGCGGGGTTGATCGCGACGGCTTGCAACCGAATCGGTGAGCCGTTCGGCAGGTGCTTCACGACGACTCGTTGTGCGTCATCGGCTGCCTCGATGATTCGGACTTGCCGTCCGCCGGCGTCTGAAATGCGGTAGAGGGACGGGCTGTCGCCCTGTCCCGGCGAGATGACCAGAGAGATGTGATGGTTCCCTGCCCGCGGGTCGCTGAGGGACGGGACCCCCGGCGCTGCGGGAGCTGGGCCGCTCGCCGTGACGTGCTCCTGCGCCACGGCATTTTGGCCGTGATCGTCGGTGACGGTGAGCACGATGAGACCGTTGTAACCGCCCACGAAGGTGTGGGATACGACAGGGACGTCTGTCGTTTCGTCGATCGTGCCGTCGTCGTTGTAGTCCCAGCCGTAGGTGAGGGAGCGACCGAGGGGCGAGTAGGACGCGGCGGCGCTGAAGTTGATTGCTGTGGTGGCTGGTCCCTCCACGCTCGGCTCGTCCAGTGCCGCGATCGGTGCGGTTTGCGCGGCCTGCAGGGTTTGCGCAATGGCTGGTCCGGCGTCGTCTGTTGTCGGGAAGTCGGAACCGCCGGTTGCCGCCGCGATAGGTGCGAGGTATTCGTCGGCATCATCACTGGCCGGAACCGCGTTGATGACCACCGGATCCAAGGCGCGTGCTTCCTTGATCACATCGCTGACGGTGTAGCCGGTGATCGGGTCGACGTCGTGGCCGTCGGTGTCAGTGATCGCAATGAGCTCCTTGTGAGCCCCGTTGCGCCACGACAAGCCGAGCGCGGTCATCATTCCGGTGTTGATGCTTTCCGGGTCGTCGCCACCGCCCTGCGCAGATAGTCCGTCGACCGCGGTGTTGAAAGCGTCGAGATCGCTAGAGAACGGAAGGTCTACTCGCGCTTGATAGGGGTCCTCGTCCGAGCCCGAATAGGGCTCCGCGTCCTTGAAGTCGACGAGGCCTACTCGGAGATCGGGGTCGACGTTTCGCAGCGTCGCCGCGAGGTTCGTCACATCGTCTTTGACCGAGTCGATGATGTCGCCCATCGAGCCGGTTGAGTCGATCGCGAATGCGACATCGAGGGGACCGCTCAGTGGGCCTGGATTTGGTTCCGGCTGGGGGGTTCCGTTGTGGGCCTCGTCGTCCCTGATCAGTTTGGCGAGCTCTTCGGCTGCCTGCTCCGGCTCAGGTCCGTTCCAGTACTTGGTGTGTCGGGTGAATGAGAACGGGGCGTACCCACAGATGTGCCAGGTGCACTGGACGATGCCCTGGCAGATCGGGTCGTCCTTGCCGCAGTACGACCACACCCGACCGCGGTACTCAGACGGGTACTCGGGCCGGATCCCGAGCAGCCCCCAACGATGGCCGCTGAACGTGTCACGGTCGGCCCAGGACTTCGGGTTGAAGTACGGGTCGGCGAAGAATGTCGCGCCGAGCATTCGTGATGATTGAAGGAGCCCGGGGACGTCCCTCTGCAGGGCGTCGGCGACGGCCTGGGCTCCTTGTGAGTAGCCGGCGAGGATGACTTTGGTCGAATCGCATGCGGCATATTTCTTGACCTCTGCGATCGTCGCTGCAGTGCCGGCCATGGCGGACTTGTGGTAGGCCGCAGGAATCTGAAGGCCCGCCGCGAGTCCAGTGAGGATCTGGCTTGGGTGCCTCAAGCTGATGACCCCCTTTGCCGGGTAATCCACGGGGTCGGGGACGACGGTTGCGTAGGACCCGACGAGGTCCATCAGGTCGTTGTACTCGGCGCCCAGCGTCTGGCCCAGGTTGTGGTCGTTGACGCCGACCTTCTCCGGCCCGCTTCCGCGCGCGCCGATGAAGACGTACTGCGGACAGTCCGTCGCGGCCGCGATGGAGACGTTGAAGGGACACAGCACCAACGAAGCGGCGATCGTCACCGTGGCGAGCGCCAGCCGTGTGATGCGCTGCACCGGTGAACCTGTCCTGAGCGGTGCCGAAAATCTCACGTGCCCCCCTTGCAGCAACCTGGCGCAGGATCATGCCACAAGGCGCGCAGCGTGCGAAGACCGCGGTAAAGGCCCTAGATTTCGGGGTCGATGAGGTCGTGATGCAGACCTGCGCGCAGTGCGGTTCGACGTCGCCCGCCGAGGCGGCGTGGTGCGGCATGTGTTACCTGCCGTTCGTCGGGCAGAGCCCCGCGGCCGCGCCCGTTGCGCTCGGGACCCTGCCACCGCCCTCCCTGCCGCCGCAGCTGCCGCCGCCGGACCCGCCGACGCCGCAAGGGGCGCCACCGCAGCTTCGGGCGCCGCAGCCGCCGACGTTGCAGTGGGCACCCGCGCAGCCGGCGTACGCGGGTTGGCCGTCACCGGCCGGCCCGGGGTGGGCGCCGTACCAGCCGCCCGCACCGGTCGACGAGGACCCGGGCGGTCGGCTGCTGTCGAAGCGGGCGATCGCGATCGTCGCCATCGCGATCGTGCTCGGCGGTGCGACGCAGCTGGCCGGTTACTTGTTGGCGCGGGACAGCTCGCTGTCGGACGACACGCTGATTCGTTCCGACATCGTCATGACGCTGACCTTCTACGCCGTCGTCGCGGTGCTCATCGTCAGTCAGATCACCCCCAACGTCCGGCTGCGCTGGGGGGAGGGCCCACTGCTCTCCCGCATCGGGATCGGTGCGCTCTGCGGGCTCGGCCTCGGGGGAGTTCTGCTCGCGCTGGTCAGCGCCGCCGCGGGCCGGCTCTATCCGGACCCCCGAATCGTGCAGCTGATGAGCGCGGGCGACCCGGCGCACGTCGTGGTCATCGCCGGGCTGACCATGGTCGCGGCTCCGCTGGTCGAGGAGACGCTCTTTCGCGGGCTGTTGCTCGAATCGCTACGACCGCGCGGCACCCAGGTCGCGATCGGCGTCTCGGCGGTGGCGTTTGCGATCTGGCACTTCCTGCCGGCATCGCTCGCCTACTACGTCGCCATGGGGACCGGGCTCGGTCTGCTCTATGTCAAACGCGGGATGGCCTCGTCGATGGCGGCCCATGCCTGCTTCAACGGCGTGTTGACGGTCGCGGCGATCTTCGTCGTGCTCGGTCCGGCGCACACGTATCACTTCCAGGGGCTGTCCTTCACCGCACCGAGCGGGTGGACTCAGCCGCGGTCCCAGACGTCGCCGGGAGACAGCCCACTGCTTCGGCTTCAGGGACCTTCGGGCTCGCAGGTGCTGGTCGATGCGATCGACAGCACGTCAGCGTTCGATCCGGACGCGACGGCGGCGCGGCTCGCCGGGTCGGCGGCAGCGGTGTTTCCGGGCGCGACCATCGACCCGGGATCGGTTCAGGAGACCCAGCTGCCGAACGTCGGGACTGCGGTCGAGGTGCGCTTCAGCGCCGCCGGCGACACGGGAGAGATGGTGCTGTTCGCCGAAGCCGGTCGCGGTTACGGGATGGTGTTCATCAACGGCGGAAGCACCCGGGCAGCGGACGACTTCACGAAGATGCTGCAAAGTCTGGGACCGGGCTGACCAGCGCGCCGGGCGGGTTGCCGAGCTTCCGCAACCGGCGAGCGTGAGACGGCAGGGTCTCGGCTACTCCTGCGGCGAGGATCGCCGCAAGAGTTCAATACGTGAGCCGCATCCCGACGTGCAGGTGGGACGGGTTGGGACCGATCGTCTCGCGGTTGTCGCGGTAGAGCGCGCGCCAGCCGCCGTCGACGTTGCGCGCCTTCGCGATCGAGTAGAGGGTGTCGCCGCGCCGGACCACGTAGTGGTGGGTGCGCTTGGAGGTCTTGTGGTGCTTCGTCGAGGTCGCGTGGTGGTGCGCGTGGCGGGTGTGGGCGGCACGCTCGTGTGCGGTCGCTCCGGGCGAACCGGCGTACTTCGAACAGACCGGCCAGGCGTTCCAGCCCTGGGCGGCGAGGACGCGGTTGGCGACGTCGATCTGCTCCGAGCGCGACGCCAGGTCGGCGCGGCGCGCGTAGTGGTCGACATCGAAGGAGTTCCACGTGTGGGCCGCGAACTGCAGCCCGCCGTAGTAGCCGTTTCCGGTGTTGATGTGCCAGTTGCCTCCCGACTCACACTGAGCCACCCGGTCCCATTGGACATCGGTGGCCGCGTGCGCAGCAGCCGGAGCGATCAGGCCGGCGGCGGCGGCGCCGGCCCCCATCACGCCGACGGCGGTGATGCGGGAGGCGGCTGAGGGCTTTCGATGACGTCCGCGATAGCGACGTGCAGGCATGACGAGGTTCCTTCCTCGCGCCTCCGAAGTGAGCTGACGGGTTCGGGCTGGAAGGTGCCCGGCCGACGCGGACGTCGGCTTCACCCCATGCGGATCGCCCTGCGAAACGCTGCTCGCGCTGCGTCGTGCGGTGCGACCGCGGGTGGGTCCCCCGGTCCTGCCAGGGTCTTGACGGAAACCCTCAGGTCGGCAGGATTCGGCGCACCTTCGGGTCGCGAGCGTTTGCTCGTAGCAAGCACTACCCTAACAAACCACGCTTGAAACCTCCAAAAGCGCAGGTCAGGACGCGTGTTCGTGCTTGCTCTGGCTAGCAGTTTGCCCGGGTTTGGCCGGGCGTCAATCCTTGGCGGAGGATGCGAGATTCGAACTCGCGAGGGGTTGCCCCCAACACGCTTTCCAAGCGTGCGCCATAGGCCAACTAGGCGAATCCTCCGTCGGCGATTCTAGACGTCCACCCAGCGCGCGCACAGCCGGTCGCGGGAGGTCGTCCACCGCAACTACAGTGGGCGCCGACCCCTCGTGCGGCGTTACCCCGCCCAACCCCCCCAGGGCCGGAAGGCAGCAAGGGCAAGCGGGCTCTGGCGGGTGTGCGAGGGGTCCCAGATTTACGGCGTCCTACCTCTGGGAGGCGGTAGCGGGTGTCGCTCGCGCTCTACCGGAAGTACCGCCCCGGCAGCTTCGCCGAGGTGGTCGGGCAGGAGCACGTCACCGAACCGCTGTGTGCGGCGCTGACCTCGGGCCGGATCCATCACGCGTACCTGTTCAGCGGGCCGCGCGGCTGCGGCAAGACGTCGAGCGCCCGCATCCTGGCTCGCTCGCTCAACTGCGAGAAGGGCCCGACGCCGACGCCGTGCGGCGAGTGCGACTCGTGCATCGCTCTGGCGCCCAACGGCGCCGGATCACTCGACGTCATCGAGATCGACGCGGCGTCGCACGGCCTGGTCGACGATGCTCGCGACCTTCGCGAGCGCGCGTTCTTCGCGCCGGTGTCGTCGCAGTTCAAGATCTACGTGATCGACGAGGCACACATGATCACCTCGGCGGCGTTCAACGCGCTGCTCAAGGTGGTCGAGGAGCCGCCGCCGCACGTGAAGTTCATCTTCGCGACGACCGAGCCGGACAAGGTCCTGACGACCATCAAGTCGCGCACCTTCCACTACCGGTTCCGGCTGATCCCGCCGCAGGTGATGCGGGAGCACCTCGCCGATCTCTGCCGGCGAGAGGGCATCGACGTCGACCCGCTCGTCCTGCCGTTGGTGGTGAGGGCGGGAGCCGGCTCGGCACGTGACGCGCAGTCGATCCTCGACCAGCTCGCCGCCGGATCGGGCGGCGAGAAGATCACGTACGAACGCGCGCTGTCGCTGCTCGGCTACACCGACGCCACGCTGCTGGACGAGGCGGTCGAGGCCTTCGCCGCCTCGGACGGCGCGGCGGTGTTCGCGGCGGTCGATCGGGTGGTCGAAGCGGGGCTGGACCCGCGTCGGTTTGCGCAGGACCTGCTCGAGCGGTTCCGCGACCTCCTCGTCCTGGACGCCGTGCCCGACGCCGCGGATGCGGGCCTGCTCGAGGCACCCGCCGACGCTCTCGAGAGAATGCGGGTGCAGGCCGGGCAGCTCGGCCGGGCCTCACTGACCCATGCGGCGGAGGTGATGGCAACCGCGCTCGTCGACATGCGAGGTACGACGTCGCCGCGGCTGGTCCTGGAGTTGGCGTGCGCGCGGGTGCTGCTCCCCGGCGCCACCGACGACGTGGCCTCGGTGCTGGCACGACTCGACCGGCTGGAGAAGCGGCTGGCGGCGACGGCGGCGTCGACAGCACCGGCGGCAACCGCGGCTGTGCCCGCGCCCGCCCCGAAGGTCGCAGCCCCCAGCCCGGCCGCTGCGCCCGAGCCCGAAGCCGAGGCAGCGGACGACGCGCCGCCGGTCCCTGTCACGCCGGTCGCCGAGCCCGCACCCGCCGAGGCCGGCGTTGCCGAGCCGGCCGCACCGGTTCCACCTGCTGCACCGGTTCCCCCTGTTGCATCGGCCGGAGGGATCGACGTCGCGGCCGTGCGGCGGTTGTGGGACAGCGTGCTCGACCAGGTGCGCGGGCAGAGCCGCACCGCCCATGCGCTGATGATGTCGTCGCAGATCGAATCGCTCGAAGCCAACGTCTTGACGCTGGCGTTCTCGAGCCCATCCCTGGCGAAGCGGTTCGTCGATGACGTCAGCGGGATCGTGGCCAAGGCGGTGCACGAGGTCGTCGGCGTCGAGCTGCGGCTCACCGCCAAGGCGGGGGACGTGAGTGTTGCGGCCCCCGCTGCCGCGGCGAAGGCGGCTGAGCCGGAGGTGACCGCCGAGGACATCGAGGACTCCGAAGACCTCGACGAGAGCACTGCGGTCGATCCCGAGGCCGCCGCGCTCGCCCTCCTCCAAGACGGCCTCGGCGCACAGGTCATCGGAGAAATCGACCAGAGCTAGCTCCGGTTCGCGGTAGCCACGTGATCGGCGCGATCCCGTTCGTCGCGGCTGGTTGAGGCGACCCGCGCCGACCGTCCGTCACCGCCACTAGGTAGATGCCCGGTACCTGGGTTCCGTCTCCGGCTACTGATCCGATCGCGATGTGCGATCCGCTCGGAGCCCACACGAAGGTCGGGGTCTCGGCGTCGGTCATGAACGTCAACGGCGTGGTCTCTTCCGCGCCGCTGTGCGGGTTCACGATGTGGAGGGACCACGGTGGCTTGCCTCGTAGCCCTCTGGTGTCTTGTGTCACGAACGCCAGTTGCTCACCGGTAGGCGACCAGGTCACCGTGCGAATCGAGCAGTATCGGGCACAGCTCAGCACCCGGTGAAGGTCGGAGCCGTCGGAGCGAACCATGTTGATCGCACTCGGACCGAAGAGCGCCGGTCCTCCGAGGCTGCCGTTCTGTGGGAGGGCGCTGAGGGGAGTTCGGGTGAAGGCGATGGCGTTCCCGGTCGGCGACCAGCTCGGGTTCGTGTCCGTGAAGCAGTTGCCCTCGACGCTTTTCGCGGTGCAGTGCTGATCGGTGACCAGACGCGGATTCGTTCCGTCGGCGTTCATGACGCCGATCGCCTGGACGGTGGACATGCCGGCGGTGTCTGACCCGCCGTTGTCGAGCGGGATGTCCTTCCAATACTGAAAGGCCAGCTTGGTTCCGTCGGGTGACCACGACGCGTCGCTGGTGTAGTTCCTGACCGTGCACTCGCCCACGCAGACGCGTTCGACCTGGCCGTCGGGCTGAAGGACCCAGGTACCGCGGATCAGAAGTCGCTCGCCGTCCGGTGACCAGTCGAGATCGCCACACCAGGAGTTCGGACAGCTAAAAATCTTGTGGTCGTTACTGCCGTCTGCGTTCGCAACGTGTACCTGCTCGCTATTGACGTGCGTGGGATGCCCGGCAGGCCCGTAGCCGTAGGTGTCCTCCGAGTACGCGATTCTTCGGCCGTCGGGAGATGCGACTAGCTGGTCGACCTCGTCCGGCAGCTCCATGATTCGCGTCGTGTCGCCCGTCTGTGGGTCGAGCGTGTAGAGCGACTCCACCTTCCAGTACTTGTTCAGCACCGACGTGGGCTGCGCAAAGACGATTCGTCCGTCGGCGCGGCTGATCGGTCCGAGTGGTGGCTGGGTTGGCTTCGAACCTCCGACAGACACGCCGACGCTCACGACCCCTGCGACGATGACGGCGGCGCTGCCAACTGCCAAGGCCTGGCGCGCAACGGAGTGGCGACGGATCCGACGGTCGAGCGTCGACCAGGCGAGCAGCTCCTCGGGTGGCTCGGGGACGATGTCGTGCAGGTCAAGCTGAGTCACGAGACACCTCGCGTTGTTCGGAATCATCGGAATCGGTGAGCAGGACGCCGTTGGCGCGGAGCGCGGCGAGCGCCTTCGACGTCTGGCTCTTGACGGTGCCGACCGAGCAGCCAAGGGCTGTCGCGGTCTCGGCTTCGGAGAGGTCTTCGTAGAAGCGCAGGACGACCGCGGCGCGTTGCCGTGCGGGTAGCCGATTGAGTGCGGCGATCAAGGTTCGCCGCGAGTCGGCCACGTCGTAGGCGTCGGCCCCTGCCCGCTCGGGCAGCTCAGCGGCTGGTTGCTCGCCTCGCCATCGTCGCCGCCACAACGAGGTGTGGGCGTTGGCGATCGCCTTCCGGACATAGGCGTCCGGATTGTCCTGGCTGATGCGACGCCAGTGGGGGTAGCAGCGCATCAGAGCGGTCTGCACCAGATCTTCTGCGGCGTACCAGTCCCCGGTGAGCAGCCAGGCCGTACGGAGCAGTGCGCGGCGCCGCGCCAGGACGAAGTCCTGGAACTCGACGGGTTCGCTCACCGTGACTCCATGCCGACTAGGCCGATCCACCTTGCCCGACTCAACGCGGTGGCGCGCCGAAAAGGTTGCCTGTCGGCCTCGCGCCATAGGCTCCTGACATGCCTCCGCAGCCGAACATGCAGCAGTTGATGAAGCAGGCGCAGAAGATGCAGCGCGACCTGCTCGCGGCCCAGGAAGAGATCGCCGCGATGGAGGTCGAGGGCAGCGCGGGCGGTGGCCTGGTCAAGGCGACGATGACCGGGGCGGGAGACCTGACGGCGCTGACGATCGGTGCCGCCGCGGTCGACCCCGACGACATCGAGACGCTGCAGGACCTTGTGGTCGCGGCGGTGCGTGACGCAAAGCGAGCCGCGGACGAGCTGACCGCGTCGAAGATGGGGCCGCTCGCCGGCGGCATGGGCGGCACCCTCGGAATCCCCGGGCTCTAGTCCTTTGTACGAAGGACCGGTCCAGGACCTGATCGACGAGCTCGGCCGGCTTCCCGGCGTCGGGCCGAAGAGCGCGCAGCGGATCGCGTTCTATCTCCTTGCCGCTGACCCGGTCGACGTACGGCGACTTGTCACCGCCCTCACCGAGGTCAAGGACAAGGTCCGGTTCTGCACCGTCTGCGGCAACGTCTCCGAGGAGGAGCAGTGTCGCGTCTGCCGCGACCCGCGACGCGACCTCGCGGTGATCTGTGTGGTCGAGGAGCCGAAGGACGTTGTTGCGATCGAGCGGACGCGCGAGTTCCGTGGCCGCTACCACGTGCTCGGTGGCGCGATCTCCCCGATCGAAGGCGTGGGTCCGGACGACCTGCGGATCCGCGAGCTGATGACCCGGCTCGCCGACGGCACAGTCACCGAGCTGATCCTCGCCACGGATCCGAACCTCGAGGGCGAGGCCACCGCGACCTACATCGCACGGCTGGTGCGTGAGATGGACGTGAAGGTGACGCGACTCGCCTCCGGCTTGCCGGTCGGCGGCGACCTCGAGTACGCCGACGAGGTCACGCTGGGCCGAGCGTTCGAGGGTCGCCGGGCGTACTCCTAGCCGTTAGGCTCCTCGCAAGACCGCGGCCCAGCGTCCGCGGTTACTTGGGGATGGAGCAAGGGGTGGAACGCCGCGCCCGTCTAGATGCGGCCCGCCGTATGGGGTGCGGGGCCGGCGTGATGCTGCGCGCGGTACGGACGCTGGCGGTGTTCACCGCAGTCTTCATGGCGGCGTTCGGGCTCGAGCTTGCCGCAACGCCGTCGGCATTCGCGGCGGGTACGACCTGCACCCAGGTCGTGACGACGTGGGGTGATCTGACGTCGTACTTCGCCGCACCGACCGGTGACTGCGTCGCGCTGGGGGCGGACATCACCAACGCCGGGGGCGAGAACCTGACGGTTGCCTCGGGCCAGGCGATCACGCTCGATCTGGCCGGAAACACGCTGACGATTTCGGGTCTGACGAGCGCGATCGCCGGTATCAATGTCGCGGACGCCGTCACCACGCCTGTCGCCCTGGCCGCGGGCACGTTCACCGTTGACGACAGCAGCGGTGGCTCCGGCCACCTGACGGTGACGGGCGGGCCGACGTCTGCAGGTATCGGCGGCAACGTGGGCAAGACCGCGGGTCAGGTGACCATCACCGGCGGGACGGTCACCGCCACCGGGGGCAACTCGACGAGTACGGGTGGTGCAGGCGCAGGCATCGGAGGCGGCGGAGGGCTCGGATCCAGCGCCGGAGGCAGCGGCGCGGGACTGACGGTCTCGGGGGGTACGGTCACCGCGATCGGCGGCGGCGGCATAGCCGTTGGCACCACGGGCCGCAGCGGCAGTGCCGCAGGCGTGGGAGGCGGCGGCGGCGCAGCAAACGCACTCACCGCAGGCCCAGGAGGCAACGGATTCCCGGTTGTCGTCTCTGGAGGCTCGCTCGATGCGTCGTCGTCGGCTCCCTCTGGAACGGGTGGTACCGGGGGCGGCGGCGCGGGGGTCGGCGGCGGCGGTGCGGGCACGCGCATCAACACTTCGGGCTTCCCCGCGAGAGCGGGCGGAAGCGAATCGGCGGTGACGGTCTCGGGCGGGACGCTCACCGCCATGTCAGCCGCTGACGGCAGCCTCAACCTTGCTGAGGACGTCGGATCCGGCGGTGGCACCCCTGGCATGATCGGCCCGACGCCGTCCTCCACCGTCGGGGCGTGGTCGATCTCCTCCGGTGGGACTCTGCGGCTCGAGCGGTACGAGTTCGTCCCGCGGGGGTGACGCTGACCAACGCCGGCACCATCGACCTTGCTCCGTCCACCTCGCCGCTCGGGTTTGGCGGCCCAGGTGAGGTCGTCAACGACGGAGCGATCACGATCGAGCCCGGCGCGGCGCTGCTCGACACGAACCATCCGCCCGGCGAGCTGTCGGTCTCGCATCACGACTTCGTCGTGTCCTACGACGTCAACGGCGGTGGCGGCGCCGCGCCGCCGACGGACGACGTGTACGCGGGGACCTACCAAGCGGCCTCGATGTCGCTGCCGAGCGGGCCGACCCCGCCCCTGACGTCGACCTTCCAGGGGTGGTTCACCCAACCAACCGGCGGCACGGAGGTGACCGCGACGACGGACCTCACGGCCGCACTCGCTCCAGCCGGAGACGACACCTCCTGCGCGCCGTCATGTCCGGCGACCCTCTACGCCCACTACAGCCCGCCGGCCGTGACCGCAGTGACTCCGGCGGCTGGGCCGCTGTCCGGACTGACCGGTGTGGTGGTCGACGGCAGCGGCTTCACGGGTGCGACGGAGGTCGATTTTGGCGGCGTTGCCGGGACGAACCTCACGGTCGACTCCGACACCGAGCTGACCGTCGACGCGCCGGCGCACTCTGCCGGGACAGTGGATGTGACCGTCGTCGGACCGACGGGGACCTCGTTGACCGGCACGGCCGACGGGTTCAGCTACGACCCGGTCCCGACGGTTACGGCGGTGTCGCCGGCCCACGGTCCGACGACGGGTGTCTCTGTCGACGTAGAGGGAACCGGGCTGACCGGGGCCACCGCGGTGCACTTCGGGACTGCGCTCGGGACCAACCTGGTCGTGGTCTCCGACACGACGTTGACCGTGCAAGCGCCGGCCCGCCGTTCGGGCGCCGTCGACGTCGTCGTCACCACTCCTGGCGGGACCTCGACGATCAGTTCCGCCGACCGGTTCACCTACGTCTTGATCGACGGCGGTGGTGGGGGCGGCCCCACTCCGCCGCCGACGCAGTCACCGACTGCCTCGCCGACGCCTTCGACCTCGCCGACGGCGACGCCCTCGAGTTCCCCGACGACATCACCGAGCACCACACCGACCACGTCGCCGTCGACGTCACCGAAGCCGTCGACGTCGACGTCGCCGTCGAAGTCACCGAAGCCGTCGCCGTCGACGTCGCCGTCGACGTCACCGAAGCCGTCGACGTCACCCCCGACGTCGTCAAAGCCGTCGTCGTCGTCGTCGTCGAACCCCAGCACGCCGGCTTCCAGTCGGTCATCGTCGAGTCCGGCAGCGTCCGCATCGGGCACTCCGCCGTCCGGCGTTGGCCCGGGAGGTCCCGCGGCGGGACCGTCGGGCGGCGGATCGCCAGGCTCAGGATCGAGTTCCGGGCCCGGATCGCCGTCAGTCGGATCACCTCCCGCGCCCGGGCAGAATCTCAACGTCACGCTCACCAGCACCACGGGAACGCCGGTTGCCGGTGCGCCGGTGGCAGTGACCGGGACCGGTCTCAAGCCCGGATCAATCGCGACGATCACCGTGCACTCGGCACCCCAGGTGATCGGTCGGTTCACCGTTGCTCACGATGGAACGCTCAGCTCGTCGGCCGCGCTGCCGTCCGGCCTTTCATCAGGTCGGCACTCGCTCGTGGTCGATGGCACCACTGCGGCTGGAAGCCCGGTCGAACGCACCGTCGCGTTCACGGTCTCCGGCAAGAACTTCGGGCTGCCGGTGTACCTCGCCGCCGACCACCCGAAGCAGACCGAACGAACCGTCATCGGCGTCATGGCGGTCGCTCTCATCGCGGGTGGTCTGGGGGCCAGCGCGACCGCTCTCGGCGGTGCCTCGCTGACCGGGGGACGATCCGGCGGGTCGGCCCGGCCTGGTTCCGCCCGTCCCTCGCAGTCGGCCTCGGTGAAGCGGTCGGGCGATGAGTCCGAGGTCGATGTCAACGAGACCGGCACGCTCGAAGAGGATCTGGAGCGGGGCGACCGCTCGCGCACGCACCGAGCGCCTGGGTCGAGAGCGGTCGATCGGCTCAGCGCCCGCCTTCCCAACAGCATTGCGAGGTTCTCCCCGCTGCTCGCCCGGGTGGTGAACGACGGGAACTACCTGCGGGCGATGTTCGGGTCGCTCGCACTGTTGGTGCCGATCTCCGGTCTGGCGCTCGGCGGCCTGGCTGCCGCAAATGCGCACTACGAGGCGCTTCCCCCCGCGACCGGACTGGCCGTCGCGATCATCGTCGTCGGCATCTTCGACGTGTTCGCCGGCTTCCTCGCGGCCGCGGTGTACAGCGTCCTCGTGCTCGCCGGTGGCGGCGTGCACGGCGCTGCGGACCTGCGCTCATTGATCGACACGGACATCGTGTTCTTCTCCGTCATCATGGTCGTATCCGCGACGCGCAGCCTGCGGCGCGAACCCGCGCTCGATCTCGCCGAGTGGTACGACCGTGCCGGGGACATCGTCGTCGGCGGCCTGCTCGGCATGTGGGCGCTGACGAAGGCGATCGACGCGCTGCCCGGCCTGGCCGGTGTCGACGTACCGCTGGACGACAACGTCCGAACCGTGGCGTTCATCGCGCTTGGCTGCGTCGTGGCACGGTACGCCGCGGAGACACTCGTCATGCACTGGTATCCCCAGCGCCTCACGCGGGTCGTGCCCGCGGAGGACACCGCAGTGTCGATACCGGTCCAGTGGTTGGGCGCGATCGCAAAGACGGCGATCATCATCTTCTTCGCCGAGTCCTACATGGGCGAGGTCTGGGAGCTGTACGCCAGCGCCGCCGCGCTCCTCGCGACGATGGTTCTCGCGATCTACGAGGACGCCATGCCCAACTGGCCGTTCCTGCGGAAGGTGGTGCCTGGAGGGATCATCGGGCTGATCTTCGCCATCGCGGTGGGGAACTGGATCTTCCACGGCTTGGGTCACGTGTTGACCGACACGAACCAGGTCGTGGCCTGGGCCTTCTTCTTGATCGCGGTGTGCTTCTTGTTCGTTCAGCTGGTCACGTCCAGCGCCCGCGACGGCGATGAGTGGGTCCAGACCTGGTGGACGCGGGTCCTCGGCATTCCCGCGCTCGCCTTCGCGGTGCTTTACGCGCAGGGAATCGTCTCGCTCGGCTAACGCACGGTCCGTATCCTTGGAGCATGGCTCTCGTCGTCCAGAAGTACGGCGGGTCGTCGGTCGGTGACGCCGAGCGCATCAAGCGAGTGGCACAGCGGATCGTCGACGCGCGCCGTGCCGGCAACGACGTCGTCGTTGTCGTGTCTGCGATGGGCGACACCACCGACGAGCTGCTCGATCTCGCCCAGCAGGTGTCTCCGCTGCCGCCGCCGCGGGAGCTGGACATGCTGCTCACGTCCGGCGAGCGGATCTCGATGGCCCTGCTCGCGATGGCGATCGCCAACCAGGGGTTCGAGGCACGGTCGTTCACCGGGTCGCAGGCAGGGGTGATCACCGACTCCAGCCACGGGCGCGCCCGGATCATCGACGTCACGCCCGGCCGCATCACCGACGCCCTCGCGGGCGGCAACATCTGCATCGTCGCCGGCTTCCAGGGCGTGTCGCAGGACACGAAGGACATCACCACGCTCGGTCGCGGCGGGTCGGACACCACCGCGGTCGCCCTGGCGGCAGCGATGAACGCCGACGTCTGCGAGATCTACACCGACGTCGACGGGGTCTACTCCGCGGACCCGCGGATCGTCGGCACTGCACGCAAGCTCGACCGCATCTCCTACGACGAGATGCTGGAGATGGCGGCAAGCGGCGCCAAGATCCTGATGTTGCGTTGCGTCGAGTACGCCCGCCGCTACGGCGTACCGATCCATGTGCGGTCGTCGTTCAGCGACCACGACGGCACGTGGGTCGTCGGCATTCCCGAGGAGGAACTGGTGGAGCAGGCGATCATCTCCGGCGTCGCACACGACCTCGGCGAGGCCCGGGTCACCGTCGTCGGCGTCCCGGACAAACCGGGTGAGGCGGCGGGGATCTTCCGCGTCATCGCCGACGCCGGCGTCAACATCGACATGATCGTGCAGAACGTGTCGGGTACGACCGGCCGCACCGATGTCTCGTTCACCCTCCCGAAGGCGGACGGCCAAACGGCCATGGAGGCGTTGGGCAAGGCGCAGACCGCGATCGGCTTCGACTCGCTTCTCTACGACGACCATGTCGGCAAGGTCTCGCTGGTCGGCGCCGGCATGCGGTCCCACCCCGGTGTGTCGGCCACCTTCTTCGAGGCGCTGGCAGCGGCCGGGGTCAACGTGCAGAACATCTCAACCTCGGAGATCCGGATCTCGGTGGTCTGCCAGGACACCGACGTTCCGGCTGCGGTCCGTGCCGTGCACGAGGCGTTCGGGCTCGATGACCCTGAGGGCGCACCTGCCGTGGTCCACGCTGGATCCGGACGATGAGCGAGGCCCGACGAACTTCTTCGATTCGCTCACAACTCCGCGGGGGCCCCGAATGAGAGTCGGTGTGGTCGGCGCGACCGGTCAGGTCGGCGGCGTGATGCGCAAGCTTCTCGCCGAGCGCGACTTTCCCGTCGAGCAGATCCGCTACTTCGCGTCGTCGCGGTCGGCCGGTTCGACGCTGCCATGGCGTGATGGCGAGGTCGTGGTCGAGGACGCATCGGTTGCCGACCCGCGCGGGTTGGACATCGCGCTGTTCTCGGCAGGTGCCACTACATCTCGGGCGCAGGCGGAGCGGTTCGCCGCCGCCGGAGTCGCCGTCATCGACAACTCCTCCGCGTGGCGGATGGATCCCGACGTGCCGCTCGTGGTGAGCGAGGTCAACCCGGAGGCGATTGCCGAGGCGCGCAAGGGCATCATCGCCAACCCGAACTGCACCACGATGGTCGCGATGCCGCCGCTGCGTCCGCTGCATGACGACGCCGGGCTCATCAGGCTCGTGGTCAGTACGTACCAGGCCGTGTCGGGGAGCGGGACGGCCGGTGTCGACGAGCTCGACAAACAGGTCCGTCAAGTGGTCGACCGCGCGGCCGAGCTGACCCACGACGGCGACGCGGTGTCATTCCCGCAGCCGGAGAAGTACGTCGCGCCCATCGCGTTCAACGTGCTGCCGATGGCCGGCTCGATCGTCGACGACGGCGAGCTCGAGACCGACGAGGAGAAGAAGCTCCGCAACGAGAGCCGCAAGATCCTCGGGATCCCCGACCTCGCGGTGTCCGGCACGTGCGTGCGAGTGCCCGTATTCACCGGGCACTCGCTGTCGATTAACGCGGAGTTCTCGCGCCCGCTGCCGGTCGATCGCGCTCGCGAGATCCTCACCTCGGCCCCGGGCGTGGTCCTCGCCGACGTCCCGACACCTCTCATGGCGGCAGGCCAGGACCCGAGCTACGTCGGTCGGCTGCGTCAGGACCCAGGAGTGTCCGACCGGCGCGGTCTCGCGCTGTTCGTCAGCGGCGACAACCTGCGCAAGGGCGCCGCCCTCAACGCGGTGCAGATCGCCGAGCTCATCGCCGCCACGAAGTAGCACATCAAGTCCTCGCCGGATCGGATGATCGGCGCGATCGGCACGTGATCGCGGGACTTCGTGTGCTGCTTCGGGTCAGTGGCGGCGCCAGGACAGCAGCGGGCCGCTGAGGGCGTCGAGCATCGTCCCCGCGTCGACGGACTGCGCGGGTGACATCGCGCCCTTGCCCTCGACCTGCAACGCGAACTCGACGAGGGACAGCGCGGTGAACGCGTAGACGTCGTTGACGTCGACGCTGACCGTGGCCGACTGGCTGCCGCGGGTCGCGGTGGCGGAGACGGTTCCCTTGGCGGCCGTGCGCGCCTCGTCAGTGGGCCCTTCCGGCATCCGTTCGACCATGCGTCGAAGCAGGGGCGCACTCAGCTTCAGCATCGGGCCGCTCAGCGGTCCCATGACCGGCGCTACGGCGTGCGCCGCCCTGGAGACGGCGACGTTCGCAGTGAGCGTGGCGTCGCCGGCCCACCTTCCGGTGGTCCGTAGATCGCCCAGCGGGACCTGCAGTGCCGGCCGGCCGGCGATCGTGGAGCGACGGATCTGCGGGTTTCCCTGGGCGAGGACGGCGCCGAGAGCGCTGCGGGCGGTGCCGCGCGTTGCCTTGATCCCGGTTATCGCGTAGCCGATGTCGATGCGCTCGGGCTTGCCGTCGAGCATCGACGCGGCGACGGACGCGGCGCAGTCGCTCGGTACGTAGTCGTACCCGCACGCCGGGACCACTGCGGTGACCGCGTCCCCGTACGTCTCGTAGGCCCAGGTCATGAAGTCCGGCTCGCCGGTCGAGTCGATGTAGTGCACCCCGGCGGCGACGGCCGCGTCCACGACCGGCCGCCCGAGCAGCTCGAACGGGCCGACCGTGGAGATGACAAGATCGAGGCCGGCGAGGTAGCGGTCGAGGGAGGCCCGATCGGTCGTGTCGACGACGACGCGCTCACTGCCTTCCGCAGCGTCGACCTTGGCGAGCCGGTCGGCCGACCGTCCGCCGAGGCGTACCGGTATCTCACGAAGGGCGAACTCGGTTGCCGTGAGCCGGCCGGTGTAACCGGTGGCGCCGAGCAACCCGATCGTGCGCTTCGCCGAGTCTGAGGGCATGGCCGACATCCTGTCAGCCGATTCACCGATTTGGCGGGAAAAGTCAGGGCGGAGCTGGGTAGGGCTAGAAAGTGTGCGTTGAAGCGGAGGAGGGCACCGACGTGCCCATCGCCGTGATGGAGCGAGTTGAGCTGGTGCTCGACTCCTCACCCGCGGCCGTGCGTGCCGCGCGCGCCTTCGTCGAGCGCGAGGTGCTCGCCCGGGGCGCGATAGCTCTGGCCGATGACGCCGCTTTGGTCGCGGCGGAGCTGCTCGCCAACGCGGTCCAGCACGGCACCCCGCCGGTGTGGGTGGCGGTGAATGGTGGCGCCGACCGGATCCGGCTCGAGGTGCGCGACGGCAACCCTCGCCCGCCGGTGCAGGCCGCCGGCAGCACCACCAACATGACGGGCCGCGGGCTCGGGTTGATCGCCTCGATTGCGACCCGGTGGGGGATAGAACGCACCGAGGACACCGGCAAGATCGTGTGGGCCGAGCTGACCCCGGGGCACCAGCCGCTCGAGCCGGACCTGACCGGGACGGCGATCGATGAACTGCTCGACGAATGGATCGATGCGACGGGGCCCCTTGACCTGGTCCCGCGCTACTCGGTGATCCTCGGCGATGTCCCCACGGACTTGCTGATCGACGCGAAGTCACACATCGACAACCTCGTGCGCGAGTTCTCACTGGCCACGACCGGGGCGGAGTTCGGGGTCGACGTCCCGGAGCACCTGGCTCAGCTGATCCGGACCGTCGTCCACGGGTTCGCGGAGGCGCGCGACGCGATCAAGCGCCAGGCGCTGGCCGCGCTGCGCCGCGGAGAGGTGCGCACCAGGCTGCGACTCGAGCTTCCGGAGAGCGCCGCGGACGCCGGCGAGGCCTACCTCGCCGCGCTCGACGAGACGGACGCCCACGCTCGGGCGGCTCGGCTCCTCACGTTGGAGACGCCACCGGCGCATCGGCTGTTCCGGCACTGGTACGTCGACGCGGTGGTCTCTCAGATCCGCGATCTGGCATCCGGCCGGTCGCCTGCACCGGTCGTGCCCTTCGAGAACCGCATGCTCGAGGAGATCGAGCGGCTGGAGGCGCTGCAGCGCACCACCAGCCGTGCCGCCCGGTTGCAGCGGGTGACTGCGGCACTTGCCAACGCCCGTACGCCCGAGGACGTCGCCGAGGTCGTCGTCTCCGAGGGCGTCACCGCACTGGACGCGGCGGGCGGCGGCCTGCTGGTGCCCGCCGAGGACGGCACCCACCTCGAGGTGCCGGGAACCGTCGGGTACGCCGCAGAACTGGTGGGGGCGCTGCGAGAGGAGCGTCTCGATGCGCCGCTACCCGCGGCAACCGCGCTGCGTACCGGGGCGCCGGTCTGGCTGGAGTCCCGCGAGGAGCGAGACCGCCGCTACCCGACCCTTCGAGGGTTCGAAGCGACGACCGTGTCGATGTGCGCGGTGCCGCTACGCGTCGGGGCCCGCATCCTCGGTGCACTTCGGTTCAGTTTCACCTCTCGCCGGTTCTTCGATGCCGACGAACGGGAGTTCGTCCTGGCCCTGGCTGCGCAGACCGCCCAGACGTTGCTGCGCACCGAGACCTACGCTGCCGAGCGCGCGGCGTCGGTGAACCTGCAACGTGCGCTGCTGCCCGACCGGACGCCCCCGATCCCGGGTTGGAGCGTGGCGGCGCACTACAGCCCCGCCGGACAGGAGGAGGCCGGCGGCGACTTCTACGACGTGCTCCCGCTCGGCGACGGTCGGGTGGTCGCGGTCGTCGGCGACGTCATGGGCCGAGGTGTCGAGGCGGCCGCCGCGATGGCGCAGGTCCGCACGATCATCCGCGCATACGCCGCCATCGACCCGGCTCCGGTGGCGGTGCTGACGAAGGTCGATCGCTACTTCGCGGTGCTCGATCGCGCACAGCTCGTGACCGCTCTCTACCTGCTGATCGACGCGACCTCCGGCGAGGTGAGCGTCGCAACCGCGGGACACCTTCCGCCGATCGTCGTCACTGTCGAAGGCAGCTTCCCGGCGGACCCGGTGGTCGGGACGCCGCTCGGTATCGAAGCGGAGGAACGTCGGACGACGTCCCTGTCACTGCCGCATGGGTCCGGGCTGGTGTTGCTCACCGACGGGCTGGTGGAGCGCCGGGGCGAGGACATCGGCAAGGGTATTGATCGGATCGTGGCCGGGGTCGGGCGTACCGGGGACATGGACGATGCGGCGGACCTGCTGATCCGGGCGGTAGCGGCTGCCCCGCCGGACGGTCAGGACGACGACGTCACGGTCCTCGCGCTGTACCGGCACTGATCGTCAGAATCGTCGCTAGGGCGCGATCCAGTCCCGAGCCAGTAGGGCGCACACCTCCGCCAACGCCTCGATCTGCGCGCGCGCCTGCCCGGGAGCCATCGTCGGTGCGTGCACCCGGAGGTTGAGGCAGTCCGCTCCGACTGCCGAAGCCTGCGCGGCGAGCCGCTCGGCGATCTCGGCGGCACCGCCGCTTGCGAGCTGGTCCTCGCCCCAGTGCTCGATGGCGGCGGGCGCAGCGTAGCTGCGGTAGAGCCTGAGCTGGTCCTGCTCGCGTTCGGTAGGTGCTGGGCCGGGTGAGGCGCGTCGGATCAGTACGACGGGTCCGTCGCCACCCGCATCCCGGTAGACGTCGACGAGCTCTCGGCAGCGGGCGACGGTCGTCAGTGAGTCGAACAGCAGCCCGACTCCGGCGTCCGCGGCGCGCCGACATGCGGCAGGACTCATCGCCGCACTCACGACCGGAACCGGGTTGCCGGCGCACCGCGCGATCGCCTGGTCGTCAGGAAGCGGCCCGGCATCGCGCCCGAGCAGCATCGCGCTGACGGTCGCCATGCCCTCGGCGAACCGCGCGGTGAGGTCCTCCTTCGTGGTGTCCGCGATGGTGAAGTCCGCCTCGAGGGAGCCGGCGGCCAGCCCCACTGCGACTCGGCCCGGAAACCGCGCGGCGAGCCACGCGATCTCTTCCGCGACGAGCGCAGCAGGACGCAACGGCAGCAGCAACGGGCACGGTGCCGCCCAGGCGGAGCGGGTGGCGTCGAGCAACCACCCGGCGGCCTGGATCGGGTTGGGCAGGTAGCCGGCGAACCCGTTGTGGTGCTCGCTGACCATCAGGCCGTCGAACCCGCAGTTCTCACCTAGCCGCGCCTGGGCGAGCAGCTCGTCCACGACTTTCTCGGCGGGCAGGTCCGCGTGGGGGTAGAGCCGCAACGACACGCTTCCCCGCCGCAGCGCGGTCGAGTGGGTTGTCACAGCGTCGTGAACCTTCCGCCGTCGACGACGATCGTCTGGCCGGTGATGTAGCGCGATCCGTCGTCGAGCAGGAACCGTACGACGGGTGCGATGTCGGCGGGCCCGTCCCCGACGCGGCCCAGTGGCACGAGCCGGTTCAGCCGCGCCTCGAGCGCCGGGTCCGCCTCGTAGGCGCTGCTCATCGCGGGCGTCATCGCCAGTGGCGACACCCCGACGACGGTGATGCCGTACGGACCCCACTCGATCGCGAGGCTCTTGACCAGCCCGCGAACCGCGCCCTTCACCGCGGAGTACGCCGGACGGTTCGCGCTGCCTTCGATGCCTGCGGGTGACGTCATCACGATGAAGCGCCCGCCACTGTCGCGCAGGGCCTCGAAGCCGGCGACGGCGCAGTTGTAGGCGCCCCGGACCGACACGGCGACGTGGTCGTCCCACACCTCATCGGTGAGGTCGTCGATCGACTCGACCCCGCTGGAGTGCCGGCTGGTCGCGTTGTGCACGATCCCGTCCAGCCGACCGAACTGCGCGAGCGCGAGGCCGACTGCGCGTTGCACCTGGTGGAGGTCGGTGACGTCAGTCGTGACATGGACGCCGGCGCCGACCGCCGACACGAGCTGCGCGGTCTCGGCGCCGTTCTCGCCCGGACTCGCGATCACCACCGCGGCGCCGGACCCGGCAAGGTCGATGCAGACGTCGCGACCCAGCCCGGCGCCGCCGCCGGTGACCAGCACGACCTTCCCCTCGAGTGACGTCGGTTTCACGAGGTCATCCAGACGCCACCGTCGACGGCAAGGGTGAGTCCGGTGACGGAAGCGAACTGCTCATCGAGGAGGCCCGCGATGACCGGTGCGATGTCCGACGTCACCTCGGGCGCGCGACCGAGTGCGGGCGGCTGCAGGCCCGGCCGGTCGACCTCGCCGTCGGCGACCAGACCGGCCGGCACCAGAACACAGGTCAGGGTGACACCGTCTGATCCCCACGCCCGCGCAGCGGCTTTGGCCAGCGACCGGTAGCCCTCCGCCGCCGCTGACCAGGCGACCACGCCCGCAGCGCCGGACATGACGAGCGAGGGCAGCAGCACGACCATCCGTCCGCCGCCTTGCAGGCTGCGATGGGCGGCCTGCAGGACGTGCAGGGCCCGTCGCATCGGCTGCTCCGCGATGCGCAGCCACTCGTCCGGAGGTAGCGCTGCCAGCTCACCCGTCGGGGGCGGCTCGCTCAGGTAGCCGGCGTCCACGACAGCGCTGACCCCGTCCGGCGCGGCACGCTCGATTGCGGCTCGGATCGCGTCGCCATGGTCGAGCCCGCGGTCATCGACCGCTATCGCCCGATGTCCGGCATGGGCCAGACCCGCCGTGACGGCAGCGCCGAAAGAGCCGTCGCCACCCAGGACCACGACGGCTTGCGAGCCGGCCGACCGAGTTGGTCGGGATGACAGGATTTGAACCTGCGACCCCCTCGTCCCGAACGAGGTGCGCTACCAAGCTGCGCTACATCCCGAAAGCGTCGGTCAGTCTACCCGGCTCGGCTCAGCCGGGTCGGGCGGTCAACGTCAGCAAGGTCGCCTCCGGCGGGCAGGCGAACCGGACCGGGGCGTACGGCGACGTGCCGAGCCCCGCGGAGACGTGCAGGTAGCCGCCCTGCGGCCATCGGGACAACCCGCGAGCCCGCTTGCGCTCCAGGCCGCAGTTGGTCACCAGCGCGCCGAAGCCCGGGACGCGCAGCTGCCCGCCGTGCGTGTGGCCGCTCATGACGAGGGAGAACCCGTCCGCCGCGAACGCGTCGACCACCCGCGGCTCCGGGCTGTGCGACAGGCCGATCGCGACATCGGCGTCGGTCGGACCTGCGATCCGGTCGTAGTGGTCGGCCAACAGGTGGGCGTCGCTTACCCCGGCGAGCTCGACCTTCACGCCTCGGACGTCCACCGTCGTACGCCGGTGGGTCAGGTCGAGCCAGCCGGCCGCGGTCATCGCGGAGCGGAGCTCCCCCCACGGCAGCCGTTCCCCGTAGTGGCGGCGGTGACCGTCGGGGGGCCGCAGGTAGCGCGCCGGGTTCTTGGGCGTCGGCGCGAACCAGTCGTTGGATCCGGGTACGAACGCACCCGGCAGCGCAAGCAGCGGGCCGAGCGCATCCAGCGCGGGCGCAACCCCGTCGCGCGCGGCGAGGTTGTCGCCCGTGTCGATCACCAGGTCGGGCTCGAGGGCCGCGAGGGAGCGGACCCACCGGACCTTCCACGGCTGGCCGGCCGTGATGTGCATGTCGGACAGGTGCAGCACTTTCAGGTCCGGGCTGCCCGCCGGAAGGATCGGTACGTCGATGCGACGGAGTCGGAACGCCTTGCGTTCGTAGAGCCAGGCGTAGCCGATGCTCAGCAGGCCGATGCCGATCACCACGAGCGGAACCCACACCGCTGCTGGCATTGCTCAAGGGTAAAGAAGCGGCGAGGTTGATCAGGCTTTCCTACCCTGGTGACCATGTCTCTCAAGGAACGCCTGCGTACCGACATGACAGCGGCGATGAAGGCGCGCGACGAGCTGCGCACCGCGACGCTGCGCATGGTGCTGACCGCGATCACCAACGAAGAGGTCGCCGGCAAGGCCGCGCGTGAGCTGTCCGACGACGAGGTGCTGAAGGTCGTCGCCCGTGAGGCGAAGAAGCGGCGGGAGGCGGCGGAGGCGTTCGACGGCGGCGGACGGCCGGAGCTGGCCGAGCGGGAACGTGCCGAGGGGGGCGTGCTCGACGAGTACCTGCCCGAGCAGCTCGGTGACGAGGAGCTCGCCGGGTTGGTGCGGGCCGCGATCGAGTCGACGGGAGCGGCCGACGTCCAGGCGATGGGTCAGGTCATGAAGGTCGTGCAGCCGCAGGTCGCCGGCCGAGCCGAGGGCGGCCGGATCGCCGCCGAGGTGCGCAAGCAGCTGGGGGCGTGAGCGGGTCGCTCAGTGCCGGTGAGCCCGGCGGTGGTGCTGCGCGAGCGGCGTGATCGACTCGCTCACCGTGGGCTCGGGTGACGTCGGAGGGGTCGGGGTCTCGCTCGTCACCGGCGAGGTCGGCTGCGTCGACGTGGTCGGCTCCGACGTCGGGGGAGGTGGCGGCGGGTTGATCCCGTCGCTGACGTAGATCACGACCGTCGAGCCGACGGCGAGCGGTGACCCGGCGGGCGGCGACGTGCGCGCAACAGCGCCGATCGGCAGGGTGCTGTCGACCGCGATCCGCGCCACCTGAGGAGCGAATCCGGCGGCCTTGATCTGCCCCTCCGCGGCGCTGATGCTCAGGCCCGTGACGTCGGGCACCGTCTGCTTGACGCCGATCGAGTAGTACCGGTCCGGGCCGCTGAACTGCACGGCGGGCACGCCGGCCAGCGCGCCGTTCATCGACGACTGCCAGATCCGCCCGGCGAGCGTGGCGCCGAACACCTCTCCGTAGTAGCGGCCGCCGATGGTGAGGCCGCCGAGTGACTTGTTCGGGCTGGACGGGATTCCCGCCCACACTGCGGAGGCGAGCTGCGGCGTGTAGCCGGCGAACCACGACCCGTCGTAGTTGTCGACGGTGCCGGTCTTGGCCGCGGCGGGGCGGCCGGAAAGCGCGTCCTCGGTGCCCGTCGCGCCCGGCACGGTGAGGACACCCTGCAGGATCGAGGTCACCGTGTTGGCCAGACCCGCCGGAACCACCTGGCTGCAGTCCGACTGGGGCACCGGATACGTGGTGCCCTGTCGGTCGACGATCGAGGTGATCGCGACCGGAGTGCAGTACTTGCCATGGGCCGCCATCGTGGCGTAGGCGTTGGCGAGGTCGAGCGGGGTGAAGCCCGCCGCCGAACCGAGCACGAAGGACGGCACCTGCGGGATGCGGCCGCCGTTCGACGGCTGCATCCCCATCGCCTCTGCGAGCTTGACCGGGGTGCACAGTCCGGTGCGCTGCTCGAGCTGGGCGTAGAAGGTGTTCACCGAGAACCACGTGCCGGACTCGAGGTTGAAAGTTCCCGCCTCGCTGTCGCCGGCGTTGTGCAGGTTGTAGGACCCGGCGTCGAGGCCGGAGCAGGTCTTGTAGCCGCGCACGGTGATCGCAGGCGGCGCGTGGATGCGCGTGCCGAGCGGGATGCCTTCCTTGAGCGCTGCGGCGAGCACGAACATCTTGAACGTCGAACCCGCGTGGAACCCGTACGTGCTGCCGCCGTACTTCTGGTCGACGGCGAAGTCGATGCTGTTCTGGCCGAGCTTGGCGTTGTCGCCGTACGGCGAACCGACCGCGATCGCCTTCACCTCGCCGGTGCCCGGCTTGACGATTGCCTCGGCCGCGTCGACGCCGCTCGGCTCATGGGCGTGGACGTACTGGTGGATGCCCTTCTGCGCCGCCTTCTGGATCTTCGGGCTGAGCGTCGTGGTCACCGTCAGGCCGCCGCGACGCAGCAGCGGCAGTCCGAGGCTCGGGGTGGTCTCGAAGACGTGCTTCACGTAGTCGCAGAAGTACGGGTACTTCGAGGACACGCAGTCGTTGGGCTGCCGGTGGATGTCCAGCTCGAGCGGGGTCGCTACCGCGTCGGCGTACTCCTGCTGCGTGATCGAGTGGTACTTCAGCATCTGGGCGAGCACCGTGTTGCGCCGGTCGGTTGCCTGCGTCGGGTAGAACCGCGGGTTGTACGCCTCGGGGGACTGGACCAGCCCCGCGAGCAGCGCGCTCTGCGGCAGCGTGAGCTTCCCCACTCCCTCGTTGAAGAAGTGTCGGGCCGCGGCGCCGACGCCGTACGCGCCGTCGCCGAAGTACACGATGTTGAGGTAGCGCGACAGGATCTGGTTCTTGGTCAGCTTGTGCTCGAGCTCGATCGCGTACTTCGCCTCGCGCGCCTTGCGGGTGACGGTGTCTTCGGTGGCCGCGATTCGTTGCGCCTTGGTCCGCGCGTTCTCGACGAGCACGTTCTTGACGTACTGCTGGGTCAGGGTCGACCCGCCCTGGGTCACGGTCCCCTCCGCACCGTTGCGCAGCAGGGCGCGCAGCGTGCCTTTCACGTCGATGCCGCCGTGTTCGTAGAAGCGGACGTCCTCGATGTCGATGATGGCGCGCTGCATCGACTCGGGGATCTTCGACAGCGGGACGTTGAACCGGTCCTGTGAGTAGAACGTCGCGATCGTCTCGCCGTTGGCGGCGACTACCCGGGAGACCTGCGGGAGCGGCTTCTCGGTGAGCGCGGCCGGAAAGCGTTCAAAGGAGTCGGTGAGGCTTCGAGCAGCGACCCCTACGCCGCCGACGATCGGCAGCAGCGCGATGGCGACGATGATTCCGGCCACGAGGCCGACGGCGCCAAGCAGCACGAGACCCTGGGGGATCGCGGGCCGGCGCACTTAGAGCGCCCGGCAATAGGGAACTGCCGGGCTACGCAGCGCCGTGACACTTCGCATCGCTTCGTTGTCCTCCTCGCGCGTGCCTCCAGCACGCGACTCGTCGTCCGCCTCGCGCTGCTCGGTCACGACGCCGCTCGCCTGCGGCGTCCCTGTTGCCGGGCGCTCTTAGCCAGGCTATGTCGCGCTGAGCTGTGAACCGATGAGCCGAAGGCCATCGAGGTCGTGTACGTCGCCGGCCTGAGCGGCGACCTCGACCAGTTGCACCCGCGGATGCGCCGCGTGGAACTGCGACGCGCGCCGGGAATCCTGCGCCGCAGCCGCCGCGCGCCCGGCATGGATCCGCAGGGCAGCGGCGGCGAGCGCGTCGTCCGGTGCGGCGTCCAGCGTCTCCGCGGCGGCAAGCGATCGCTCGACCGACAGGGCGGGCGCCTCGGTGACGTGCACCCGGTTGAGGACGAGACCGGCGAGCGGCATCTGTTCGGTCTCGAGCCGTTCCACGAAGTACGCCGCCTCGCGCAGCGCGTCGCGTTCGGGCACCGCGACCACGACGAACGAGGTGCCGTGTTCCTTGAGCAACTTGTATGTCTGGTCCGCTCGCTCGCGGAAGCCGCCGAACATGGTCTCCAGGGACGAGACGAACAGGCTCAGGTCCCGAAGCGCCGAGGCGCCGAGAATCCGGTTCAGGACGTCGGTGAACATCTTGACGCCCACCGTGAAGACCTTCAGGTACGCCCGTCCGCCGGCCCGCGCCGGAGCGGTGAGGATCCGGATCATCCGGCCGTCGAGGAAGCGGCCGAGTCGCTGCGGCGCGTCCAGGAAGTCCA
Organism: Mycobacteriales bacterium; assembly: GCA_035548125.1. Lineage (GTDB taxonomy): Bacteria > Actinomycetota > Actinomycetes > JAFAQI01 > JAFAQI01 > DASZTV01. The sequence continues at coordinate 42,432 of DASZTV010000066.1, read as the reverse complement.
GCGCCGACCTGCTCGGCGGGGTGTCGACGACGATCAGGTCCCAGCTGCCGCTCGTCTTGAGCTGCCCGAGCTTCTCCATCGCCATGTACTCCTGCGTACCGGCGAAGCTGGAGGACAACGACACGTAGAACGGGTTGGCGAGGATCGCCTGCGCTCTGGCCTCGTCGGAGTGTGCGACGACGATGTCGTCGAACGTCCGCTTCATGTCGAGCATCATCGCGTCGAGCCGGCCGCCTGCCCCCCTGTCGATTCCCTGGACCTCCCGCGGGGTGTTGTCCAGTTCGGTGAGACCCATCGACTGCGCCAGCCTGCGCGCCGGGTCGATGGTCAGGACGCAGACCGAGCGGCCCTGCTCAGCGGCGCGCACCGCGAGAGCTGCTGCGGTCGTCGTCTTGCCGACGCCGCCGGCACCGCAGCACACGATGATCTTGGCGTCGCGCAACAGTGCGTCGACGTCGAGCCGCGGAGCATGCTCGGTCATCGCACGCTCCTCGCAGGTCGGGGAGGCGTGATCGAAGGGTGCAGCTTCTTCATGGACCGCTACACCATCCCCGCGGCCTGCAGCCGGTCGGCGATCTCTTGCAGGCCCGACAGCTCGGCGGCGTCCTCGATGAACGGCAGTTGGTAGGTGGGGCGGTCGAGCGCGGTCAGCGTCTGCAGCTCCTGCTGCTCGAGCTGGATGCGCCGCGCGTGGTCGCGCACCTCGCCGACGAGCGCCGAGGCAGTCTCCGCGTCGTCGTCGAGCCCGGCGGCCTTGAGCCCGCGGCCGATCTCGGCCGGATCGATCGTTCCGGCGGCCGCGGCTGCCAGCCGGTCTTGCGGGATGAGCGGGTCGCGGACCATGTTGACGATGACGGCGCCCGGGCGAAGATCGGTGGCGATCAGCTCGGCGACCCCGTCTGCCGTCTCCTGCACCGGCATCTCCTCCAACACGGTGACGAGGTGGACCGCAGTCTTGTTCGACTTCAGCAGGCGCATCACGCTGTCCGCCTGGTTGCGCACCGGCCCCATCCGGGTGAGCGCCGCAACCTCGGTGTTGACGTTGAGGAACTTTGCGATCCGGCCGGTCGGGGGCGCGTCGAGCACCACCGCGTCGTACAGGCGGCCGCCGCCCCGCCGTTCGCGGGTCGCCGCCTCCATCACCTTCCCGGTGAGCAGCACGTCGCGAAGGCCCGGAGCGATGGTCGTCGCGAAGTCGATGGCCCCCAGCTTCTTGAGCATCGAACCGGCTCGACGCAGGTTGTAGAACTGCTCGAGGTACTCCAGCAGCGCCTGCTCCGGGTCGATCGCAAGCGCGTAGACCTCTCCGCCGCCGCGTGCCACCGCGACCCTTCGCTCCTCGTACGGCAGCGGAGGGGTGTCGAACAGTTGAGCGATGCCTTGTCGCGCCTCGACCTCGGTGAGCAGCACCTGCCGGCCGCCGGCGGCGAGAGCGAGCGCGAGCCCTGCCGCGATCGTCGTCTTGCCGGTCCCGCCCTTGCCGCTGACCACATGCAGCTTGACGGCGGGGAAGTCGCTCACTCGGAAAAGCGTATTCGGCGAGCAGGAGACCGCGACGAAGTGGCGAATCTCACTCCAATTCCCAGTGCACGAGGGTGAGGTTCAGCGGTGTACGACGAACTCACGTGGCGCGCGGGCGCCGAGTGTCAGTCCACCAACGCGATGTACTTCTACGCGCCGAGCCATTTCGAGCGCAAGCCGGAGAAGGACCAGCGCGAAGGTGTTGCGCGGGCGCTGTGCCGCCAGTGCAAGGTCCGCGAGCAATGCCTCAACTACTCCCTGCAGGTCGCCGAGAACCACGGCATCTGGGGTGGTCTCAACGAGCTCGAGCGCAAGCGTCTGCTGCGCTCACGCCGCGCCGCCAACGCGTAGTCGTTAGGTACGCGGTGGCGGGCAGCTAGCGCTAGTCCGCTCCGCGACTGTCGCTCGCCCGTTGGGCTCGCCCTTTACGTCGCTCCGCGAACTACCTGTCCACCTCCGCGTCGCAGCGGAAGTCTCCGGGGCTGGCAGTGGCTGCGTTATTGCGCCTTGATCTTGGGTTTCGGGATGCGCTCTCGTCGTTTCGGCCTTAGCAAATAGGCTCCGGGTGTGACGAAGTGGGAGTACGCGACCGTTCCGTTGTTGGTGCACGCCACCAAGCAGATCCTCGACCAGTGGGGCTCCGACGGCTGGGAGCTGGTGCAGGTCATCCCCGGTCCCGGCGGCGGCGAGCAGCTGGTGGCGTACCTCAAGCGCCCGGTCGAGTAGCGCCGCCGGATGAGTGCAGTCGAAGACCGGCTCGCCGCGATCGGGCTCACCGTGCCCGAGGTCGCCAAGCCGGTTGCGGCCTACGTGCCCGCGGTGCGTAGCGCTGATCTGGTCTGGACGTCCGGCCAGCTGCCCACGGTCGGGGGGGAGCTGATGGCGACCGGCAAGGTCGGCGCCGACGTCACGCCCGAGCGGGCTGCCGAGCTGGCCCAGGCCTGCGCTCTCAACGCGATCGCGGCCGTGAAGGGCGTGATCGGCGACCTCGACCTCGTCGAGCAGGTCGTGAAGGTCGTCGGGTACGTCGCGAGCGCACCGTCGTTCGTCTCCCAGCCGGTGGTCGTCAACGGCGCGAGCGAGCTGATCGGTACGGCGTTCGCCGACGCCGGCAGCCACGCGCGCAGCTCCGTCGGGGTCGCGGTGCTTCCGATGGACGCGCCTGTCGAGGTCGAGCTCGTCGTCAAGGTGCGCGCGGAAAGCGCGGGCGGGCAGGGGGCAGCGGAGTGACTTCGGCGAAGGATCCGAGCGAGCTGTTCTCGGGGCTAGTCGACACCATCCGCAAGCTCAACGCGGGGGAGATCGAGCCGGTGGTCCCGCGTCACGCGGCGACCGTAGTGATGCTTCGCGACGGCGCCGACGGCCCCGAGGTCTACCTGCTCCGGCGGACCGCGTCGATGGCGTTCGCTGCCGGCGCGTTCGTGTTCCCCGGCGGGTCGGTCGACCCGCGGGACGAGGACCTCGACGACGACGCGTGGGTGGGCCGATCGCCCGCGGAGTGGGCGAAGGACCTGTCCTGCGACGAGCGGCTCGCCCGCGCACTGGTCTGCGCGGCGGTGCGCGAGACCTTCGAGGAGTCCGGCGTGCTGCTCGCCGGACCGGACAGCTCGACCGTCGTCGAGGACACCAGCGGCGACGACTGGGAGGCCGACCGGCTGGCGCTGATCGACCGATCGCTCTCGCTCGCGGACTTCCTGCGCCGGCGCGGTCTCGTCGTACGCGGCGACCTACTACGCGCGTGGACGCACTGGCTCACCCCCGAGGTGGAGTCACGGCGGTTCGACACCCGCTTCTTCGTCGCGGCGCTGCCCGTCGGACAGCGCACCCGCGACGTCGGCGGCGAAGCGGACCACGTCGCCTGGATGAAGCCGCAGGACGCGATCGCGGGCAGCGAACGCGGCGAGATGATGCTGATGCCACCGACCCTCGCATCGTTGCGCGACCTGTCGGAGTTCGGATCTGTCGACGCGGTGCTCGAGGCAGCCGCCGCTCGCACCGTGACCCGGATCCTGCCCAAGCTGATCTTCGACGCCAACGACCAGCTGAAGTTCCTGCTGCCGCACGACGCCGACTACCCGCACGACTCATGAGCAGCTTGGAAGCGGTGACGTCGAGCGCTTCCCGACTGCTTGCGCCCAACCCCGGCCCGATGACGCTCGACGGGACCAACACCTGGGTGCTGCGCTCCCCCGACGGCGACGGCCCGCTCGTCGTCGTCGACCCGGGACCGATCGAGAACGGTCACCTCGACCAGGTCGCCGAGCTGGGGCCGATCGCGGCGATCGTGCTGACCCACGGCCACTTCGATCACGGCGAGTGCGCGCCGCAGCTGCACGAGATGACCGGTGCGCCGGTACTCGCCCGCGACCCGGACCTCTGCATCGGCGCGGAGCCGATCCCCGACCGTCCCGGTCGCAGCGCGCTGGCCGGGCTGGAATGGCTGACCCTGCTGACGCCGGGCCACTCGAGCGACTCGGTGAGCTTCGTCCTCGAGGCGGACCGCGCGTTGCTGACCGGCGACACCGTCCTGGGTCGGGGCACCGCCGTGATCGCCCACCCGGACGGGCATCTGGGCGACTACTTCGACTCGCTGCGACGGCTGCGGGACATCGCGGCCGGGGACATCGACGTGATCCTGCCCGGCCACGGACCTGTCGTGAACAACCCGCTCGAGGTCCTCGAGTACTACCTCGTGCACCGCAACGAGCGGCTCGAGCAGGTGCGGGCCGCCCTAGCGGCCGGGGATGCCGACGAGGACGCCGTCGTACGCCGCGTGTACGCCGATGTCGACGAGTCCCTGTGGCCCTACGCCACGCTGTCGGTGCGCGCGCAGCTGGACTATCTCCGCGATAACCCGTGACGACCAGCCCTCTCGTCTGCCCGGTCTGCGGGACGCCGACCGTCCCGTCGGCGCGGTTCTGCTACTCCTGCGGCGCGTTGCTCGACACCTCCCAGCTCGCGGCCGAGACCACAGCAGAGCGCCGGATCGTGACGGTCCTGTTCGGTGACCTGTCGGACTTCACCGCGTGGGCAGAGGGCGTCGACCCGGAGCGGGTCGGCGTCGTCACCGACCACGTGCTGGCGGTGCTCGGCAGGTCCGTGACCGATCACGGCGGCACCATCGACAAGCTCACCGGCGACGGGATCATGGCCGTCTTCGGCGCACCCACCGCGCACGAGGATGACGTCGAGCGAGCGGTGCGCGCTGCCGCGCACATGCAGACCGCGGTGCGGCGGGTGATGGAAGAGGAATCCGGCGGCGGGCGCCGGATGGGCCTTCGCGTCGGCCTCAACACCGGCGAGGTGCTCGCCGGGGTCCAGGCGTCGTTGTCCTACACCGTCGTCGGAGACACCGTGAACACCGCCTCGCGGCTGTCCGACGCGGCGAGCGTCGGCGCGGTCCTCGCGGGACGCTCGACAGCGCTCGCGACGATGTCGATCGCATCGTGGCGCTCGCTACCTCCGCTGCGGCTGAAGGGGAAGCGCGAGCCGGTCCCGGCCTACGAGCTCGTGGGCCTGCGGCCGCCGGGCGCGGCACGGATCGGGCTCGGCGAGGAGGCGCCGTTCATCGGGCGCGACGCGGAGTTCGGGCGGCTGGTCGGCCGGGTGCTCGACGTCGTCGAGCGCGGCAAGCCGGCTTCGGTCGTCGTCACCGGCGACGCGGGCGTGGGCAAGACCCGGCTCGCGCTGGAGCTTGCCGAGTTCGCGGGAGAGCTGCCGGCGGTGCGCGTGCTCTGGGGACGCTGCGCGCCGTACGGCGAGCGCCGCGAGCTGTCCCCGTTCGCCGACTGGATGCGGACCGCGTTCGGCATCACCGAGGACGACGACGTCGAGTCCGCCGTCTCGCGGGTCCGCCGGACGATCACGAGGCTCGCCGCGCTCGAGGACGCGCGCCCGATCACCAGCCAGATGACCGACCGGCTGCTCGCGCTGCTCGGCCTGGTCGAGTGGGCCCCGATCGGCCCGCGCGACGCGGCGACGCCGGGAACCATCGAGGTCTCCCGCGACCCGATGGTGGAAGCCGTGGCCTCGGTGCTGGCAGCGCTGACCGTCGAGGGGCCGCTCGTGCTCGTCATCGACGACGCGCACTGGGCGACCGGCGACCTGCTCAACGCCATCCCGACGCTCGCCGAAGAGCTGCGGTCCGCGGTCATGTTCGTGGCGGTCGGACGACCGGACCTGCTCACCGTGCCGTGGTGGGAACGGATGCCTGACCCGGAGCTGCTTCCGGTCTCGCCCCTCGACGAGGCTGCGAGCGAGCGGCTGCTGCGGGCGTACCTCGACGGCGCAGAACTCGAGCCCGAGACGCGTGACCTGCTCCTGAGTCGTGCGCAGGGCAACCCGTTCTTCCTCGCCGAGCTGCTGCACCTGCTGGTGGACCGCGAACTGCTTCGCCGCGACAGCGACGGATGGCACCTGGTGGGCGAGCTGCCACGTGACGTGTTGCCGGCCGGCGTGCAGGCTGTTCTCGCCGCTCGCATCGACGGACTGTCGCCCGCCGCGCGCGCACTCGCTCGCGACGCGTCGGTGATCGGCAACCGGTTCACCTTCGAGATGTTCCGGGCGCTGGCCCCTGTCGACGGCGACAGCGACCAGGTGACGCCCGGTCTGGACGAGCTGCTGTCGCGCGGCATCGTGCGCCCGGTCACCGAGGGTTCGGAGTCGGCGCCGCAGTTCGTGTTCACGCACGCGCTCGCCCGCGACGTCGCGTACGCCGGAATCCCGAAGGGCGAGCGCGCCCGCCGTCACGCCACCGTCGCTCGCTGGGCGATCGACGGCCTGCAGTGGTCGCCCGGCGACACCGACGCGTTTGCCGCCGCCCAGTCCGAGCAGGCGGTCCGGCTGGCCGCGGAGATGAACCTGCCGCCGGGCGACGTCGCGTGGTCGGCTCGGGAGATCGGCTTCGGCGCGCTCGACCGGCTCGGTGAAGCAGCGCTCGCGCGCGACGACAACGCCCGGGCCGAGGCGCTGCTGACCCGGGCGATCAGCCTCGCGGACGGCAACCTCCCGGAACCGACGGTCGCGCGCACGTTGGTACGCCGGGCGGCGGCGCGCGTCGCACTGCATCGCCTCGACGAGGCGGAGGCCGACCTCGAGTCGGCGTTGGACTCGACGGACCAGCGGACGCGGGCGACAGCCCTCGTCGTGCACGGCGACATCCTGCGCCGCAGAGGCGAGGACAACCGCGCCACCCGGGCCCTCGTCACGGCGCTGGCCGTCGCGAGCGACTCGGGCTACGACCGGGTGACCGGCGAGGCGCTGCGTCAGCTCGGGATGATGGACTTCCTCGCCGCGCGGCTGTCCGCCGCGGAGGAGCGGTTCGGCCAGGCGCTGTCGCTCGCGGAGCGGGTGGGCGACCGGCGCGGCGCCGGCTGGGCGCTGCAGCATCTGGCGTGGACCGCGACGACGCGGGGCGACTACGACCTCGCCGGGCAGCGGCTGGTCGCGGCGCGCGAGGTGTTCACGAGTCTGGACGACGACGGCGGCCTGTCCTGGTGCGCGGGCACCGAGGCGTTCATCCGGTTGCTCCAAGGCCGGCTCTCCGAGGCGCGCGAGCTCGCGCAGAGCCTGCTGCCAGTCGGTCGCGCGATCGGCGATCGGTGGGGTACCGCCGCGTGCCTCACGATCGACGGCTTCGCCGCAGCGGAGCTCGGGCTGCTCAGCACGGCCCTCGAGCAGTCGGCGGCGGCGTACGAGCAGTTCGAAGAGCTCGGCGACGTGTGGGGCCAGTGCATGGCGTCGGTCGCGTCGGCCGCCGCGCTGCGCGCGCAAGGTCGCCAGCGCAAGGCGATCCGCCGCCTCGAGCACGCGGTCGATCTCGCTCTGAAGGCGCGCAACCCGCTGCCCGCGGCGCTGGCGACGGTCAGCATCGGCTACTGCCGGCTCGATCTCGGCGACGCGACTGCGGCGGAGGGTGCCGCGCGGCTCGCGCTGGAGGCCGCCGAAGGGCTCGACCTCAAGCCGGGTGCACTGGTCAGCCTCCGGGTGCTGCTCGCCCAGGCACTCCGCGCGCGAGGCGAGACCGAAGAAGCGGTGCAGCTGTTGCGTGAGGCGCAGGTTGTTGCCGACTCCTCACTCGCCTTCCCTCGCCGGCAGGCGCTCGCCCATCTCGCTGGTGGCTTGCTCGAACTCGGTCAGGCCGACGAGGCGCTGCGCGTCGCGCACGAGGCGATGGCACAGCACGCCGAGGACGTGCGGTCGCGCATCGTTGCGCTTCGGGTCCTCGGTGCCTGCCTCGCCGCTGTGGGTGACGTACCCGCTGCGCGTTACGCAGTGCGCCAGGCGACCGCCTTGTCGGGAGCCACCGAGATGCGCGGCGAGCTCGCCGCTTCCCAACGCGCGCTGTCAGCGCTTCCCCGTTAGGGATGCCTTGCCGAAGCGGCGTCACCCTTGCCGGCGCGGTACCAACCGGGGGCGCGGACTTGATTGCGGCGGGGGGTCTGTGTACCTCGGCTGTCGGACTTGACGTAGCCGCCCACCGAACTCACAGCAGCTCATTGGAAAGGAAAGGCGTTTGGTACGGCTGCCTCGCGGGCCTCGCTGGCGCGGTAGCGATGTTGAACCCCTTTCATGCGCTCGGCGCCGGGATCAATTGCGTGACGGGCACGGACGCCCACATCCTTGATGAGCACAACAACAGCGGGAACTGTCCCGGCCAATCACCCGCACCATCGGATGGAATGGAGCCTGATGCTTCAGGTCGGTGATCGTGTTCGAGTACGAGGGCTGATCGCGCGCGGCATGACCGGCGCGATCATTGGAGAAACCCGCGGTGGTCGCTCCGTGCGGGCGTGGCCTTCGGCGGTTCATGCCGGTGTCGCCTCCGGCTGAGGTCGGAACCTCTCTTCTCGCGCGTGATGAGCCCCGTGCGATCGGTCGATCTCGCGGGCTGGGCCAATGGCGAGGCCGTTCCGCCATAACCAAATGTGAGGGGCCACAGGCGTAGTCGATCCGGCCAATGCCGGCCGCGATCCGCCAAGACCCCTCATGGAGGAGTTCGGCACCGTGCCGGGTCCCGGTAACCGAGAGGAACAGCTCATGCGCGCACTCGTCGACACGGCGGGCGCGCTCATCATCTGCACGGCGCCCGCGGAGCCGCGCACTGACGACCGTGGTCAGCCGCTCATCGACCGCGACGCCGGCCCGCCCACCTACGTCACGCAGGTGGTCATCGTCGGTGCCGACCGGCGTACCGCGGTCGTCAGGGTCGCGGGTGGGTCACGGTGATCGTTCAGATGTCAGCGACCGTAGTGGTAGCGGCAGGCCGCGATTCGGATCTCAGTGTCGGTGAGCTTGTACACCAGGCGGTGTTCATCGGTTATCCGGCGTGACCAGTAGCCGGCGAAGTCGTGCTTGAGGGGCTCGGGCTTGCCGATTCCGTCATTCCCGTTGCGCAGGATGTCCTGGATCAGCTGGTTGATGCGCTTGAGGACCCTACGGTCCTGGGCCTGCCACCACAGGTAGTCCTCCCAGGCGTTGAGGTCCCACACCAGACGCATCGTCAGTCGGCGTCGATGAGGTCGTGCGGCTCTCCAGCGCCGGTTTCGAGGCGTTCCATCGCGTCGAGAAGACGCCGGGCGTTGGCTGGTGATCGCATGAGGTAGGCCGTCTCGCGCAGCGACTCGAAGTCCTCAAGAGAGACGATCACCACCGACGGATGACCGGCGCGCGTGATGATCACCTCCTCGCGGTCTTCGGCCACGCGGTCGAGTACCTCTGCGTAGCGGGCACGCGACTCGGTATAGCTCATGGTCTTCATTAGCCCCTCCTGTACAGAAAACTGTACAATACGGGTTGGCCCCTTCGCAACCTCCCACTCGATCCACGCCTACGGACGCGCCCGCTACTTCGACCCGAGCACCGCGACATTCCTAACCCGGGACCCAATCGAGCCGATCACTGAGCAGCCCTATCAGTACGCCGAGGACGATCCAAACCAGCGAGCGACCTCGGTGCACATCATCGTCGGCGGGTTGCTCGAACCGGTGATCGCATGTCACATGCGTGTGGCTTTTGCAGCACATAGGTGTCGCGGCTAGCGGGCGCGGCGGGCCATTCGTTCTGGGTCGAGCAGGAGGACGCTTCGTCCCTCTATCCGGAGCCAGCCGCGGTGCGCGAACTCCGACAGCGCCTTGTTGACGGTCTCCCGGCTGGCGCCGACCAGCTGAGCCAGCTCTTCCTGCGTCAGGTCGTGGCGTACCCGCGTGCCCTCCGCCTCGGCGACGCCGAACTTGTCGGCGAGGTCGAGCAGTGCCTTCGCGACCCGCCCCGGTACGTCCGTGAAGACCAGGTCGGCCATCGCCTCGTTCGTACGACGGAGGCGCTGGGCCAGCGCCTGCAGCAGCTCGACCGCGACTCCCGGCCGCTCCAGCAGCAGCGGTCGGAGGTCGTCGTGATCGAGCGACACGAGGGTCGCGTCGGTGACCGCGGAGACGCTCGCGGTCCGCGGCCCCGGGTCGAACAACGACAGCTCGCCGAACATCTCGCCGGCGCCGAGGACCGCGATCAGGTTCTCGCGCCCGTCGGCGGAGGCACGGGTGATCTTCACCTTGCCCTCGAGGACGGCGAACAGCCGGTCGCCGGTGTCCCCTTCGCGGAACACGACGTGGCCGCGGCCGATGCTGCGAGTGGTCAGGGCCTTCTCCAGAGTTGCCGCGGACTCGGCGTCGAGCGCCGCGAACAGCGGCACTGATGCCAGCACGCCTTCCACCTGGGCCCCCTTCGCCACAGCCGTTTCTGCTGTGGAGTCTGCCTGAAGATGAATCACTCGTGAAAGGGCGTTAGCGCCTGGCGGTGGCGTCGCTCACAGAGAGATGCGGTGCCCGCCCGGCGACGGCAGTGCCGACAGGCAGAGGTCCGGCTGCTCGCGGTAGCGGGCGATCAGCTCGGTCGTGGCAGCCGCGAGCTGGCGGTGCAAGGCGGCGCGGTAGGCCGACAGCTGCTTCTCGGCGTTGCTGAGGTCGTCGATCAGCGCCTTGTTCTCGGCGTCGTTGTACGGGTCGGGCTCACGGGTCCACAGCTCGGCCAGGTCGGGAAGCGGCGGCATGTCGTCGATCGGCATCACGGACAGGATCGCGGTACGGCGGGTGCTCGGTGCGCGCTCGGCGAACACGCTGCGGAGGTCGTCGACGGTGGTCGCGCTGCCGTCGCGGGCGTTGTTGACGATGTCGAGCCGAGCCTGGATGATCCGTCGCCAATAAGACACCCTGCTCTCTTCGTGCGTCAGGGTGCTCCGGAAGTCACGCAGGCCCGCCAGGTCAAGATGGGCGAACTGCGGATCCCGTTCCGGTGGCGTTTTTCGGTCCGCCGTGGGCCGATTCGGCATTTCCTCACTCTCCGAGCTTCCTTTGCGGCATCGGCGTGATCACCAAGGGCCTTAAGGCTGATCCCCCGGGCGTCACCCCTACGGCCTAGGGAGGACCCCTCCCCGTACTCTCATCCTGTGCCGCCGGAGGAGTCCCGAACCGCCCTGGTACGGCGGGCCCGCCGGATGGACAAGGTGCTCAAGGCCACCTACCCCAACGCTCACTGCGAGCTCGACTTCCAATCTCCGCTCCAACTGCTGGTCGCCACGATCCTGTCGGCCCAGTGCACCGACAAGATGGTCAACTCCGTCACCCCGGCGCTGTTCCGGAAGTACCCCACGGCCGCCGACTACGCCGCGGCGGACAGGGCCGAGATGGAGACGATGATCAAGTCGACCGGGTTCTTCCGGGCGAAGACGAACAGCCTGATCAACCTCGGTCAAGCGCTCGAGGAGCGCTTCGGGGGCGAGGTGCCGGCCAAGCTCGCCGACCTCGTCACGCTGCCCGGCGTCGGTCGCAAGACCGCGAACGTCGTCCTCGGCAACGCCTTCGGGATCCCGGGGATCACCGTGGACACCCACTTCGGCCGGCTGTCGCGGCGGTTCGGGTGGACCGCCGAGGAGGACCCGGTCAAGGTCGAGCACGCCGTCGGGTCGCTCTTCGAGAAGCGCGACTGGACCGGGCTGTCGCACCGGATGATCTGGCACGGCCGGCGGGCCTGCCACTCCCGCCGACCGGCCTGCGGCGCGTGCCCGCTCGCCAAGCTGTGTCCGTCGTACGGCCTCGGCCCCACCGACGTCGCGATCGCCGAGAAGCTGCTCCGCTCGCCATCGCAGATGAATCCCACGACGTGACGCGTCGGCTTGCCGGATCGCTCGCGGTCCTCGCCCTCGTGGTCGTCGCCGGCTGCTCCGGCGCCTCATCCTCTTGCGTCTCTTCGGACAACCGCCACAGCAATGGCCTGACGAAGCTGGTCGCTGCCGCCAAGCTCGCGCCCTGCCCCGCGTCGTCGACCACGGCGGTGTCCGACGGCCTGCCCGACGTGACCCTTGAGTGCCTCGGAAAGGGTCCCGCAGTGCACCTCGCGGGTTTCAAAGGGCCAGCCGTGGTCAACGTCTGGGGATCATGGTGTCAGCCCTGCCAGAAGGAAGCCGGCTACCTCTCGTCGGTCTACCGCTCGGTCCGCAACAAGGTGATGTTCCTCGGGATCGACACCGAGGACTCCTCCGGCAGCGCGCTGGACTTCGGTACCCACGTCACGCCACCGGTGCGCTACCCCTCCGTCGTCGATCCGGATCGCAAGGTGCTGATCGGGCTTGCAACTGCGGGTCTCTCTGCAGCCAGTGGTCCGCCGGTGACAGCGTTCGTCGGAACCGGTGGTCGGGTCGTTCACGTGCATCCCGGCGAGTACCACAGCGCCGCCGCGCTGCGTGCCGACATCGCGACCTACCTCCACGTCCGATGACGCAGCACTCGCCGACGGGCGGCGGTGCCGTCCCGGACTGGCTGCAGCGGATGGCGGTCGCCGTCGAGATCGCCGACCCGGCGATGTTCCTGCCGGTGCCCGAGGACACGGCCGGGCTGCGGAAGTCCGCCGTTCTGATCCTCTTCGGCGAGGGCGATGCCGGACCGGACGTGCTGCTGCTGCAACGCAGTGACGAGTTGCGCCATCACGCCGGTCAGCCGGCGTTCCCCGGCGGCGGCATCGATCCCGACGACGATGGTCCGGTCGGGGCCGCGTTGCGCGAGGCGCACGAGGAGACCGGGCTGGACCCGTCCGGAGTCGACGTACTCACCACCATGCCCGAGCTGTGGCTGCCGCCGAGCGGCAACCTCGTGACCCCGGTGCTGTCGTGGTGGCGAGTGCCGTCGAAGGTGGGTCCGGTCGACCCGATCGAGACCGCATCGGTGTCCCGGGTCGCGATCGCGGACCTCGCCGACCCGGCGAACCGCGTGACCGTGCAGCATCCGCTCGGCTACGACTCGCCCGCTTTCAAGGTCGCGGACATGCTGGTGTGGGGCTTCACGGCCGGCATCCTCGACAAGCTGCTGTCGCTCGGCGGGTGGGAGCAGGAGTGGGACCGCACGAGGACGGAACCGTTCCCGATCCCGTGGCCACCGCCTACGATGCGGCGAGATTGATCATGGACACCCTCGACCTCGTCCTGCTGGTCATCTGCCTGGGATTCGCCCTCAGCGGCTACCGCCAGGGGTTCGTCGTCGGTGTCCTGTCGTTCGCCGGCTTCCTCGGCGGCGGCGCGCTCGGCGCGAAGTACGCGAGCTCGTTGCACAGCGACATCAGCGTCGGGCTCGGCCCGGCCATGTTCGGCCTGCTCGCGGTCGTCATCTGCGCGATGCTCGGCCAGCTGCTCGCCACGCTCATCGGCGTCGCGTTGCGGCGGGAGTTCACCTGGCGCCCGCTGCGGACGGCGGACTCGCTCGCCGGCGGCGCCATCAGCGTCATCTCGGTGCTGCTCGTGGCGTGGCTGATCGGTACCTCGGTCGCGCACAGCGCGAAGGGCGGCATCGCCCGCGAGGTGCGTCACTCGAGCATCCTGCAGGGCATCGACCGGGCGATGCCGGCGGCGGCGCAGACCTGGTTCGCGTCGTTCCGCCGGCTGCTCGACCGTGACGGGCTGCCCGAGGTGTTCGGCGCGATCGGGCCCGACCGGGTCAAGAAGGTCCCGCCGGTCGATCCGAAGGTGGCGCACAGCGCGGCGGTACGTCGCGCGGAGCCGGACATCGTGAAGGTGACGGGTATCGCGCAGTCCTGCTCGCGTCAGCTCGAAGGCAGCGGCTTCGTCTACGCGGTCGACCGCGTGATGACCAACGCCCACGTGGTCGCAGGGGTGGGCTCGCCGACGGTGCAGACGGTCGACGGCCGCACGCTGCCGGCGCACGTCGTCCTCTACGACCCGGAGCGCGACGTGGCGGTGCTGCTCGTGCCGAACCTCGACATGACGCCGCTGCAGTTCGCCGGCCCCTTGTCCACCGGCGACAGCGCGGTCGTCGCCGGCTATCCCGAGAACGGCGGGTTCACCGCACGGGCTGCGCGGGTCCGCAACCAGCAGAACGCCCGCGGCCCCGACATCTACCAGGACAAACAGGTGACGCGGGAGATCTACGCCCTGCGTGCCCTGGTCCAGCCCGGCAACTCCGGCGGCCCGTTGCTCACCACCCGCGGGGCCGTGGCGGGTGTCGTGTTCGCAGCGGCGGTCGACGACTCGGAGACCGGCTACGCGCTCACCGCGCACGAGGTGGCGGGCGACGCCACCAAGGGCGCGACGGCGGTGAACACCGTGTCGACCCAAGGCTGCGACTGACGCTTTGTGAACCGCCACGTACCGCCGGCGGTATCTAGCGGTTCACGAACTCCGCAATCGCAGCGCTCACCAGGTCGGGAGCCTCCTGGTGCGGGAAGTGCCCGAGACCACGGAGCTCCCGCCACTCGTACGGCGCGGTCACGTACCGCTGTGAGCCGCGGGCAGTCGCCGCGAGCACGCACGGGTCGAGCTCGCCGTGCAGCTGCAACGTCGGAGCGGTGATCTTCGCGGTCATCGCATTGCGGTACTTCCGGCCGTCCGTCCGTCGCAGCGAGCGCACCGCCCAGCGGTAGTACTCCAGCGAGCGGTTCGGGACGTAGCGGACCTGCATCGCCTCCCGGCAGCGGCGTTCGGTCTCCGCGTCGGGAAAGCCGGGGCCGCCCCACCGGTGCAGCAGCGCGGCGACGTTGGCGGCATCGTCCTCGACCAGCCAGCGCTCCGGGGCCCACGGCAGCTGGAACCGCGCGATGTAGGTGCTCGCACGACGCTGCGCGCCGTCGTGCAGCAGCACGTCGTACATCTGCAACGGGTGCGCGATCGACATGGCGACCAACTTGCGGACCACGCCGGGATGCAGCGCGGCGGTCGACCACGCGAGATGACCGCCCCAGTCGTGCCCGACGAACACCGCATCGCGTTCGCCCAGGGCGCGCACCAGCCCCGCGAGATCAGCGGACAGCGTCGGTGCGTCGTAGCCGCGGGGTGGCTTGTCGCTGGCGCCGTAGCCGCGAAGGTCCGGGGCGACGACGTGGAACCCCGCCTTGGCGAGTGAGACCAGCTGGTGGTGCCAGCTCCACCAGAACTCCGGGAAGCCGTGCAGCAGCAGCACGAGCGGGCCCGATCCGGCTTCGGCGATGTGCAGCCGGATCCCGTTGGCGTTGATCGAGCGATGGGTCCACGGACCTGTGACGAGGACCGCGGACTCCTCGACCAGCCGACGGGAGGTGGCCACGGCGCAAGCGTGGCACGCGGCTCAGCTGTCGCGTCGTCCCGGGCGCAGCGAGGCGAGGTTCTGCTTGACGGTGGTCACGGTGCGGTCCGGCCCGCTGAGCTTGGACAGCGCCTTCGCGCCGAACGCCCCGAGCCCGCCGGCGAGGATCAGGAAGAACCCGCCGACGCAGAGGAAGCCGGCCCACACCGGGATGGACGCGCCCGCCGCGATCCCGAAACCCGCGCCGAAGCAGAGCACCAGGAGGGCGAGCAGTGCGAACGCGCCGGCGCCGCCGAGCAGGCCGGCACCCGTACCGGCCCGCTTCGCCTGCTCCGCGAGCTCGGCCTTCGCCAGTTCGATCTCGGAATGAATCAGTACCGACAGGTCGCGGGTTGCGGTCGCGACCAGCTCGCCGAGGGACTGCTCGCCGACCGGCTCGCCCTCGCCGCCGTACTCACGCGTCGATGCCACATCGACCCCCTGCCCGGATCCCAACGACGCAACCGTACGGCGGATCCGATCTTGGTGGCGGTTTCAGCCGGCTCGCCGCTGGTGGGAGCGCGCTCGCCAGCCGGCGGCGGCCGCGACGACCGCCGCGCCCGCGATCCCGACCGTGAGCGGCTTCGACGGAGCCGGGAGCTTGCCGAACCGCTCGCGCAGCGGCACCGGGTGGCGGAAGGACAGGATCGGCCAGCCGCGGTCGGTCGCGGCCTTGCGCAGGCTGCGGTCGGGGTTCACGGCGTGCGGATGCCCCACCGCCTCGAGCATCGGCAGGTCTGTGGCGGAGTCGGTGTAGGCGTAGCAGTCGGCGAGATCCCAGCCGCGCTCGGCGGCCATCGCCCGCATCGCCTCGGCCTTGTAGGGCCCGAACGCGTAGAACGCCACCTCGCCGGTGTAGCGACCGTCTTCGACGACCATCCGGCTCGCGACCACTTCGTCCGCGCCGAGCAGGTCACCGATCGGACCGACCAGCTCGTCGCCGCTGCTCGACACGATCACGACGGCGCGTCCCGCTGCGTGGTGGGACTCGATCAGCGCGGCCGCCTCGTCGTAGATCAGCGGGTTGATCAGGTCGAGCAGGTCCGCTTCGACCACCTCCCGGACCGTGGACTCCTCCCAGCCGACGACGGCCTTCGCGAGGTCGTCGCGCATCCGGTCCATCTTCTCGGCGTCGACCTCGCCCAGGTGGTAGACCAGCCGGGCGTAGGCGCCCTTGAGCACCGCGCGGCGGCCGATCATGCCGCGGGTGTAGAACGAGCGGCCCATCGCGAGCGTGCTCGACGTGGCGATGATCGTCTTGTCGAGGTCGAAGAAGGCTGCGCCGGGGGAATCGGCCATGAGGTAACGATAGGCACACCGGGGGCCGGGAATGGGGCCAGCGACTCGCCGATTCCTGGCCGTACTCCGGCCCGGACCGCCAACTTTCGAGATTTGTTGGTTTAGGCCGAATGGGCGAGGGCAGAACGCATGAGTCATCCGTCCGGATCCGCCCGACGGTGACACCCGGACTGGTCCGGCTCGAACCCCCCCGGAGCCGGATCTTGAGACGGCCCCCGCTACCCCCCCGGCGGGGGCCGTCCTATGTCCGCGGTCAGCTGTCCACAGCCTGCTGACCAGCGGCTTCCGTTCACCGCCTGCGAGCGTCGACACTGCGGCCCATGCCGGCGGGAGTGCTTCTGGTGACCGCCGAGCCCGGTCTGGCCGGTCAGGTCCGGCGGCTGTGCGCGCTGGCAGGCGGTGGCTGCGACATCGAGCGGGACAGCGGGGTCGTGCGCGCCGCCTGGCGCCAAGCGCCGGTGGTGTTGGTCGGCGCCGACCTCGTGGTCGCGGTCGCGGCCGCCGGCCTGCCCCGGCGGGAGCGGGTGTTCGTCGTCTCCGACGGCGCGCTCGACGCGTCGTGCTGGAACGCCGCGCTCTCACTCGGCGCTCGCCGGGTGCTGACGCTCCCCGCCGACCAGTCGGCGCTCGTCGAGGAGGCGCGCGCCGCCGACCGGCCGTCGAACTCGCGCGGTCGGTTGGTCGGCGTCATCGGCGGTTGCGGCGGCGCCGGCGCCTCGACCTTCGCGGCGAGCCTGGCGCTGAGCGCGCCGGAGTCCGACTCGACGCTCCTGCTCGACGGCGACCCGCTCGGTGGCGGGCTCGACCTGCTCCTCGGCGCCGAAGGTGTTCCCGGCCTGCGATGGCGGGACCTCGCGTCGACCAGCGGGGCGCTGGACCCGTGCGCCTTCGCCGGCGCGCTCAGTCACGTCGCCGGCATCGCGGTGCTGGCATGGGGTCCCGGCAGCAGGGCAGCGCCCACGCCCGCGCCGGCGCTTCGGGCCGAGGCCGTCGATGCCGTCGTCGACGCCGCGTCCCGGGCGTTCTCGACGATCGTCGTCGATCTCGGACGTCGCCTCGATGCGTACGTCGGGCAACTCGCCGACGCCCTCGACGTCACGATCCTGGTAGTGCCCGCCGAGGTGCGCGCCGTGGCTGCCGCCGCCTGCCTGCTCGACGCGATCGGCGCCCGTCTCGCGACACCGCACCTGGTCGTCCGGGAGTGCGGCGGCGGCCTTTCCGCCCGCGACGTCGCGGCCAGCCTTGGGCTGGAGCCGATCGGTCAGCTGCGCGAGGACGGCGCCGTGAAGGCGGCGGGCCAGCGAGGTGAGCTCCCGGTGCGCCGCGGCAGGGGGGCATACGCGCAGGCCTGCGAATCGATCTGGGCGAACCTTCCGGTTCCGGCGATGTCGCAGTGACCGGCGTCGAGGCCAACGAGCCCGAGCTGCTGGGCCGGGTCCGCCGGCGGCTCGCCTCGTCCGCGGACCGGTTCGACCCCACCACGCTCGCCGCCGCGGTCCGCGACGAGGCGCCGACGGCCGGCCTGTCGACCCTGCTCGACATCACCGGAACGCTCGGCTCGGAGCTGCAGGGCGCCGGACCGCTCGCACCGCTGCTCGCGGAGCCGGGCGTGACCGACGTGCTCGTGAACGGTCCGGGCCCGGTGTGGGTCGATCGCGGCGACGGGCCGAGGCCGAGCGGGTTGGAGATCCACGACGAGGACACCGCGAGACGGCTCGCCGTCCGGCTGGTCGCTGCCGGCGGCCGACGGCTCGACGACGCCGCGCCGTACGCCGACGCGCGGCTGGCTGACGGGGTGCGGGTGCACGCCGTGATACCGCCGTTGGCACCGGAAGGCACCTGCATCTCGTTGCGGGTGCCGCCGCGCCGGGTGTTCACCCTCGCGCAGCTGGTCGACGCCGGGTCGCTACCGGTCGACGGTGCGGAGATGTTGCGCCGGTTGATCGCCGCGCGGCTCGCGTTCCTCGTGACGGGTGGCACCGGGACCGGAAAGACGACCGTGCTGTCGAGCCTGCTGTCGCTGTCAGATCCGGTGGAGCGCCTCGTCCTCGTCGAGGACGCCGCCGAGCTTCGGCCGGCCCACCCGCACGTCGTGCGGCTCGAGTCGCGTCCCGCGAACTCCGAAGGCGTCGGCGCGGTCTCGCTCGACGTGCTGGTTCGCCAGTCGCTGCGGATGCGACCTGACCGGCTCGTCGTCGGGGAGGTACGAGGCGGCGAGGTGCTCGACCTGCTCGCCGCGCTGAACACCGGTCATGAAGGCGGCTGCAGCACCGTGCACGCCAACCGCGCCGAGCATCTACCCGCGCGCATCGAGTCGCTGTGCGGCCAGGCAGGTGTGCCGCGCGCGGCGGCACACAGCCTGCTCGTGGCCGCGGTCGACGTCGTCCTGCATCTGTCCCGCGGCGCCGATGGCCGCCGACGCATGGCCGGCCTGAGCGTCCTCGTGGCATCGCCGGACGGGCTCGCGACAGTCGTACCTGCCTACCGCTTCACTCCCGACGGCGTCGTCGCGGCGACAGCGGCCGACGTGCTCGACGATCGGCTCGGCAGACGTTGACCGGCGGGCTGATCACTGTGGTCGCGGCGACCGCCTGCGCGTCTGCCGTCTTCCTGCGGCGTCCCCGAAGCGCGCGGCAGCGCCTGCCGCTGCGTGCCGCGGCGAACCTGCAGCGATCCGCGCCCGGGACGGTGGGCTTCACGACCGTCGGGCTCGGCGGGGCCGCCGCCATGACCCTTCTGGTGATGCACGTCGCGTTTCCACTGGCGCTGCTCGCCGGGCTGTCACCCGGCGGGGTGCAGCTCGTGCGGCGCCACCGGGCGGCTGTCGCACATCGCGCGGCGTGCGAGGTGGCGGTCGTCGAGGTGACGTTCGCCCTTGCCGGCGAGCTGCGGGCGGGCCGGACGTCGAAGGAGGCGCTCGCCGCGGCGGCCCGCGCCGCGGGCCCGCTCGCGGCCGTGATCCAGGCGGCGGCCGCTGCCGTCGAGGTCGGCGGCAGCGCGGCCACGGAGCTGTCGGCTGCCGCCCGGATTCCCGGGGCCGAGCGGCTCGGGTCGGTGGCGGCCGCGTGGGCGGTCACCGAGTCGGCCGGCGGCCGGGTGGCCCTCGTCCTCGAGCGGCTCGGAGAGGCGATGGATCGCGACCAGGAGCTGCGGCACGAGATGCAGGCGGCGCTGGCGGCGCCGCGCGCAACGATGGTGATGCTCGCCTGTTTACCGATGTTCGGGCTCGGGCTGGGCCAGTCGATCGGCGCGCACCCGTTCCAGCTGCTCCTCCATCGTCCGATCGGCTGGGCGCTGCTCGCGGGCGCAGCGGTCCTCGACGGGATCGGCGTCGCGGTCAGCCGCTTCATCACCCGATGGGCGCTGCGCGGATGAACAGCCCGCGCAGCCGGCTGCAACGGGTCTCGACCGGCTGGACCGTCCCCCAACCGCCACCGGCCGCGTCCCGGCGATGGTCGGTGCGTCGACTCGTGTTCGCCGGCGCCACGGCGGCCGGTGGGGTGTTCGGGCTCGGTGGGGTGTTCGGGCTGCTGGTCGGTGTCGGGGCGGGCGCCGGGCTGCTGCTCGCGGCGCGCCCGGATCCTCCGCCCGCGGCCGCCCCCGACCAGGTGCCGGTCGTCGTCGAGCTGCTCGCCGGCTGCCTCGCCGCGGGCCTGGCATTACCCGAGGCGCTCGACGCAGCGGCGATCGCCGGGGACACCGTGACGGGAGATGCCTGCCGCGCGGCGGCTGCGGCGTTGCGTCGCGGTGCGCCGGCCGCCGAGGCGTGGCACGCGTGGTACGCCGACCCGTGGCTCGAGCCGGTCGCTCGCACCACGGCTCGCACTACGCAGTCGGGCGCTGCGGTCGCCGAGGACCTGCGCCGCGTGGCCGCGCGGATTCGCGCGCGGCGGCACAGCCGGTTGCAGCAGCGGGTGCAGCAGGCGTCGGTCTGGTCCGTGATCCCGCTCGGACTCCTCTTTCTTCCGGCGTTCGTGCTCGTCGCGGTCGTGCCCGTGGTGATCGGCTTGTTCGGATCCACGCGTTGAGGTCCGCCGAGGCCGCCCACATCGCAGCGGCGCTGCCGCGGCGATCCACAGTCCGGCGCATCAGGGTCCGGTCCCGTCGGAGCTGTCGCACTGTCGCCCCGCCGCGGCGTTCGTCGCGGCCCGACCGGCCGGTCGCCGGTGGTGAAGGGAGACGGCGATGAGCCGACTGTGGCGGGCATTGCGCAGCACGGACCTGGGAATGTCGACCGCGGAGTACTGCATCGGAACGGTCGCGGCGTGCGCGCTCGCGGCGGTGCTGTACAAGATCCTCAGTGGCGACTTTGTGTTCGACCTGGTCAAGTCTGTGGTCACCAAGGCGTTCCACCTGATCCCTGGCTTCTGAGGCTGCAGCTGTGAACCGGAGGCCCGGCCGGGCTCGGCGTTCGGCCGGGCCCCGGCGTCACGACGACGGCATGGTGACCGCGGAGTTCGCGATCGCCCTGCCCAGCCTGGTCCTGGTCGCGGCGACCGCTCTCGGCGGCGTGATCGCGGTGACCGACCAGCTCAAATGCGCCGACGCTGCCGCGACCGCGGCGAGGCTCGCGGCACGCGGTGAACCCGAAGCGGTGGTCCGTTCCGTCGCACTGCGCGCAGCTCCCGGCGGAGCGACGCTCGAGCTCTCCGTCTCCGATGGCACGGTCACCGCGACGGTGGTCGATCGGCTGTCAGGGCACGGGCTGCTCGGCAGGCTGCCGTCACTGACGCTTCGTCAGCGGTCGGTGGCCGCGCTCGAGCCGCGCGTCGGCTCGGTCTCGCCATGACGCGCGACCGCGGGTGCGGCTCGCGCGGAAGCGCGACCGTCGCGATGATGGCCGCGATCGGCCTGATCGCGGTAGCGACGATGGTCGCGCTCGCGCTCGGCTTCGCGACCGCCAGCCGGCATCGGGCAATTGCCGCGGCGGACGCCGCCGCGCTCGCGGCCGCCGCGGCCGCCATCGACGGGCCGGCGAGCGCCTGTGCCCGCGGCCGCGAGCTCGCGTCGCGAAACGGCGGCCGGCTGGTGGGCTGCGTCGTCATCGACGCGATCGCGGCCGTGAAGGTGGAGGTGCGACCGCCCGGCGTCCTCGCCGTGTTCGGTCCGGTGGTGGCGCGGGCGAGGGCGGGCCCGGCCAGCGCGCACTGAAGGGGAACCGAGGGGTGAGTTTCGGCGTCCAAATACTGAGGAAATGCCTGAAAACAGCCGAAACTGGAACGGAACGGGTAGCGCGGCGCCGACGTAACCTTGGTGTCGCTGAGGTCGTTGGATCCACAGCGACCCTCGCCTACCTTCCCCCGCCCTTCCGGAGGACCTGACCGCCATGTCTCAACCCCCGCAGCAGGAACACTCGTTCCTGCCCGGAGCGGCGACGACCGGCGCGCGGCCGATGGGCGGCCTGATCGGGCTCGCGATGCGACGTCCCGGCGGTCGCCGCGCGGTCTCCGCGCTGACGGCACTGCTGTGCGTCGGTGGCGTCTCGATCTTTGCCTTCCCCGCAGTCACCGACCTGATCGGTGCGCAGCGGCAGCGCCACGTGAACCTCAACATCAACGACCCGAACTTCAAGCGCGAGTTCCTGACCGGCGGGGTGCGAACCGGGCAGGGGCTCACCCGGCTGGTCATCAACAACCCGCGCGTTCAGGTCAGCGTCGTCGTGGTCGAAGGCACGTCGGTCGCCGCGCTGCAGGCGGGCGCCGGGCACTACCCGGGCACTCCGTACCCGTGCGCCCGGGGCAACGTGTCGATCGCCGGGCACCGCACGACCTACGGCCGGCCGTTCAACCGGATCAACGAGATGAAGGCCGGCGACCAGGTCCAGCTGCAGACGCCGATCGGAAACTGTGTCTACGAGGTGGTGCCGCCGTTCGGCGGCCACGGCAACCCGTTCGTGGTCCTGCCCAACGACACTGCGGTGGTCAGCCAGATCGGCAAGCTCGCGACCGGCCACTGGCTGACGCTCACCAGCTGTGACCCGCCCGGCTCGGCATCCCACCGCATCGTGCTCCGGCTGAAGATGATCAGTTCGACGGTCCACGTCGCGCCGCCCAGCCCGAAGCACACCGCACCGCCATCAAGCGTCGAGGGGGGAGATTGACCAGACCTCGTGCGCTCACCCGCACTCTGCTCGCCGGAGGTGTCGCGTCACTTGCCGTCGTCGGGTTCGCCCCGACGTTCGCCTCCGCCGCGTCGAACAACGACACCGTCACCGTCGCCGGTGGCTCGTCGTACGTCTACACGTTCAACCAGTCGCCGTCGATCCAGGCGGTCGCGCAGCCGAACTGCGCGGTGCTGTCCAACCCGAAGCCGCTGACCTTGTCGATCAGCGGCCCCGGTGTGGTGTCCGACACGCTGGTGTCACACAAGGCCGACTGCGGATCCGCCGTGACCTTGGCGCCGTCATCCGGGTCGGTCAACACCAAGCACCCGGCGTGGGCGGGCGGATCGAGCCCGGCGGACAACGGCACCTACACCGTCACTCTCAACAACCAGGGTCGGACCAAGTCCGCAAGCTTCACGCTGCTGATCCCGCCGGCCAAGCCGACCAACTTCGCGGTCAGCCCGCAGGGGGGAACGCTCGCGACGTTCAGCTGGAACGCGAACCCTGAGCCCGACGTCACCGGCTACGAGATCACCGACTCGGCCGGCAACGTGGTCGCCTCACCAGAGGCGAGCGCCTGCTCCGGCGGCGTATGCCAGGTGGGTCCAACCGCGATGTCGAGTTCGGTCGCCGGTCACACCGAGCGCTACTCGATCACCGCACTGCGCTCCTGCGGCAACGCGAGCTGCGCCGCGGGTCACGTCGCGAGCGCGTCGAGCGCATCAGCGTCCGCGACGTTCCCGGAGCCGCCGGCTCCGTCACCCACAGCCACCCCGACTCCGACCAAGGGCACGGGTGGCAACGGTGGTGACAACAACCACCACGGCGGCACGTCTCTCGGCTCGATCACCACGGGCACCGGCGGCTCGAGCAATCACGGCGGAACCGTCGACCTCGGTCACACCAACGGCAACGGCGGCACGATCAGCAACAACCTGCCGCCCGCGTCGCTGAACGGTTCGCTGCCCGCTGTGCACGCGCCTTCGTTGCCCGGCGCCTCAGTCTCGATCAAGCCGCTGGACCCTGGAGCGAAGCCCGGCAAGATCAAGTACCCGAAGCCGCTCCTCGCCCAGAAGGACGCCGACAAGGGCATCGTCCAGGACATCAAGAGCGGCCTGACCGGCGCACCGCTGTGGCGCGGCGTTGCGGCGGCCGCGGTGCTGCTCCTGATCGCAGTCCACCTCCGCGCCTGGGTGTCCCGCACCGAGATGTACTACTGAGTCGCCGCGGCTCAGCCGGCGCCTGGCTTCGTTCTCCCTCGCTCGCGTGCCTGAAGCACGCGTCGCGGCCACTACCTCCAGCAGGTGTCGATGAGGGCGGTCAGGACTCGGACCGCTCCGGCCTTGTCGAGCGGGTCGTTGCCGTTGCCGCACTTCGGGGACTGCACGCACGACGGACAGCCCGTCGCGCACTCACAGCTGGCGATCGCGTCGCGCGTCGCGGTGAGCCACTCCTGGGCCTTTTCATAGGCGCGCTCCGCGAAGCCGGCGCCGCCCTGGTGGCCGTCGTACACGAACACGGTGGGCGACTCGGTGTCGGGGTGGAACGCCGTCGAGACGCCGCCGATATCCCATCGGTCGCAGGTTGCGACGAGTGGCATCAGGCCGATCGACGCGTGCTCCGCCGCGTGGAGCGAGCCCGGTAGGTCGCGCGCCTCGACCTCGGCACGCGCGAGCAACGCGTCGTCGACGGTCCACCACATCGCCTGGGTGCGCAGGTCTCGCGGCGGCAGGTCGAGCGGCTCCTCGCCGAGCACCTCCCCTGACCCGAGCTTTCGCCGCAGGAACGACACGACCTGGTTGGTGACGTCGACCGCGCCGAAGTGCAAGGTCGCGGCGCCGTACGACGTGGAGCGTTGGGTCGCGGCGATCCGGATGTCGGTCACGTCGCGCGCATGAGTCGACCAGTCCGGGTTGTCGGGCTCGACCAGTGCGACCGAGGACTCGAGATCGAGGTCGTCCACGACGTAGGTCGCGCCCTGGTGCAGGTACACCGCGCCGGGATGGACCATCACATGTGACGTCGCGGCGTCGACCGTGCCGAGCAGGCGGCCGGTGTCGACCTCGCAGATCCGCACGGGTGGGCCGCCGGTCCCGCGAAGGTCGGCGAGGTCGGTCGCGCGCTCCCGCGCCGTCCAGTACCACCCGGTCGGCCGGCGGCGCAGCAAACCCTCGGCGACGAGCGCATCGATCGCCGGTCGCGCCGCGGGGCCGAAGGCCGCCAGGTCGGACTCGGTCAACGGCAGCTCCGCCGCGGCAGCGGCCAGGTGCGGCCGCAGCACGTGCGGGTTGTCCGGGTCGAGCACCGCCGCCTCGACCGGACGGCCGAACACCGCCTCCGGGTGGTGCACCAGATAGGTGTCCAGCGGGTCGTCGCGTGCGATGAGTACGGCGAGCGCGTCGCGGCCGTCTCGACCGGCGCGGCCCGCCTGCTGCCACAACGACGCGTGCGTGCCGGGCCAGCCGGCGATCAGCACCGCATCGAGGCCGCTGACGTCGACCCCCAGCTCGAGCGCGTTGGTGCTCGCCAGGCCCAGCAGGTCGCCGTCGTGCAACGCGCGTTCCAGCTCGCGGCGATCTTCGGCGAGGTAGCCGGCCCGGTAGGCCGCGACGCGTTCGACCAGCTCGGGAGCCGCCTCGTCCAGCGCGCGACGGGCTCCGAGCGAGACCGACTCCGCGGCGCGTCGCGACCGGACGAAGGCCACGGTGCGGACGCCTTCCGTGACGAGGTCGGCGAGCAGCGTCGCCGCCTCGGCGGTCGCCGGCCGGCGTACCGGGGCGCCGTTCTCCCCGCCGCCGTCGGTGAGCGGCGGCTCCCACAAGGCGATGTCGACCGCGCCGCGCGGCGAACCGTCGTCGGTGACCTCGGCGGCCTCGGACCCGACCAGCCGCCGCGCCGTCGTACCGGGATCGCTGACGGTCGCCGAGGCGAGGATGAAGACCGGATCGGAGCCGTAGTGGTTGGCGACGCGACGGAGCCGGCGCAGCACCTGCGCGACGTGCGACCCGAACACGCCGCGGTAGTGGTGGCACTCGTCGACCACGACGAACCGGAGGTGACGCATCGTCGTCGACCACCGGGCGTGCATCGGGAGTACGCCGTGATGAAGCATGTCCGGGTTGGTGAGCACGACGTCGGCGTGGCGCCGCGCCCAGTCACGCTCCTCCATCGGAGTGTCGCCGTCGTACGTCGCGGCGCGGACGCCTTCGATGTCGAGGGCCGCGATGCTGCGCAGCTGGTCGGCAGCAAGCGCCTTCGTCGGCGAGACGTAGAGAGTGGAGCCGGCGTTGTCGGCCGCTGCCGTGAGGGCCGGCAGCAGGTAGCAGAGCGACTTGCCGGAGGCAGTGCCGGTGGCGACGACCACCGAGCTGCCGGACCACGCGAGGTCCGCTGCGGCTCTCTGGTGGATCCAAGGGGTGACCACTCCGTTGCGCTGCAACGCGGCGATGACGTCGGCGTTCACCCATTCGGGCCAGCCGGCGGGCCGTCCCTCGCGTGACGGGAGCTGCTCGACGTGGGTGATGCGCTCATGACGAGCCGCCGGACCGCTGATCCCCGGCCTGATCAGCAAACTCAACGGCCCTGCCACGTTCAGGCAGTCTGCCAGCGGGGTATGACGCCGCCGCGAAGGCGGTGCGCCAAGTCCGGCTGCCCGTGGTTGCTGAGCGTGAGGTGATGGTTGGATGGTGGTGCACTGGAAGTTGCACCGTGACGTTCCGCTGGAGGCAGATGTGGATCCCGACCTCTCGGTGTCGATCCGGTCGGAAGGTGACCGAACGGTCGTCGCTGTAAGCGGCGAGATCGACGTCTACACCGCACCGAAGCTGCGCGAGCACCTCATCGACCTGGTCGCGAGCGGCCAGTACCACCTGATCGTCGATCTCGAAGCGGTCGATTTCCTCGACTCGACGGGACTCGGCGTTCTGGTCGGTGGCCTCAAGCGGGTACGTACTCACGACGGTTCGCTGTCCCTCGTCTGCAGTCAGGACCGGATCCTGAAGATCTTCCGGATCACCGGCCTCACCAAGGTCTTCGCGATCCACGCGAGCATCGACGAGGCGCTGGCGGCCACCTCCTAGCAGCGCGTCCGACCATGGCCACGATCGACGTGCGGCTGGCGCCGCTGACCGCCCACGTCCGTACCGCGCGGCTGGTCGCGCTCGCCGTGGCCCGGCGGGCGCGAATCGACGAGGACCTGCTCGACGAGGTACGCCTCGCCGTCGGCGAGACCTGCTCCCGGGCGGTCGGCGTACATCTGGCGAAGGGCTACGACGACCTGATCCAGCTGCGGATGTCCGACGATCGGGGTCAGTTCACGATCGAGGTGATCAACCGCGGCACGCTCGCCGACGATCCGACCCAGTCGATGGACCTGGTCGAGGCCTCCACCCGTGCGCTCGCCGACACCGCGTCGGACAATCCGGACGACACGCTGCCGTCCGGCTTCGGGCTCGCCGTGGTCAGCGGGATCGTCGAGGACCTGCTGGTCACCAGCGACGGCGAGCACACGACGGTCCAGATGAAGTGGCCGGTGGCCACTGCGGCCCAGGAGGCGCTGGAGCGGTTGGCCGAGGACTCCGCCTGACGACTCGTCAGAGATAGGCCATCCCCTGCGCCGGAGCGGCAATCCGGGCTTATAGACTCTGCGCCCGAGACCCGGGCCGTACCCCGCGCGTCCACCGTGCGTCCCCGAGCCGGTGGTTGGGGAGCGCGCCACTTACACCGACCGAAGGACTCGCCTTGTCCGTGCTTGCTGCTTCCGCTCCGACGCACATCTCCGGGGGTGACCTCGGGCTGGTAGCGATCGTCGGCGCCGTAGCCATCTTCGCGTTGTTCGCCTCGGCTTACTTCGCCCGCGAGGTGCTCGCCTTCGACCAGGGCACCGAGAAGATGCAGGACATCTCGAAGGCGGTCCAAGAAGGCGCCAACGCCTATCTCCGCCGGCAGTTCACGACGCTGGCGCCGTTCGCGGTGATCATCTTCGGGCTGCTGTTCATCCTGCCCGCGGACACCACCGGCTCCCGCGTCGGCCGTTCGATCTTCTTCCTGGTCGGGGCGGCGTTCTCTGCTTTCGTGGGCTACGCCGGCATGACGCTCGCGACCCGGGCCAACGTGCGTACGGCGGCGGCGGCGCGTTCCACCGGTGCGAAGGCCGCGACCCGCGTCGCGTTCCGCTCGGGCGGCACCGTGGGCATGCTCACCGTCGGTCTCGGTCTGCTCGGCGCAAGCGTCGTGACCCTGATCTTCAACGAGCACGCACCGCAGGTCCTGGAGGGCTTCGGCTTCGGCGCCGCGCTGCTCGCGATGTTCATGCGTGTCGGCGGCGGCATCTTCACCAAGGCGGCCGACGTCGGCGCCGACCTGGTCGGAAAGGTCGAGCAGGGCATTCCCGAGGACGACCCGCGCAACGCCGCCACGATTGCGGACAACGTCGGCGACAACGTCGGCGACTGCGCCGGTATGGCGGCCGACCTCTTCGAGTCCTACGCCGTCACCCTGGTCGCCTCGCTGATCCTCGGTCAGGTCGCGTTCGGCAAGTACGGCCTGGTCTTCCCGCTGCTCATCCCCGGTTTGGGTGTCATCACCGCGCTGCTCGGCGTGCTCGTCACGTCGCCCCGTGACGGAGACCGGTCCGGTCTCACCGCGATCAACCGAGGCTTCTTCATCTCCGCCGTGGTCTCTGCCGTCCTCGCGTTCATCGTCTCCTTCGTCTTCCTGCCGTCGTCGTTCCACAAGCTCGGCGCGAAGGGCGCATCGATCGCGGCCGCGAGCATCGACGGCGACCCGCGCGTGACCGCGTTCCTCGCGGTGCTGATCGGTCTGGTCCTGGCCAGCGCGATCCAGGTGCTCACCGGCTACTTCACCGAGACCGAGCGGCGCCCAGTGCAGGACATCGGCCGGCAGTCGCTGACCGGGCCGGCAACGGTCATCCTCGGCGGGTTCTCCGTCGGCCTCGAGTCCGCGGTCTACTCGGCGGTCCTCATCGGTGGCGCGGTCTACGTCGCGTTCCTGCTCGGCCACGGTGTCGTCATCGTGTCGCTGTTCGCGGTCGCCCTTGCGGGTACCGGCCTGCTGACCACGGTCGGCGTCATCGTCGCGATGGACACCTTCGGTCCGATCTCGGACAACGCGCAGGGCATCGCCGAGATGTCCGGTGACGTGCACGGCGAGGGCGCCGAGGTGCTCACCGCGCTCGACGCGGTCGGCAACACGACCAAGGCCATCACCAAGGGCATCGCGATCGCGACGGCAGTGCTCGCCGCAACCGCACTGTTCGGTTCGTTCGCGACCGCGGTCGAGAGCCATGGCGTCGCGTCGTTCGGCATCGACGTCAGCAAGCCCAACGTGCTGTTCGGCCTGATCATCGGCGCGTCCGTCGTCTTCCTGTTCTCCGGACTCGCCATCAACGCGGTGGCACGAGCCGCGGGCCGGGTGGTGATCGAGGTGCGCGACCAGTTCCGCAACAACCCCGGGATCATGGATGGCTCGGTGCGCCCGGACTACGCGCGCGTCGTCGACATCTGCACGCGTGACTCGCTGCGCGAGCTCGCGACACCGGGTCTGCTCGCGGTGCTCGCGCCGATCGCCACCGGTTTCTGGCTCGGTTGGGAACCGCTCGGTGCCTACCTCGCGGGCGCGATTGCGGCGGGCGTCCTGATGGCCATCCTGCTCGCCAACTCGGGTGGCGCGTGGGACAACGCCAAGAAGCTGATCGAGGACGGCAACTACGGTGGCAAGGGCTCCGACGCCCACGCCGCGACCGTCATCGGCGACACCGTCGGTGACCCGTTCAAGGACACCGCCGGCCCCGCGCTCAACCCGCTGATCAAGGTCATGAACCTGGTCTCGCTGCTGATCGCGCCGACCGTCGTGAAGTACGGCGTCCACGGCGGCCACAACGGTGCCGTCCGGATCATCGTCGGCATCATCGCGCTCGGCGGGATCGTGGCGGCGGTGTTCGTGAGCAAGCGCGCCAAGGTGGACATGACCGCCTGATCACGCTCAGCTCGACATAGGGAAGGCGGCCAACATGGCCGCCTTTTCTATTTGGGCAGGCATCATCGAGGGCGAGATGAGTCAGCTTTCGCTGTTCGGCGCGATGGCGCGCGAGCCTGCCCTCGCCGATGTCGAGGGCCTGCTGGCGGGCAACGGCCAGGTCGTGCGTCGTGCCGATGCGGCGCGGGTATCGGTGGTCGTGTCGCAGGAATGGCGGGTCGCCGTACTTGCCGACGAGATGCACGCAGCGCTCGGTCTCGAGGCCGAGATCGGGCCGGCGGAGAACGGCATGACAGTGGGCACGCCGTGGCTTTCGGGGCTGCGTGAGACGGCGGACACCTGGTTCCGTGGCGCGGTGAAGTGTCCGCCGCCGGGATGGGTCCTCGACGGCCCGCGGCTGAGGTGGTGGGCGCTTTCGTCGGGCTGGACGTCCAGCGGCATGTATAACCTGGCGCTCGGTGCGAACGACGAACACGCCTGGCTTGCGGTCGGGTCGGCGTTGTCCGCCGCGGGTGTCCCGGGAGTGCTGGTCGGCCCGCGCGCCGATGGTCCGGCGTATCGCATAGTGGGTCGCCGACGGCTCGCGCGGTTGGTCGAACTGATCGGAGACAAGCCCGACGGCGTCCCCCTGGACGCATGGCCGCAGGCCTGACAGCGCAATCCACTGGATAAGAAGAGGAAGAGGAAGGAAGCCGTGGCGAACGACACCGACGAGCGAGTCGACGGCAGCGTCGACTCCGGCGGCACTCGCCGCCTCGTCATCGTCGAGTCACCCGCCAAGGCGCGCACGATCGCGGGTTACCTCGGACCCGGCTACATCGTCGAGTCCTCGATCGGCCACATCCGCGACCTGCCGGGCGCCGCCTCGCAGATGCCCGCCGCGCAAAAGCACCTTTGGACGACGTACGGCATCGACGTCGACAACGGCTTCGAGCCGGTCTATGTCGTCAACGCGGACAAGAAGCAGCAGGTCGCGAAGCTGAAGGCCGCTTTGAAGAACGTCGACGAGCTGCTGCTCGCCACTGATGAGGACCGCGAGGGCGAGGCGATCGCCTGGCACCTGCTCGAGGTGCTCAAGCCGCGCGTCCCGGTGCGGCGCATGGTGTTCCACGAGATCACTCCTGCCGCGATCCGCGAGGCGGTCGAGAACCCGCGCGAGATCGACCGCGCCCTGGTCGACGCGCAGGAGACCCGCCGCATCGTGGACCGGCTCTACGGCTACGGCGTCTCGCCGGTGCTGTGGAAGAAGGTCATGCCGCGGCTGTCGGCAGGCCGCGTGCAGTCGGTCGCCACCCGGCTGCTGGTCGAGCGCGAGCGCGCCCGGATCCGGTTCCGGTCCGCCGACTACTGGGACCTCGAGGGCACCTTCGACACCGGCCTCGCGCCCGCGACTCCGGGCGACCCGACGGCCTTCGACGCCACGTTGATCTCGGTCGACGGGCAGCGGGTCGCCACCGGTCGCGACTTCGACGAGAGCGGCCAGCTCACCAAGGACGTCGTGCACCTCGACGAGAGCCGCGCGGCGTCGCTCGCCGCACGGCTGGCAGACGCCGACTTCGCGGTACGGGCGGTCGAGGAGCGGCCGTACCGCCGGTCGCCGTACCCGCCGTTCATGACGAGCACGTTGCAGCAGGAGGGCAGCCGCAAGCTGCGGCTGACCGCGCGGTTGGTGATGTCGCTCGCGCAGCGGTTGTACGAGAACGGCTACATCACCTACATGCGTACCGATTCGACGACGCTGTCGGAGACGGCACTGACGGCGGCGCGAGCGCAGGCCCGTGAGCTGTACGGCGCGGACTACGTCCCGGACCAGCCGCGCCGCTATGAGCGCAAGGTGAAGAACGCGCAGGAGGCCCACGAGGCCATCCGCCCCGCGGGCGACACGTTCCGCACTCCGGCGTCCGTGCGCGCGGAGCTCGGCAACGACGAGTACCGGCTCTACGAGCTGATCTGGCAGCGCACCGTCGCGTCGCAGATGGCGGACGCCGTCGGGCGCTCGGTGACGGTTCGGGTCGGCGGGGTCGCGGCGTCCGCCGACGAGGCGACGGCGGGAGAGAACGTCGAGTTCTCCGCCAGTGGCAAGATCATCACGTTCCCCGGCTTCCTGCGCGCGTACGTGGAGGAGGCCGACGACGAGTCGACGGAGCGTGACGACCGCGAGACGCGGCTGCCGCAGGTCGAGGAGTCACAGTCCCTGGCCGCGAGCGACATTGAGCCCAAGCCGCACGCAACCTCCCCGCCCGCCCGCTACACCGAGGCGAGTCTGGTCAAGGCGCTGGAGGAGCTCGGCATCGGCCGGCCCTCGACGTACGCCTCGATTCTCGGCACGATCCAGGACCGCGGGTACGTCTTCAAGCGGGGAACCGCGCTCGTCCCATCGTTCACGGCGTTCGCCGTCGTCGGGCTGCTCGAGCAGCACTTCGGGCGTCTCGTCGACTACGGCTTCACCGCGGCGATGGAGGACGACCTCGACGAGATCGCCAGCGGCGAGACGCGGTCCGCCGAGTGGTTGACGCGCTTCTACTTCGGCGACGAGACGTCAACCGAGGACGACCCGCACGGCCTCAAGGAGCTGGTCAGCGACCGGCTCGCGGAGATCGACGCGCGCGAGGTCAACTCGCTGCCGGTCGGCGTCGCCGAGGACGGCGAGCCGGTGGTGGCCCGCGTCGGGCGCTACGGCCCGTACGTCCAGAAGGGCGACCTGCGCGCGAGCATCCCCGATGACATGCCGCCTGACGAGCTCACGGTCGAACGTGCGATCGCGCTGCTCAACAAGACCAGCGACGAACGGCTACTCGGCCAGCACCCGGACACCCACGAGCCGATCCTGGTGCGCACCGGCCGCTACGGCCCCTACGTGACGACCCAGCCGCTGGACGGCGGTGAGGTCAAGACCGCGTCGCTGTTCAAGGACATGGACGTCGAGTCGGTGACACTCGAGGACGCGGTGCGGCTGCTGTCGTTGCCGCGCCTGCTCGGCACGGACCCCGCCAGCGGCGAGGAGATCACGGCGCTCAACGGCCGGTACGGCCCGTACGTCAAGCGAGGCAGCGACTCGCGATCGCTCGAGTCCGAGCCCGCGCTGTTCACGGTCACGCTCGACGAGGCGCTGGCGTTGTTCGCTCAGCCGAAGCTGCGCGGCCGGCGCGCGGCGGCGCCGCCGCTGAAGGAGCTCGGCACCGACCCGTCGAGCGGCAAGCCGATGGTGGTACGCGAGGGCCGGTTCGGCCTGTACGTCACCGACGGCGAGACCAACGCCTCCCTGCGCAAGGGTGACGCGGTCGAGACGCTCACGCCCGAGCGAGGCGCCGAGCTGCTCGCGGAGCGTCGCGCGGCGGGCCCGGCGAAGAAGACCGCGCGCCGCGCCCCCGCGAAGAAGACTGCGGCCAAGAAGAGCGCGGCGAAGAAGACAGCAAAGAAGGCCGCCAAGAAGAAGGCGCAATAACCAGGAGGCGGCTCCCGTTCCGGCGGGTCGCGCTGCTCCGTTGCGTCGAGGTCGACGTAGGAGGCCGCTGACAGGCCTCCACCGGCCTTCAACGTCTACCTCGATAGCTGCGCTGGTAGCGGACCCGGTCGATAGCGTGTGAGCGCTATGGCCAGGCCACGTCGGTTGTTCCGCAACGGGGCGCACGTTCGCGGGCTGGGCGAGGTTGCCGCGGCACCGCCTCGCGAGAACGACCTGCGCAGCGTCCTCGGCATCAAGGCGTTCCGCCGGCTGTGGATCTCGTTGTCGCTGTCGAGCCTCGGTGACTGGCTCGGCTTTCTCGCCACGACCTCGCTCGCCACCGAGCTGACCACGTCGTACTCCGCGAAGCTCTACGCGATCGCGGGTGTGCTGTTCGTGCGGTTGCTTCCCGCGCTGCTGATCGGCCCGGTTGCCGGCGCGTTCGCGGACCGGTTCAACCGGCGTACGACCATGGTCGTCACGGACCTGGTCCGCTTCGCGTTGTTCCTGTCGATTCCGCTGCAGCAGTCGCTGTGGTGGCTGTTCATCGCGACGTTCCTCATCGAGTGCAACAGCCTGTTCTGGATCCCGGCCAAGGAAGCCTCGATCCCCAACCTGGTCCCGCGCGAGAAGCTCGAGACCGCGAACCAGCTGAGCCTCGTCACGACGTACGGGTTCGGTGCGGTGGCGGCAGCGCTGTTCGCCGCGCTCTCCTTCGTCAACCGGGTCCTCGCGGCGAACTTCTCGTGGTTCAAGACCAACCCGGTCAACCTCGCGCTCTACATCGACGCGCTCACCTTCCTGATCTCCGCGATCACGATCGTCAACCTGAAGGAGATCGCGGGAGCCCGCCCGACGGCCAACCCCGAAAGCGCCCACGGCGAGCAGGTCGGCTTGTGGCGATCGATGCGTGAGGGCGTGCAGTTCCTCGGCCAGCACCGGTGGCTGAAGGGGCTCATCCTCGGCGTGTGCGGCGCGACCGGCGCGGGTGCGGCGGTCATCGGGCTGTCCCGCGCGTTCGCCGTCGACCTCAAGGGTGGTGATGCCGCCTACGGCACGCTGTTCGGGACGGTGTTCGTCGGGCTGGCCACCGGCATGTTCCTCGGTCCGAGGCTGGCGGGCGGGCTGTCTCGTAGACGTCTCGTCGGCCTGGCGATCATCGCCAGCGGGATCACCCTGGCGATCGACGCCGTGCTCCCCAACCTCGCGCTCGCGGTCGTCGCGACCGCCGGGCTCGGGTTCTGGGCCGGTTTGGTGTGGGTGGTCTCGCTGACCCTCGTCGGTTCCGAGGTGAGCGACGAGCTGCGCGGCCGGACCTTCGCGTTCATCTACAACCTGATGCGTCTGGTGCTCCTCGCGATGGTCGTCGTCGCGCCGGCGGTGGCCGGCCTGATCGGCAACCACGTCGTCGACATCGCCGACGCACGCATTCGCCTCGACGGCGTCACGGTGACGCTGTTCGCCGCCGGCGTGGTCTCGGTCGTGCTCGGCTTGATCTGCTACCGGCTGATGGACGACCGGCCCGACGTGCCGTTGAGCGCAGATCTCTATGCAGTGCTTCGGCGACACACCCCGCAGCTCGGGCGCGGCACCGACTCCGGGTTGTTCATCGCCTTCGAAGGCGGCGAGGGTGCCGGCAAGTCGACCCAGGTCCAGCTGCTCGCGGCGGACCTGCGGGCGGGCGGGTACGACGTCGTCGTGACGTTCGAGCCCGGAGCGACCGCGATCGGCGCGCGCCTTCGGCAGGTCCTGCTCGACCGTTCCTCGGCCGGGCTGAGCCCGGCCGCCGAGGCGCTGCTCTATGCCTCGGACCGCGCACAGCACGTTGCGGAGGTCGTGCGGCCCGCCCTCGAGCGCGGGGCGATCGTGATCACCGATCGCTACGTCGACTCCTCGCTGGCCTACCAGGGGGGTGGTCGCGCCCTTCCCGAAAGCGAGGTACGCCGCCTTTCGTCGTGGGCGACCGCCGGGCTCCTGCCCGACCTGACGGTGGTGCTCGACGTGGACCCCGAGGTCGGGTTGCGGCGTCGTGGCGGACCGGCTGACCGGCTGGAGGACGAGGGTCTGGCCTTCCACCGACAGGTGCGCGCCACGTTCCTGCAGTTGGCCGCGCATGGTCGTGACCGTTACCTGGTGCTCGACGCCACCGAGCCGGCCGAGGTGATCCAGGCCGCGATCCGTACTCGGCTGGCCGGGCACCTCGCGAAGGTGACGCCGCTGCCGGACCGCAAGCGCGTGGCAGCGGGGGTCCGCAAGTGAGTGTCTTCGACGGGCTGGTGGGTCAGGACCGCGTCGTCGGGGTGCTGACCGAGGCCGTCGCCGCCGCCCGGGACGCGGTGGCGGGCGGCCCTGGCGCCGGCATGACCCACGCCTGGCTGTTCACCGGCCCTCCAGGGTCCGGGCGTTCGGTCGCCGCCCGGGCCTTCGGCGCCGCGCTGCAGTGCCCGAATGGCGGGTGCGGAGCCTGTCACGAGTGCCGCACGGCGATGGTCGGCAGCCACGCCGACGTCGAGATCGTCACGCCGAGTGGCCTGTCCTACAGCGTCGCCGAGACCCGCGCGCTGGTCGCGCGGTGCGCCCTCGCGCCGACCCGGGGCAGCTGGCAGGTCACGATCGTCGAGGATGCCGACCGGTTCACCGAGCAGGCCCTCAATGCGTTGCTGAAGGCGCTCGAGGAGCCGCCGCCGCGCGGGGTGTGGCTGTTGTGCGCGCCGTCTGCGGAGGACCTGCTTCCGACCATCCGCTCCCGGTGCCGGGTCGTCACGCTGCGCGTACCGCCGTACGACGCGGTGGCCGCCTACCTCGCCTCGGAGGGGATCGACTCCCGGGTGGCGGGGTTCGCCGCACGCGCCGCGCAGGGCCACATCGGCATGGCTCGCCGGCTGGCGACCGATCCCGAAGCGGCGGCGCGGCGGCGCGCGGTCCTGACGGTGCCGACGCAGGTCGCGTCTGTCGGTGGCTGCTTTGCCGCGGCTGCCGCCCTCGTGGAGGCCGCCAAGGCCGAGGCTGCGGCGGTCAGCGAGTCACTCGACGCAGGTGAGAAGGCGGCGCTGCGGGAGTCCTACGGCGACACCGGCGAGAAGGGAATGGCCAAGCCGCGTGGCGTGGCGGGCGCCATCTCCGAGCTCGAGAAGCGGCAGCGGTCCCGGGCCACGCGCACGCAGCGTGACGTCCTCGACCGCGCCCTGGTGGATCTCGCGGCGTTCTACCGCGACGTGCTGATGGTCCAGCTCGGAGCCGATGTCGACCTGATCAACGGGGACATGGACGCGACGGTGCGGGAGCTCGCGGCCGCGGACGGTCCGGAATCAACGCTGCGCCGGATCGCGGCGATCCTCGAGGCGCGCGATGCGATCGATGCCAACGTCGCGCCGCTGCTGGCTGTGGAAGCGATGGCCGTGTCGCTGCGAACGCCCATACGCTCGTCGTAGTGCGCCGCGTCGCGGCGTCTCTCCGAGGAGCCCGTCATCCGCAAACTGATCGCTGTCGCATCCGTTCTCGTCGTCGCCGGCTCGGCGCTCGCCGGATGCTCGTCGACCTCCTCGGGTGGCGCGCCGGCGCAGCCGTCGGCTGACTCGACGTCGGCGCCCGGCTCGGTCCCCACGCTGCCCGGCACCGCGAGCCTTGCGACCTACCGCCACCAGCGGCTGGACTGGCACGAGTGCCACGACGGACTGCAGTGCAGCACCCTGCTCGTGCCGGAGGACTACGCCAAGCCAGCGGGCAAGAGGCTGCACATCGCGGTGATCCGGGAGAAGGCGAGCGGCCCGTCACGCGGATCGCTGATCATCAACCCCGGCGGCCCCGGTGCCTCGGGGGTCGACTTCGTGGTCCAGGCATCTGACGTCTTCAAACAGCTCACCACGCGGTTCGACCTGGTGTCGTTCGACCCCCGCGGCGTCGGTGCCTCGAACCCCATCCGCTGCATGACCTCGACGCAGCTCGACGCCTACGTCAACCTCAACCCCGAGCCCACGACGGCCGCCGAGCGCAAGATCGTGATCAACGCGAGCAAACGCTTCGCCAACGACTGCTACAAGCGCAACGGCGCCTACCTCGAGCACGTCTCCACCAAGGAGCAGGCGCGCGACATGGACCTGCTTCGCTCGGCGCTCGGCGACAAGAAGCTGACCTACTACGGCGCGTCGTACGGCACTTACCTCGGCGCGAAGTACGCCGAGCTGTTCCCGACGCACATCCGCGCGATGGTGCTCGACGGCGCACTGGATCCGGACGAGGACGTGACCGCCTCCAACCGGGTGCAGGCCTCCGGCTTCGAGACCGACCTGCGCGACTTCATCGCGTTCTGCGTTCACTCCGGGCACTGCCCGTTTGGCTCGACCGAGGGGTCCGCGATGAGCGGCCTCGACGCGATGATCGCGAGGATCACCGCACACCCACTGACCTCCAACGGCCGGTTGGTCGGTGCCGGCGAGCTGTTCGAGGGGCTTGCCGCAGGGCTGTACTCGACCGGCAACTGGCCCCAGCTGCAGAGCGTGCTCGGCGCGGCGAAGGACGGCAACGGTGCCGGCGTACTGCTGTTCGCCGACTCCCTCACCCAACGCCAGAACGATGGCAGCTACACCAACCTGATCGAGTCGAACATGGCGATCAACTGCATCGACCGTCCCGCGCCGCGGAAGGTGTCGACGTACGAACAGAACGCCGCGAGGTTCGCCCGGATCGCGCCGCACTTCGGCGCGGCGATCGAGTACGGGTCGCTGCCGTGCGCGTTCTGGCGGGTGCCCCCGGTGGAGAAGACCCATCCGGTGAGCGCCCCTGGGGCGCCGCCGATCCTGGTGATCGGCACCACCCGGGATCCCGCGACGCCGTTCGTGTGGGCGAAGGCGCTCGCCCGCGAGCTCTCGTCCGGGGTGCTGCTGACGCACGACGGCGACGGCCACACCGCATACATCGACCGCGACGCCTGCGTGGATGCCGCGGTGGCGGCGTACGTGTTCCACCTCGAGACGCCCAAGCCCGGGACGGTCTGCCACTAGAGCGGAGGTGCCATCCCCCCCACCAGAGCCGTAGTGATCGCACATCCGCCTATAGACTCTTGCCCTGTTGCGCCGTTCGCGGCGCACGCCGCCTTAGCTCAGTCGGTAGAGCGATTCACTCGTAATGAATAGGTCTGGAGTTCGATTCTCCAAGGCGGCTCCAGCAGCGTGTCGAGTCAGGCCGGTCGACCCGAGCGCGCCAGTACGAACATCGAGTTCCCGCGACCGGTGAGCCTGGCCAGCGGGTAGGCGACCAGGTGGAGCGCCTCGAACGCGGCCCGCAACACCTTGCCGCGCCTACCGCGGCCGGTCTGCTGCGGCGACAGCGTCGTCGACCGGTAGAAGCGGTACGGCGTCGCGAACGTGCGGACCTGCTCCACCGTGAAGTCGTGCCTGGCGAGCAGCCGCCTCGCCGTGGCGGGGGAGAAGTCGTAGAGATGGACCGGGAGCTCGGGGTACTCCCACACCCCGGTACGCCGGGCGAACAGCCGGTGGGTGAGCCGCGGGTAGAGGCCTTCGACGTTGGGGAAGGTCAATGCGAGCAGGCCGCCGGGGCGCAACAGGCCGCGGACGAGATCCAGCTCGTGTCCCGGGTCACGAAGGTGCTCGAGCACGTCCCAGAACGTGATCAGGTCGAACCGTTCGCCGCCGAAGCCGGCCATCGCGTCGTCGAGCGTTCCGGTCCTCATGTCGAGCCCCCGCTCGCGGGCATCGGCAGCCGTCGTCTCGCCGATCTCGACACCGGTCGGCCGGGCACCGGCGGCAGCGGCGACCTCCAGCCAGGCGCCCGACGAGGCACCGATGTCGAGCACCCGCATGCCGTCGAGCTGGACGCCCGCCGCACGCAGGAAGGCGGCCTTCTGCCGAGCGACCTCGAGTGTCGTGTCACGTAGATCGCCGAGAAGTGCCTCGGAGAACGTGCTGTCGAAGTAGTAGCTGTCCTCGAGCACCTGGTCGTCCGGCTGCGGGTCCTGGAAGACCAGTCCGCAGCGGCAGCGAACCATCCGAAATCCGTGGCGTTCGTAGACCGGCGCAAACGGCTCGGCCGCGTCGCAGACCAGGCAGTGTCGCTGTTGCGTGGTCATGGAGCCGGGACCAGCGGATCGGTGTGGGCCCGTACCGCCGTCGCCAACACCCGCCCGTTGAAGTCGGCGTCGTGGATCCGCTTGACGGTGCGCAGCCCGTTCTCCCGGAGCCGTTCCCTCAGCTGAGGGTCCTCGGCGAGCATCATGATCCGCTTCGCGAGCTCGCTCGGCCCTCGGTCGGGGTTGAAGATCAGGCAGTTCTCGCCGTCGGCGAGGAACTCCCCGGAGCCACCACGACCGGTGGCGATGACCGGACGTCCCACCGACATCGCCTCGAGCGGGACGATCCCGAACGGCTCGTACCAGCGCACCGGGAACAGTACGGCGTCGGCGGCGGCGTAGACCTCGGGCAGCTCCTCGCGCCGGTGGAGCTCGAAGACGATCCGGTCGCGAAGCCCGTGGTTGTCGATCAGCGTGTTGAGCTTCGCGAGGTAGTCGTCGTGGGCCGGACCGACGATCGTGAGCGTTGCCTCCTCGGGAAGGTCGAGCAACGACAGCACCGCCAGGTCGACGCCCTTCACCTCCTCGACCCGCCCCAGGTAGAGCAGCTTCCACGACCACGGCTTCGGCGGCACTGTCACGAAGATCTCCGCGTCGGGCGGTTCGTGCGGTACGACCTCCGTCTCGGTCAGTGTGGGCAGCGCACGCAGCGCGCCCTGCCGGACGAAGTCGCTGGAGAAGACGTAGCGGATCCCCGTGACCAGGTCGACGCGGGTGATGAGGCCGGTACGCCGCTCGACCAGCCTGGCCAGCCGGGGGCGGTTGAGGAACAGCTTCGCCCAGCCGTCGACTTTGGGTGCGTACTCCAGCCAGTAGTCGTCGAGGAAACCGATCGCCGGGACTCCGGCCCGGCGTACCTGTTCGATCGGCGCGACCGACATCCCGGCCATCGCCCACCACGAGACGACGTCGGGCTGGAACTCCTCGAGGTGCCGCGCGATGACGGCGGCGTTGTGGCGTTCGATCGCCATCCGCTCGCGCAGCTTCAGCCGGGGGAACTCGTGGGCACGCCAGTACCACCTGAGGTCGCGATGGACGTCGCCGAACTCCTGGCTTCCCTCGATCGGCTCGGGCTCGATCCGGAAGTCGGTCGTGAGCACCCGGACCTCGTGGCCCTTGGACTCGGCGTGGCGGACCCAGGACAGCCAGATCAGCTCATAGCCGCCGAGGCGATGCGGCGGGTACATGTTCCCGACCGCAAGGATCCTCATGGCAGCCGGCAGTTTATTTGACAACATGGGCCCATGAGCGAGCCGCACTACCAGCAGCCCGGATGGTTCACGAAGCACGTCTTCAACGCGTCTGTTGGCTTCTTCACCCGCTTGGGGTTGTCCGTGTGGGGCTCGCGGGTCCTAGAGGTCAAGGGCCGCACGAGCGGCCAGCCGCGCCGCACACCGGTCAACCTGTTGACCCACGAGGGCACCCAGTACCTCGTCGCGCCGCGTGGGGAGACGCAGTGGGTGCGCAACCTGCGGGTGGCCGGCGACGGCGTGCTGCTGCTCGGCCGCCGGCGACAGGCGTTCACCGCCGTCGAGCTCACGGACGCCGAGAAGCCGGCGCTGCTGCGGGCCTACCTGAAGCGGTGGAAGGCGGAGGTGGGCGTTTTCTTCGACGGGGTGAGCGCGACGTCGCCGGACAGCGAGGTGGAGCGGATCGCGCCACGTCACCCGATCTTCAGGATCACCACCTCCGGTTAGCCCGATCTCACTACGCTTGATGCAGTGAGGGGTACGCCGCAGCTGGGTCCGCAGGCCCGCGAGGACGCCTGGAAGGCGCTCGACGGCGGAGCGTTCGACGTGCTGGTCGTCGGCGGCGGCGTCACGGGAGCGGGGGTCGCCTTGGACGCGGCCACGCGCGGCCTGTCCGTCGCGCTGGTCGAAGCGCGTGACATCGGCAGCGGCACCTCGTCGCGGTCGAGCAAGCTCTTCCACGGCGGGCTGCGCTACCTCGAGCAGATGGACTTCTCGCTGGTGCGCGAGGCGCTCAAGGAGCGCGACCTCGCACTCACCCGGCTCGCGCCGCACCTGGTCCGGCCGGTGTCGTTCCTCTACCCGCTCACCCGGCATGGCTGGGAGCGCGGCTATGTCGGCGCAGGACTTGCGCTGTACGACGCGATGGGTGGGTCGCGGGCGTTGCCGCGCCACCGTCACCTGACTCGCAGGGGAGCCCGTGCGCTCGCCCCTGCGCTGCGCGGTGACGCGCTGATCGGAGGAATCCGCTACTACGACGCGCAGTGCGACGACGCCCGCTACACGTTGACCCTCACGCGTACCGCGGCCGCGTACGGCGCAACGATCCGTACGTCGACCGAAGTGGTCGGGTTCGTCCGAGAAGGCGGTCGCATCGTCGGCGCCGAGCTTCGCGACACCGAATCCGGGGCGACGGCGACGGTCCGCACCGGCGTCGTCGTCAACGCGACGGGCGTTTGGACCGACGACGTGCAGCGGCTCGCGGACTCCCGCGGCGAGTTCAAGGTGCGGGCGTCCAAGGGCGTGCACATCGTCGTGCCCCGGGACCGGATCTCATCGGAGACCGGACTGATCCTGCGCACGGAGCGCTCGGTGTTGTTCGTGATCCCGTGGGGCGACTACTGGATCATCGGGACGACCGACGACGACTGGAACTATGACAAGGCGCACCCGGCGGCCAGCCGCGTCGACATCGGGTATCTGCTGCGTCACGTCAACGAGGTGCTCGCGGTCCCGCTGACTCGCGAGGACATCTCGGGTGTCTATGCCGGGCTGCGCCCGCTGCTGTCCGGCGAGCAGGAGGAGACCTCGCAGCTCTCGCGGGAGCATGCCATCAGCCGGTCGCCGCGCGGGATGGTGTCGATCGCGGGCGGCAAGTACACGACGTACCGGATCATGGCGAAGGACGCGGTCGACGCCGCGGTCGACGAGCTCGCCCGGCACTTCCCGCCGTGCGTCACCGAGCACATCCCCCTCATCGGCGCCGACGGCTACCACGCGTTGGCCAACCAGGCGGAGCTGCTCGCCGCAGACCTGAATCTGCCGCGGTGGCGCTACGAGCACCTGCTGCACCGGTACGGCACGTTGCTCGAAGAGGTGCTCGCGCCGGCCGCCGATGACCCGACGTTGCTCGAGCCGATTCCGGGGGCGGGGCTGTATCTGATGGCGGAGGTTCGGTACGCCGCCACGCACGAGGCGGCGCTGCACCTCGACGACGTGCTGACCCGGCGTACCAGGATCTCGATCGAGACGACGCATCGCGGCGTCGACTCCGCGGTCGCGGTCGCGCGGGTGCTGGCGAAGGTCCACGGATGGGAAGACGAAACCCGCGAGAGCGAGGTGGCGGCCTACATCGCGAGGGTCGAGGCGGAGCGGCTCTCGCAAGAGCAGACCGACGACGTCAATGCCGACGCCCG
>DASZTV010000065.1:0-24985 GCA_035548125.1 Mycobacteriales bacterium | reverse complement strand
CGGGGTGCTCGGCGCCCTGGCGTTCACGCCGGAGGAGCTCGAGATCGAGCTGAAGTGGATCGACGACCACGTCGAGGGCAAGCCGTACGGCGTCGACCTCGTGATGCCCGCCAACTACATCGGCAAGGGCGGCAAGCAGCCTTCGGAGGAAGAGCTGCGCGCGATGATCCCGCAGGAGTACTGGGACTTCCTCGAAAGCATCATGCAGGAGTACGACGTCCCGCCGCTTCCGGAGGATCTCGAGCAGGACCGGGCGAAGGCGGCCGGCCTCGGCGTGGACGACCAGGCCGGGCGTTCCGTCGACGTCGCGCTGAGCCACGACGGGGTCCGGCTGCTCGTCAACGCGCTCGGCCCGCCGCCGGAGGAGGTCGTCAAGAAGGCGCACGAGCACGGTGTGCTCGTCGGCGCGCTCATCGGGAACAAGCACCACGCCCAGAAGCAGATCGACATCGGCGTCGACATCCTGGTCGCGCAAGGCGGCGAGGCGGGCGGCCACACCGGTGACGTCGCGACGATGGTGCTGGTCCCGGAGATCGTGGACGCGGTCGGCGACCAGGTGCCGGTCCTCGCGGCCGGCGG
The DNA here is from genome assembly GCA_035548125.1 of Mycobacteriales bacterium. Lineage (GTDB taxonomy): Bacteria > Actinomycetota > Actinomycetes > JAFAQI01 > JAFAQI01 > DASZTV01. The sequence continues at coordinate 24,406 of DASZTV010000065.1, read as the reverse complement.
TATCGGGTGCGGCCGGCAGATGGCCGCGGCTCTCGCGCTCGGCGCGCAGGGCGTGTGGACCGGTTCGATCTGGCTCACCGTTGCCGAGGCCGACACCCAACCGGAACCGTTGGAGAACCTCCTCGCGGCCGACTCCCGGGGCACCGTGCGCTCGCGGACGATGACCGGCAAGCCGGCCCGCCAGCTTCGTACGGCGTGGACCGACGCCTGGGAGCGCGAGGGCGCGCCGAAGACGCTGCCCATGCCGTTGCAGGGCATCCTCTGGAACGCCATGGCACGCCGGGTGAGCCGCGCCCACGTCAAGGAGCTCTCAGGCTTCCCGGTCGGTCAGATCGTCGGCCGCATGAACAAGGTGCGTCCCACCCAGGAGGTCATGCTCGACATGGTCCAGGAGTGGATCGCGACGACGGAGCGCCTCGCCGGCCTGCTCGAAGACTCGGCCGGCTGAGGCACTGAGTGGGCGTCAACCAGCGGGCCGGCATCGTCCTGACCCCTGAGGAGATCGACACGTTCCTCGCGGGCACCCGGTCGATGACGCTGGCGACGGTCGGACCCGGCGGTCAGCCGCACCTGGTCGCGATGTGGTTCGCGGTCATCGACGGCGACATCTGCTTCGAGACCAAGGCAAAGTCGCAGAAGGCGGTCAACCTGCGTCGGAACCCGATGGTGAGCTGCCTCGTCGAAGACGGTGCGACGTACGAAGAGCTTCGCGGCGTTGCGATCGAGGGCACCGCGGAGATGATCGATGATCCGGACTTCCTGTGGCAGATCGGCGTCAACATCTGGGAGCGCTACTACGCGCCCTACACCGACGAGGTCGAGCCGTTCGTCGAGGCGATGCTCAACAAGCGGGTGGCGGTTCGGGTGAAAGCCGAACGGGTGCGCTCCTGGGACCACGCGAAGCTCGGCATGTCCTCGACAGGCCCCCCGGCAGGGTCGACGATGACGGTCGCCGGTCGTCGCCCACGCTGACGTACCTACCAACGACGAGGCGAAGGAGTCACATGCGCACCCCCCGCGCAGCCGCACTACTTGTTGCCGCTGGCCTGATCGCTTCAGCCTGCGGTGCCCGCCTCCCGTCTGATGTGCACAAGCAGGCGCAGGCAGCGATCCTGAGCTCCGGCAACGGGTCGCTCGGGTCCGGTACGACCGACACCGGCAGCGGCTCGCAGCCCACGCTGCCCGGAGGCTCCTCGACCAGCAGCCCGGGAACCGGTGGCGTCGTCACCAACCCGACGACGGGCCAGCAGTCGACGGGAGGCACCAAGACCGGCGGCGGGCCGTCGACGGCGCCGAGCAGCGGCGGGCAGGGTCCGTCGTGCGGCACCGGAACCGACGTAGGCCTGACCTCCTCGACCGTCGACGTCGGCACCATCGCAGACGTGACCGGCCCGGTGAGCGGGCTGTTCCAGGGCGCCGAACAGGGCGCGGTCACCTTCGCCAACTTCATCAACAACACCAACAACGGGATCTGCGGCCGCCACCTCAACGTCTCCTATCGCGACGGCGGGACCAGCTGCACCCAGACGCAGAACGCCGCGCAGAGCCTGGTCAGCAAGGTGTTCGCCTTCATGGGCTCCTTCGCGCTCTACGACAACTGTGCCGCCTCGGTCCTGAAGCAGCACCCGACGGTTCCCGACATCCATGACTCGCTCGATCCGGCGGCCACGACCCTGGCAAACCACTTCGACATCGAGCCCGGTCACCTCGGCTACGCCACTGGCATGTTCGAGTACTACAAGAGGAAGTACGGCAGCAAGGTCCTGCACGTCGGAACCATCGCCGAGGCGTTGCCGTCGGCGCTGTCCAAGCAGCACGCCATCACCAACGCCGCGAAGTCCGTGGGGTGGAAGTTCGTCGACGAGATCGACGAGCAGCCCACCAACAGCAACTTCACCCAGGACTTCATCAAGCTGTGCGGTCGGGAGCACATCCAGATCTTCTTCACCGTCACCGAGAACGCGCAGAACGCGTCCGCGATGATCCAGAACGAGAACGCCGCCGGCTGCCCGAAGTCCCTCATCAACATCATGCCGATCGCCTACGACCAGGCGTTCGTCGACGCGTTCAGCGGAAACACCGGCGCGATCAACGGCCTGCAGGGCTACAACGAGTACGCCATGTTCTTCAACAAGGAGGACGCGGCGCAGATCCCCGAGCTGAAGCTGCTCCAGGAGTGGTACGCCCGCAGCTACCCCGGCCAGCCGCTCAACCTCTACGCGATGTTCGCGTGGGCATCCGGCCGAATGCTGCAGTACGCGATGGAGCACGCCGGCCCGACGATCAACCGCAAGACGGTGCTGGCCGCGCTACGCAAGATGAAGAACTTCTCGGCGAACGGCATGATCGCGCCGGAGACCCCGAGCTCGAAGACCGAAGGCGTGCACTGCTACGTGCTGTGGCAGTTCACGAACGGCAAGTTCCAGCGCCTCGACGACCCGCCGATCTCGGGACCGACCGGTGGGTACCGCTGCGACGGCAAGTTCGTGCCGTACAACGGGTAAGGCGCGCTGACCCATGACCGTCTTCGAGGGGTTCCTGATCACCGGGCTGGTGACCGGGTGCATCTACTCCCTCGTTGCGATGGGTCTGGTCGTGACCTACACGACGACGGGAATCTTCAACTTCTCCCACGGCGCGATCGCGATGGTCGCGGCCTACATGTTCTGGCAGCTGTGGCAGGGCTGGGATCTCAACGTCATCCTGGCGTTCCTGCTGGTGCTTCTCGTGATCGCGCCGCTGTTCGGGTTGTTGATCGAGCTCGTCCTGATGCGGCCCCTGCGCGGGGCGCCCGTCGATCTCAGTGTCGTCGTCACCCTCGGCCTGCTGCTCCTGCTCGTCGGCGTCGCGAACAGCGCATGGAGCCCGACCAAGACTCGCGTTCTTCCGCAGCTGGACAGCGGGCGCGGCTTCCGGGTGGGCGCGGTCCTGGTCAGCTACCACGAGCTGATCACCGTCGGGGCGCTGCTGGCGGCCGCGGTCGCGCTGCGGGCCCTGTTCACCCAGACGCGCATCGGCATCGCGATGCGCGCCGTGGTCGACAACCCCGACCTGCTGGCGATGGCCGGCGGGAGGCCGATCCGGGTCCAGCAGCTGGCCTGGATCCTGTCTTGTTCGCTGGCGGCGCTCGGCGGAATGCTGCTCGCGCCGATCCAGCAGCTCAACATCCTGAACCTGACATTGCTGGTGGTCGACGGGTACGCCGCTGCCATCATCGGTCGGCTCCGGAACCTGCCGATCGCCGTAGCGGGCGCGATCGCGATCGCGATCGGACAGGTCATGGCCGAGGGCTACCTGCCCACCTCGGGGTTCCTCACCAGAGTGCAGGCGATCATCCCGATGGCCGTCCTGTTCGTCGTGCTGATCCTGCTGCCACAGGATCGGCTCCGCACTGCGACGTTCGCCAACCAGGTCGCGCCGCGGGTGGCGAGTCTTCGCTCCTCGCTTTCGGTCGGCGCCGTTCTCATCGTCGCTGCGGCGATCGTCGGACCGTTCCTGTCCGGACCCAACCTCAAGATCGCCTCCAACGGCTTCATCACCGGAATCATGCTGCTGTCGCTGGTGCTGATGACCGGCTATGGCGGGATGGTGTCGCTCTGCACGCTGTCGTTCGTCGGCCTCGGTTCCTACGCGATGGCGCACGTCGGCGGCTCGGGCGGCTCGCTGCTCGGCGTACTGGCAGCCATCGGGATGTCCGCCGCCGTCGGCGCGCTCGTGGCCCTACCCACCCTGCGGCTGCGCGGGCTCTACCTCGCGTTGGCGACGTTCTCCTTCGCAGCCGTGATGGAACTCGCCGTCTTCACGCAGATTCTCGGTACGGGCGGCAACCTCGCGGTCGCTCGGGTGCACATCCCGGGCGTGCCCACGCGGTCCGACCAGGCCTTCTTCATGGTGTGCACAGTGACGTTCGTGCTCGTCGCGGTCGGCGTGCTCGCCCTACGACGCGGCTCCTTCGGACGTCGTCTCGTGGCCACCAACGACTCGCCCGCTGCCTGCGCGACGCTCGGCGTCAACGTCAACGGCACGAAGCTGGTCACGTTCACGATCTCGGCGGGGCTCGCCGGGCTGGCCGGTTCCCTCTTCGGCGGCGTCCCGGGGTCGGTGTCCGCGAACGACTTCACCTCCCTCGGCTGCCTGGTGATCCTGCTGCTCGCGAGAGTCGGCGGGATCAACACCGCGACCGGCGCGCTGCTCGGCGCCTCGACCCTCACGGCGTTCCAGGTCGCGCAGCCGCACCTGCCGATCTGGGTCGGGCAGCTGCAGTTCACGCTGACCGGCCTCGCCGCGATCAGCGTCGGCCGCGATCCCAACGGGCTCGGCGGCCGCATCGCCCGCCTGATCGCCCGGTTCCGCCCCGCGTCGGAAGAGCTGCCCTCAGGAAGCGAGTTCGGCGAGACGGTCGGGTCGGTGTTCTTCGCGGAGGAGCAGGAGCTGGTCCATGCCGGCTGACGCTGTCCTCGAGATCGCGAACGTCTCCGTACGGTTCGGTGGGATCAACGCCGTCTCCGACGTCTCGCTCGCAGCCCTCCCCGGCCAGGTCACCGGCCTGATCGGACCCAACGGTGCCGGAAAGACCACGACGTTCAACGTCATCACCGGCCTGCAGGAACCCACCCACGGCCGGGTCTTCATCGCCGGCCAGGAGATCAGCAGTCTCCCGCCGCACAAGCGCGCCCGGCTGGGACTGGCCAGGACCTTCCAGCGGCTCGAGGTGTTCGGCTCGCTCACCGTCTTCGAAAACCTGCTCGCGGCCGCAGAGTTCCACAAATCGTGGTCCGCCGAGCCGACTCCGCCGCGTCAGGTCGCCACCGAGGTGCTCGACCGGGTGGGGCTGCGACGCGTCGGCAACGCCCGGGTCGACGCACTCCCCACCGGGATCGCGCGGCTGGTCGAGCTCGGTCGTGCCCTCGCCACCCGCCCCCGCGTCCTCCTGCTCGACGAGGTGGGCTCCGGGCTGAACCCGGACGAGACAGAGGCGCTCGGCGACCTCATGCTCGACCTGGTCAGTGACGGGATGGCGATCCTGCTCGTTGAGCACGATGTGGAACTTGTGATGCGAGTCTGCGCGCGCATCTACGTCCTCGACTTCGGCCGCATCATCGCCGAAGGCACCCCCGCGGCGATCCAGCAGGATCCCGTCGTGCAGGCCGCTTACCTCGGCAGCGAGGACGTGGCCTAGTGGCACACCACCAGCACGCGATCGAGCTGATCGACCTGCGCGCCGGCTACGGCCGCATCGAGGTCCTGCACGGCGTGAACCTCGCCGTCCCCTCCGGTACGGTGTTCGCCCTGCTCGGCCCCAACGGTGGGGGGAAGTCGACGACACTGCAGGTGATCTCCGGCGGACTTCGGCCGACGTCGGGATGCGTCCACATCGCGGGTGCGCACGTGAACGGCGCCAGTCCCGACGCCCTCGCCCGCGCAGGCGTTTCGCGGATCCCGGAGGGCCGCGGAATCTTCCCGAACCTCACCGTCGAGGACAACCTCCGGATCTGGACCTATGCGGCAGGCCTGTCACTGAAGGCAGTGCAACGAGCGACGTTCGAGCGCTTCCCGCGCCTCGAGGAACGGCAGCATCAGCGGGCCGGCACGATGAGCGGAGGCGAGCAGCAGATGCTCGCCATGTCACGTGCGCTCGTCGCGCAACCCGCCGTGTTGCTGCTCGATGAGATCTCGATGGGCCTCGCGCCGATTATCGTGAGTGAGCTCTACGCGCTGGTGCGTCAGCTCGCCGAGGAGGGGATCACCATCCTGCTGGTCGAGCAGTTCGCGACGACCGCGCTGCGCGTCGCCGACTTCGCCGCCGTCATGACCCAAGGCCGGGTGATCGCGGTCGGCGAGCCGCAGGACATCGCCGACCAGGTCTCCGAGGCCTATCTGGGCGGCGCGGCGTGATCGCCAACCGCGCGCTCCGTCGCCGCGTGGCGGTCGGCGCAGTCGTGACCGCGATGGTGGCGGTCGCACCGGTCACCGCAAGCCTCGAGGCGGGGGCCTCGGACGCGCCGCTCGGCTCCGCCAACGTCAGGGCGGTCGCCACCGGCCTGCGCATGCCGCTGTACTCCCACGCCGGCGAGGACGTCGAAGCCGAACTGCCGTACTCGCTGTCCGAGCTGGGTGCCGGCGGCGTCGGTCACGCCCTCACCTCGATCGTCTGGCCGGGCGACACCGGTGGACATGGCGGCTCGACCGTCGGCGTCCTGTCCGGCTCTCTTCCGGCCCCCGTCGCAGCCCTGCTCGACAAGCTGACCCCCGTCGTCAACGCGCTGAACGACCCCTACAAGGCCGAAGCCCCCACCACCACGGGCGAGACCAAGGTGTCGTTGAGCAACCCGGGCCTGATCATGCAGTCGCTCGCCCTGCCCACCCACGTCAACGCCAGCTCAGCGGTCGGCCCGTCGTCACTCAGCAGCTTCAAGGACGACGCGGGTCCGCTCGTCACCGCGACCACGAACATCACCCAAGGGCTGCACTCGGCCACGGTCGATGCGAAGACGGCGCTCACCGACATCTCGATCGGCCCTCTGTTCATCGGATCGCTCGTGTCGACCGCGCACGCCACCAGCGACGGAACCCACGCGAGCGGTACGACGACGACGCAGATCTCCGGGGTGAAGATCGCCGGCATCGACGTGACGATCGACCAGAACGGCGTGCAGCTGGCCAAGAAGGGGATCCTTCCGGCTAGCGTCTTCGACACCCTCAGCAAGACGGTGGCGTCGGCGCTGAAGACCATCGGCATCGAGATCTACTTCGTACCTTCGACGAAGTCAGTCGCGGGTCCGCAGGTCTCGATCGACTCCGGCGACCTGGTTCTCGCGCTCAACAACCCGGGCTACAAGCACACCGTGAACGACACCACCTCGGTGATCCAGCTCGGCGGCGTGAGCATCCGGATGAACGCCAGCCCCGGCTACGTCGCGCCGGTGATCCCGCCGAGCCCGATCGCCAGCAGTTCGACGACGCCGGGCGGCACGACCGTCCCCGGTTTCACACCCCCGCCGACGGGACCGGGTGGTGTCGAGACCTCACCATCGGTCGCACCGCCGCTGCTTGCGGCCAACCCGGTCCACCTGCCCGGCGCCCTGTCGGCCTGGTGGATCGTCGGTGCGCTCCTGCTCGCCCTGCTTCTCGCCTTCCTGCTCGGCATGCTGCCGGGCCGGGCCTTCGCCGCTGGGGATGCCCGGTGCAGTCTTGAGGAGGATTCATGACGACATCGGTCGAGAGCCTGGGTGACCGCCCCGCCGCCGCCGGACGCATCAACCGGCTGTCCGACCAGGTGCGCACCGTGCGCACCCGCGCCGCGGGGTTCGGCTTCGACCGGGCCATGCTGATCGCCGGGGGCATCCTCATGCCCCTCGGAGTCGTCCTCATCCTGCTCGGCTGGGCCGGCGCCTCGCGCACCCCGCTGGGCTTCGAGCAGACCGACTACCTGATCTCCGGCGGGATCCTCGGCTTGGCCTTGGTGTTCGCCGGCGGCTTTCTCTACTTCGGCTACTGGCAGACCGTACGAATCAACGAGTCGCGCAACCAGAGCCGGCAGATCGTCACAGCGCTCGCCCGCGTCGAGGCGCTGCTGGCGGGCGGCGCGACCGTCGACGAGGGCGGCAAGGCGATCCCTGCACCGCGACGTTACGTGGCGACGCCGAGCGGGTCGATCTTCCACCGTCCGGACTGTGCCGCGGTCGGCGACCGTCGCGACCTGCGCGAGGTCGACCCTGACCGCACCTCGCTCAAGCCGTGCCGGATCTGCAATCCGCTGGATGCCTGACGCGTGATCCCGGACTCCTTCTTCACGCTCGCGGAATCCGTCAACAACTGGGGACGCTGGGGCGCTGAGGACGAACGCGGCACCCTCAACCTGATCACCGCCGAACGGGTACGAGCAGCGGCGGCCGAGATTCGCGACGGGAAGCGGTTCGCGCTGGCGATCCCGATGTCCGAAGACGGGCCACAGCTCGGCTTCGTGCCCGGCCGGGTCAACCCGACACGGGAGACGATCGCCCACTTCGAGCTGTACGGCGAGGACGACCGGGGCGTGCGGTTCAACGATGACAAGGTCACGATGGGCGTCCAGGCCGCAACGCATTGGGACGCACTCGGGCACGCCAGCTACAACGGGCGGCTTTACAACGGGTTCCCCACCGACACGATCTCCGCGGAGAAGGGGGCAGCCCGGCTCGGCGCGGACAAGCTCGGCGCGATTGTCGGCCGTGGCGTCCTGCTGGACCTCCCCCTCGCGCTGGGGGTGGAGCGAGTCGACGGAGGACACGCAGTCACGGCGAGCGACCTCGACGCGGCGGAGGCCGCCGGCAAGCTCACGGTCGGCGAAGGCGACATCGTCCTGCTGCGAACCGGGCAGATGCAGCACCTCCACGCCGGCGACAAGATGGCGTACTGCATCTCCACCGCTGGGCCCTCGATGCAGTCGGTGCATTGGTTCCACCAGCGCGGCGTGGCGGCGGTCGCTACCGACAACCTGTCTTTCGAGGTGTTCCCCGGCGAGCACGAGGGCGTGATGCTGCCCGTCCACATGCTTCATCTCGTCGAAATGGGGCTGGTGCAAGGGCAGAACTTCGATCTCGAGGAGCTCGCCGCGGACTGCGCCGGGGATGGCCGCTACAGCTTCCTGCTCAGCGCCACGCCGGAACCGATCGCTGGTGCCGCCGGCGCCCCGGTGACACCAGTGGCGATCAAGTAAGCGCACCTCCTGCAACGGACCCGCTGACGTCCGCGCTGCTCAGGTCGGGTTCGGCAGACCTGCTTGTGGGGAGGCGCATCGGTAAGGAGGCGGCGAGCTGGGAGCCCGCCAGCATCGCGGTGACGTCTTCCGGCTCGAGGGGGCGCGCATAGTGATATCCCTGCGCGGCGTCGCAGCCGGCCTGGCTGAGCCACGCGGCCTGCTCCGGCGTTTCGACGCCTTCCGCGACGGTGGTCAGACCCAGTGAGCGACCGAGGGCGAGGCACGCGTTGATCACCGAGATGGACGGCTCGGTGCCGAGTCTGTCCACGAACGACCTGTCGATCTTGAGCCGATCGACCGGGAAGCGAGTGAGGTAGCTGAGCGAGGAGAAGCCGGTGCCGAAGTCGTCGATCGCGACCGACACACCGCAGGCGCGCAACCGACGGAGCTGCTCCGCCGTCAGGTCGCTGGGATCCAGGAGCACGGATTCGGTGAGCTCGATGCCCAGTGCCGACGGCGGCAGGCCCGACTCGTGCAGGATCCGCATCACGCCGTCGCAAAGGTCCGGGTCGGCGAACTGACGAGCGGACACGTTGACCCACACCCTGAAGTGGTCGCCCACTGCATCGACCCAGCGAGCCGCCTCACGGCAGGCCAGCGTCAGAACCCGCTCTCCGAGCGACAGGATGAGACCGGTTTCTTCGGAGACGCCCAGGAACTCCTCGGGACCGAGTCGACCGAGGATCGGATGATCCCAGCGGACCAAGGCCTCGACGCCGATGACGCCGCCGCGCTGCAGGTCGACAATCGGCTGGTAGACCGCCACGATCTCCCCGTTGAACAATGCGTGGCGCAGGTCTCGCTCGATGTCGAGACGGAGTCGCGCTTCCTTGCGGATCTGCGCGCCGAACAGGACGACGCGATCCCTTCCCGATTCCTTTGCGCGGTACATCGCCGCGTCGGCGTCGCGTACCAACGACACCGGGTCGCCATCGCCCTGGGTAACGACCACGCCGATGCTCACGCGAAGCGCCAGGTCTCGCTGCCCGACATAGATGGGCGCCGAGATCGCCTCCCTGAAGCGGTCTGCCAGCCCTAACGCCTCGTACTCGCTGCCGACGTCGGCCAGCACCGTGAACTCGTCGCCACCGAACCGTGCCACTGTGTCGCTGACCCGTGCAGCCGCCAGCAGTCGACGCGCTACCTCCGCCAGGACTTCGTCACCGGCAGCGTGGTCGATTCCGTCGTTGATCAGCTTGAACTGGTCCAGGTCCAGGAACATGATCGCCACGGCGGAGGACTGACGTCGAGCGCGGGCCAACGCCTCACTGAGACGGTCGGCGAACAGCAAGCGGTTCGGAAGACCCGTCAGGGCGTCATGGGTGGCCTGATGAGCGAGTCGGGCCTGTGCCTCGCGGTCGCGTTCGAGCAGCTCGCACCTGTCGATCGCAAGGCCGACGAACTCGCCAAGATGAGAGAGGAGCCGGAACTCGTTCCGCGCGAAGAACGGCAGATACGGATCGCTGCGTACCACGAGCCGGTGCCCGCGACCGATCGGCACTTCGATCGGCACCATGCGGGTTGTGGCCGGGTCGTCCGGCGACTGCCGCTGCTCCGGGATCAACGCCGCTCGGTATCGCGAGATCTCCGCGCCGCTCGAGTCAATGAAGGCGATGTCGGCCGCACCGGTCAGCGCAGCGACGTGCGGAAGCAAACCAGAGGCGACGTCTTCTGCCGAGTACGCGCGAACCAGATCGGCAACCGCGACCTGCATGGCGTTGCGTTCGCCGCTGCGCCACCAGGTACGCACGGCGCCCGGGAGAACCAGGGCCACCGCGAACAGACCGGCCATGACGAGGGTGTTGATCTCACTCGCCAGCTGAACCCAAGGTTCATTGGTAACCGCGAGCGTCCCGATGATGACCGGGACGTCGAGGCCGGCGGCCGCGATGGCGAGAAACCGCATGCGGTAGCGGGCGACCTGGGGTTGATGCGCGCCCGCTCGCCACATGCGGACTGCGACGAAGCCGAACAGCAAGCCCCACTGCGCCGTGATGAGGATCCGGTAGCTGAGGTAGCCAGGAGGGGCCGGCTGACCCGCGACCGGGAGGTAGTGAATCAATGCGGTGCCGACCAGTGCTCCTGCAGTCAGCAGATCGGCAGCGCGGCGCCACCGGGCGCGGAGCGGGACGAAGCTCGCGGCGAACCGGTAGAGCGCGTACGGCACGAGCAGCAGGGCTGCAACGACGCACTTAAGCAACCATGCGGGGGGAATCACGGCGGCCCAGCGCAGCGCGATGCTGGTGACCGCGATCGCTGCGAGCAAACCGAAAGATGCGGCTGCCCAGCCCGCTCCTCGTGCCCGATACCTCAACCACTGCCACACCGCCACCACGAACAGGACGACGAACTCGCCCGTCATCACGTCGGAGAGCTGCTGCTCCCAGCTAGCCATCGGACCCTCCCCGACTGACGGCCTTCGCGACAACCGCATGGGCCGTTGCCAAGGCTCGCGACCTTCAGGGGCAGGGGCAATAGCACGAAACGACTAGTCACTCGCGGTGAGGGCCGCGAGCTAGACGGACAGCAGGACGGACGAGCCGTGGCCGAACAGTCCCTGATTCGCCGTGATGCCGGCCTTCGCGCCTTCGACCTGACGTGCGCCCGCCTGGCCGCGTAGCTGCCAGGTGACCTCGCACACCTGGGCGAGCGCCTGCGCCGGAACCGCCTCACCGAAACACGCGAGCCCGCCCGACGGGTTGACCGGGATCCGGCCGCCGATAGTGGTGTCGCCGTCGTGCAGCAGCTTCTCGGCCTCGCCCGCCTTGCACAGCGCGATGTCCTCGTACCAGTCGAGCTCCAGCGCGCTCGACAGGTCGTAGACCTCCGCGAGGGACAGGTCCTCCGGGCCGATTCCCGACTCTTCGTACGCCGCGTGTGCGATCGCCGACTTGAACGGCATGACCGCGTCCGGCACTGCCACTCCGGAGTCGGTGGAGAAGTTCGGCATCTCGATCACGGTCTGGGGGAACGACGGCGTCACCGTCGAGATCGCGCGCACCGCAACCGGCTTGTCGACGCCGTGCTTCGCCGCCCAGTCCGCAGACGTGAGGACAACGGCTGCGCCGCCATCGCTCGTCGCGCAGATCTCGAGCAGACGGAGCGGGTCCGCAACCATCGCGGAGTCGAGGATCTCCTCGACGCTGAACGCCTTGCGGTAACGCGCGTTGGGGTTCTCCAGGCCGTGCTTGCCGTTCTTGGCGCGCACCAGCGCGAAGTCGGCTTCGGTCGCTCCGTAGAGCGCCATCCGGCGCCGCGCATAGAGCGCGAAGTAGGTCGGGTTCGTCGCGCCGAGCAGCCGGAACCGCAACCAGTCGGGGTCGTCGGGACGGTCGCCGGCGTTGGGCGCCAGGAACCCCTTCGGCGTGGTGTCGGCGCCGACCACGAGCGCGACGTCGCAGCGACCCGCCAGGATCTCGGCACGAGCGACCTCGAGAGCGGTGGCACCCGACGCGCAGGCGGCGTAGGACGACGCGACCCGCGCTCCGGTCCAGCCGAGCGCCTGCGCGAACGTCGCACCGCTGACGTAGCCCGGGTAACCGTTGCGCATCGTGTCGGCGCCCGACACGAACTGCACGTCGCGCCACGCGACACCGGCATCAGCGAGCGCGGCACGGGCCGCGGCGACGCCGTACTCCACGAAGTTGCGACCCCACTTGCCCCAGGGGTGCATGCCGACCCCGGCGACGACGACGTCACTGCTCGTGGTCATCAGCTGCTCACCGGCTTCCAGCGGTAGACGAGATAGTCACGGTCGTCATCGGAGTAGAGCGTCTCGACGACCAGCTCGACCTTCGTACCGACGTCGAGGTCGGCGATACCGAAGCCGTCCGCGATCTGACCGAGAATCACCATCTGCTCAGCCTCGAGCTCGACGGCCGCGATCGCAAACGGCAGGTACGGATCGGAGTTCGGGATGTACGGAGACGGCGGCTGGTACTGCGCGTCGGTGTAGGACCAGACCTTGCCGAACCGCGAAAGCTCGGTGTCGGCGAAGGAGTCGCCGTCGCAGTCGGGGTTGCGGCAGAAGTTGGATGCCTTCGGGAAGAACACCGTTCCGCAAGACGTGCACTTGTTGCCGATCAGCGCGGGGCTGTCACCTGTGGTGAACCAGCCTTCGATCGCCGGAACTCGCTCACGCGTGGCCGTTTCTGACACCCCGTCAGATTACGACATACTCTCCGTTCATGGCTCCGATCGTCCCTGCAGGCAAGGTCGTCTACGGCATGCAGCTGCCGATCCAGGCGCAGAGCAAGTTCTTCGTCGAACCATGGGAGCTCGAGGCCGGCCCGGCCGAGATGCTTGCGGTCGCGCAGGCCGCCGACGACGCCGGCTTCTTCTACATCGGGGTCTGCGACCACGTCGCCATCCCCGACGACCTGTCGCCGAAGATGAGCGCCGTCTGGTACGACACCATCGCCACGCTGGCGTGGCTCGCCGGCCAGACCACCCGGACCCGGCTGCTGTCCACCGTGTTCAACCTCGCCTACCGCCACCCACTGGTGAGCGCCAAGTCCTTCGCCACGCTCGACCTGCTCTCGGGCGGCCGGGTCATCGTCGGTCTCGGCGTCGGCCACGTCGAGAAGGAGTTCGCCGCACTCGGCCTCGACGTCTCGAAGCGCGCGCAGCTCACCGAGTCGGCCTACCCCGTCTTCGAGCAGGCGCTGGCCGACGGCAAGGTCGGCGAGATGGAGGTCGAGCCACGGGCGCTGCAACAGCCGCGCCCGCCGATCTGGTTCGGTGGCGGCGCGCCGGCGGCAGTGAAACGGGCGGCGAAGGCCGACGGCTGGATCCCGCAAGGCACGCCGAAGGACCAGCTGCCGGGGCTGATCGCGCTCTACCGTGACGAGCGTGGCGACGACACGGGAGACATCGGCGCGATCAGCGAATGGATCTACGTCGGCGAGCCGTCCTGGGATCTCGGTCGCGAGGCGGTGACCGGCTCACCTGAGCAGATCGCCGAAGCGATGCGCGGCTGGACCTCGCTCGGCGTCAACCACCTTCAGGTGCGCTTCCCGAGCCGTTCGGTCGCGGAGCTGGTCGACCAGGTGACCGCGTTCGGCGCGGCCGTGGGCCCGCTGCTCTAGCCCGTGGCGAACCCGCCGGCGACTCCGCCGTCCAACGGCCGGCGTGCCGGCGACCGTCCCACGCCCGTCGACCTCGATCGCGCCACGCTGTCGAACCGACTGCAGGACTTCGACCGGCGCGCGCACGATCTGGCACACCGGCGTGCCGCGGCGGTGGCAGTCGCCGTGGTCGTCGACGAGGTCGGTCCCGGCTTCCTGGTCACCCGGCGCGCGGCGAAGCTACGCGCCCATCCGGGACAGTGGGCGCTGCCGGGCGGCAGCCTCGATCCGGGCGAGACTCCGCAACTCGCGGCGCTGCGCGAACTCGGCGAGGAGCTCGGGCTGACGCTGCCGGAGGACAGCGTGCTCGGCCTGCTCGACGACTACTCGACGCGCTCCGGCTACCGCATCACTCCCGTCGTGGTCTGGGCCGGGGAGGTCACCGGGCAGCTCGTTCCCAACCCCGATGAGGTCGCCGCGGTCTACGTCGCGCACGCCTCCGACTACGACGTCGAGCCGATGTTCGCGTCGATCCCCGAATCGTCGGCGCCGATCATCCGGGTCCCGATGCTCGGCGCCTGGATCCACGCACCGACAGCCGCCGTCATCTACCAGTTCCGCGAGCTGGCCGTCCACGGTCGTACGACGCGCGTCGCGCACTATGAGCAGCCGGTGTTCGCCTGGCGTTGAGCCCGGCGCGCAGGACGATGCGCCCGTCACGGGCAAGCACCGGCGCCGCCCGGACCTGGCCGAGGTAGCGCGGCGAGATCCCGTCCTGTCGCTCGCGAAGCAGCACGAACGCGGCACCGGAGAACAGATAGTCGTGCAGGTAGCGCTGCCAGGCGGGGTTCTCGCCACGGTTGACGCGGCTCTCGTTGACGTGGGACCGAGACGCCCGCAGCCGGTCGTAGGTGATCCCGCTGACGTCGACGGGCACGGCGCAGCCGGCGGCGAAGTCAGACGTCAACCGGTCCATCTCGATCAGCGCCACCGGATCGTCGGCGGTCACGCACCCGGCGGGAGCGGCGGCCTCGAACGCCGCAGCCGCGAACCCGTGCCCCTCGGGCGTCGCGACGACGGCGATCCCTGAGGCGGCGACAGCGGCGGACGCCATCACGAGCAGCGCCCGGTTGAAGCGCGGCGCGGCCAGTTCCGCACGGATACGTGCGATGCCGATTCCGACGGTGACCGCCATCGGCGCCGCGGTGAGCTCGCCGTAGTGCGGATAGAACGTCGGCGACACCAGCAGCACCAGGACGCCGAGCCCCACCAGCCCGACGAGGACGCGGGCGAGCCGATCGAGGCTGCAGACCAGCATCGCGGCACCGACGACCGCAAGGGCGATCAACGTGACAAACAGGGCCGCGTTCGGCCGATCGATCAGCGGGCGAACGCCGAGCAGCCACTCGACGCGGTCGACCGGCGAAGACGGCTCACCCGCCCGCGCGACCTGGTCGCGCAGGACCATGCGAAACATCGCGCCTGGCGCAAGTGCGAAGAACGGGATGACGACGACGCCGACCGCCACGACAGCGGACACGACGATGCGACGCGCGGCGCCATGCCGCCCGAGCCGCCACTGCCACCCGACGACGACCAGCAACGGGACGACGTACCAGACCTTCAGGGCCAGGGCGAGACCCAGGGTGACGCCGGCCGCTACCGCGACACGCCGCGATGGCACCGGCGCGCGGCACAACAACAACAGCGCGACCATCGTTGCGGTGGTTCCGAGCGGCTCGAGCAGGGTGGTCTGCTCGCCGTAGACGGCCGGGACCCAGCAGGCATAGAGCAGGCCGGCAACAGCGGCAGCGACCCAGCCCCACCTGGCGGCGAGGCGCGCGACCAGCATGGCGTTCAGGGCCCCGACCGCCATGAACACCAGGCGCGCCACCGCGAAACCGGAGGCGTCGGTGGTTGCCCTGCCGAGCAGGGCAAAGGGCGCAAGCACCAGCGCCAGACCGGGCGGGTGCAGCAGCAGGTAGTCGCGGTACGGCGCGTGACCAAACGTCAGCCCTTCAGCGGCGGCGTAGTAGACGCCGTCGTCGTAACGGCCGTAGAAGCCCAGTCCGCCGCCGCGCAGGATCGGGACCAGCCGAACCGCGAAGGCGACGGCCGCGATCGCGGCGTAGAGCAGCGGGCCGCGCCGATTAGCGGCGAGGGACGGCACCGCGAGACGGTACCGCCCCATGGGTCATGCCGCGGCGAGAACTCCGCTGCGCTGGGCGGCGACGCGCTGCACCTCGTGGGCGACCTCGGGCTCGGCGAGCACGCTCGCGAACTCCTGGGCGCTCATCACCAGAGCCTCGACATCGCCGGCGGCGGTGACCGTCGCCGTCCGCGGACCGTGGCCGAGCAGCGCCATCTCGCCGACGACGGAACCCTGCCCGAGCGTCGCGAGGTGATCCGCCCCCCGGCTGACCTCGACCTCGCCGCTGACGATGACGAACGCCTCGCGGCCGAGCTTGCCTTCCTGGCACAACACGTCGCCGTCACTGAAGGCGACCGGGGTCAGCAGAGCGTCCACACGCGCGAGCGCGCGCTTGGACAGCCCGGCGAAGACCGGGAGCTTGCGCAGGTCGGCCCGGTTGTTGCGAGCCATGACGCACCTTCCTTTTGGGAGAGAACACGTTCTACTGCTAACTAAAGCAAGCAAACGTGGGGAAGTTATTTCCGGCAAGGGAATTTCTTGTGTGACGTTGCCCACAGGTCGGGACGACCTCTGTGGACAGGACCGCCTCGCCGGGGTTTCTTCGGCGGTGGTAGGCACTGTCCATGGCAAAGCTCACTGCAGGTAGCCGCTCGGTAGCGGGCAAGGTCGTCTTGGTCACGGGCGCCGCAAGCGGGATGGGCCGGGCGACCGCGCACCTGTTCGCCGACGAAGGCGCCAAGGTCGCGGTCACGGACCTTGGCGAGGACCGGGTCCATGCGGTGGTCAAGGAGATCACCGATGCCGGTGGCGCCGCGCAAGGCTGGGTCCTGGACGTGAGCGACCAGACCGCCGTCGACCGCGTGGTCGCCGACATCGTGAGCGATTTTGGTGCGCTCGACATCCTCGTCAACAACGCGGGGATCGTCGTCCTCGGCCCGGTCGACGGACCGTCGTACCTCGAGGACTTCCAGCGGACCCTCGAGGTCGACCTGGTCGCCCACGTACGCACGATCCGCGCCGCGCTGCCCCATCTGAAGCGCAGCGGAGAGGGGCGCATCGTGAACATCGCCTCGACGGAAGGCTCGGGCGCGACGAAGTACAACTCGAGCTACGTCGCGGCCAAGCACGGTGTCATCGGGCTCACCCGCGCGCTGGCAATGGAGCTCGGCGAGTTCGGCATCACCGTCAACTGCGTGCAGCCCGGACCGATCCGCACCGGGATGACCGATGACATCCCGGAAGAGGCGAAGCTGAAGTTCGCGCGGCGCCGGGTTCCGCTCCGCCGCTACGGCCAACCCGAGGAGGTCGCTCAGATGACGTTGTCGCTCTGCCTGCCGGCGATGTCGTTCGTGACCGGAGCGAACGTCCCGGTCGACGGCGGCCTGCTGATCCAGAACACCTGAGGGCGACTACCAGAGCTGGTCGACGTAGGTGTCGGTGCCGACGACCGTACGGAGGAACGGCGCGACGAGCTGGGTGTCGGCAAGATCGAGGTCGGCGAGTGCCTTGGTGTAGGCCTTGAACCAGTCGATCGAGGCGCGGACGTCGCCGCCGACGAAACACACCTGGCACAGCCGGTTCTCCTGACCGCCCGGCGACCCGAGAGACATCGGCGCGCTGTCGCGCGAGTTGCGGAACTCCGGTCGCGGCGTCCACGACGAGACGATCTCGATGTCGGATCCGGCGAAGAGGTCGCGGAGCGCGTCGCTCTGCCTGATCCGATCCTGCAGCGCTGCCGCGTCGAGCCCGTTGCGACCGTCCAGCCACACGCAGACGATCGCCTCGTAGTGATGGTCGAGTGCCAGCTCCACGGGCACCGGGTCGGCGTCGCGATACAGCGCGCCGACGTGGTCGAACGTCGCGGTGTGGACGTGGGAGCGCTCGGCGAAACCGCGGCCGTTCGCGTAGAGCTGCTGCACCTGCGGGAGCGCCCACTCGTCCCAGTCCTTGTGGTGGCCGTCCTCGACCCAGTAGATGGCGACGTAGGAACCCGCATCGATGGGGTCGGCAACGTCCGTGCTGCCCCATCGGAGGTTCTTCATCTCGCGCGTTGCGACCCAACGCGACCCGGCGATCTGCCACGGGCCTTCCATGCACCCCGCGAAGAAGTGATCGCGCTCGTACCACCGGTTGTACGCGCTCTCATACCCCTTGTGCGGGTCGACCAGCGTCAGCAGCATCGAGCCGACCTTGACCGGGTAGTCCTCGACGCCGGCCGGCGTGAGCGGGTAGTTGTCGGGGGGATAGGCCATCAGTCGCTCTCCTTGAACCGGTCCATCACTTCGGCACGAACCACCTTGCCCGTTGCCGTTCGCGGCAGCGGCTCGGGGTCGATCACCCACCGGCTGGGCACCTTGAAGTACGCCAGCCGGTCCTTCACGTACGACGCGAGGCGGGCTTCGTCGAGCTTCGCGGCTTCGGTCGGCACCACGATTGCGCCGACGATCTGGCCGAACTCGTCATCCGGGAGCCCAACGACCACGACTTCGTCGACCTCCGGGTGACCTTCCAAGCAATTCTCGATCTCGGCGGGGTAGACGTTCTCCGCGCCGCGCAGGATCAGGTCGGTACGACGCGTCGAGAGAAACAGCAGACCGTCGCGAATCTCGCCGAGATCCCCTGTGCGTAGCCAACGGTCCGCGTCGATGACCGCATCGGTCGCGGCCTGGTTGTTCCAGTAGCCGAGCATCACCATCGGGCCGCGCAGATAGATCTCCCCCGAGTCATCGTCGACCTTGAGCTCGCAGGTAGGGACCGGGCGTCCGACGGTGTCGGGGTGCTCCTGCAGCTCGGCGAACGACGACGTGGTCGACAGGCCACACGCCTCGGTCTGCCCGTAGCCGATCCCCCAGCTGATGTGCTCACCGAAGGTGTCCCGAATCGCCTGCTGCAGTGCCGCCGACCAAGCGGCTCCACCGCCACCGACGTGCATCAGCGACGAGGTGTCGTAGGCCATGGCGGTCGGCTCGTGCACGACGCGCCACAACGTGGTCGGCATGGTGGTCCACGTTGAACAGCGTTCGCGCTCGATGACCTTCAACGTCGAGATCGGGTCGAACTTCCCGTTCTGCCACACCGTCGTGTTGCCGGCGCCCAGACACGCGATCACTCCGCTGTGCAGGCCGGAGACATGGAACAACGGCGTGCTGGTAAGCGCGCGGGACGGGGGCAGCGTGAAACCCGGTGGGACGCGAGCCGCGATGATCGCCTGCTGCGCCTGGACCAGGCAGTTGAGGTTGCGGTGAGAGTGTGTCGCGCCCTTCGGCCGGCCGGTCGTCCCTGAGGTGTAGAGGATCAGCGCGGGGTCGTCCTCGTCGATCTCGACGTGCGGACGCGTCAGGTCCGCTCCTCGAAGAAGCGCCGCGATCGGCGCCATGTCGTCGACCACCAGCTTCGGTGAGCAGTCGTTGATCGCGTAGTCGAGCTCCTCTTTCGCCCACCACGCGTTCAACCCCACTGCGATCGCACCGATCGACACGGTCGCCCAGAACGTCACGACCCACTCGATCGAGTTCTTGCCGAGGATCGCGACGCGGTCGCCCTTCTCGACGCCCTGCTCGACGAGGTACGCCGCGACCCGGGAGACGGCGGCGTGATGCTCGCCGTAGGTGATCCGACGGTCGCCGTCGACGATGTACTCGCGGTCGGCCCACTGCAACGAGCGGTCTAGCAGATCCGCCATGGTCGTTAGCCGGTCGCGGAACACCGTCATCCGCACGCCGAGCACTTCTTCTTCGGCGAGGTCGAACGTCATGGTCGTCATCTGGCAGGCTGCCCGTCATGGCCGACGCATATGAGCAGATTCGCAACCTGTTGGGCCGCTACTGCCAGCTGATGGACGCCGGCGACTTCGCCGGACTCGCGGCGCTCTTCGCGCACGGCACCGTCGCCGACGACAACGGCAACGTATTCGCGACCGGGTCTGCCGAGATGCAGGCGATGTGGGAGGGCCAGACCAAGCTCTACGACGGCTCGCCGCGGACCCGGCACATCACCGCGAATCCCGTGATCGAGGTCGATGACGCGGCCGGTACGGCGACCTGCGCCTCGTCGTACGTCGTATTCCAGGGAGTCGACGACTTCCCGTTCCAGCCCATCGTGAGCGGCAGGTACGCCGACCGGTTCGCGCGCAACGACGACGGCGCCTGGTACTTCACCGCGCGCCGCTATGCCGTCGACCACGTCGGCGACCTCTCCCACCACTTGACGTTCGACGTACGCGCTAGTTGACGCGCCGCTCGGAGCCCTGCCAGTACTGGGCGCGGAGAGTCTTCTTGTCGGGCTTGCCCAGCGCGGAGAGCGGGATGGCGTCGACGAAGTCGACCGACTTCGGAGCGTGGGTCGCGCCCTTGCGCTCCTTGACCAGCTCGTAGAGCTCCTCCTCGGAGACGGTCTGCT
This sequence comes from Mycobacteriales bacterium, assembly GCA_035548125.1. Lineage (GTDB taxonomy): Bacteria > Actinomycetota > Actinomycetes > JAFAQI01 > JAFAQI01 > DASZTV01. Next base: position 4,050 of record DASZTV010000065.1, on the reverse strand, counting down.
CCGGTCGCAGCACGACGACCGCCTTGACGGCCTCGCCCCATTTCTCGTCGGGCACGCCGATGACCGCGACCTGCGCGACCGCCGGGTGGGTGCCGATGACGTCCTCGATCTCGCGAGGGAAGACGTTGAAGCCGCCCGACACGATCATGTCCTTCTTGCGGTCGACGATCGTGAGGAAGCCCTGCGCGTCCTTCTTGGCGATGTCGCCGGTGTGCAGCCAGCCACCGTGAAGTGCCTCGGCCGTCTGCTCCGGCTTCTTCCAGTAGCCCTTCATCACCAGCGGTCCGCGGACGCAGATCTCACCGGGCTCGCCGTCGGGGACCTCGTTGAGCTCGTCGTCGAGCAGCTTCACGTTGAGCCACGGGACGGCTCTGCCGCAGGTTGCAAGCCGGTCGAGGTCGTTCACGTCGTGCTCGCCCTTACGCAGCACGGAGATGGTCATGCCGCACTCGGTCTGACCGAAGAACTGGAAGAAGATGTGGCCGAACTTCCCGATCGCTTCCTTCAGCCGCGTCGGCGAGATCGCCGATGCGCCGTAGTAGACCGTCTCAAGGCTCGACAGGTCGTACTCGTCGATCTTGGGATGGTCCATGAGGATGTACAGCATCGTCGGGACCAGCATCGTCGCGGTGATCTTGAACTTCTGGATCGTCTCCAGGACCGCCGTCGGGTCGAACCCCGGGAGCACGACGATGCTGCCGCCGCGCATCAGGGTCGGGATGAAGAAGGCCGCGCCCGCGTGCGACAGCGGCGTCGCGATCAGGAAGCGGGTCTCCTCCGGCCACTCCCACTCGGCCAGCTGGATCTGGGTCAGCGTGGCGCCGCTGCGATACGTCTGCATGACGCCCTTGGACGCTCCGGTCGTGCCACCCGTGTAGGTGAAGCCGCTGATGTCCTCCGGGTCCACCTCGGGTGCGACGAGTGGCTTCGGCTGGAACGTCTCGGCGAGCGCGATCAGGTCGACGCCGACCTGGGAAGGGCCGAGCGACAGCAGGGTCTTCAGCCCCGGCACGCGGTCGCGCAGCTCCGCCGCGCGCTCCTCGAACGCACTCGGGTCGAACACCAGCGTCTCGATCTCCGCGTCCTCCAGGACGTACGCCTGGTCGTCCGCGGACCCCATCGGGTGAAGCGACGTGCTCCGGCACGGCGTGAGCATGTTCGCGCCCATGGTGAACAGCACCTCCGGGCGGTTCTTCGACAACATCGCGATCGGGTGATGTTCACCGATCCCGAGTGACGCGAACGCCTGGACGTACTTGCTCATCTGCGCCGCGACCTGGGACGCGGTCAACACCTCGTCACCGAGATAGACCGCCGGTTTGTCGGCATGCCGCGCGAGCGCCGCAACCAGGAGGTCGGGCATGAAAGCCGGCTTGTGAAGGTCGTCGGAAACAGCTGACATCGCGCTGAGTTACCTTTCGGTTCCTGGTCTGGCCCGACGATATCTGAAAGGGTGTCAGATAATCCGCACGGCCGGTTTCGGGAGGGAGCGGAGGCTCGTGTCCGTGACGCTGAGCGTCGGGTTTCCGAACTTCGGCGGCTGGGCCGGCGGCGACTGGCGCGGCTTCATCGGCCTGGCCAAGGTCGCCGAGGAGGCAGGCATCGACCGGCTCGTCGTCGTCGACCACGTCGTGATGGGCCGCAACACCGACGCCTACGTGTGGGGCCGCTTCCCGGTCCCACCGGAGGCGCCGTGGCTGGAGCCGCTCACCGTGCTTTCGGCGATGGCGGCTGTCACGTCACGCGTCCGGCTCTCGACCGGGATCCTCATCGCGCCACTGCGTCCCGCCGCGTTGCTTGCCAAGCAGATCGCCACGCTGGATGTGCTCTCGACCGGTCGGGTCGACCTCGGAGTAGGGGTCGGCTGGCAGCGCGAGGAGTACGACGCGCAGGGGCTGCCGTTTGCCGACCGAGGCCGGTTGCTGGACGAGACGATCGCCGCCTGCCGCGCGCTGTGGGAGGAACTGCCCGCGGCGTACGCCTCGAAGAGCGTGTCGTTCACGGAGACGTTCTGCTCACCGCAGCCGGTGCAGTCCCGACTGCCGGTGTGGTTCGCCGGCACGCTCACGGAGCGGATGGTCTCCCGGATCGTGACCATGGGTGACGGGTGGATCCCGATCATGGGCGCCTCGATCGACGACGTTCGGGACGGAGCGTCACGGCTCCGCGCGGCTGTCGACCGACCGGTGGCGGTGCAAGCGCGCGCCACCACCGGGATGGTCGACGGAAAGCCGGACATCGCCGCGACGATGAAGAGCGTGCCCGAGCTGATGGGCGCGGGCGCGACGGACATCACGGTCAACCTGGCCGCGTTTGCGGCGACACTTGCTGATGCGCCCGCTGCACTGGCGGAGCTCGGCAAGGCGTTCCGGGAGGCGTCGAGGTGATCAGCCACATCGTGGACAGCTGGGAGGTACGCCAGCTGGTTGAGCGCTACGCATCGGCCGCCGACCGCGGCGACGGCGCGACCGTCGCCAGCCTGTTCACCGAGGACGGCGAGTTCGTGATGTGGCTCGATCCCGAGTCGCCGGACCCGACGTCGCATCGACGAGGCCGAAGCGAGATCACCGCCTCGATCGACCGGATCCGCGACTACAGCCACACCCACCACACCATCGGGAGCCACTACGCCGAGATCGCCGGCGATCGTGCCACCGGGGAGACCCGCTGCGAGGCACACCATCTGGTCGGTGCGCCGCCCAACGTCAGGGACCACGTGATGTTCGCCTACTACCTCGACGAGTTCGTCAAGGAGAGCGGGCGCTGGTTGTTCAAGCGGCGCGAGCTACGCATCAACTGGATCAGCATCCTGTCCGTGGAGAACTGAGTGAGGGCGTACCGCCTGCTCGACTGGCAGCGCGCCGACTTCGCCGACGTCCCGGTACCGGATCCGGGGCCCGGTCAGGTACGGGTTCGCGTCGCAGGCGTCGGGCTGTGCCACTCCGACGTGATCTTTCTCGACTCGCCTCCGGGGCTGCTGCCCTACGAGGTGCCGTTCACCCTCGGTCACGAGATCGCCGGCCACGTTGACGCGGTCGGTGACGACGTCGACGGCGTCTCGTTGGACGAGGCGGTCGCGGTCGCGTGCATGGCGCCGTGCGGCCACTGCCGCTGGTGCCGACGCGGGCAGGACAACTACTGCATCGACACGTGGCGCGGTAGGGGGTTCGGCACCGACGGCGGGCTCGCGGAGTACGTCGTCGTCGGAGCCGGGCAGGTCGTGCCGCTCGGCGAGCTCGACCCGAGGATCGTCTCGCCGCTGACGGACGCCGGCGCCACGTCGTACCACGCGGTCAAGAAGGTACTGCCCAAGATCTACGACGACTCGACCGTCGTCGTGATCGGGGTCGGCGGGCTCGGCGGCTACGGCGTGCAGTGGCTGCGCATGCTCACCTCGTCACGGATCATCGCCGTGGAAGCACGTCCGGAACGCATCAAAGCGGCCGCCGACCTGGGTGCGCACGAGGTGATCGAAGCCGGTGAGGGTCTGTCGAAGCGGCTCGCCGAGGCGATCGGCGACGGCGGCGCCGACGTGATTCTCGACTTTGTCGGAGACGACAAGACGATCCGCGCAGCGATGCGCAACGTGGCGAAGGCAGGGGCGATCGGCCTCGTCGGCCAGGGCTTCGGTTCGGCAGAGGTGAGGTACGGCGCATGGGCACACGACGCCGACCTGTTCAACCCGCAGGGCGCGACCATCGCCGAGCTGCACGAGGTGGTCGCGCTCGCGAAGACCGGTGACGTCGTCGTCGAGATGGAGCAGTTCGCGTTCGACGACGTCGTCGCGGCGTACGACCGACTCAGAGCCGGAACATTGAACGGCCGGGCAGTGGTGCTCCCGAACGGCTAGACGGTATGACGTGACCGCTTTGAAGTGAGTGGTTGCGGGCCGGGGCCTCACTCACACATTTCGTGGGTTGCCGAGCAGGGGCTGCCTGCTCGGCCTATCCGACATGTGTGGGAGGCCCCGGTGTTTTCGGAGCGTACGAGTGTTGGGCTGGATGTGCACGCCCGATCGGTTGCTGCCGCTGCGATCGACGGTGAGACCGG
>DASZTV010000064.1:0-40218 GCA_035548125.1 Mycobacteriales bacterium | reverse complement strand
AAGCTGCCGCTCGCCCGAAACGGCGCGGCGACACTGGCTGAACTCACGAGGAGCGTCTCCCCGTACCCCGCTTCGATGCAGCGGTACCGGTGGATCCGGTGCTCCGGGCCGTACGGCGGACGGTCGTCTTCTTGGCGGCGGTCTTCTTCGCGCCGCCGCTCGCGGACGCCGACTTCTTGGCGGCGGTGGAGGTGCGCTTGCGCGGCGGCTCAGCGGCGGGCGCGGGAGTCGGACGACGCCGTGGCGGCGCGGCACGAAGCACCCGCACACCTTCGCCGTCCCCGGTGACCCGCTCACGCTCGGGCTCGGCCCGGGACGCGGTCGCCGCGCTCGGATAGCCCTGACCGGTGAAGGACCCTGCCGGCGGGGTCACGCCGTGCTCCTTCAGCCATTGCCCGGGCGGGCGCTGCGTCGGACGCATCCGGCCGTCCGTGGGGAGAATCTGCGGCGGGATCGGGGGGAGCGGAGGCAGCTCGGCCCCCTCGGACTTCTCCGCCTCGAGCTCGGCGGCGTCCTTCTCCTCCGCCATGCCGATCGGCCCCTGCCGCTGGGCGTTGAGGAACTGCCGCACCACCGGCTCCTGGCTGGACAGCAGCATCTCTCGCGGCCCGAACATCGCCAGATGACGGCGGTAGAGCAGCCCGATGTTGTCCGGAACGGTCCGAGCTGTGTTGATGTCGTGGGTGACGATCAGCATCGTCGCTGCGATCTGCTGGTTCAGGTCGACGATGAGCTGGTTGAGGTACGCCGTGCGGACCGGGTCCAGGCCGGAATCCGGCTCGTCGAAGAGGAGGATCTCGGGGTTGAGGACCAGCGCGCGTGCCAGACCGGCCCGCTTGCGCATGCCTCCGGAGATCTCGCCCGGGAGCTTCTGCTCGGCGCCGAGCAGACCGGTGAGCTCGAGCTTCTCCATGACGATGCCGCGAATCTCGGACTCGCTCTTCTTGGTGTGCTCACGCAGCGGGAACGCGACGTTGTCGTAGATCGACATCGAGCCGAACAGCGCGCCGTCCTGGAACAGCACGCCGAACATCTTGCGGACTTCGTACAAGTGCCGCTCGGAGACGTTGGGGACGTCATGGCCCTCGATGTAGACGTGACCGCGGTCGGGACGCAGCAGGCCGATCAGGTGCTTGAGGAAGACCGACTTGCCGGTGCCCGACGGGCCGAGGAGCACGGAGATCTCACCCTTGGGCAGGGTGAGCGTCACGTCTTCCCAGATGACCTGCCGGCCGAACGACTTCGTCAGGCCCTCGACCTTGACCTCAACGCCCACGCGGCCCCTGCCTCCCTCGTCCCGCTGGCCGCCACGCAACGCATGTGAGGCGGGTCACAAGGCGTGACATTACAGCCGGATTGCCCCGGTCTGCCACCTCCCTCGCCGGTCGAATCCGCAGGTCAACGGCTGTTCACGGGCACAAAAGCGCCGAGGGGCGGACCCATTCGGGCCCGCCCCTCGGCGTGTGGTGCGAAAGCTACTTGACCGTGACGGAGGCGCCAGCCTCTTCGAGGGAGGCCTTGGCCTTGTCCGCGGTCTCCTTGTTGGCCTTCTCCAGGACGGTCTTCGGCGCGCCGTCGACGAGGTCCTTGGCCTCCTTCAGACCCAGGCTGGTGAGCTCGCGCACCACCTTGATGACCTGGATCTTCTTGTCGCCCGCGGCGTCGAGGATGACGTCGAACTCATCCTGGTCGCCGCCGCCGCCGGCCTCGCCACCAGCGGCAGCGCCGCCCGCGGCCGGGGCCGCCGCAACCGCGACGGGCGCGGCAGCGGAGACGCCGAACGTCTCTTCGAACTGCTTCACGAGGTCGGAGATCTCGATGAGGCTCTTCTCCTTGAGCGCCTCGATGATCTCGTCGTTGGTCAGGGTCGCCATGATCTGTCTCCTTGGTGTCAGCTGTCGGACGACGCGTCAGCGACGCCGTCGGTGGTCTCTTCGGTGGGTGCGGCCGCGTCGTCGGATGCTTCGGCGGCAGCCGGGGTCTCGTCGGCGGCTTCGGCAGCGGCCTCCGGTGCGGGAGCCTCTGCAGCGGCCTCCTCGGCAGGGGCCTCGGGCTGCGGGTCGGTGGCGCTCGCGCCGTCGCCGCCGCCCCAGTTCGGGTCGGCAGCGGCCTTGGCGGCGAGCTGGCCGAGCACCTGGGCGAGCTGGCGGACCGGCGCCATCAGGACGCTCGCGAGCTGAGTCGCCGGGGCAACGAACCCACCGGCCAGCTTGGCGAGCAGCACCTCACGGGACTCGAGATCTGCCAGCTTCCTGATCTCGTCCGCCGTGAGCGCAGCGCCATCCATCACGCCGCCCTTGACGACGAGCAGAGGGTGCTCGCGGGTGAACGCGCGCAGGCCCTTGGCGACGGTCACCGGGTCACCCGTGACGAACGCGATCGCGGACGGGCCCTCGAGGAGGTCCTCGAACGCAGTCACGCCGGCCTCACGGGCCGCGATCTTGGACAGCGTGTTCTTCACGACGAGGTACGTCGCGTTGCCCGCGAGCGAGCGCCGCAGCTCTTTGAGCTCGGCGACCGTCAGCCCGCGGTACTCCGTGAGAACAGCAGCGCTGGACTCGCGGAACGCCGTGGTCAGCTCAGCGACCGCAGCGGCCTTGTCCGGCCTGGCCATGTGGCCCCTCTCCGTCGTACGTCGTCAAACAAAAACGCCCCGGCGCAGGGCGCGGGGCGCAGCGGGCCTGAACCCGGTGACGTACCACTCACCTGCGCTGGACGTCCGCTTGCGCGGAACCTTCGGTCACTCTCGCGAGCGACATCCGGCGGTCTTCGGTCCCCTCAGGCTACTGATGCTTGGCGCTACAGACAAAAGTCAAAGTCAAAACCCGCTACGACCAGGGCGGGGCTTGGCCGGCGGGAGACTTTCGCTGGCACGTGCTGTGCCGCGGCCCGATTCGCCCGAGGTCGACGTTGATGGCCTTTGGAGGGCGTCCAGCCGCCCTCAACGTCGACCTCGGCGAGCAAAACCGGACAAGCAACGCCGAACTACTCGCCTGCTGTGACCTCAGCCTCAGCAACGGGGGCCTCAGCGCTCTCGGGAGCCTCAGCAACGGGGGCCTCAGCGCTCTCGGCGGCCTCGACCTCAGCGACGACATCCTCAGCAGGTGCCTCGGCGGCGGGCTCTTCGGCGGCGGCCGGCGCAGCTGCAGCGGCCGGAGCCTCGGAGGCCTCGTCGCTGCGGCCCTTGGTCGAGTCGACCAGGATGCCGGGGCCCATCGTCGTGGAGATCGCGACCTTCTTGATGTAGCGACCCTTCGCGGTCGAGGGCTTGGCGCGGGAGACCTCGTCGAACGCCGCGACGTAGTTGTCGAGCAGCTGGTCCTCGGAGAACGACGTCTTGCCGATCACGAAGTGCAGGTTGGCCTGCCGGTCGACGCGGAACTCGATCTTCCCGCCCTTGATGTCCTCGACGGCCTTGCCGACGTCCATCGTCACGGTGCCGGTCTTCGGGTTCGGCATCAGGCCACGCGGGCCGAGCACGCGGCCCAGCCGGCCGACCTTGCCCATCAGGTCGGGGGTGGAGACCGCCGCGTCGAAGTCGAGCATGCCGCCTTCGACCTGGGCGATCAGCTCGTCGCCCCCGACGATGTCCGCACCGGCTGCGCGCGCCTCCTCGGCCTTCTCGCCGGTCGCGAAGACCGCGACGCGCGCGGTCTTTCCGGTGCCGTGCGGCAGCGAGACCGTGCCGCGCACCATCTGGTCGGCCTTGCGGGGGTCCACGCCGAGACGCATCGCGACCTCGACGGTCGCGTCGAAGCGCTTGGTGGTCGAGGTCTGCTTGGCGAGGCGAACCGCCTCAGCCGGCGTGTAGAGCCGGTCGCGGTCGATCAGCTTCGCGGCGGCTTCGTAGGACTTGCTGCGTGCCATTTCGGTTTCTCCTCTGTGGTTCCTGCGGAGCCGGAGGCTCCTCCCACGGCTAGGGGTGGTACGGGTGGTGCTAGTCGGTGACGGTGATGCCCATCGAACGCGCGGTACCGGCGATGATCTTGGCGGCGGCCTCGATGTCGTTGGCGTTGAGGTCGGCCATCTTGGTCTGCGCGATCTCGCGGACCTGGGCGCCGGAGATGCTCGCCACCTTGGTCTTGTGCGGCTCGCCCGAGCCCTTCTCGACGCCCGCGGCCTTGAGAATCATCCGCGCGGCCGGCGGGGTCTTGGTGATGAAGGAGAAGCTGCGGTCCTCATAGACCGTGATCTCCACCGGGATCACGTTGCCGCGCTGCGACTCGGTCTCCGCGTTGTACTGCTTGCAGAAGTCCATGATGTTGACACCGTGCTGACCCAGCGCAGGGCCGACGGGCGGCGCAGGCGTGGCAGCACCCGCCTGGATCTGCAGCTTGATCAGACCGGCGATCTTCTTCTTGGCAGGCATTGATTACTTCCCTATGAGGCAGGTCAGATCTTGCTGACCTGGCTGAACGACAACTCGACCGGAGTCTCCCGGCCGAAGATGGACACGAGGACCTTGAGCCGCTGGGCCTCGGCGTTGATCTCGTTGATCGTGGCGGGCAGCGTCGCGAACGGGCCGTCCATGACGGTGACCGACTCCCCGACCGAGAAGTCGACGACCTTGATCGGCTCGGCGCGCTTGGCCTCCACCGGCTTCGGCGCGAGGAACTTCACCACGTCCGACGTCGACAGCGGCGTCGGGTGGGAGGTTCCGACGAATCCGGTGACGCTCGGGGTGTTCTTGACGACCGACCACGACTCGTCGGTCAGGTCCATGCGGACCAGGACGTAGCCCGGGAACACCTTCGACTCGACGGTCTGCCGCTTGCCCTGCTTGATGATCGTCTCGGGCTGCGTCGGCACCTGGATGTCGAAGATGTAGTCCTCCATGTTGAGGGAGGCGATCCGCGACTCGAGGTTCGACTTCACGCGGTTCTCGTATCCCGCGTACGTGTGCACGACGTACCAGTCACCGGGCAGCGAAAGCAGTTTCGCGCGGAAGGCCTCGACCTCGTCGATCTCCTCGCCGGTCTCGGACACCGTCTCGGCCACGGTCAGGTCGATCGAGGGGGTCGCCTCCTCTGCGACCGCCGCTTCGGCGACCGAGTCGTCGGCAACCACGTCATCGGCGACCCCATCGTCGGCGACCACGTCCGCGGCAATCGCGTCGTCGGCGACCGCATCGTCGACGGCGGCGTCCTCGATAACCGTGTCCGCCGTGGTTACCTCAGCCGCGGCCGGCTCGACATCGCTCGGCTCGGCGAGATCGCCGTCGGACTCGGGGACGTACTCGGTCACGGTTGGTGAGCTTCCTCAGTGGTCGGTGTCGGGGAAATCAGGGGTTGCCGGACGGTTATCCGAACAGTTCGAAGACGAACTTGGTGAAGCCGTAGTCCAGGACCCCCACGAAGGCGACCATCGCGACCACGAACACCACGGACACGATCGTGTAGGTCACGAGCTCGTTGCGGGTCGGCCAGAGAACCTTGCGAAGCTCGGCGACGATCTGGCGGTAGTAGGTGGAGAAGCGCTCTGCGTAGCCCGGACGGCCTCCCTTGCCGCGGCCGGAACCCGACGGTCGCGCCGCGGGCGCGCTCTCAGCGGTGTGCGTCACCTTTCGTCACCTCCTCGTCATCGGTCGTCATCGGTCCTCCGCAGGGCAGGAGGGACTCGAACCCCCAACCACCGGTTTTGGAGACCGGGACTCTGGCCAATTGAGCTACTGCCCTTTATCTCGTTTCGTGGGTTACCGCCGGGCGACAGTGCCCCATCGAACGACAGAGTCTACGTCTGGTCTCCCAACCCGGTCGAACGGGCGTAACCGGATGGACCGCCCGACGACGGGTAGGCGACCATGGGGGCATGCCCACGTCACGCATTTCCGCCAGAGTAGGCGGCATCGCCGAGTCCGCGACCCTCGCCGTCGACGCGAAGGCCAAAGCGCTGAAGGCGGCCGGGCGTGACGTGATCGGGTTCGGCGCCGGCGAGCCCGACTTCCCCACCCCCGCTCCGATCGTCGCGGCCGCGGTCGATGCCTGCCACGACCCCGCGATGCACCACTACACACCCACCCCCGGCCTGCCCGCGCTGCGGCAGGCCATCGCGGACAAGACCAGGCGCGACTCAGGCGTGGAGATCACCGCCGCCCAGGTTCTGGTGACCAACGGCGGCAAGCAGGCGGTCTACGAGGCCTTCGCCACGCTGCTCGACCCGGGGGACGAAGTGCTGCTCCCGGCGCCGTACTGGACCACCTACCCCGAGTCGATCCGGCTCGCCGGAGGCGTCCCCGTCGTGGTGCCGACGACGACGGCAAGCGGCTACCTCGCCGGCGTGGCGCAGCTCGAAGCGGCGCGGACCGAGCGCACGAAGGTCCTGCTGTTCTGCTCGCCGTCGAACCCGACCGGAGCGGTCTACCCGCCGGAGCAGGTCGAGGCGATCGGCCGCTGGGCGCTCGAGCACGGGATCTGGGTGGTCAGCGACGAGATCTACGAGCACCTGCTGTACGACGGGGCCACCGCGCCCTCGATGGCCGCCGTGGTGCCTGAGCTCGCCGACCAGATCGTGCTGCTCAACGGCGTCGCCAAGACCTACGCCATGACCGGCTGGCGCGTGGGCTGGCTGATCGGTCCCACCGACGTGGTCTCCGCAGCCGCGAACCTGCAGTCGCACGCCACGTCCAACGTGTCCAACGTCGCCCAGGCTGCGGCGCTGGCGGCGGTGAGCGGCGACCTGTCGGCCGTCGCGCAGATGCGGGCCGCATTCGACGTACGCCGTCAGACGATGGTGCGGATGTTGCGCGAGATCCCCGGAGTGGAGTGCCCGACGCCGCTCGGGGCCTTCTACTGCTACCCGTCCGTGGCGGCGCTGCTCGGCAAGCCGCTACGCGGGCGCACGCCGCAGACATCGGCGGAGCTCGCGGAGCTGGTGCTCGAGGAGGCCGAGGTGGCGGTCGTGCCGGGCGAGGCGTTCGGCGCGCCGGGATCGTTCCGGCTCTCCTACGCGCTCGGCGACGACGACCTGGCCGAGGGCGTCGGGCGGATGCAGAAGCTGCTCAGCGAGATCCAGCTCTAGGGCAGGCGTCGCAGCCGGCGGCGCTTGGGCGGCGGCGGGGTGGTGGACGTGTGCCGTCCGCTCCACTATGCGGGGGCGGATGTGCCATCCGCTCCAGCAGCGGCGGAGGCCTCGACCGCCGCGGCCAGCCACTGGGTGACGTAGTCGGCGATTCCGGACTCCAGCGCGCCGGCAAGCTCCTCATCGACGACCACGCGGGCCAGCGGGCGCATGTCGGAGACCAGGCGGCCGATCCGTTCCATGTCGGCGTCGTCGGGCACCCAACCGGCCGGATGCTCCCCGATGATGGTCGGCGCGACGGCCTGAACGAACAGCGCCGCGACCGCCTGGATCCGCAACCTGAGCTCCGCGCCGAGGTGGAGCACGTCGATCAGCGGCATGCCGAGGGCAACGAGCTCCGCGCCGGCGCGGAGCAGCCGGGGTGAGAGCACCCGGACGTGCTGATCATCCTCGCCGCGCTCGATCACGCCGATCCGGATCGCCGCCTCGACCGCGGCCGGGTCGAAGACGCCGAACATCGCCACGAGGTCGTCCTGGCTCAGCAGCTCCGGGATCTCCCCCGACGAGGGCGCAAGCAACGCCGCCTCGAGCCCGAGCGTCTGCCCGAGGTCGTGTCCGGCCTCCCAGGTCGCGATGAAGTCGCTGATGTGGGCGGTGGTGTAGCCGCGCTCGAGCAGCCGGCCGATCAGCCGCAATCTCGCCAGATGGCCGTCGTCGTAGAAGCCGGTACGACCGCGCAGGCTCGGCGGCGGGAGCAGGCCGCGCTCCTGGTAGGCGCGGACGTTGCGCACCGTCATCCCGGCGGCGCGCGCCAGGTCGTCGATGCGGTACTCCACGTCCCGGTGCCTCCGCCCTGCTTCGGTACGACCGTCCGCGGCGGGAAGAAACTTCCGGCGGACGTGACGTATAACACTACCATTAGCCCTTGCGCCATTGGTCAATGGCACGTTGAATGGTGGACATGACCACCGCAACCCTCGAGACGCCCGTCCAGGTCCCCGAGCGTGAGCGCACCGCCGCTCGGCTGCTGAAGTCGGCCGCCAAGGTGTCCTTCGACCCGCAGACCGAGGTCGACTGGGACGCTGCGCAGCCCGCCGACGTGCTCTACGAGCCCGAGCGCTGTTGCAGCCTCTACGGCACCGAGCTCTGGCAGGCCATGACCCCGGAGCAGCGCGCCACGCTCACCAAGCACGAAGTGGCAAGCATCGCCAGCGTCGGCATCTGGTTCGAGGAGATCCTCATGCAGATGCTGCTGCGCTACGCCTATGACCGCGACCTGCGCCAGAAGGACATTCAGTGGGCGCTGACCGAGATCGCGGACGAGTGCCGGCACTCGATCATGTTCGCCTCGATGATCAAGGCGTTCGACGTGCCGAACTACGGCGTCGGGCGCACCGCCCACGAGCTCGGCCGGATCTTCAAGACGATCTCCAACAACGTCCTCACCTTCGCGGGGACGATGTACGTCGAGGAGATCCTCGACGGGCTGCAGCGCGAGGCGATGGACGACGAAGCGATCCAGCCGCTGGTGCGTCAGGTGAGCCGGATCCACGTGATCGAGGAAGCCCGCCACATCAGCTACGCCCGCGAGGAGACGCTGCTCGCCCAGCGCGACAGCGGCCTGATCCGCCGCGTGTACAACCGGATCATGATCGGGCTGATCGTGCACGAGGCGACGCGGTCACTGATCCACCCGCAGGTCTACGCCGACGCCGGGTTGGACCCGAAGGCGGCTCGTGCCGCGGCGGACGCGAACCCGAACTGGCGGGCCACGAAGATCCGCGTGGCCGAGAAGGTCCTGGCCTTCTTCGACGAGTGCGGCCTGATCGGCGCGGAGAACCGCTGGCTGCTGCGCCGCGCCGGCGTTATCGACTAAGCGAGCTGAACGACCGCGCGGGCCTTGGACAGGACCCGCGCGTCGAGCGCCGTGGCCTCGAGCGCGACCGCGACCTTGCGGTCGTCGAGCTTCTCCTCGACGCGGCCCGACACCTTGAGCGTGGTGCCGGTGTCGTCGTCCTCGACGGGAACCGGCGCGGAGAACCGCACCGCGTACTCGAGGACCGCGCCCGGGTCGCCCACCCAGTCGGTGACGACGCGGCCGGCCTCGGCCATCGTGAACATGCCGTGGGCGATGACGTTGGGCAGCCCGACCGCCTTCGCGGTCCGCTCGTTCCAGTGAATGATGTTGAAGTCCCCGGAGGCGCCGGCGTACTTCACCAGGCTCGCCCGGGTCACCTGGAAGGTCTGCTCGGGGATCTCGGTGCCCACCTCGACGTCGTCGTAGCTGACGTTCGCTGCCATTGCCGGTATCCCCTTGTTCGTTGCGATCGATGCCCAACGGACGTTATCGCAGGCGGGCGAGCTCGATCTGCTTGCTGAAGCCACGCACATCGCGGGGCCCGAGTGCTACTGCGTCGACAAGGCCGTCGATTCTCGCGACAACTTCGTCCGTGGCCAGGAGCTCGCCGGGAGCGGCCATCGCCACCAGCCGCGCGGCGAGGTTCACGACCGGCCCGAAATAGTCGCCTTCGAGGGAGAGCACGACGCCGACCGTCACGCCGGCTCGGGCCTGCATTCCTCGGGCCTCCGCAGCGCCCAGCAGCCGCTGCGCGACCCGGACCGCGGACACGGCGTCATGCGTGATGTACATGACCGCATCACCGATGTACTTGATGACCCGCCCGTCCTCGTCGCGAACGATTTCGTCCGCGACCTCCTCAAAGACGGTCAGCAGCCGTGACAGCTCCTGCATGGTGAGCCGCTCGGTCATGCCGGTGAAGCCGGCGAGGTCCGCGAACCCGACACCGAGCCGCACCCCGCCGCTATCGACGAGATCGGCGCTGTCGCTGCGCTCCCAGTGCCGGCGCGCAGCCTCGAGATGGTGCCGCCACACCGCGTCGAGAGCGTGTCCGACTCGAGGTACGAAGGTGGCCACGCCCTCGAAGGTCTGAGCCGTCACGAGCTCGCTCTCCGACAAGCCGAGTGCCAGCTGCGGGACCTGGGTGCGCACGGCGGTCGACGCGGCGTCGGCGATGCGGCTCATCGACGAAGCGACGACGCGGGCGATTCCGAGCACCCCCGGGAGTCCGATGAGCCGCGACATGTCGACGATGACCCGGACCGCTTCGACATCGTCCGGCGATGCGACCAGCTCGTCCCACCCAGCGCGTGGGAAGCCCAGGGCGCGCCAGATCGCACAGACGTCCTCGACCGGGGCGCCGGTCGCGGCAGCGATGTCGTTGATCGAGAACTGGTCGCGGCCCGGAATGATCAGCCGGTCACCGGCCAGGGCGAACAACCGGCCGCTGTCATTGGCGGCGACCATCTCCTTGAGCGTCGCTCCGACGCCTTCGAGGTACCGGATCAGCTCGACGCGCGCCTCAGCGTCCGGCGAGTCCGGATCGTAGATTCCCGCAGCTTCGTAGTCCGCCAGGTCCACGGGACCCAGTTTGGCGCAACCTCAAGAAGATCGAGAAGCTGGCCGCAACGTCAAGAGGCCGCTGAGGCGTGCTGGGGCACACGACGAGCGAGAACGCCGCCCGCGTGCGGCTCAGCGAGTCTCTTTGTGTTCGGTGTGACGGCGGCAGTTAGGACAGAACTTCTTGAGCTCGAGCCGGTCCGGGTCGTTGCGCCGGTTCTTCTTGGTGATGTAGTTGCGGTGCTTGCACTCGGCGCACGCCAACGTGATCTTCGGTCGGACGTCGGTGGCAGCCACTGCAGGAACCTCTCAGAAAGAAACCGGAACGGGCTCTTGCCCGGCTATCGAGGATAGCCGAGTTCGAGCGGTGTGGAACTTGGTAGCGGAGGCCGGACTTGAACCGGCGACACAGCGATTATGAGCCGCTTGCTCTACCAGGCTGAGCTACTCCGCCGCAGGGATTCTCAGAGCCCCCTTACGGAATCGAACCGTAGACCTTCTCCTTACCATGGAGACGCTCTGCCGACTGAGCTAAGGGGGCGGCGGCGACGAGGTTACCTCGCCGCCGGGTGGCGGGTGTTGGGTTCGAACCAACGTAGGCGTAGCCGACGGTTTTACAGACCGTTCCCTTTGACCGCTCGGGCAACCCGCCGCGGCACCCGTGGGTGCGCGTCGGACAGGATAGCCGGTGCATGAGCCCACCTGAGGAGGCATTGGTCCCATGGCCGATTCGTCGTTCGATGTCGTGAGCAA
Organism: Mycobacteriales bacterium; assembly: GCA_035548125.1. Taxonomy (GTDB): domain Bacteria; phylum Actinomycetota; class Actinomycetes; order JAFAQI01; family JAFAQI01; genus DASZTV01. Next base: position 29,030 of record DASZTV010000064.1, on the reverse strand, counting down.
GGTCGAGCGCCAGGAGGTGGACAACGCCCTGAACCAGGCGTCCAAGGAGGTCGGGCAGCGATTCGACTTCAAGGGCACCGGCGCCTCGATCAGCTGGAGCGGTGAGGACGCCGTCGTCATCACCGCCAACAGCGACGAGCGCGTCAAGGCCGTCCTCGACGTCTTCAAGGAGCGGCTCGTCAAGCGGGAGGTCTCGCTCAAGGCGTTGGACCACGACGACCCGGAGCCAGCGGCAGGGGGTACGTCGCGGCTGACGGTGAAGATCCGCCAGGGCATCGACTCCGACAAGGCGCGGATGATCACCAAGCTGATCAAGAGCGACGGCCCGAAGGGGGTCCAGGCGGCCGTCCAGGGGGACACCGTGCGGGTGTCGAGCAAGAAGCGCGACGATCTTCAGGCCGTGATGGCCCTGCTGAAGAACGCGGACATCGGCATCCCGCTGCAGTTCACGAACTACCGCTGACCCTCACAGCCAGTCGATCTTCTTGAACACGACGTAGAGCACCGCGACGAGCCCGGCCATCAGGCCGAGCGCGGTGTAGCCGCCGGCGTTGGTGTCGCTGTGCGGGTAGGTGAGCACGTTCATCCCGTAGTAGCCCGTGATCACCGCGGGCACCGCGGCGATGGCCGCCCAGGACGTGACCTTCTTCATGATCTCGTTCATCCGGTTGCCCTGGATCGTCAGGTGCGTCTCCATGATCGTCGAGACCAGGTCGCGCAACGAGTCGGTCCAGTCCGCGGCGCGCAACACGTGGTCATAGACGTCCTGGTAGTAGGGCATCAGCGCGTCATCGACCAGGTCGTTCTCGCGACGCATCAGCGAGTTGAGCACCTCTCGCGTAGGGAGGACCACCCGCCGGATGCGCACCAACGACTTCCGCAGGTCGTAGGACCGGCGCTGAACCGCCGTTCCGGCGTCACCCGGATCGAACAGCAGGTCCTCCAGGCTGTCGATGCGGTCGTCGAGCTGTTGCACCGTCTCGAAGTGACCGTCGACGACGACATCGAGCAGGCCCCACAGCAGGAAGCCGACCCCGTGTTTCGCAAGGTGCTCATTGTCGTTCCACCGATCGACGATGGCGTCGATCGAGTACCCAGGCGTCTTGCGCACCGTGATCAGGTACTTGTGAGCGGCGAACACCGCCAGCTCGTGCGACGTCAGGGACCCGGCGGCGTCCAGCGCGACGTCGTAGAGCGAGATGAAGACATGGTCGTCGTAGTGGTCGAGCTTCGGTCGTTGCCGCTCCGAGGTCGCGTCCTCGACGGCCAGCGGGTTGAGCCCGAACTCCTCGGCCAGCAGCGCGAGGTCCTTCTCATCCGGCGAGTCGAGATCGAGCCACACGACGCATGAGGTGTCGTCCTGGAGGTGATCGGAGATCTCGGCAGGATCGAAGTTCTCCTTCAGGCACTTGCCGTCCTTGTAGAGCCGCGTCCGGATCACGAGGACACCCTCCCAGGCACTGAGCCCAGCCACTGGCCAAGCGTCTCGCGCTCGTGCGTCAGCCCGAGCACGTCACCGGCTGAGTGCTCGTACTCCGGCGACCAGAACAACGCGTCCCACGGGCACACCTCGATGCAGATCCCGCAGTACATGCACAGCGCGTAGTCGATCGCGAAGCGGTCGAGGACGAAGCGGGTACGGGGACGGGCGCCTTCCGCTGTCGCGGGCTCGGTCTCTCGATGCGAGTCGATGTAGATGCACCAGTCAGGGCACTCGCGGGCGCACACCATGCACGAGGTGCAGCTGTCCTCACGCAACGCGATGACGCCTCGGCTGCGTTCGGGAAGCGTCACGAGCTCCACTCCCCGGACTTCGGAACACCGAGCGGCCGCTTCCGGCCCGCCACCGACTCCCCGGGCTCCTTGGCGCCTGGCCACTCCTTGGCTGCTCGAGAGGCGAGGACGAACTCCTTGCGGAGGGGGTGGCCTTGGAAGCCCTCGGGAAGCAGCAGCGGCCGCGGATCGGGGTGACCTTCGAACTCGATGCCGAACATCTCGGTGGTCTCACGCTCGTGCCAGGCCGCCCCTGGCCACACCGGTGTCAGGGTCGGCAGCCGTCCGGCCTCGCGGTCCACCCGGGTGCGTAGCAGGATCGCCCGGTGGTCGACGGCGGACATGACCCGCATGACGACGGCGATACCGGCCGGGCCGTCGTCGTACGCCGACAGCCAGTCGAAGAAGTCATACCCGTCCGCCCGCAGCCCGGCGGCCGTCGAGGCCCACTCAGCGGCCGCGATGTCGGACGTGACCGTGCCGAACGCGTCGGTGGTCACGATGCCTCCGTGACCCGGTCGTGCAAGGAGGCCAGTCCGCCGAGCAGCGCCTCGGGGCGCGGCGGGCAGCCGGGGACGTAGACGTCAACCGGAATCAGCTGGTCGACCCCCTTGGTGACGCTGTAGGAGTCCCAGTACGGTCCGCCGCAGTTGGCGCAGGATCCGAAGGAGACCACGAAGGCGCCCTCGGGAAGGTCGTCGTAGAGCCGTTTGACCTGAGGCGCGAGCTTGTCCGTGACGGTGCCCGAGACCACCAGTACGTCGGCTTCCCGTGGGTCGGCGACGAACGGGCGGACACCGAGCGCCGCCATCTCGTCACGGCGCGCCGCGGCGGCCACGAACTCCACGGCGCAGCACGCCAACCCCACGTCGAGGGCGTGCAGCCGGTACGTGTGACCCCAGCTCACCGTCGTCGGCTCGGTCACGGCCTCAGGGTATGCGGGCTGGGTTGGTAACGTCCGGCAGGTCAGGCGTCGCTGGGTTGGCTGGCTGGATGACGTACGTGAGGAGGTGGACGTGGCGAGACCCCTGCGGATCGGCAACTGCTCGGGCTTCTACGGCGACCGCCTCTCCGCGATGAGGGAGATGCTCGACGGCGGCGAGCTCGACGTCTTGACCGGCGACTATCTCGCCGAGCTCACGATGCTGCTGCTGTGGCGTACGCAGTCCAAGGACCCGACCCGCGGTTACGCGACCACCTTCGTCCGGCAGCTCGAGGAGTGCCTCGGGATCGCCTGGGAACGCGGCGTGAAGATCGTCGCCAACGCCGGCGGGCTCAATCCCGGCGGCTGCGCGACCGCGGTGCGCGAAATCGCGACCCGACTGGGCCTGCGCGTCAACGTCGCCTACGTCGAAGGCGACGACCTGCTCCCCCGCCAGGCCGAACTCGCCCGGGCCGGGCTCGACCTCCCTCCGTCGACCGTCACCGCCAACGCCTACCTCGGCGGCTGGGGCATCGCCACGGCGCTCGAGGGCGGCGCCCAGGTCGTCATCACCGGCCGGGTCACCGACGCCGCGCTCGTCATCGGGCCCGCGGCCTGGTGGCACAGCTGGTCGCGCGAGGACTACGACGCGCTCGCGGGCGCACTCGTGACCGGTCACGTTCTCGAGTGCGGAGCGCAGGCGACCGGCGGCAACTACTCCTACTTCACCGAGGTGCCGGGCATCGAGCACCTCGGCTTCCCGCTCGCCGAGATCGCCGCCGACGGCACTTCTGTCGTCACCAAGCACGAGGGCAGCGGCGGGCTGGTCGACATCGGCACCGTGACCGCCCAGCTGCTGTACGAGATCGGCAGCCCGCTCTACCTCAACCCAGACGTGACGGCGGACTTCACGACGATTCAGCTCAGCCAGGACGGGCCCGATCGGGTGCGGATCTCGGGGGTCAAGGGCATCGTCCCGCCGGACACGACGAAGGTCTGCGTCAACACCCTCGGCGGCTTCCGCAACTCGATGACCTTCCTGCTCACCGGACTGGACATCGAAGCGAAGGCCGACCTGGTACGCCGGCAGCTGGCGCCTGCACTCGAGGGCATCGAGACGGTCGAGTGGCACCTTTCCCGTACCGACCACGACGACCCGGAGACCAACGAGCGGGCGGTCGCCCGGCTCACCGTCTCCGTGAAGGACAGCGACGGCAAGAAGATCGGGCGCCCGTTCTCCAGTGCCGCTGTCGAGATCGCGCTCGCGTCCTACCCGGGCGCGACGATGACCTCGCCACCCGGGGACGCGACACCGTACGGCGTCTACCGGGCGGCGTACCTGCCCAACCACCGCGTCGAGCATCGGGTGGTCACCCAGAACGGCGAGCGGATCGAGGTGCACGCCGAAGCCGGGGCGCCGACCCCACCGCCCCCGGCACCGGCCGCGCCCGCCGGCTCGGTCGACTCGACGTCCACCTGGCGGATGCCGCTCGGCGCGATCGCCGGCGCCCGCAGCGGGGACAAGGGCGGCAACGCCAATCTCGGCCTGTGGGTGCGTACCGATGCGGCGTATGCATGGCTGGCGTCGTTTCTCGACGTCGCGATGTTCCAGCAGCTGCTGCCGGAGACCGCGGCCTGCAAGGTCGAGCGCTACGAGCTGCCCAACCTGCGCGCGCTGAACTTCGTCGTCGAGGGCCTGCTCGGCGAAGGCGTCGCCTCCTCGACCCGGCAAGACCCGCAGGCGAAGGGCCTCGGCGAATGGCTGCGGGCCCGCCAGGTCGAGGTGCCCACCGCCCTATTGGAGAACGAGCTATGAGTGCCGACATCTGGAACACCGAGGAGCGCATCGCGCTTCGCAAGGTCGCCCGGGACTTCACCGAGCGCGAGATCGTCCCGAACCTCGCGCAGTGGGAGGAGGACGGCGAGCTCCCGCGGAGCCTGCACATCGCCGCGGCGTCGGCAGGACTGCTCGGCGTGGCCTTCCCCGAGGAGGTCGGCGGGCAGGGCGGCTCGACGATCGACAACACGATCGTGACCGAGGAGATCCTCTACGCCGGCGGCTCGAGCGGCCTGCTCTCGGCGCTGTTCACGCACGGGATCGCCTGCCCCCACATCGCCCAGTCCGGCGACGCGGCGCTCATCGACAAGTACGTCCGGCCCACGCTGGCCGGCGAGAAGATCGGCTCGCTTGCGGTCACCGAGCCGGACGCCGGCTCCGACGTTGCCGCGATCCGCACCCGTGCGGTGCGTGATGGCGACCACTACGTCATCAACGGCGCGAAGACGTTCATCACGTCATCGACTCGGGCGGACTTCGTCACGACCGTGGTGCGCACCGGCGACGAGCCGCACCACGGCATCTCGCTGATCGTCGTCGACACCGACACCCCGGGGTTCTCCGTCGTACGACGGCTGTCGAAGATGGGCTGGCTGTGCAGCGACACCGGCGAGCTCTCCTACGTCGACGTGCGGGTGCCGGCGTCGAACCTGGTCGGCGCTGAGGGCAGCGGGTTCATCCAGGTCGCACAGAACTTCGCGTCGGAACGGCTCGGGCTCGCGGTCCACGGGTACGGCGTCGCGCAGCGGGCGCTCGACCTCACCGTCGACTACATGCGCAACCGGGTCGCATTCGGCAAGCCGCTGATCACCAAGCAGGTGGTCCGCCACAAGCTGGTCGAGATGACGCGTGCCGTCGACGTCGCGCGCACCTACACCCACTCGGTCATCGAACGGCACCTGGCCGGCGAGCCGGTGTTCGCCGAAGCCGCGATGGCGAAGAACCAGGCCGTCGAGGCATGCTCCTTCGTGGTGAACGAGGCGGTGCAGCTGCACGGCGGCGCCGGCTACATGCGGGAGACCGAGGTCGAGCGGCACTATCGCGACGCGCGGCTGCTCGGCATCGGCGGTGGTGCAACCGAGGTCATGAACGACCTCATCGCCAAGGCACTTTTCGGATAGGGGTTTCGGCCGACCTCAGATGCGGCGGTTTGTTACTGCGTCGCAGAGGGACTCCAACGCGTCCCTTGCTTTCCCCGCGGGCAGGCCCGCCAGCGCCTCGCGCGCACGGGCGCCCCAGCCGCGGGTGACGTCCGCGGCCTCGTCCATCACCGGGTGCTCCCGAAGCCGCCGGAGCACGTCGGCGAGCGCGGCGTCGTCGGAGAGATCGCCGTCGAGCGCGGTGAGCAGCGCGGCGTCCTCGGGTCGCTCGGAACGGCGGAGCAGCAGAACGGGGAGCGTCGGCACGTGTTCGCGCAGATCGGTGCCCGGCGTCTTGCCCGACTCGGCGGAGTCCGAGGCGACGTCCAGCAGGTCGTCGGCGAGCTGGAACGCGACTCCGATCCGCTCGCCCCACTCGGTGAGCAGCTCCACGTGGTCCGGCGGTGCACCGGCGAGCAACGCGCCGAACCGCGCCGACGTACCGATCAGCGATCCGGTCTTGTCGGCCACCACCTGCAGGTAGTGCTCCACCGGATCGTCGCCGTCCTGCGGTCCCACCGTCTCGTGGATCTGTCCCTGGACCAGCCGGTCGAAGGTCCGAGCCTGCAGCCTGACCGCCTCGGGTCCGAGATCAGCCAGCACATCGGAGGCACGGGCAAACAGGTAGTCGCCGGTGAGAATCGCGATCGAGTTGCCCCATCGGCTGTTCGCGGAGTCCGCGCCGCGGCGCAGCGGTGCCTCATCCATCACGTCGTCGTGGTACAGCGTCGCGAGGTGGGTGAGCTCGACGACGACCGCGGCGGGTACGACGCCGGGTGCGGCAGGATCGCCGAACTGCGCGGCCAGCATCGTGACGAGCGGACGGAACCGCTTGCCCCCGGCTTTCACGAGGTGGGAGGCGGTCTCGTTGACGAGCCTGTCGGCGGTCGCGACCGCCTCGAGCAGTGCAGCCTCGACTGCCCCCAAGGCGACGACGAGCTGCCGGTCGAGCTCGGGGGCCAGCGTCATGCCGAGCACGCCCGCCGTGCTCTGAGACACCACGGTCCTAGTGATAGAAGGGCACGGCGTGGTTGGCAAGGTCGAGGACGGGCTGCGGGAAGACCCCCAGGAGGATCGTCACCGCGGCCGCGATCGCGATGGCGCCGGCAGTGCCCCCACCCGGCGTCGCAACCACGGGCCCGTCAGCGACCGGCTCCGCGAAGAACATCATCACGATGACCCGGACGTAGAAGAACGCGGCAGCCGCACTGGTGATCACGCCGATCACGACCAGCGGCGTGGCGCCGCCCGAAACGCCGGCCGAGAACACCGCGAACTTGCCGGTGAAGCCCGAGGTGAGCGGGATCCCGGCCAGGGCCAGCAGGAAGAGCGCGAAGGTGCCGCCGACGATCGGCGAACGTCGGCCGAGCCCCGCCCACCGAGACAGGTGAGTCGCCTCGCCGTCAGGATCGCGGATCAGGGTGAGCGTGCCGAACGCGCCGATCGTGGTGAGGCCGTAGGTCAGCAGGTAGAACAACGTGCCGGACAACCCCGATTTGTTGAGTGCGACGACGCCGATCAGGATGAAGCCCGCGTGCGCCACGGATGAGTACGCAAGCATCCGCTTGACGTCGGTCTGGGTGACTGCGAAGAGCGACCCGACCACCATCGTCAGGATCGCGACCGCCCACGCAACGGGACGCCATTCCCAGCCAAGCCCGTTGAACGAGACGTAGAACAACCGCAGCAGCGCACCGAACGCCGACACCTTCGTGGCCGCCGCCATGAAGGCCGTGATCGGCGTCGGCGCACCCTGGTAGACGTCCGGGATCCAGGACTGGAAGGGGGCGGCGCCGATCTTGAACAGCAGGCCGACCGAGAGCAGCCCGAGACCGAGGAAGAGCAGGTTGTCGTTGTGCGTGCTCGTCAGGGTCGCCTGCTGGATGCCGGCCAGCGAGATGGTGTTGGCGTAGCCATAGAGCATCGCGAGGCCGTACAGGAAGAACGCGGAGGAGAAGGCGCCGAGCAGGAAGTACTTGACCGCGGCTTCCTGGCTGAGCAGCCTGCGACGTCGCGCCAGACCGCACAGCAGGTACAGCGGGAGTGACAGCACCTCGAGCGCGACGAACAGCAGCAGCAGGTCGTTCGCGGCCGGGAACAGCATCATCCCGGTGACCGCAAACATCATCAGCGGGAAGACCTCGGTCTGTGAGTGACCGGCGGCGATCCCCGCGCGTTCCTCCGATGAGCCCGGTGCGCTCGCCGCCTCAGCAACGAACGCGCCGCCGTCTAGCCCCGGTGAGCGGTCGGCCACCAGCAGCACGCTGCCGATCCCGAGGATCGCGATCGTGCCCTGCAGGAACAGCGTCGGCCCGTCGACGGAGACCGCCGTGTCGGCGGTGATGTGGTGGGTGCCGGCGAGCACGGCCACCGCGATCAACGAGCCGATCAACCCCAGCAGCGAGACGACGGTCTGTGCCCGCCACCGCAGTGAGCGCGGCAGGAACGCGTCAACCAGTACGCCGACGGTCGCCGCGATCCCGGGGATCAGGATCGGCGAGAGCGCGGTGTACGCGATCGACGGGGAGTGGAAGTCGCTCACGGGTTCGTGCTCCCGGTCTGAAAGTCCGCCCCGCCGGTGCCCCCGACCGTGATCGCGGTCGGGTTCGGATCGTGGGTTCGCACGACGGAGTTCGTGTGCTCGACGGACGGGTTGATGCGATCGAGCAGCGGTTTGGGGTTGAAGCCGAGGAAGACGATGGCCAGGATCACCGGCCCGATCACCCACGCCTCGAGAGCCGACAGGTCGCGGAACCCTTCCACGGAGGCCGCGACCGGGCCGTGGATGGTCCGCTGCACCATCCAGAGCACGTAGAGCGCCCCGAGGACGATGCCGGCGATTGCGACGACCGCGAACCAACGGTGGACGGTGAAGGTGCCCGCCAGCACGAGGAACTCGCTGACGAAGGTCGACAGGCCCGGCAGCGACAGGGCAGACAGGCCGGAGATCAGGATCATCGCGCCGAGCCAAGGAGCGACCTTCGCAACCCCACCGAAGTCATCCACCATCCGGGAGCCGCGCCGCGAGGCCAGGAAACCGACGACGAGGAACAGCGCACCGGTCGAGAACCCGTGGTTGACCATGTAGAGCGTGGCGCCCGATCCGCCCTGCGTCGTGAACGCGAAGACGCCGAGGGCGATGAAGCCGAAGTGCGAGACCGAGGAGTAGGCGACCAGCCGCTTCAGGTCCTTCTGACCGATCGCGACGAGCGCGCCGTAGAGGATGCCCGTCACGCACAGCCCGAGGATGTACGGCGCGAACAGCTTCGAGGCGTACGGGAACAGCGGGATGCAGTAGCGCAGGAAACCGAAGGTCCCGACCTTGTCGAGGACACCGACGAGCAGTACCGCGGTTCCGGTCGGAGCCTCGCTCGCAGCATCCGGAAGCCAGGTGTGGAACGGCCACAGCGGCGCCTTGATCGCGAAGGCGATGAAGAATCCGAGGAAGAGCGCGATCTGCTCGTTGTGGGAGATGTGCACCTGGTTGACGAGCACGTTGTAGTCGAACGTGCCGTGGCCGAGCTGGTGCGCCGAGGTGACGTAGAGACCAATCACCGCGACGAGCATGAGCAGGCCGCCGACGAGCGAGTAGAGCAGGAACTTCACGGCGGCGTAGGACCGGCGTGCCCCACCGAACGAGCCGATGAGGAAGTACATCGGGATGAGCATCGCCTCGAACAGGACGTAGAAGAAGAACACGTCCATCGCCCCGAAGACGCCGATCACGAGCGTCTCGGTGGAGAGCAGCAGCGAGAAGAACAGCTTCGGGCCGCGACCACGCGACTGTTCTTCGAGGTCCGCGTCGTCCTCGCCCATCAGCACCGGACGGTCGGCGTCGTGCCACGACGCGAGGACACAGATCGGTGCGAGCGCCGCCGTCATCAGGATCAGGGCGAGCGCGATGCCGTCGGCGCCGAGCGCGAAGTGCGCCCCGAACGCCTTGATCCAGTCATAGTTCTGGGTGAACTGGTAGCGCGAGCCGTGGACCTTGAAGTCCACCGCCATCGCGATCGACGCCGCAAACGCGAGAATCGATGCGCCCAGCGCGACCAGCTTGGCGCTGGCCTCGCGCTCCCGCGGCAACGCGATGATGCCGACCACGCCGACCAGCGGGATCAACCCGATGACCATCACCCATGGGAATCCGCTGTGCATGACCTCACCCCACCCTCATCAGGACGAGGCTTGCGCCGATCACGAAGGCACCGAGCAGCATCGACAGCGCATAGGACCGGACGAAGCCGGTCTGGGTGCGCCGCAATCTCGCACTCGACCCGCCGACCGCGGCCGCAAGGCCGTTGACCAGCCCGTCGACGCCGCGGTTGTCGAAGAACACCAGCGCCCTGGTGAAGTACGCGCCGGGTCGCATCAGCAGGCTCTCGTTGATCACGTCGCCGTACAGCGACTGACGAGCCGCCTTGGTGGCGATCGTGATCTTGGTCGGTGGTTCCGCAGGCACCGGCTTGCGTCCCACCAGCCACCACGCAGCCGCGACGCCGCCGAGCACCACGGCGAGCGTGATGATGCTGAGAACGACCGGGGAGATCGTGTGCGTCCCCTCTTCGAGGCTCCCCCCGACGCTCGGCGTCAGGAAGTGCTGCAGCGAGCCACCGAGGACGAGCAGGAAGCCGACGACGAGCGAGCCCGCGGCGAGGATCGCCATCGGGACCAGCATCACCTTCGACGACTCGTGCGGGTGTACGTCGCGGGGCCAGCGCTTGTTCCCGAAGAACGTCATGATCATCAGCCGCGTCATGTAGAACGCGGTGAGCCCGGCACCCGCGATCGCGATGATGCCGAACAGGTTGCCCGTGGCGCCGCCCTTGTCCAGCGCGGCCTCGATGATCTTGTCCTTCGAGAAGAAGCCCGAGAACGGGATGATCCCGATGATCGCGAGGTAGCCGAACGCGAACGTCACGAAGGTCACCGGCATGATCTTGCGTAGGCCGCCGTACCGGCGCATGTTCACTTCGTCGTTGTTGCCGTGCATCACCGACCCGGCGCCGAGGAACATGTTCGCCTTGAAGAAGCCGTGGGTCAGCAGGTGCATGATGCCGATCGCGTAAACGCCGGGGCCGAAGCCGACCGCCAGCATCATGTAGCCGATCTGGCTCATGGTCGAGGCCGCCAGCACCTTCTTGATGTCGTCGAAGGCGCAGCCGATGATCGCGCCCATCACCAACGTCGTCGCACCGACGATCTCGACCGCGAGCCGCGCGTGCGGCGACACGTCGAAGATCGCTCCCGACCTGGCGATCAGGTAGACGCCGGCGGTGACCATGGTGGCTGCGTGGATCAGCGCCGAGACCGGAGTCGGGCCCTCCATCGCGTCGAGCAGCCAGGACTGCAGCGGTGCCTGCGCGCTCTTGCCGCAGGCTCCGAGGAGCAGCATCAGGCCGATGGCGGTGACCGTGCCGGAGTGGACGTTGGACCCGCCGACCCGGTTGAACACGTCCTGGAACGCGAAGCTGCCGAACGTGGTGAACATCAGCATGATCGCGAGCGACAGCCCGACGTCACCGACCCGGTTGACCAGGAAGGCCTTCTTCGCGGCGACCGCGGCGCTCGGCTTGTGCGACCAGAAGCCGATCAGCAGGTACGACGCGAGACCCACGCCCTCCCAACCGACGTACAGCAACAGGTAGTTGTCAGCGAGGACCAGCAGCAGCATCGCCGCGACGAAGAGGTTGAGCTCGCCGAAGAAGCGTCGACGATCAGGGTCGTGCTCCATGTAGCCGACCGAGTAGATGTGGATCAGCGAGCCGACGCCGGTGATCAGCAGTACGAAGACGATCGCCAATGGGTCGATCAGCATCGCGACGTCGGCGTGGAAGCCGCCGACCGCGACCCACGTCCAGTCGTGTTGGACGAGCTGACGAGACTGGCCGCCGTCGCGCCCGATCATCGCAAAGAACTCGATCACGCCGATGACGAAGGAGGCGATCGGCGCGGCGCAGCCGAGCAGATGGCCCCACGGGTCGGTTCGCCTGCCGCCGAGCAGCAGCACGGCGGCGCTCAGAGCGGGCAGCGCCACCAGCAGGAACGTGAGGTCGAACACCCCGGTCGCGTGCGCGTAGTGAACTCCCCCGACCGGCAGGGCGGAGTGCACGGCGGCAACCGCACTCGATGTATGAACCATGTCTCCCAGGCCTCAGTACTTGAGCAGGTTCGCGTCGTCGACGGAGGCGGACCGCCGGGACCGGAAGATGGACATGATGATTGCCAGCCCGATGACGACCTCGGCGGCAGCGACGACCATCACGAAGAACGCGATGATCTGGCCGTCGAGGCTGCCGTTCATCCGAGAGAACGTGACCAGCGAGAGGTTCACCGCGTTGAGCATCAGCTCGACGCACATGAACACGACGATGGCGTTGCGCCGTACGAGTACGCCCACCGCGCCGATCGTGAACAGCACGGCAGACAGATAGAGGTAGTAGGCAGCCTGCATCGTTACGCCCCCAACTCGGGGTCTTCGTGGCGGGGCTGGGCGGACGAGACCTGCAGGTAGTCCGGGACGCTCAACGTCGCGACCCGCCCGTCCGGCAGCAGCGCCGGGGTGTCGATCGCGTTGTGGTCGGCGTAGACACCCGGACCCGGTAGCGGCGCGATGGCCGCACCGCCCCGCGCTGCCCGCTGCTGCATCCGCTCGCGCTGGGTGAGCCTCGCTGCCGTGCGCTCCCGGTGCGCGAGGACCATCGCACCGAGCCCGGCGGTGATGAGCAGCGCGCTCGTCGCCTCGAACGCGAAGACATAGCGGCTGAACAGGTCCTGGGCGATCGCGGTGACGTTGCCCTTGCCCGCCTCCGCGGCGGCAACGCCCTTCGGGTGGAAGCTGCCGATCGCGCCGTCGATGGCGGCGAGCAGCAGGATCGCGAATGCCAGACCGATCGCGGCGGCAGCGAGCCGCTGGCCGCGCAACGTCTCGATCAGCGAGTCCGTGGAGTCGACGCCGATCAGCATCAGCACGAACAGGAACAGCATGAGCACGGCGCCCGTGTAGACGACGACCTGAACCACGGCGAGGAACGGCGCGTTCTCCGCCGTGTAGAACGCCGCGAGGCTCAGCATCACGACGGCGAGCAGGACGGCAGCGTGGACCGCGCTCCGAGCAAGCACCATCCCGAGCGCCGCGGCCACGGCGATCGGCGCGAGCAGCCAGAACAGCACCGCTTCATGCGTCGTCGCCGGCGCACCGGAGGCGGCGGCCACCACCGTGCTCAACATGGCGACTCGTGAGGAGTCGACGTACTCACTGGTCGTGCTCCTTCGGGGTAGCCGGCGTGTTGGAGCGCACGTAGTAGGCCTTCTCGTCGTCGCCGAGACGCATCGGGTGCGGCGGCGCCTCCATCCCCGGCTGCAACGGCGCGAGCAGCTGGTCCTTCGTGAAGATCAGGTCGCCGCGGCTGTCGTCGGCGAGCTCGTAGTCGTTGCTCATCGTCAGCGCCCGCGTCGGGCACGCCTCGATGCAGAGGCCGCAGAAGATGCAACGCAGGTAGTTGATCTGGTACACCGCGCCGAAGCGCTCCCCGGGGGAGAACCGCGCTTCCTCGGTGTTGTCGGCCCCCTCGACATAGATCGCGTCTGCCGGGCAGGCCCATGCGCAGAGCTCGCAGCCGATGCACTTCTCGAGCCCGTCGGGATGGCGGTTGAGGACGTGCCGGCCGTGGTAGCGCGGTTCGGTCGGACGCTTGTCCTCGGGGTACTGCTCGGTGACGGTCTTCTTGAACATCGTCGACAACGTGACACCGAAGCCGGCGACCGGCGCGACCGCGTCCTTGAGCGGGTTCGACCGCCCTGGCTCCGATGGCGCCTTGCCGCGAGTGGGCTCGAGCTCGTCAGACATCGAGCACCTCCGTCGAGTCGGTCGTCGATGCCGTCACGGTCCGCGGGTCCGTCGACGGCGCACCGGACAGCACCGGGATCGGGTAGGACCCGGCTTGCGCCCGCTCCGCGTGCTCCTGCTGCTCGGCGAACGCCGCGGCCTGGCGATTCAGCCGCGCCTCGGTGACGAAGGACCAAACGATCACGATCACTGCGATCGGTACGCCGACGTACAGCAGCGTGGTCATCCGGCTCTTGCCCTCGTTGGTCAGCTCGCGGAACGCGGCGACGACCAGAATCCAGACCAGGCTGAACGGGATCAGGATCTTCCAGCCGAGGCGCATGAACTGGTCGTAGCGGAGCCGTGGCAGCGTCGCGCGCAGCCAGATGAATCCGAACAACAGCAGGAAGAGCTTGCCGAGGAACCACAGCACCGGCCACCAGCCGTGGTTCAGCGTGTCGTTGCCCACCAGGGAGAGCGGCCACGGCGCGCGCCAGCCACCGAGGAACAGCGTCGTCGCGATCGCGGAGACGGTCGTCACGTTGATGTACTCGGCGAGGAAGAACATCGCGAACTTCAGCGACGAGTACTCGGTGTGGAAGCCCGCGACGAGCTCGCTCTCTGCCTCCGGAAGGTCGAACGGCGCGCGGTTGGTCTCACCGACCATCGACACCAGGTACATCAGGAACGACGGAATCAACGGCAGCGCGTACCAGAGCTTGTGCTGGGACGCGACGATGTCCGAGGTCGACAGCGAGCCGGCGTACAGGAAGACGGCGGCGAGCGACAGGCCCATGGCGACCTCGTAGGAGATGACCTGGGCGGACGACCGAAGCGCCCCGAGCAGCGGGTACGGCGACTGGCTCGACCAGCCCGCGAGCACGATCCCGTAGACCCCGACCGATGCCATGGCGAGATAGAACAAGACGGCGACCGGAAGGTCCGTCAGCTGCAACGGCGTGTGGTGGTTGAAGATCGACACCTCAGGGCCGACCGGGATCACCGCGAAGGACAGGAACGCCGGCACGCTCGCGACGACCGGAGCGAGGATGTAGAGCGGCTTGTCGACGATCGCCGGAATCAGGTCTTCCTTCAGCGCCAGCTTGATGCCGTCGGCCAGGCCCTGCACCATGCCGAACGGACCGACCCGGTTCGGGCCGGGGCGCGCCTGCATCCGGCCGATCACGCGGCGCTCGGCCCAGATCATCAGCAACGTCGTGACCACGAGGAAGACGAAGATGACGCCGGCCTTCAGCAGCGACAGCCACCAGGGGTCGTGACCGAAGGCGCCCAGCTTGCTGGCCTCGGCCACCGGGCGAACCATCTCGAACGTGCTCATCAGCCGGCCGCCTTCACGCTCACGACCGAACCCGCGGCGACGCCGAGGTCGGCCCGGACGTGCGAACCCGCGGAGTTGGTCGGCAGCCACACCACGCCGTCGACCATGTCAGTGATCGCTGCCGGAAGGGTGATCGACCCCGTCGTCGTGGCGACGGTGATGGTGCCGCCGTCCGGGACGCCGACCGACCCGGCGGTCGACGCCGACAGCCGCGCCACCGCCGGCTTGCGGGTGCCGGCAAGCTCGGGAACCCCGTCCTGCAGCCGGCCGTCGTCGAGCAGGGTGTGCCAGGTTGCGAGAACCGCCTCGCCGGCGCCACCCGACGCCGGGACCGCGGCAGCCGTCGCCGGTGCGGCCGGTCGGTCACCGCTCCAGCTGCCGAGGGCGGCGATCTCCGCCTGCGCGGCCTGCGCGTCCGGCGTACCGAGATCGACACCCATTGCCTCGGCGAGCCGGTGCAGCACCCGCAGATCGGGTAGCGCATCGGTCGCGTCGAGGGTCGCCTCGAACGGACGCATCCGGCCTTCCCAGTCCAGGAACAGGCCGGGCTTCTCGACCACTGCACTCACGGGGAACACCACGTCGGCGCGATCGGTCACCGCAGACTCGCGGATCTCGAGGCTGACGACGAACGGCGAGTTCTCGATCGCCTGCAACGCGGCACCGGGCGCGGGCAGGTCGTTCGGGTCGACGCCGGCCACGACGAGCGCCAGCTGACCGGCGGACGCAGCCGCGATGATCGTGTCGCCGTCGCGCCCGGGGGCGATCGGAACCTCGGTGCCCCAGGCGTCGTTGACCTGCTGCCGAGCGGTCGCATCCGCCAGCGGGCGGCCGAACGGGAGCAACCCCGGCAGGCAGCCCGCCTCGACCGCGCCGCGGTCGCCCGCGCGACGCGGCACCCAGGCGAGCTTCGCCCCGGTCTTGTCAGCGAGCGCGGCCGCTGCACTCAGCGCGCCGGCGGTCACCGCGAGCCGCTCACCCACGAGGATCACCGCGCCCGGCTGGCGCAGCGCCTCCTCGACGTCGGCCTCGAGGCCGGCCAGCGCGGCGGCCTCGCCCCCCGGGACAGTGGCGAGCAGCCGGCCACCGAGCTTCCGCAGCCCCGGCGTCGTCAGCGGCGCGATACCGAACACCTGCTGACCGGATGTCTTGACTGCCTTGCGCAGCCGCAGGAAGACGATCGGAGACTCTTCTTCGACCTCCAGGCCCGCGAGCAGCACGGCCGGCGCCGACTCCAGGTCGGCGTACGTCGTCTCCAGGTAGCGGCCGGCCACCCGGGCGGCGAGGAAGTCCGCCTCCTCCGTCGAGTGCGGCCGGGCCCGGAAGTCGATGTCGTTGCTCGCCAGGACGGTGCGCGCGAACTTCGAGTACGCGTAGGCGTCTTCGACGGTCAACCGGCCACCGGTCAGGACGCCCGTGCGTCCGCGGTGCTTCGCGAGCCCCTCCGCGGCACGGGCGATCGCCTCGGTCCAGGACGCCTCGACCAGGTAGCCGTCGGCGTCACGCACCAGCGGAGTGGTGAGGCGGTCCTTCGACGTGGCGTAGGCGAAGGCCCAGCGGCCCTTGTCGCAGTTCCACTCCTCGTTGACCTCGGGGTCAGCCCCGGCGAGACGGCGAAGCACCTTGCCGCGGCGGTGGTCGGTGCGCTGCTGGCAGCCGGACGCACAGTGCTCGCACGCCGTCGGCGTCGACACCAGGTCGAACGGTCGCGCGCGGAAGCGGTACTGCGCGCCGGTGAGCGCGCCGACCGGGCAGATCTGCACAGTGTTGCCGGAGAAGTACGACGAGAACGGCTCGTCCTCGTAGATCGCCACCTGCTCCAGGGCGCCGCGTTCGAACAGCTCGATGAACGGGTCACCCGCGATCTGCTGCGAGAACCGGGTGCAGCGGGCACAGAGCACGCAGCGCTCGCGGTCGAGCAGAACCTGCGAGGAGATGGGTATCGGCTTCTCGTAAGTGCGCTTCTCGTCCTTGAAGCGACTCTCGGCGGCTCCGTTCGACAGCGCCTGATTCTGCAACGGGCACTCGCCGCCCTTGTCGCACACCGGGCAGTCCAGCGGGTGGTTGATCAGCAGGAACTCGAGGTTTCCGCGCTGAGCCTTCTCGGCAACGGTCGAGGACAGCTGGGTCTTGATGACCATGCCGTCGCGCACCTGCACGGTGCAGGACGCAACGGGCTTGCGCTCACCCTCTACCTCGACGATGCACTGCCGGCAGGCGCCGACCGGGTCCAGCAACGGGTGGTCGCAGAACCGCGGCACCTGGATGCCGATCAGCTCGGCGGCACGAATAATCAGCGACCCCTTCGGGACCGCGACCTCGACACCGTCGATGGTGACGGTCACGGTCTCGACCACGGTCGACTCATCACGCGTCGACATCAAGCGCTCGCCGTCGCCGCGAAGAGCGTGGAGGCGGTCGGGTCGAACGGGCAGCCGCCGTTCTCCCAGTGCGCGACGTACTCGTCGCGGAAGTACTTCACGGAGGAGACGATCGGACTGACCGCGCCGTCAGCGAGCGCGCAGAACGCTCTGCCGAAGATGTTGTCGCAGGCGTCGAGCAGCGTGTCGATGTCACTCGCATCGGCGTTGCCTGCCTCGAGCCGCTCGAGGATCTGCACCATCCAGTAGGTCCCCTCGCGACACGGGGTGCACTTCCCGCACGACTCGTGGGCGTAGAACTCGGTCCAGCGCAAGACGGCACGCACCACGCAGGTCGTGTCGTCGAAGATCTGCAGCGCCTTCGTACCCAGCATCGAGCCGGCTTCCGTCATGCCTTCGTAGTCAAGAGGTGAGTCGAGGTGCTCCGCCGTGAGGAGCGGGGTCGACGAACCGCCGGGCGTCCAGAACTTCAGCTCGTGGCCTTCGCGGACCCCGCCGGCCAGGTCGAGCAGCTCGCGCAGTGTCACGCCGAGCGGCGCTTCGTACTGACCGGGCTTGGTCACGTGGCCGGACAGCGAGTACAGCGTGAAGCCCGGCGACTTCTCCGAGCCGAACTGCTTGAACCACTCGACGCCGCGGTCGATGATCGGCGGCACGCTCGAGATCGACTCGACGTTGTTGATGACCGTCGGACAGGCGTAGAGGCCCTCGACAGCCGGGAACGGCGGGCGGAGCCGCGGCTGGCCGCGGTAGCCCTCGAGGGAGTCCAGCAGCGCGGTCTCCTCGCCGCAGATGTACGCGCCGGCGCCGGCGTGAACGACCACCTCGAGGTCGAAGCCGGAGCCCGCGATGTTGCTGCCGAGGAGGCCGGCTGCGTAGGCCTCGGCGACCGCCGCCTGCAGTCGACGGACCACGTGGAGGACCTCACCGCGGACGTAGATGAACGCGCGGTTTGCGCGGATCGCGAAGCAGGTGATGATCACGCCCTCGATGAGCACGTGGGGGTTGGCGAGCATGAGTGGGATGTCCTTGCAGGTGCCCGGCTCGGACTCGTCCGCGTTGACCACCAGGTAGTGCGGCTTGCCGTCGCCCTGCGGGATGAAGCCCCACTTGTTGCCGGTCGGGAAGCCCGCGCCGCCGCGACCGCGCAGACCGGACTCCTTGACCAGGTTGATGACCGCGTCGGGTTCCATCGCGAGCGCCTTGCGCGCAGCCTGGTAGTCGCCGCCGTAGCCCGCCAGCGTCCACGGCCTGTCCTTGTCCCAGTTGGCGGAGAGGACCGGAGTCAACCTCAAGCGGACTCACCTCTCTCTTTCGCCAACTCCAGCCCGACCAGCGTGGCGGGACCCGCCGCCACTCCCTCGTCGGCACGTCCGTCGTTGAAGCCGGCGAGTACGCGCTCGGCCTGCTTCCAGGTGCACACCGACGAGGCGCCGCGAGTCGGCGCGACCGGCTTGCCCGTACGGAGGTCGTCGACGAGCGTGCGAGCCGACTCCGGCGTCTGGTTGTCGAAGAACTCCCAGTTGACCATCACGACGGGAGCGAAGTCGCAGGCCGCGTTGCACTCGATGTGCTCGAGGGACACCTTGCCGTCCTCGGTCACGCCGTTCTGGGTCGTGACGCCGGTGTGCTCCTTGAGCGCCGAGTAGATCGCGTCGCCGCCCATCACGGCGCACAGCGTGTTCGTGCACACGCCGACGTGGTACTCACCGACCGGCTTGCGCTTGAACATCGTGTAGAACGTCGCGACCGCGCCGACCTCTGCCTTGGTCAGACCGAGCAGCTCCGCGCACAGCGCAATGCCGTCCGGGCTGACGTAGCCCTCGTCGCTCTGTACGAGGTGCAGCAGCGGGAGCAGCGCCGACCGCGATTTGGGATAGCGCGCGATCACCTCACGCGCGAGCTCGCGCGTCTCGTCGGACAGAGCCACTACCTATCCACTCCACCCATGACCGGGTCGATGCTTGCCACGGCCGCGACGACGTCGGAGATCATGCCGCCCTCGGACACCGCGGGCACTGCCTGCAGGTTGACGAAGCTTGGGTCCCGCAGATGCACGCGGTAGGGCCTGGTGCCACCGTCGGAGACGACGTGCGCACCCAGCTCACCGCGCGGGGACTCGATCGGTACGTAGGCCTGTCCTGCCGGGACCCGGAAGCCTTCGGTGACCAGCTTGAAGTGGTGAATCAGGGCCTCCATCGAGGTGCCCATGATGGTGCGGATGTGGTCCAGGGAGTTGCCCAGGCCGTCCGAGCCCAATGCGAGCTGGGCCGGCCACGCGATCTTCTTGTCCTCGACCATCGTCGGTCCCGGGCGAAGCCGGTCCAGCGCCTGCTCGATGATCTTCAACGACTCCCGCATCTCGTTGATCCGCACCAGATAGCGGGCGTAGCAGTCACCCGCCGCCTCGGTCACGACGTCGAAGTCGTAGGTGTCATAGCCCATCACCGGCAGCTCCTTGCGGAGATCCCAGGCGAAGCCCGATGCGCGCAGCAGCGGACCGGTGACGCCGAGCTGCATGCACGACGAGGTGTCGAGGTAGCCGACGCCGGACAGCCGCGCCAGCCAGATCGGGTTGGCGGAGAGCAGGTCTTCGTACTCGTCGATCCGGTTGCGCATGTCCGGGATGAACTCGCGGATCGCGTCGACCGCACCGGCCGGCAGATCCTGGGCAACCCCACCCGGGCGGATGTACGCGTGGTTCATCCGCAAGCCGGTGATCATCTCGAGGATCAGCAGGATCTTCTCGCGCTCGCGGAAGCCGAGCAGCATCATCGTGATCGCGCCGATCTCCATGCCGCCGGTCGCCAGCCACACCAGGTGTGACGAGATCCGCTGCAGCTCGAGCACGAGCACCCGCAGCACGTTGACCCGCTCCGGGATCTGGTCCTCGATGCCGAGCAGCCGTTCGACGCCGAGGCAGTACGTGGTCTCGTTGAACAGCGGCGAGAGGTAGTCGCACCGAGTGATGAACGTGACCGCCTGGGTCCAGTTCCGGTACTCCATGTTCTTCTCGATGCCGGTGTGCAGGTAGCCGATGACCGGCCGGATCTGCTGCACCGTCTCGCCCTCGAGTTCCAGGACGAGCCGCAGCACGCCGTGGGTCGACGGGTGCTGCGGACCCATGTTGACGACGATGCGTTCGCTGGTGTCGGGGTCCACCGCCTCGACGATGTCGTCCCAGTCGCCCCCGCCGACCGTGAAGACGCGGCCGCCCTCGCCCTCCGGCGAGTTTCCGCCGTACGGGTCGTCGTCGGTATAGGTGCTCGCGTAGTAGTCGCTGTCGGTGGTCTCGGTCATGCGTAAGACCTCCGCTCGTCCGGCGGCGGGACCGTCGCGCCCTTGTACTCGACCGGAACCCCGCCCAGCGGGTAGTCCTTGCGTTGTGGGTGGCCCGGCCAGTCGTCCGGCATCTCGATGCGGGTCAGCGCAGGGTGACCGTCGAACACGATGCCGAAGAAGTCCCACGTCTCGCGCTCGTGCCAGTTCGCCGTCGGGTAGACGTCCGTGACGCTCGGGATGTGCGGGTCTTCCGCGGTGACCGACACCTCGAGGCGGATCCGGCGCCGATAGGTCATCGAGAGCAGGTGGTAGACCGCGTGCAACCGGCGGCCGGTCGGGTCCTGCAGGTAGTCCACGCCTGACACACCCGAGCACATCTCGAAGCGCAGCGCCGGGTCGTCGCGCAGCGTCCGGCAGACCTCGACGATGGCCTCGCGCTTGATGTGCAGCGTCAGCTCGCCGCGATGGATCACCACCGCCTCGACGGCGGAGGAGAAGTTCGGGTAGGCCGCCTCGAGTGCCGAGGTCGCTTCGTCGAACCAGCTGCCGTACGGCTTGGGGGTCGACACCAGCTGCATCGGCTGGACGACCAGTCCGCCGAACCCCGACGTGTCACCGAATCCGGACGCGCCGAACATGTCGCGGCGGCGCTCGCCCCCCTCAGTCATCGGAGGTCACCGGGTAGCGGGGCGGCATTGGCGTACGGGGTGATCTCGACGTCGACCGGGAGGCTCTTCGACCGACGGGTGTCCTGCTCGATCGGCTTCTCGTACGGCGAGTCGTCGATCTGCGTGGTCGCGAGCTTGCCGCTGAGCGGCCCGGTCTTGATCTTGTCGTGCAGCTTGAGGATCGCGTCGAGCAGCATCTCCGGACGCGGCGGGCAACCCGGCAGGTACATGTCGACCGGCACGATGTGGTCGACGCCCTGCACGATCGCGTAGTTGTTGAACATGCCGCCGCTGCTGGCGCAGACGCCCATCGCGAGCACCCACTTGGGCTCGGACATCTGGTCGTAGATCTGACGGAGGACCGGGGCCATCTTCTGGGAGACCCGCCCGGCGACGATCATCAGGTCGGCCTGCCGAGGCGAGGCGGAGAACCGTTCCATGCCGAAGCGCGCGATGTCGAAGCGAGGCCCGCCAACGGCCATCATCTCGATGGCGCAGCAGGCGAGGCCGAACTGCGCCGGCCACACCGAGTTCTTACGCGCCGTGTTGAGGATCTTCGACACGGTCGTGAGCAGCACACCCTCCGGCAGCAGCTTTTCTTCGATGCCCATGTCAGCGCCCGCCTGTCAGTCCCACTCGAGCCCGCCGCGACGCCACACGTAGGCGTAGACGACGAACACGGAGACGATGAACAGAACCATCTCGATCAGGCCGAACAGGCCCAGCGAGTTGAAGGCGACAGCCCACGGGTACAAGAAGATGATCTCGATGTCGAAGACGATGAACAGCATCGCCGTCAGGTAGTACTTCACGGGGAACCGGTGGCCGCGGAAGGCCTGCGGACTGGGCTCGATGCCGCACTCGTAGGACTCGAGCTTCGCCTTGTTGAAGCGCTTCGGACCGGTCACCGCGCCCATGACGATCGAGAAGACCGCGAAGCCCGCGCCGATGATGGCGAGGATGAGAATCGGGATCATTGCGTTCCTTCTCCCCTCTGCCTGCGAACAACCTCGACGAGTCTAGGTGCGGGTCTCATCGCGAAATCACGCGGCCGGTGCGATGCGAGTCAAGCCGTTGATGATCCGGTCCATCGCGTCGCCGTCGGACGGGTCCGTGAGGTTCGCGAGAAGCTTCAGGCAGAACTTCATCAGCGTCGGGTGCGGCAGCCCGTGCCGGGTGCACAGCTTCATGACGGAGGGGTGTCCGATGGCACGAACGAAGTACCGGCCGAGCGTGTAGTAGCCGCCGTACGTCGCGTCGAGCGCCTTCGGATAGCCCTGCAGCATCCGCTCCCGGCGAGGTCCGGCCGGCTCGGCGAGCGCCTGCGCGACGATCTCCGCCGCGAGCCGCCCCGACTCCATCGCGTAGGCGATCCCCTCGCCGTTCATCGGGTTGACCATGCCGCCGGCGTCACCCACGAGCAGTGCGCCGTCGGCGTAATGCGGCTTGCGGTTGAAGCCCATCGGCAGCGCGGCGCCCCGGATCGGGCCGGTCGCGTTCTCCGGCGTGAAGCCCCACTCCTCGGGAAGTGCCGAGACCCAGCGGTCGAGCAGGTCGCGGTAGTCGGTCTGGCCGAACGCGTCGGAGGTGTTGAGGATCCCCAGGCCGACGTTCGACGTCCCGTCGCCCATGCCGAAGATCCAGCCGTACCCGGGCAGCAGCCGGTCCTTGCCGGGCTGGCCGTCCCACAGCTCCAGCCACGACTCCAGCCAGTCGTCGTCGTGGCGCGGGCTCTTGTAGTACCGGCGGTATGCGACGCCCATCGGCCGGTCTTCGCGTCGCTGCCGGTCGAGGGCGAGCGAGAACCGAGTGCTGTTTCCGTCCGCCACAACTGTCACCGGCGCGCGAAGGGTCTGGCCGTCCTTCGTGATGACGCCCTCGACCCGTCCGGTGCGCTCGTCACGGATCGGCTCGGTCACGGTGGTGAGCTCACGAATCTGGGCGCCGGCCTTCTGGGCGGTCCTGGCGAGCATCTCGTCGAAGTCCTCGCGCTGGCGCACCAGCCCGTACGACGGGTAGGCGGCAAGGTCGGGCCACGGCATCTCCAGCCGCATCCCGCCGCCCATGATCCGCAAGCCGTGGTTGGCGAGCCAGCCAGCCTCGCGCGAGGTGTCGATGCCCATTGCGACGAGCTGCTTGACCGCGCGCGGGGTCAGACCGTCGCCGCAGACCTTCTCGCGGGGGAACTTCGTCTTCTCGCAGGCGATGACCGACAGGCCTGACTGGGCCAGCCAGTACGCCGCGGTCGACCCGCCGGGGCCGGCGCCGACGATCACGACGTCCGCGTCGTACTCGTGGCTTGTCACGCCGATGCCTCTACCTTCCGACCACGGATGCTCGTGAAACGGTTCACATGCGTTCCGCGCCGATCCTATCGAGGCCGATACCCGCTGTGGAGGGCGACCGCACCCAGCAGGAGCTGCCGCCAGGTCACCCGCTCCCAGCCTGCCGCGGCGATGCGGTCGGAGAGGGCGTCGGGGGCCGGCCAGGCAGCCATGCTCTCGGCCAGGTAGACGTAGGCCTCGCTGTTGCTCGCCGCCAGCTTCGCCAGCCGCGGCATCACCCGTCGTACGTAGAAGTCATGTCCGGTGCGCATCGGCTGGCGACGCGGGGCGCTGGTCTCGAGGACGGCGATCCGGCCTCCCGGACGCGTCACCCGCGCAAGCTCGGCCAGGGCCGCATCGACGTCGGCGACGTTGCGCAGCCCGAAAGAGATCGTGACGGCGCTGAAGGCCGCGTCGCGGAACGGCAGGCGCAGTGCGTCGCCGGCGACGAACCGCACCGACGCGTGGCGACGGCGCCCCACCGCGAGCATTCCTTCGGAGAAGTCACAGGCGACGACGGAGGCGCCGCGCTGCTGCAGCGTGACCGAGCTGGCGCCGGTCCCCGCCGCCAGGTCGAGAACGACGTCACCGGCACCGACGGCGAGGGAGTCGGCCACGACGCGGCGCCAGCGCCGTTCCTGGCCGCCGGTCATGACGGCGTTCATCCGGTCGTAGTTGTCCGAGACGGCGTCGAACATCCGGGCGACGTCGCGCGGCTGACGATCCAGCTGGGCGCGCGGCATCAGGCGCTGGTGTCGGTGGCGTGGAGCTTCTCGGCGGCCGCGTCCTCGGCGGCGGTTCGCTCCGCCAGCTTCGACCGGCCCCGCTCGACGGTTCGCTCGATGGCCGCGCCCATGTTGATGCGCTGCGTCTTGAGCAGGAACCAGCTGATGACCCCCGAGCCCACAAACGCCGCAGCTACCAGGAACAGCCCGCGCAGCCCGGCGAAGTAGCTGATCACGCCGCACACCACCAGCAGGCCAAGCCGCATCAGGTTGTAGACGAGCACCGCCTTCGCGCCGCTGGGCTGGTCTGACACGGCCCCGAGGGTACGCGGCGCGGCGTCGACACCTTTCTCCACCTACTCGAGCGATGTGCCTGACAAGAACTGGGAGAAATGGGACAATGCCACCATCTCGGCGCATCTCGCCCGAGAAAGCCGGGGAGGGGAAATCGAATGGAAGCGCGCGATCGGCTCTTGACGCCTGGGGAGGTCGCCAGCCTGTTCCGTGTCGACCCCAAGACCGTGACCCGGTGGGCAGCAGCCGGGCGTATCAACAGCATCCGTACGCCGGGAGGGCATCGGCGGTTCCGGGAGTCCGAGATCCGCGAGCTGCTCCGCCAGGACGGCTCCAAGCCGATGCCGGCGGCGACGGTCGCCCCCACGCAGCGACCCGCCGAAGAGGCCGCACCCGCCTGACCACTAAGCCCGCCCCGCGGCGGGGTTAGGAGATGCCGGCGTAGCTATGCAAGCCGGTGATCACGGTGTTGACGACGTAGTAGTCGACCATCAGCGCGCCGAACGCGATCAGTGACAGCGTCGCGGCCCGCCGACCCTTCCAGCCGGCGGTCGCGCGCGCGTGCAGGTAGGCGGCATAACCCAGCCAGGTGATGAACGACCAGGTCTCCTTGGGGTCCCATCCCCAGTAGCGGCTCCAGGCCTGCTCGGCCCAGATCGCGCCGGCGATGATCGCGAACGTCCAGACCGGGAAGGCGAACGTGATCACCCGGTAGGCGACCCGGTCGAGCGACGCCGCGCTCGGCAGCGCCCGCATCAACCCGCCGCGCGCCGCACCCATCTCGATGACGGCGGCGGTACCCGGACCGAGACTGACCCGCTCCGGGTTCATCGGCGAGCGCAGCCGCGCGAGCAGGGCGACCCGCAGCGGCGGCAGACCGCGCTCGTACCGCTCCTTGAGCAGGTAGAGGACCGTGACCACGCCCGAGACCAGGAACGCCCCGGTCGCGGTGATCGCCGCGACGACGTGGATCTTGATCCAGTAGGAGTTGAGGGCCGGGACGAGCGGGCCGGGCGCCGCGTAGAGCACGGTGCCGGCGAGCCCCAGGTAGAGCACGACCGGTGCCATGACGAACGCACCGAGACACCGCACTGACTCCGTCGTGCGCTGCTTGCCGGTGAGTACGGCACGGACCCGGGGCTGGGTCAGCAGGAACAGGTAGATCGTCACCGCGACGAGGGTGACCATGCACGAGAACTCGTACATGTTGCCCCACGGCACCCGGTGCACCGCCGCGCCGCGGGTGATCACCGACGCGAGGTGAGCAGCCCAACCTGCCGCGGTCACCACGACAGCAGCGCGCCCGAACAGCTCCGCGCGCCGAGTGCCCTGCCGGACCGTCTCTGCGCCACCGCCCCGCGCCTCCGCCCGGCGCCCGGCAGCGAACTCGGCGGCGTAGCCGAGCATCGCGATCGCGTACGCGAACACTGCCCACGTCAGCAGCACGTCCGAGACGTGTGCGAGGTGGAGGTTCGCGGTCACTGTCCTCTTCTCTCGGTCGCCCGCTCGGGCCCGTCGTCACCTGCGTTCGCTGCGTGCCCGGGCGCGATCCGACCGACCAGATCGTCGAGCTCGTCCCCGAAGCCATCGGCCTCGCTGCGAGCAAGCCCTGCCGCGGTCACAACCGTACGCCCGCCCGGATCGCCGCTCGCCGCCGGGATCGCACGCAGCCAGAACCGGCGTCGCCGGACGCGAAGGGAGGCCAGCAATCCGGCGATCACCAGGATCGCGCCGGCCAGCAGCGTCCGCTTGCCGGGTTCGTGCGCGACCTGGAACGTCGCCCACTGGTCGATGCCCTTGAACGTCACGGTCGCGCCGTCCGGAAGCCGCCAGGACTTGCCGGGGGTCAGCTGCTTGACGCCGATGTTCTTCAACGAGGCGACGTCGAGGGAGTAGACGGACTGCGGGATCCCTGAGTTCATCCCGAGATCGCCGCGCCACGCGGCGAGCGACAGGACCGGCTGTTTCGGCGCCGGATAGATCGACGCAAGGGATCCGTTCGGGGTGACGGCGGCGGTCGGGTAGAAGAAGCCGGTCAAGCCCAGCTGCCGGCCGTCGCCGAGATCGGGAATCTTCACGACGCCGTGCGAGGCGAACTCCGAGTCGTCGGGAAGGAACGGGGTGGCGCCGTCGTACACCGTCTTTCCGGCGGCGTTGGTCACGCTGATCCGCAGCGAGTAGCCGTGACCGACGAGGAACACCTTCGCCCCGTCGATGTCGAGCGGATGGTTGACCCTCACGTCGTACGGTTTCGGCGCCGCGGCAGGAGAGGTGCGGTAGTGCAGCTTCGCCTCGAAGCTGGTCGGCTCACCGTCGGGTTGATAGGACGCGTTGAACTTGTCGAGGGTGAAGGAGAACGGCGCGAGCTGGGAGTCGGAGAACAGCCGCGACGGCTCGAACACGTCGTAGAACTCGCGGGCGTTGGCGAAGCTGCCCCCGTCGCTGACCAGCACCGTGCCCTTGAAGCCGTACAACCCGGTCAGCGCGATCCCGACCAGCAACACCAGCAGTGAGATATGGAAGACCAGGTTGCCGGTCTCCCGCAGGTAGCCCTTCTCCGCCGCGACCGTGACGACACCGTCCGCCTCCTCGCGGCGATCGACCCGCCAGTGCGAAGCCCGCAGCACGTCGTACGCCGCCGCCACCACGTCGGCCGGCGAGCTGTCGGTCTCCCACCTGGTCGACGCCGACAGCCGGGTCAGATGACGAGGGGCGTTGGGCGGACGCCGGCGCAGTGCGGCAGCGTGCAGCCGGATGCGCGGCACCAGGCACCCGATCAGCGACACGAACAACAGCAGGTAGATCGCGGCGAACCACGGCGCCCCGAACACGTCGAACAGCGACAGGTGGTTCATCAGCGGACCGAGATGCGGATGCTTGGCGAGGTAGCTGTCGACCTTCACCGGATCCAGGCCGCGCTGCGGGATGAAGGTCCCAGGGATCGCGGCGAGGGCCAGCAGCGTCAGCAGCAGCAGCGCCGTCCGCATGCTCGTCAGCTGCCGCCAGAACCGTCGTGCGGTCGCGAGTGCACCCCGCCGTGACGGGGTCGGATCGACGGGAGCCGGTGCCGTCGAGAGCGGCGCGAGCTCCTCGTTGAGAGTTTCCGTCATACGCCTGCCACCCCAGCCGCCACCCGAATCGGGCGCGGGGTACGCCGGCTCATACCGGCGCCGTGTAGCTCGGGAACCAGTCACGGACGTGGTTCGACAGCGTGGTCCACTCCCCGGTCAGCAACAGCACGCCCACGGCGACGAGCAGCAGTCCCCCGCCGCGCACCACGACCGCATAGTGGCGCTTGACTGCGGCGAAGGCGCCGAGCGCCTTGCGGAAGGCGAGCCCCGCTGCGATGAACGGCAGCCCGAGACCGCAGCAGTAAACGGCCGTGAGCAGCGCACCGCGTCCCGCGGTTGCGGTGTTCGGGTCCCCGGCGAGACCGAGGACGACCCCGAGCGTCGGCCCGGTGCAGGGGGTCCATCCCACTCCGAACGCGACGCCGAGCAGCGGCGCACCCGCGATGCCGAGCACCGGTAACCGGTTGAACCGCCACTCTCGCTGGAACCCCGGAAGCCAGCCGATGAACGCCAGCCCCATGACGACGGCGACGCCGCCGGCGACGCGGTCGACCAGCGTCGCGTGTGCGTCGAGATGAGCGCCGAGCTCACCGAAGAACGCGCCGAACATGATGAAGACGGAGGAGAACCCGGCGACGAACAGCAGCGAACCGAACAGCACTCGTCCGCGGCGCCTTCCGGTCCGCTGTTGCGCCTCGATCGCCACCGCAGTACCCGGTCCGTCGGATACTCGGCGGGTGTCCGCAGCAAGGTCGGCCGCCGACAGGCCGGTGACATAGGAGAGGTACGCCGGGACGAGCGGCAGCACGCACGGAGACAGGAACGAGACCAGACCTGCGAGAAACGCGACCGGAATCGCGAGGATCAGGCTGCCCGACGCCGCGTGCTCGAACGCGGTGCTCGCGCTCGTGAGGACGATCACGCCAACGTCCCGTCAAGCGTGTCCTCGACGAGCTTCTTCAGGTTCGTGTACTCGATGCCACCGGTCACCTTCGCGAGGATGTTGCCGTCGCGGCCGATCACGATCGTCGTCGGTGTCGACGCGGGGATCGCGTGGGGGAAGCGCAGCGCGAGCGTCTCGCTCTCGTCATAGATGCTCGGGTAGTCGACGTGATGGACCTGCTGGAAGTGGAGCGCCTGGGCCTTGGAGGGATCGCGGACGTCGATCCCGACGAACGCGACCCCCTTGCTCGCGAACTCCCGGGCGACCTCTCCGAAGCTGTCGGCCTCCGCGATGCACGGGTTGCACCAGCTGCCCCAGAAGTTCACGACGACGACCTTGCCGCGGTAGCTCGCAAGATCGAGGTGCCGGCCCTCGAGCGTCGTACCGCTCACATCGCCGACCGGGTAGTCGTGGCCGGACAGGTCGATCACGTTGCCGTTGCCGCCCTGTAGCCCGAGCGCCTGGTCCACTCCCTGGCTGACGCTGCTGCCGCCCGAGCAACCGACG
>DASZTV010000063.1:0-88584 GCA_035548125.1 Mycobacteriales bacterium | reverse complement strand
CTCCTGGCCTTTCTCCCCGAGGGAGAGCGCGCGGCTGCCGATCTGTTCCACCCGGTCGGCGATGGTGTCCATCGCGTCGACACTCGCCGAGACCGCGACCCGGCCGTCCTCGGCGTGACGCAACGTCTCGGCCGCGTAGCGCGAGACCGCCTCGGCGGTGTCGGCGATCTGGGCTGCCGTGGCGGCCAGCTCCTCGATCGTCGACGTGGTCTGCGACACCGCGGAGGACTGCTCCGTGGCCGACGCCGCGTGTTCCTCCGCGGATGCGAGCAGCTGGTGCGCGGCGGCCACGATCTGCTCGCCCCCGTTGCGGATCTTTCCGACCAGCCCGCGGAGGTTCCCCAACGTGTCGTCGAACGCGGTCGCGAGCCGCGACAGCAGCTCCTGCGCCACGCTCTCGGACTCCACTCGCACCGACAGGTCACCCTGTGCCGCCTGGCCGAGCGCCAGCGACAGGTCTTCGACGGTCTTGCGCAGCTGGTCACGTTCGGTGTCGGACTGCAGCCGCTGCACCTCAAGGCGCGAGGCGACCGCGTTGCCCAGCATCGCCACCATCGCCGCGGACGCGCCGACCAGGATCAGGGGCCCGGTCGCGTCGCTGGTCAGGTCGTGCGCGATCCACGTCGCGAGCACCAGGGAGCCGGTCATCAGCAGCGACTGGCCGACCGCCATGACCTGGTTGGGCGCGATCACCGCGGCCCCGGCGGTCGTGACGAGCATCATCACCCAGAACGGTCCGTTGACGCCTCCGGACAGCGCGACCACGGCGACCCCGACCGCCTGGTCGACCAGCCCCATCGTCACCAGGTAGGGCACCTCGACGCCCGGCGAGTGGACCATCATCCACGGCGTGAGGCGCTGCATGATGACCGGCACCACCCCCACCGCGAGCCAGATGTAGATGATGTTGCGATGCTCGTGGACCGGATCCAGGCCGTAGTGCGACATCAGATAGACCGCCACGGCGGCACCGACGAGCTTGCCTTCGCTGGCGAGACGCGACTCCCAGGAGATGCGATGCCACGCCATCATTTCCGACACTTGCGACCTGCTCCGATTGTTGGGGGTTCGGGAGTTCATCGGGCGATTCCGCGAAGGGGTGTAGTCGTGGTGCCGAAATGACCGAAAAGTCCGGAAACAACCCAAACATCCCGTTTGCCGACGCCCGCCGCTTCGTCGTGACGGGGTCGGCGTCCGGCATCGGCCGCGCGGTTCACGACGATCTCGCCGGGCGCGGCTATCAGGTGCTCGGCATCGACCGGGTCGACGCCGATGTCGTGGCGGATCTCGGCACCGCTGACGGCAGGGCGGCGGCGGTCGGCGCGGTCACCGAGTGGTGCGGCGGCGTGCTGCACGGCCTGGTGCCGTGCGCCGGCGTCGCGGGCCTGCCGGGTCGACCCGGTGCCCTGCTCGTGTCCGTCAACTACTTCGGCACGGTCCGGCTCATCGAAGGGCTTCGCGTGCCGTTGGCGGCCGGGTCCGGATCCGTGGTCGCGATCAGCTCGAACTCGACGACCTGTCAGCCGGGGTTCTCGCTCGAGCTGGTCGACGCCTGCCTCGCGGACGACGAACCGGCGGCGTGCGCCCTCGCGGACACCGGTGAGTCGTTGGTCGCCTACCCCGCGACGAAGACGGCGATCGCGCGATGGATCCGGCGCAATGCGACCAAGCCGGAATGGATCGGTGCCGGCGTACGCCTCAACGCGCTCGCTCCCGGGCTGGTCGAGACCGCGCTCGCCGCGGAGCAGCGCAACGACCCCACCATCGGTCCGCTCGTCGCGATGTTCCCGCTGCCGATCGGTCGCGGTGGCGCGCCCGCGGAGATCGCGGACGCGGCCGCATTCCTGCTGCACAACGAGTTCTGCGTCGGCACCGTCCTGCTGATCGACGGCGGGACCGAGGCGCTGCTGCGACCGGACGACTGGCCCGCGCGCTGGGAGATGTGACTAGCGGCCGTCGAGATAGCGAACGGCGTGGCGGGCGGCATGGTGCCCACACATGCCGTGCACGCCTCCGCCCGGCGGCGTTGACGCCGAGCACAGGTAGGTCCCCGGGATGCCGGTGGCGTACGGGTTCGTCGAGACGCGAGGACGGAACACGATCTGCCGCAACGTGTTGGCGCCGCCGATGATGTCCCCGCCCGCGTAGCTGGCGTTGTAGCTCTCGAGCGCTGCGGGCCCCATCACGTGCCGGCCCACGATGCGTTCCCGCGCCCCCGGCGCGAACCGCTCGATCTGGTCGAGCACGACCTCGGTCGCGTCGTGCGGGTAGCCGTTGGGGACATGCGCATAGGCCCAGATCGGATGGACGTCACCGGAGGAGCGTGACGGGTCCGCGAGGTATTGCTGCATCAGCAGGACGAACGGCCGCTCCGGCATCGTTCCCGCGTAGACCTGCGCCTCGGCTGCGGTCAGCTCCTCGATGGCGCCGCCCAGGTGAACCGTTGCCGCGCGTGCGCACGCCTCATCCCGCCACGGGATGCCGCCCTCGACCGCGAGATCGACCTTGAAGGCGGCCGGTCCCCGGCGAAACCGCGCGTAGGCCCGGCGGACGCGGGCCGGAAGCGCTTCCCCGGCGATCGCGGCGAGCACCCCCGGCGAGGTGTCGAACAGGCGCACTCGCGAGGGGGGAAGCGAGGCGAGGTCCTTCACCTCGATGCCGGTCTCGATTCGGCCGCCGAGGGAGGTCAGCAGGCTCGCGAGGGCGTTCGCAATCGCCTGCGAGCCGCCCTCTGCTACCGGCCAGCCGACACTGTGTCCGGCCGCGATGAACATGTCGGCGACGCCCGCCGTCCCGGGCCAGGTCAGCGGCGTGTAGGAGTGAGCGGCCGCGCTCGCGAAGAGCGCCCGGGCCTGCGGTGTCGAGAACCGCTTCGCGTACGTCGTCGCCGGCCACAGTGCTCGCAGGCCGAACCGGGTGAAGACGACCGGGTGTCTCGGCACGTGGAGCAACGGCCCGAAGAAGTCGACGGCGAGGCTTCCGAACTGCTCGCTCAGCGGGCCGAACGTCCGGCGCCATGCGGCGCCGTCCTCGCCGAGGCTCGCGGCGGTGTCCGTGATCGACCGGCACAGCGTCCCTGGCGGTCCGTCGTCGAGCGGATGCGCCATCTCGATCTCGGCCCACCGCCACTTCAGCCCGTGCTCGTCGAGAGGGAGGGTCGCGAGGTACGGCGAGCCTGCGCCGAAGGGATGACCCGCAGAGCAGACGTCGTGGATCAGCCCGGGCACGGTCAGCTCGGCGGACCGGGTCCCGCCGCCGATGGTGTCCGCGGCCTCGAGGACCACGACCGAGCGGCCGGCCTGCGCGAGGGTCACAGCCGCGGCGAGGCCGTTCGGTCCCGACCCGACGACGACCGCGTCGAGGTCAGGCTCGGACAACGTCCCCGGCTCCCGCGTCGTCGGTCGCGGGCTCGCCCCACGGCTGAAGGTCGAGCAGGTCGCTCACCCGGATGTGCCCGGAGTCGACTGCGCCCGCGGCGGCATCGACGATCCGCCAGTGCATCGTCGGGCGCAGCGCCGGCTGGGACTCGAGGAAGATGCATCGCAGCTCACCCGGCGCGAAGCCGCGGCGCTCACCGATCGCCGCGAGCAGCTGTTCGTGATGCAGGTGACCGTCGCCGAAGTTCCAGCCGAGGACGAGTCCCGCGATGAACTCTCCGTCGACCACCTCGAAGGCGTCGATGCCCTTCGTACGGACGTCCGGATCATCGAGGTCGGCGATCGCCTTCGGCAGCAACGAGTTGAGCGCGCGACCGTGCAGGTGCATCGCGCGAAAGGCCTGTACCCGGCCGACGATGACCTCGTACGCCGGCGGGCCGTACAACCGCTCGAGCTGACGCCGCGGCGACGTCGCGCTCTTGGTGATGACGTCGTCGAGTGACTCGAGTGCGCCCGGACGCCACAGCCAGACGCTGGTGCCCCAGTTGCCCGCGTAATAGCGCATCGAGGGCAGGAAGGAGACCAGGTCCGGCCGCAGGTTGCCGAGCGCCGGCACGCCGATCAAGCACACGATCAGGACGATGCCCAGCCACGGCGAGTGGATCGACCAGGCCGTGACGTGGGAGTGCTCGCCGAAGAGCGCCAGACCGGAGTAGATGAAGAAGACGTTCCACTCCTGGGGCACGCCCATCGCGAAGCACAAGAAGATGTTCGCGTGGAAGGCCACCATCACCGCGAGCGCGACGTAGGTCGGGATCCCGCCGTGGGTGAGCAGGAGGGCGAGCGGAAACGCGTACTCCACGACCGTCGCGCCGTCCGCCATCAGTGCCGCGAGTCGTGACCCGCGCAGGTCATCGGGGTAGCTGCGGTACAGCGCCTTGCGAAGCCGCTTCGAGTGATTGAGCGGGTTGTTGGACAGCATCACCGCGATGACGTTGGGGAAGTGCCGGTTCAGCTTCGACGTCGCGGCACCGAACCACAGCGCGAGCTGAACCGCCTTGGAGCCCGCGAACAGGTCGTGCGGGAACAGGAACACGAACGTCGCGAGGAGGTAGTGCTCTGACCGCGCCGCGAGGAACACGGTCTTGTCGCGAAGCCCGAGCACGAGCATCAGCACGAGGATCGGCCAGATCGAGTCGCGGCCGATCGTCGGCCCGGTCGCGAGCAGCGCGTGAACCGTGAAGACCACGAACGCGGCGAACAGCAGAACGTCGATCACCGAGCGCTTCGTGCCGCCCGTCATCGGGAGCCTCGGGAACGGCGCGAGCCGGGTGGTGCCGGGCCGCAGCCAGTGCGTGAACGCGGTGACCGGCGGCAGGTAGCGCGCGGTGAGCGGCCCGCTCGCGCACCCGAAGCCGAAGGCCTCGTACAGCATGGTCCAGAGGACGGCCTTCTCGAAGGCCACCGGCGAGGCCCACCAAGAGCCGACATCCGACAGCGCGAGCCCGCGGCTGGTGCACGCAAAGGCGAGGAAGCCTCCGACGTAGCCGGCGAGCTTCACCAGGTAGAACACGTACGCAACCGCCGGTGCGCCGAACCCCTGCATCGCCCAGGTCCGGCACATGGCGCGGACCCGTTCGTAGTACGGCAGGGTCAGCCACTCGTCGACGTCGAACTCGGGCGTCGCCGGGCTCATGAACGGCACGGCACCATACTGACGCAGTGACCGACTCCACACCGCGAACGCGTCCCGACGTCTTTGCGCCGGCGCAGCTCGGGCCGCTCACGCTGCGCAACCGGATCATCAAGGCCGCGACGTTCGAAGGGATGAGCTATCGCGGCAAGGTGTCGGACGAGCTGATCGACTTCCACCGCGCGACCGCCGCCGGTGGTGTGGGAATGACGACCGTCGCGTACTGCGCGGCCTCACCCGGCGGACGTGGAGCGCCGAACGAGCTGGTGCCGCGCCCCGAGCTGGTCCCGGACCTGAAGCGGCTGGCGGACGCGGTGCACGGCGAAGGCGCCGCGATCAGCGCGCAGGTCGGCCACGCGGGTCCGATCGGCAACGCTCGGGTCACCGGGTCGAAGGCACTTGCCGCCTCGAGCGGGTTCAGCCCACTCGGTACTCGCTACCACGCGATGACCGTCGCTGACATCGAGAGCACGATCGCGGACTTCGCCAACGCGGCACGCCTGCTCGCGGAGGCCGGGTTCGACGCCGTCGAGATCCACATGGGCCACCACTACCTGATCAACTCGTTCATGAGCCCGCGCTTCAACAAGCGCGAGGACGAATGGGGCGGCGACGCGACCCGGCGGGCGCGCTTCGCGCGGGAGGTCGCACGTGCGGTGCGAGAGGCGGTGGGGCCGCGGATCGCGGTGCTCGCGAAGCTCGAGATGGAAGACGGCGTGCCGCGGGGGCTGACCGTCGCCGACAGCGTGCCGATTGCGAAGCTCCTGGAGGACGACGGACACGTCGACGCGCTGGAGCTGACCGGCGGCGGTTCGCTCGCCAACCCGATGTACCTGTTCCGCGGTGACGTGCCGCGCAAGGAGTTCGCCGCGACGCTGCCCGCAGTGCTCCGGCCGGCGTTCAAGCTGGTCGGAAAGCGCTTCATGCCGGAGTACCCGTACGAGGAGGCGTACTTCCTCGGGGAAGCGCGCCAGTTCCGGGCCGCGCTGTCGATGCCGCTGGTGCTGCTCGGCGGGATCTCCACGCTCGAGACCGTTCAGCGGGCCATGGCCGAGGGCTTCGACTTCGTCGCGATGGGACGCGCGCTGCTCCGCGAGCCCGACCTGGTCAACCGGATGCGCGACGGGCAGGCGAGCGAGTCCACCTGCATCCACTGCAACAAGTGCATGCCGACGATCTACCGCGGCACCCACTGCGTCTACCTCGAGCCAGGCGACCGCCCCGGCCTCCGCGTCTCGGCCCAGTCACAGAAGCAGTAGCTGTCTCGTCTTCCTGGTAGAGGGAAGGAGATCTGAGATGACTGAACCTGTGGTCCCGCTGGTCCAGCAGCCCCACGGAATGATTCAGCGCTTCGCCTGGCGCTACTCGAGAAAGCGCTTCGGGAAGGTGGTCGACCCGGCGCGGGCGCTGGCGCACCACAACGGCGTGCTGATGGCGAACGGCGCGCTGGAGACCGTGGTGGGCAAGCGGTGGCACACGCTCGACCCGCATCTGCAATGGCTCGCGCAGCAGGCAACCGCGGGGCAGATCGGCTGCTCGTGGTGCATTGATTTCGGGTACTACGAAGGCATGCAGCGCGGCGTCGACCCTCGCAAGGTGCGAGAGGTGCCACGGTGGCGGGAGTCCGACGTCTACGACGAGCGTGAGCGGGTCGTGCTCGAGTACGCCGAAGCCGCGACCGCGACGCCGGTCGTGATCGACGACGACCTGGTGAAGCGGCTGCACGCGTCGTTCTCCGACCGGGAGATCGTCGAGCTGGCCTGCTGGGTGGCGCTCGAGAACTACCGGTCGAGGACCAACGCCGCGCTCGGCCTGCACAGCGAGGGGTTTGCGGCGCAGTGCGAACTGCAGCCGTCGTGAGCGACGTCGACGAGTTCGTTGCGGAGCGGCCGCGGCTGGTCGGCATCGCCTACCGGATGCTGGGAAGCGTCGCAGATGCCGAGGACGTCGTATCGGAGGCATACCTGCGCTGGCAGGATCGCGGCGAGCGCGAGGTCACCTCGAGCCCGTCGTACCTCACCACGATCGTGGTGCGGCTGTGCATCGACGAGCTGCGCTCCGCGCGGGTACGCCGCGAGTCCTACGTCGGACCGTGGCTGCCGGAGCCGCTCGTGGTCACCGACGACCCGCCCGCCGCGGCAGCAGAGCTTGCCGACTCGCTGTCGCAGGCGTTCCTCGTGGTCCTCGAGGAGCTGGCGCCGGTTGAGCGCGCCGCGTTCCTGCTGCACGAGGTGTTCGGGTACGGCTACGGGGAGCTGTCCGGAATCCTCGACCGCGGCGAACCGGCATGCCGCCAGCTGGTCAGCCGTGCCAGGCGTCGAGTGGGCGAGCGGCGGCACCGGTTCGACGCCGACCGTAAGGCCGGCGAGGCGCTTGCCGAGCAGTTCCTCGCGGCGTGTGCGACTGGTGACCTCGATGGCCTGATGTCCCTGATGTCCGAGGACGCGGTGCTCTGGACCGACGGCGGAGGCGTCGTGAAGGCGGCGCGTCGGCCGATCCACGGGCCGCGCAAGATCGCGCGGTTCCTGGTGGCCGTCGCCTCGGAGTTCGCGGCGGAGACCGAGACCCGGGCCGCCACGATCAACGGCCGGCCCGGGTTTCTGTTCTTCGAGGCCGGTGCGGCCACTGCCACGTTGTCCTTCGACATCGTCGACGGTCGCGTGGTGGGTATCGCCTCGGTGCTCAACCCGGCCAAGCTGCAGGGTTTGCCATGATCTAGTCATGAAGCGGTGGGGGACGCCACGAGGCTGCGCGGCCGGCATCCGGTGGCGCCGCAGCATCGGGCGGTCATGCTTGATCGCCGCCGGGCTGGGCAATCCCTCGGACATGACCATCGGCGCCGTGCGCGAGTTCGTCAGGCAGTGACGGACCCGTGGCTGCGTCGTTGAAGTTTGAACCGGATCTGACCGATGTTCGAACTAACGGTCATCTACCGAAACCGGAGGGCCCGCTCGTGACGGCGTCGGCTCGGGCATGACGGCGTCGCCACTGGGGGCGCCGCCGGAGTCTGCCCATGAGCAGGCTCAGGCGCTGGTTGCCGCCGTCGAGCAGGTCGTGCTCGGCCGTCGTGCCGCGGTGGAGCTCACGGTTGCCGCGGTGATCGCCGGCGGCCACGTCCTCATCGAGGACGTCCCGGGGTCCGGCAAGACCACCATGGCCCGAGCGCTTGCGCACGCCCTCGGCGGCAGCTTCCGGCGGGTGCAGGCCACCGCGGACCTGATGCCCGCCGACATCACCGGCTCGTCGGTCTGGGAGCCATCGCGCAGCGCGTTCTCCTTCGTCCCGGGTCCGCTGTTTGCCAACGTCGTCCTGGTCGACGAGCTCAACCGGGCCTCGCCCCGTACCCAGTCCGCGCTGCTCGAGGCGATGGACGAGTCGGCGGTGACGGTGGACGGCGTCCGGCACGCGCTGCCGGATCCGTTCGTGCTCCTGGCGACGCAGA
Organism: Mycobacteriales bacterium; assembly: GCA_035548125.1. Taxonomy (GTDB): domain Bacteria; phylum Actinomycetota; class Actinomycetes; order JAFAQI01; family JAFAQI01; genus DASZTV01. The sequence goes on along the minus strand of DASZTV010000063.1, from coordinate 80,072 downwards.
ACCCGTTCGAGCAGTGGGGAACCTACCCGCTGCCCGAAGGTCAGCTCGACCGGTTCACGGTGTTGGTCCATCCCGGGCCCAACGCGGAGGACGTCGAGCGGCAGATCGTGCGCGAGCAGCTCGTCGCACCGACCGTCGACACCCTGCACGCCGTGATGAAGGCCGGCGAGATGCCGGCGTTGCGGGGTGCGGTGCGCAGCGTGCACGTCGCAGACGCGGTGCTGGGGTACGCCGTAGCGGTGGTCGCCGCAACCCGCAGCTACCCCGGAGTGGCGATCGGCGCCAGCACCCGCGCGGCCATCGCCTTGGTCCGTTGCGCGCAGGCCCGCACGATCCTGCAGGGCCGGCCCCATGTGCTCCCGGATGACATCAAGGCGCTCGCCCTTCCCGTCCTGTCGCACCGGCTCGTGATGTCAGGTGACGACGGCGGCCATGCCCGCGGCCAGCACGTGATCGCCGACATCGTCGCCCGCGTTCCGGCGCCCCTGTCGGGCGCTTAGCCCGCCATGAGACCGCCGGGTGTCTGAGGCCCGACCTCCGAACCGGGTCCTGCAACGGATCCGGCTGTTGCCGCGCCCGACCCGCAGTACGTCGTTGCTTCTCCTGCTGGCCGGCGTCCTCGAGCTGCTCGGCCGGTTGATCCACTCCTCGGGGGTCGCGCTCGCGGCGGCCGCGGCCGTCGGCGCGGTGATCGGTGACGCGCTCCTCACACCGGGCGCGGCCCTCGACGACGTCGAGCGGCGAACCCCTTCGCGCATGGCGGTCGGCGTCGAGGCCGCCGTCCAGCTCAGCGTGACGTCACGAGGTGGCCGGCTCGGCGGTCGCCGCCCGATCGTTCTGATCGACCACGCGCCGGGCCTCGACATCGGTCGTTACGTGACGCCGTCGTTGCGAGCCGGTGAGCGGGCGATCGGTGAGCGTGTGGCGATGCCGCTCCGTCGTGGCTGTTACCGGCACGGCGGGCGGGTCGAGATGGAGGCGTACTCCCCGCTCGGCGGCTGGGTGCGCAAGGCGCGGGTGATGCTGCCGGAGACCGGATGGGTCCACCCCGCGCCCGCGACGCCGCTGCGGTTGCCCGACAGTGCGGCAGGGGAGGCGTACGGACGTTCTTCCGCTTCGCGGAGCGGCAGTGGTGTCGACTTCTTCGGGATCCGCGAGTGGCGGCCGGGCGATGCGCGGTCCGCGATTCACTGGCGGGCGTCGGCCCGTCGCAACCAGCTGGTCGTGATGGAGCGCGAGCGCCCGGGGTACCCGACGCTGCTCGTGGTCGCCGGGCCGCTCGCCGACAGCGAGGCGCAGGAACTGTTGCTCGCGCGGGTTGCCGCGACCGCGCTGCGCGCGTTGCGGGACGGGCGCGGCGTGGTCCTGGTCGGCGAGGGAGAGCCCGCCCCCGTGACACGTCCGGTCGACGCGATGGACTGGTTCGCCGACATCGATCCGGACCGGATGCCGAGCGGCGAGCAGCTTCGATCGGCGATGCAGCTGGCCGGCGCCGGCGCGATCGTCGTCTGGCTCGGCAAGGCCGCGCTGCCGGAGCACGTAGCCACTGCGGCACGCGGCGGCGGTGCCGGAGCGGTGGTCGGCGCCGCTGATCTCGCGGCGATGGCGGTGCGATGACCGCCCACGAGATCCGGGCCCGCATCTGGTGCGGAGCCGCCTGCGCGATCGCGCAGGTGGCGGCAACCGCCGCCGGGATGGTGCCGTGGTGGGCGCTCCCGCTGACCCTCGCGCTGACCGTTGCCGTCTCACGGCCGAACGGGCCGGTGGACCCGCGCCGCGCAATCCTCACGCGCAACGCGGGCGTGGCCAGCGTCGCCCTGTTCTCGACGATCATCGCGGTTCGCACGATCAGCCGCGGCCGCGAAGGGATCATCGACCCGACCGCAACGCTGCGCTCACTCAGCGAGGCGTTGGTCGTGCTGTCGCTGATCATGGCGCCGCAGGCGCGCACTCCGCGCGAACACCGGGTGTGGCTGACGGTCACGACGGGCGTGCTCGTCGCCGCGGCCGCTGGTGCGAAGAACGTGAGCACCGGAGCGATGCTGGTCGTCGCCTGGGTGGTCGCGTTGATCGCGATCGCGAAGGTCCAGACGACCGCGGCGTACGCGAACGGGGCGGTGTCCGCCCAGGTGGTCGGTGTGCCGCGCCGCGACGGCCCGCGGATGTTCCGGCAGCTCGACCAGCTCGGGCCTGTCGCGTCGACCTTGATCGCGGGCGCCATCGTCTTCTTCCTGCTGCCCACCGGCCTCGGTGGCGGGGACCTGGCTCGCGCCCTCGTGAGCCACGTGCAGCAGGCCAACCTGGCGCTCGCCGACCGGCAGCAGGTCGGTGTCGACACGCAGGGCTTCGGCGACCTGAGCCTGCTCGTCCGCGGATCCCTGCCGGACACCCCGCTGCTTCGCGTCTCCAACGACGCGCCGCCGCTCTGGCGCGGCACGTTCTTCCGTACCTACACCGGCACGTCGTGGGTCAACCCCTCCGGTGCGCCTGCCGCGGTAGACGGCCCGTCGGCAGCGGTGCCGAAGATCGCCGACGACCCGCCACCGAAGGGCGGCACTACTCGCCGCGATGCGGTGTCGATCGAGCCGGGCGCTGCCGGAGGGCTGATCTGGTCGCCGGGCGTCCCGACTCATCTGAAGGCATCGGGCAACCAGGTGCGCAAGATCGTGCGCGGTCCTGCGAACGTGCGGGTGTTCGAGAACCCGGCCGCGCCCTTGACGTCATACACCGTGACCTCGGTCGTCGCTCCGACCGGGCCATCGATCCTGGAGGCGGCGTCCGGCGACGACCCCGCCGACGCCGTGTGGACCGCGCTGCCCGCAGAGGTTCCCACCGAGGTCTCGGACCTGGCGCACCGGATCACCGCCGGAGCGGGCAACCGCTACCAGCAGGTCACTGCGATCGAGAAGTACCTCCTCGCGAACGAGACCTACACGCTGAACGCTCCGATCGCGCCGCGCGGGGTGGATGCGGTCGACGATTTCCTGTTCCGTACCCACCAAGGTTTCTGCGAGTTGTTCGCCTCTGCCGAAACCGTGATGTTGCGGACGCTCGGCGTGCCGGCGCGGTTGGTCAGTGGCCTGGCGTACGGCGTGAAGGAGGGGTCGTCGCGGCTGTACACGGAGCAGAACGCCCACGCCTGGGTCGAGGTGTACTACCCGGGTATCGGGTGGTCGCCGGTCGACCCGACCGCGGGCGCGCAGCTGGCCGACACCGCGGGCTCCGGCGAGTCGCTGTTCTCGCGAGCGTTCAACGCGGCGGCGTCCGCGCTACCAGGAGGCCGGCTCTCGCTGGCGGTGCTCGGTGCCGCTGTCCTCGTGCTGGTCGGCTGGATCGTGCGATCGATGATGGGCGGGGTCGGCTTGCCGTGGCCCGGCCGGCGCCGGCTGGCCGGCACCCCGCCCGGTCCGGTACTCGCGGCGTACCTGCGGGTCACGCGCGACCGGCACGGGCCACCCCCTCGGGCACTGGCCGAGACGCCGCGGCAGTACCTGCAGCGCGTCGGTGGCGAGACCCCCGGCATGGGAACGGCGGTGCTCGCCCTCGAGCAGGAGCTCTATGGGGAAGGCCCGCCAGACGATGCCTCGGTGCACACCGCGGTGGACGCGCTGGAGTCCCTCGTCAGGAGCTAGCAAGGCCGAGCGGGATGCGCAACGGTCGCGGACTGCTCAGAGCGGCAGGCAGGTCTTGCAGAAGTCCTCACCGAACGGGGTGAGCTCGATGCTGCGGCGGATGGTGCGGCCGCGGCCGGCCTCCTTCAGCGCGGCGGAGACGTCGGGCTGGGCCTCGAGCACCTGGTAGCGCAGCCGGTCGGCGACCGGCTCCCGCGAGAACCAGATCAAACCGAGCCGGAACAGGTTGTTCAGGTACGCCGGCACCCGGTCGCCATGGCGGACACCGGCCTGGGCCCCGATCATCGTGAGCCCGGGCGCGACCAGCTGGGTGGCGACGTTGAGCGGACGGCTGGTGCGAACGTCGACCGACGGCTGCGACCCTTCAGTGGCGAGCAGACGGAGAATGCGTGCCTCGTCCGGCGCGAGGTCCGCCAGGATCCGGATGTAGGCGGGATGCAGCTCGTCGTCGTAGGACATGTCCCCCGAGCGTTGGAGCAGCTCGGCGCCGATCTCGCGGAGTGGCCGCTCGACGACCTGCACCACGGGCTCGGCCGGGATGACGCGGTTGACGATGCTCGCACCCGGCATCGAGGGCATGTCGACGATGCCGAGGATCTGGCGAAGGTTGCTGCGCAGCTCGTTGCCGAGGGTGGCGAGAACGACGCCAGGGGACTGGCCGGAGACGACGGCGCTGAACACTCGGTTGCCGGTGTTGACGGCGGCGCCGATCGACCATTCGGTCGTCCGCCACCACGCGGCGACCGCAAACCGCGCGAGTGACGGCGCCGCGCGAATGATCGTGTTGACGTCCTGGTTGTCCGCGCCGACGACCTCAGGGACGACCGGTCGCTCCGTCACGAGACGTTCAACCGAAGATCGCGAGGTGGATCAACCCGGCGCCGAAGCCGAGGACGGCGCCGTGCAGGTACAGCAGCCACTCGTCCTCCTTGATCGCCGTCCGTAGCATCTCCGCGAAGTCGTGCGGTGCCATTGTGCGCATCCGCGAGGCGAGCAGGGTGAAGATCGCCTTGTTCTGGCGAGCTCCGAACTCCGGGTCCGTGAAGGGCGTCATCGTGTACTCGACGGCTTCGGTGGCAAGTGACTCCCGGATCGCGTCGTAGGTCTTCGTACCGATCGCGACCCGCACCAGCCCCGAGGCGCGGCCGAGCGCGTCGTCGACGGCCGGGCGCAGCGCGTTCTCGACCAGCCGCCGGGTGCGGTCGGAGCGTGGCCCGTTCATCAGGTCGTCGCCGATGTTGGCGATGGTCACGATGTCGTTGGCGATGATCCCGGCGTACACCTCGGCCACTTCTGGCTGGCGGCGCATGAACAGACCGTGGAACGTCAGCTTGAGGAACCGGCGCGGGGCGACCGGCTCGAAGATCATCCAGATGCCGACCAGGTTGGTCGCGTAGCCGATCAGCACCCCGCCGATCGGCAACAGGTACCAGTACCGGAAGGCGTCCGTGACGAAGGCGAGCGGTATGCCGAGGATCAGACCGAACACGAAGCCGAAGTTCTGGATGAACCTCAGCTCCTTGCGGCCGACGTCGAGGAAGATCCGGTTCGCCAGCTCGGGTTGCGCGGAGATCCGACGGATCACCATCAGCTTGATGTCGAGGAGCTGGTCGATGTGCTCGCCGATCTCCTTCGTGACCTGACCGACGACCTGCGGCAGCTGCGTGTCGACGCGATCGTGGATGGCAACGCGTGCACGCGGCGGGAGGTCGCGCCACAGCTGACCGTGTTCGCGCTCCATGATCCGGTCGACCAGGTCGTGCACGTCCTGACGCGAGTTGAGGAGGATCTGCTCGGCGATCTTGTCCGGCTCGAGCTGTTCGTAGAACTCTCGCGGGCTGCCGAGCTTCGAGATGCCCTTGTCGACAGCTATCGACCCCATCTTGGCTGCTCGAGACGGGATGATGCCCTGCCAGCCGAGGCCGGCCTGCATGATGCCGGGGATCTGCTGGATCCGGCGCGGCAGCAACCCGACGAACGGCGCGAGCGGCCGCAGCCGGATCCCGCGGAAGTGCACCGGGTAGAACAGCATCACCACGCCACTCCAGTTGGTGACGTAGCCGATGATCCCGGTGAACAGCGGGATGGTGAGCAGTTTCAGGGTGTGCCCGGTCACAGTGTTTTGTGTTTTAGCAGAATGGGGGGTGTGACGGGTGCTGATGCGCGACTGCGAGTAGCTGTGATCGGGGCCGGTCCGGCCGGTATCTACACCGCAGATGCGCTGTGTTCCCAGTCGGATCGTGCGGTGTCGGTCGACATCTACGACCGGTTGCCCGCGCCGTTCGGGCTGCTGCGATACGGCGTCGCACCCGACCACATCAAGATGAAGAACCTCGCCTCGACGCTGCAGCGGGTCCTCGAACACGAGAACGTTCGGTTCCGCGGCAACGTCAACGTCGGGATCGACGTGACCGTCCCGGAGCTGCTCGCCGACTACCACGCGATCGTCTACACCTACGGAGCGTCGATCGACCGCAAGCTGGGGATCCCGGGCGAGGATCTTCCGGGCAGCATTGCGGCCACCGCTTTCGTGAACTGGTACAGCGGTCACCCGGACTTCGTGGAGCCGTACTCGCTCGACGCGACGAGCGCGGTCGTGATCGGGCTGGGCAACGTCGCGATCGACGTGGCTCGGGTCATCGTCCGCGACCCCGAGGAGATGGCGACCACCGACGTACCGGATGACGTGCTCGCCGTGTTGCGCGCCTCCACGCTGACCGACGTCCACATCGTCGGGCGGCGTGGGCCCGAGCACGCAAAGTTCACCATCAAGGAGCTCCGCGAGATGGGAGAGCTCGCCGGGGTCGACGTCGTGGTCGATCCGGCCCAGGTCGATCACGTCGACTCGGACGACAAGGACGTGAAGCGCAACCTCGAGGTCTTCAAGGAGTGGGCGCATCGTCCGCTGACCGGTGCGAAGCGGCGGCTCCACCTCCACTTCCACTCGCGCCCGGCGGAGTTCGTGGGCACCGACCACGTCGAGGCGCTGCGCTGTGAGCGACCGGACGGCAGCACGTACGACATTCCTGCGCAGCTCGTCTTCCGGTCCGTCGGGTACATCGGTACCCCGATGCCGGGCGTGCCGTTCGACGAGACGTCCAACGTCATCCCCAACGACGATCACCGAGTGGTCGGCGGCTGTGTCGAGGTCGGCGAGTACACCTGCGGCTGGATCGGTCGCGGCGCGACCGGGGTCATCGGCACCAACCGCAGCGATGCGAAGGCGGCGGTCATCTCGCTGCTCGAGGACGTCGACCGGCTGCTCGCGCGCGACGTGGTGCCGGGCTCGGTCGACGGCCTGCTCGCCGAGCGAGGGGTGACGCTCGTCGAGCTCGCCGGGTGGAACGCGATCGATGCGGCCGAGATCGAGCGCGGCACCGGCCGGGGCAACGCCCGGGTCAAGCTCTCGCTGTGGGACGAGCTGCTCACGGCAGCTGCCGCACAGGACAGCTAGGCCGGATAGTGCGCCGCTGGCTTGCTCGTTGTGCCGTCATCGTCCCCGCGGTGGGGTTCGCGTCAGGCGCGTTCACGGCTCCGGCGAGCGCCCACGCCTATCTCGAGCGGACGGCGCCGGCCGCGACGTCGATCCTGAAGGCCTCGCCGGCGGCTGTCACGCTGACCTTCGACGAGTCGGTGATCGCAGCCAAGGACGCCCTGCAGCTCTACGACGACCACTTGCAGCGCGTCGAGTTGGGGCCCACCGGCCACCCCGGCGGCCGGGGTAGCGAGATCCAGGCAACTGTCCCCTCGCCCCTGCCCAAGGGCACCTACACCGTGACCTGGCGGGTCACCTCCGCTGACACCCACGTGGTGTCCGGCGGTTTCACCTTCTCGGTGCGAAAGGCCACACCCGTCACAGGCACGCCGGCGAGTGCGAAGCCCGACGACGGGACGACCACCGCGGCGGACGTGGTGAGAGGGCTTGGCTATCTCGCTCTGATCCTCGGGCCCGGCACGATCGTCGTCCTGCTGTGGCTGTGGCCGGCTGGGTTCGCCGATCGCCGAGTGCGCCGCCTCGCACTCGGCGGCTGCCTGCTGCTTGCAGTGGTGACGTTGGTCGGCGTCTACGTACAAGGCGCGCAAGCATCGGGCCGGTCGCTCACCGGTGCGATGAGCTCGTCGTCGTTGCGATTGGGCTTCGACGGCCGGTACGGCCGGGCCAGCATCGAGCGGCTGGTGCTGCTTTTCCTGCTGCTGCAGACGATCGTCCTCGGCCACTACGTCCCGGACCGCCGCCGGCGTGCCGTCCTGGTCAGCCTGGTCGCCGCGCTGCTCGCCGCCACCTGGCCGTTCGCCGGCCACGCCGCGGAGGGGTCGCTCGTCCCGCTGTCCTTCGTGGCGGACTGGGTGCACGTGGCCGCGATGGCCACCTGGCTCGGCGGGCTCGTCGTGCTGCTCGGAGTCGTGCTGCGGGAACCGGCCGGTGAGCAGACGGGGGCGCTCGTCGCGGACTTCTCCGAGTGGGCGCTCGCTGCGGTGTCGCTGATCGTCGCGACCGGGCTGTTCGCCGCCTGGCGCAACGTGCGCTCGTGGGGGGCGCTGCCTGCGACCGGCTACGGCCAGCTGCTGATCGTGAAGTCCGCCGCTGTCGTGTTGATCGTCGGGATCGCCTGGCTGTCGCGCCGCCACGTGCAGCGGCTGGCCGGCGAGGGGAACCTCGGCCGGCTACGAGCGACCGTCTACGCCGAGGCCGGTGTGGCGGTCGTCGTGCTCTCCGTGACCTCGGTGCTCACCGCGACCCCATTGGCGCACGACGTCTACGCGCCGGCGATCACGCGCACCGCCACCGAAGGTGGCGTCACCGTCACGGTGCACGTCGAGCGACCGCGAGTGGGGAGCACGACCCTGGTGGTGTCGACGACACAGCTGTCGGGGGCGCCGCAGCGGATCACCCACATCGACGGCTCGCTCACCGAGGCCGACCCGCCGATCGGTCCGTTGCCGATCCGGTTCCGCGAGGTCGCCACCGGGCGCGAGGTGGCGACCGTGGCCTTCTCGGACGAGGGGGACTGGCAGCTGCAGCTCGACGCCCGTACCTCGGCGATCAACGAGATCGCCGTCACGACCACGATCCCGATTCGCTGATGACAACAACCGGAGGAGAAGCGTCACCGATGTCCCCCAGCAACCTGCGTCGGATCGCGTCACTGGCGATCGCGGTACCGACCTTCACGCTCACCGCCGCTCTGCCGGCCGCTGCGCACGTCAGCGTGCACGCCGACAACGCGATGGCGGGCGCCACCGACTCGGTGCTGACGTTCCGGGTGCCCAACGAGATGGACCACGCGCGCACGGTCCGGCTCCGGGTCTTCCTGCCGACGGCCACGCCGCTGCTCGGAGTGCTGGTCGAGCCGACTCCCGGCTGGTCGTTCCGGGTACGGAGCAGCAAGCTCGCGAAGCCGGTCGAGACCGACGACGGGCCGATCGCGGCCGCGGTCTCCGAGGTGACGTGGAGCGGCGGGCAGATTCCGGTCGGCGGCTTCCAGGACTTCCACCTCACGGTCGGCGAGCTGCCGGACGAGACCGGCACGCTCACCTTCAAGGCGATCCAGACCTACAGCAACGGCCGGGTGGTGCGATGGATCGAGACCGCGCCGCCGGGATCTCCCGAGCCGGAACGTCCCGCCCCGACCTTGCAGCTGACCGAACCCGTCTCGGCACAGCTGGCAGCGTCGAACGACGACACGAGCAACGGCACGGACCGCGGGTTGGCGATCGCCGCGTTGGCAGTTGCCGTGATTGCCCTGTGGGTGGCCGTGTTCCGGGGGGTCAGGCCGCGGCAGCGGTGACGTCAGTCCCCGGTCCGAACTCGACCGGGGAGGTGAACGCCGCCTTGCGGGCGGCTCTTCGGAAGGTGCGCAACGCCGCCGGACCGACCACACAGATCGCCACGAGGTTGGTGATTGCGCGGCCGGTGTCCCATCCCAGCGACGTGGTGGTGTCGAACACCAGGTAGTGGTGCCACTGGGTGCCCAGCGACGCACCCGGCAGGTAGGAGATCGAGCTCCCCGGGTCGAGCGCGAACGGCCAGAACGACAGGTTCGACAGGAAGCCGTAGGCGTAACCGGCGACTGCGCCGTAGCCGGCGAGCATCGCGATCTCGGCCCGACCGCGAAGCGGGGGCAGACATCCCGCGAACAGCCCGATCCAGGCGCAGCCGAACATCTGGTAGGGCATCCACGGCCCGACTCCGGCGGTGATGAGCGCCGAACCGAACAGCGTCGTGCAGCCGAGCGCGAAGCCGAACCCGGGGCCGAACACCCGTCCGGCGAGGATCAGCAGGAAGAAGATGAACTCGATGCCGGCGGTGCCGGCATCGAGCGGTCGTAAGGCGGCGCCGATCGCAGACAGCACCCCGAGCATGGCGATGGCCTTCGCATCGATGCCACCGGTGGCGATCTCGGCGAACAGCACCGCGAGGACGAGGCTCAGCAGGACGCCGAACATCAGCAGCGGGGTGTAGGAGCGGCCGAAGTGGTTCGGCGCGACGACGAACGGCCAGAAGAACGACACGAAGCCGACGAAGGTCGCCATCACGACGACCACCGTGGCGCGCCCGCGAAGCGGGATCGCCCGGGCGGTGCGCAGCGCTGCTCCCGCCATCAGGTCGTGACCCCGGCGAGGGCGGTCGCCACGTCGGCGACGGTGAGGAAGGCGAGCGGCGCAAGGATCTTCGCGACCTGCGGGGCGAAGGCAGGTGAGGCGACCACGACGTCGGCGGTCGGACCGTCGGCCACGATGTCGCCGTCCCCCATCACCACGACCCGGTCGGCTGCGCTCGCCACGAACTCGACGTCGTGCGTCGCGACGACGACCGCGCGACCCTGCGCCGCGATGTCCGAGAGCACGTCCCGCAACGCGTCCTTGGCGTGATAGTCCAGTCCGCGGGTGGGTTCGTCGAGCAGCAGCACGCGCGGTCGCGCGCGGAGCTGGATCGCCAGCACCAAGGCGAGTCGCTGACCTTCCGAGAGGTCCCTCGGGTGCGCGTCATCCGGTACGCCGGGTGCGATTCGGTCGAGGAGCTCGCGAGCGGTCGCGCCGTCACCGGCAGGAGACTCGCGTTCGGCCTGCGCGAGCTCCGCTGCCACCGAGTCCAGGTAGAGCAGGTCGGCCGGCGTCTGCGGGACCAGGCCGACGAGTGACCGAGCCGCCGCGGGCGGGAGCGCCTTCGGGTCCTGGCCGTCGACGGTCACGGCACCGGACTGACGCCGCCCGGAACCCTGGAGCGCCCAGAGCAGAGAGGACTTGCCGGACCCGTTTCGGCCCATCAGCGCCGTGACGGTTCGTGGCGACAGCGCCAGGGTTACGTCGCGGACGGCGGTGGTGTCGCCGTACCGCACGACGACGCCGCGTGCCTCCAGGACCGGAGGTGCGGTGACGGTCTCGCGGCGCGGGGGCGGCACGAGAGAGCCGAGTCGCTCACGGACCGGCGCCGCCTTCCTTCTGGCATCTCGTACCGACAGCGGGAGGGGCGACCAGCTCAGCGCGCGACCGAGCTCGACGACCGGCGGCGCCACGCTCGTGGTGGCGAACATCGCTGCCGGATCACCGGCAACGGCGGTGCCGTCGCCGGGCAGATGGATGACACGGTCGGCGTACTGCACGACGCGTTCGAGCCGGTGCTCGGCGAGGATCACCGTCACGCCGAGGTCGTGGACGATCCGGGTGATCGCGGCGAGCACATCCTCGGCTGCGGTCGGATCCAGGGCCGACGTCGGTTCGTCGAGGACCAGGATCCGTGGGTGAGCGGTCAGGACGGCGCCGATCGCCACGCGTTGCTGCTGACCGCCCGAGAGGTCGTGAAGCGGCCGACGCCGCAGCTCTGCCAGGCCGAGCAGATCGAGGGTCTCCTCCACTCGCTTGCGCATGACGTCGGGGGCGACGCCGAGCTGCTCCATCGTGTAGGCCAGCTCGTCCTCGACCGTGTCGGTCACGAATCCGGACACCGGGTCCTGCCCGACGACGCCGACGAGATGGGCGAGGTCGCGCGGCGGGTGGTCCGAGGTACGCAACCCGGCCAGCCGTACCTCGCCGGCGAGCCGACCGCCGGTGAAGTGGGGCACCAGTCCGTTCACCGCGCCGAGCAGCGTCGACTTGCCGGAGCCGGTTGCGCCGACGACGAGGCACAGCTCGCCTTCCTCGATGCGCAGCGTCACGCTGCGCAACACCGGTCCGGTCGCGTCCGGATAGCTGATGGTCACCCGGTCGAACTCGATCACGCCGCTGCTCCGATCGCGGCGCGGCGCCCGGGAAGGGTTCGGCTGGTCGCCCGTTCCGGCGCCGGCGGCGGCGGCGCGGCGAACGCCGGCAGCCCCGCGACAACGATCGCGACGGTGGGAAGCAGCGGCAGGCTGGGCCAGCCCAAGGGGGCGAACGACGGCGCAAGCCCGCCCACCCCTGCTGCCGAGGCGCCGATCAGCACGCCGGCGGCGAGCAGGCCCGACCCCGCCACGAGCGACTCGGGAAGCCGCCAGGGATCGGGGCGGTAGCGGGTCGCCGCGATCCGCCGCCCGCCCAGTCCGAGACCGGCGCAGCACAGCAGGCTGCCGGCGAGCAAGGCCGGCATCCCGAGCGCCGGGGGAGTCGTCGTGTCGAGCAGGCCGTAGGCACCGGCGCACAGTCCGGCCATTCCGGCGAGGAGCAGGCCGGAGGTCAGCCGGCGGGCGGCCGGCGAGACGTCTCCGCGGCGGCCGTAGCCGCGAGCGTCCATCGCCGAGGCGAGCCGGAGCGACCGCTCGAACGCGTCCTCCACGACGGGGATCACGACCGCCCGGACCGCGCGCAGACCGCGGGCCCGTCCCGCCCGCAGCCGGCGGGCGCGGCGTACCCGGCCGATGCTCTCCACCAGCTGCGGCGCGACGCTCATGCAGACGACGACCGCGACGCCGAGCTCGTAGAGCGCGCCCGGCAAGGATCGCAGGGCGCGGCGCGGGTTGGCCAGCGTGTTGGCGGCGCCGATGCAGCACAGCAACACGGCGAGCCGCATCCCGTCCGCCGCGGCGGACACCGAGTTCTCCAGGGAGACCGGTCCGCCGAGCTGCACGTTGGCCGCCCAGTGCGGAAGCGGGATCTTGGGCAGCGAGAACAGGATGTGGTCGTTGCTGCTCACGATACCGCCGAAGACCGAGCGGAACACGATGCGAAGCGCGACGACGACGAGGGCCAGCGCGAAGTAGTACTTCAGCCCTCGGGCCCATGGTGCCTCGGTGCGCCGCAGCGTCACGACGTAGCCGATGACGGCGAGTGCGACCAGCAGCAACAGCGGGTTGTCGGTCTGGCTGACTGCCGCGCCGAGCCCGATCGCCCACACCCACCAGGCCATCGGATGGAGCGAACGCGGAATCCGCAAAGAAGACAGAGGATGGAGCGAACGCGGAATCCGGGATCGCACGGGCTGACCTTTCTCGCGCACCACGACGAGACGGACGGGTCGACCTCGACGCAGGTGCTCCGGCTTGCCGGTGCCGGGGGCGGCACGCGGGTCACGGTTGCGGGTCAGCGCCGGACTCTCACCGGCTTCCCCCGCGACGGGGCCACCGAGGCATCGGGCCGGAGAGCTCCGGGTAGATGCAACGGTGCGTTGACCCTACAGCGCGCCCGTTGTGGCGAGCCTTGCGGCGAAAGAGCGCCTTGATCGAAAAGACTGTGCCAGTGAGCACTACGCCGGTGAGCACGACGCCGCTGCCGCCGCCCAGGCGCGGCGTGGCTGCTCGTGCGGCTCGGGCGCTCGGCCGACGGATGGAGCGGGTCTTCGGCGGCCCGGCGCGTACTCGCGTGATCGTGGTGTTCGGCGGCGTGCTCGCGCTGTCGAGTGCGGACACCGCGACCGTGGGCGCGTCGGCGACGCCGCTGCGCCACGCCCTGCACATCTCCAACTCGGACATCGGGCTGCTCGTGGGGGTCAACTGCGTCGTCGCGGCGGTCGCGAGCCTGCCGTTCGGCATCGTCGCGGACCGGATGCGACGGACGACGGTGCTCGGCGGGTCGATCCTGCTGTGGGGCGTCTGCATGGTGTGGAGCGCTTTCGTCAACTCCTTCGAGCACCTGCTGTTCACGCGCCTTGCGCTGGGCGTGGTGACCGCGTCGGCCGGACCGGTGATCGCCTCGATGCTCGGTGACTGGTTCCCGAGCGGCGAGCGCGGCAAGATCTACAGCTACGTCCTCGCCGGCGAGCTGCTCGGCGGCGGCGTCGGCTTCGCCTTCACCGGAGACGTGTCCGCGTTGTCGTGGCGGCTGTCGTTCCTGCTGTTGTCGATCCCGGCGTTCGTGCTGGCCCGGATGGTGTTGCGGCTGCCGGAGCCGATTCGCGGCGGCGCCGGCGTGATCGCGGAGGGAGCGACCGAGATCCCGCGGCGCCCGGTCGCGCGCGATGTCGTCCTGGCGGCCGAGGAGGAGGAGTTCGACAACGTCGCCCACGAGGTCTCGCGCCACAAGGGGGTCGAGCCCGAGCATTCCCAGGTTCTCGACGTCGACGTGCGGCTGATGGGCTTCTGGCAGGCGACCCGCTACATCATGTCGATCCGCACCAATGTCGCGATGATCGTGGCGAGCGCACTCGGCTACTTCTACCTCACCGGCGTGCAGACGTTCGGCGCCGAGCTGGTGCACCAGCAGTACGGCATCAACGTTGCGCTCGCCAACCTGCTGATCCTCGTCGTCGGGATCGGGGCGGTCCTCGGAGTACTGGTGGGCGGCCGGCTCGGGGACGCGTTGCTGCGCCGCCGCTTCTTGAACAGCAGGGTGTTCGTCGCTGCGGTGTCCGCCGCGATCGCGGCCGGCGCCTTCATCCCGGCGCTGATCACCCACCACCCGATGCGCGCGCTTCCCTACCTGGTGCTGGCGGCGTTCGGCCTGTCCGCCCAGAACCCGCCGCTCAACGCGGCACGCCTCGACATCATGCCGGCGCCGCTGTGGGGACGCGCCGAAGGCGCCCGGACCTTCCTCCGAACGGCCGCTCAGGCACTGGCACCCATGCTGTTCGGGTTCACGTCCGACATCGTCTTCGGCGGCGGCCAGGGCGCGCTGCGGTGGACCTTCCTCGTCATGCTGCTGCCGCTGGCCGCGTCCGCGATCTACCTGTTCCGCGCGCTCGCGACGTACCCGCGCGACGTCGCGACGGCGGCGGCGTACGACGCCGGACGGCGGTAGTCAGCGGCTGCGGCTGCTGAGTCGTCTCAGGTGCGCGTTGTAGGCGTCGAGCGCCTCGTCGCTGTCGGGGTCGGCGGCAGACGCCTCCGGTGCATCGCCGGTGCCGACCAGGTCCTGCTGGTAGTTGGCGCGTGCCGATTCCAGCCAGCCGCCGAGGTCGGAGCCGCCGCCTGCCATCGCCGCGCGTGCCCACCTGACGGCGGCGACGCCGAACATCACGGCCATGATCGCGTCGCCACCGACCCACATGATCGCGCCGCCGGCATGCAGGTCGGTGAGCAGGCTCGGCGCCCACGCGGGGTGCATCGCTGCCATCGCGGGCCACGGGTAGGACTCGGTCTGCCCGAGGATGACGCCGGTGAAGGTGTCCACCGGCATGGCGACCACCAGTACGGCCATCCGGATCGGTGCCGACAGCTGCCAGCGGATCGGGGCGTTGCCGATGAGCGGAAGGAAGAACAGCACTCCCGCGACGACGTACATCGCCTGCTCCAGGCCGGTCAGCCAGGGATGCAGCATTGACGCGTTCATGAACCCGGTCAGGTGGGTGCCGACGATGACCGCCGTGTAGCACGCGATCCCGACGCCGGGATGGGTGACCAGCGCGCACACGCGGCCCTTCAGAACCTGCTCGATCCGCTGTGACGACGGCGCCGGCACCGCGGCGAGCGCAAGGTCGAGCGGTCGCCCGGCGACCAGCAGGATGGGGACGAGCATCACCAGGGTCAGGTGGCCGACCATGTGCAGCCAGAACAGCGCGTCGTCATAGACCCGCAGGCTGCCCTGGGTCGCGAAGACCAGCAGCGCGACGCCGCCGAGCCAGGCAGCAACCGCTCGGTGCGACCGGACCGCGCCGCGTCGTCGCGCCGCGCGCCAGCCGACCAGGTATCCCGCCAGCAGCAACGCGGCGACGAGGGCCGACCAGGGATGCAGCGACCAGCTGGAGAAGAACCTCGCGGTGGTCAGCCGCGGCAGCGCCGCCTCCGGCGGCCCGCGCGTCCCTGCCGAGGAGCCCATCGACATCCCCGGCATCTGGTCGACGCCGGCAGCGGTTCCCGGCAGGCCGGTAGCGGCGACCACCGGAACCGTGATCGTGATCGTGCCGGAATGGGCGAACCGAAGCTGGAGCCGCTCGACGCCTCCGTTGCGCACCTTCGCGGTCGGGCTCTCGAGCATCAAGTGGTAGGACCCGGGGGTCAGCGTCAGCCGGCCGTGCGCCGGTACGCCGGCACCGTTCGGCGCCGGCACCATGCGCTCGGCTCCGTCGCCGGTTGTCGCGTAGCGGTGCAACGATGCGCGGCGGAACCCGGTGCTGGCTGCGGAGAGCAGCCGGTCAGGTGTGGCTCCGCTGTTGGTGACCGTGAAGTACGCCGCGGCCAGGGAGGGGGTGGCCGGCGCGGGGATGTAGGCGTGGGTGATGGTCAGCTCGCCGACCGTGCCGTGACCGCCGGTGACGCCGAGCGACTCGTTCGTGATGTGCAACGTGTCGGAACCGCCGCCGCAGGCGGTGAGTACGGCGAGGCCCGCGGCGGCCGACGCCAGACCGACGAGGCCGCGAAGCCTCATGCGTACGCCGTGCTGGTCGTGAGGATCGCGAGGTCGTGCCGCAGGTCGCTGATCGTCGTCGGGCCCTCGGTGTAGAGGACGTGCCCGACCCGGTCCGGCGTGTAGGCGAGCAGCTCGGCGGAGTGCTCGACCGTGTAGCCGTGCTTGCTGTGCGGCTTCACCCGGCTCGCGGGCACGCCCATCGCCCGCTGCGTCTGGATGATCTGGTGGATCGAGCCGCGCAGCCCGACGAAGTGCGGGTTGAAGTTGTCGAGCCAGCGCCGGATCGTCTGCCCCGAGTCGCGGCGCGGATCGACGCTGATGAAGATCACGTCGACCCGGGAGCGAACTGCCGCGGTGGATTCGCGAAGCGCCTGCGCGACGTCCGCCATGAAGGTCGGACAGATGTCCGGACAGTGGGTGTAGCCGAAGTAGACGAGTGCCACCTTGCCGGCGGTGGCCTTGCGGAGGTCGTACGACGCCCCGGCCGTGTCAGTGAGCTGGACCGCGGGCTCCGGGCTGGGTGGTTCCAGCACGTCGCCGCGCAGGTCGCCGGCCGGCTGGCCGCCGCTGATCTCCGCCAGCGGCTTCGACCCCGAGGAGCAGGCGGTCACCGCCGCGAGCAGCAACAGGGCGGCCGCGTGGCGCGCTTTCATGTGGATCTGCCTCACAGACGTCTGTCCCCGAGACATCGTCCCATGGGCATTAGCGGAGGGTTCGGCCACATCCCTGGAGCACGACCGCGACCGGACCGTCGCTTCTCACGTGCACCCTCGCGTGGCAGTCGACATGCGCGCGCTTCACCGCGACGACGACCCGCGAGATGTTCTGAGCGACCACCTCCAGCACGTCGCGCTTCGACGTCTTGGGTGCCGCTCCCCACGACTGGGAGAACTCGACGTAGGGCATCGCGACCTTGGTGCCGCCATTGAGAGTTCCGGCGCCGGTCTTCGTCCCCGACGGCGCGGGGTCGCCCTTGCCGAAGCCGAGCGACCGTACGTCGATCGTCCCGATGGCGCCGGGCTTGCGGAGCGTGAGCCCGGACAGCCAGTACGCGTGGTCCGCCAGGACGCGACCGAGGTGGGAGTCCTCCGCGTGATCGACGACGTAGGTCACGTGCGCGGGATTGCGATCGACGAGATGCGTGCCGAGGAACGCCGCACCGGGGCCGTACTGGTCGTTGGTCGCGAGCGTCAGGTGGTCCGAACCGACGAACAGGTCCTCGATGAACCGCAACCCGGCGGCGGCCATCTGCTGGGTGTTCGGGATCGTGTCGATGATCGGGACGAGCTCGTCGGCGGTGGCGTTCCAGGCGAGCATCGGCACGTTGCGCAGCGACGGCAGCCCCGAGGCCGGGCTCGCCTCGCCGACCACCGAGAACGCGCGGGCGAACAGGTCCGGCCAGCGCTCGGCCAGCCGGTAGGTGCCGAACCCGCCCATCGAGTAGCCGCTGACGTCGACCCAGCGCGGGTTCAGTGGGTAGTGGTGTGCGACGTCGTTCCAGGTCTCGAAGGTGTCTGACTCGGCGACGCCGGCGTAGTTCCCGTCGGGCCCGCGGCCACTCGGCGTCACCACGATCGAGCCGCCGCCGCGGTTGGCGAGCTGGCCGGCGTTGTGGCTCGCGCCGAACTGGTTGTAGTTGGCGGACAGCGAGTGCAGCAGCAGCGTGAGCCCGTATCCACCGGGCGGTGGTGCGCCCGGTGGGACGTAGACGTTGTACGGCTGGAGCTGGCCGACCATGCGCCCCTTGCAGGCCGCGCCGACGTTGACCGGCGGGGCGATTCGCGAGCAGACCTGGGTCGAGTCCAGACCCTGCCCGAACGAGAAGTGGCTGGCGAGGATCCGGTCCATCGACCCGGAGGTCGGGATGTCGGAGTTGTCGGTGACGTCCTCGTGCAGCTTCGCGAAGCTGACCTCGGCGTAGAAGGGCGTGACGCTTCCGAGGGCGAGCTCTGCCGCCTGCTCCCGGTCGCGCCACATGCCGCCCTCGACCAGCCCGCCGACGGCGGTGTCGCCGATCGTGACCGTCGGCTCGGAGAGCGAGAGCCAGGGTTCGTGGAAACGCGGCCCGACGTTGACGATGCCGGCCGGCGCCGGACCGCCCCCGCCGGGTGTCGTCGCGGTTGCCGGACCCAGCGCGGGGAGCAGGTACTGGTGGTGCGCGTTGTCCCACAGCCCGACGCCGACCGCCATCCGGATGGTGCGCTCGCCCGGGTTCCAGGCGGCGTGCGGCACTTCGACGGTGAACTGCCGGCGGTGCACGCTGACCGACACGGTCGGCGCGGGGCGCAGCACCTTGCCCGTGCTCGCGGCGGTCATCGTGGCGTGCCGACCGTGGACCGTGACGAAGTACGCCGCCGGTGAGGTGACGTCCGCCCCGTACGGCCACTCCTGGGAGATGTCGGAGCCGCCCAGCGCGATCGTGAAGCCGACCAGAGAGGGGTCCGAGAGGCTGTTGAGCGTGACGCGGAACGCCGTTGAGCTCGGCAGCGGCTTGGTCCGGAACTCGACCAGGTCGGCAGCGTTGGCGGCGTACTTGCGAGCCGTGGGGTAGGTGTAGGTCCCGGTCGTCGTCGAAAAGATGTAGTCGGTCTCGGAGTAGGGCGTCGTCGGGTCGAGCACTCCGAGCGCGCCGTGGTCGTCGTAGAGGTAGTCCTGGTACAGCCACTCGCCGTCGCGGTAGGCCGACGTCCCGGACACCAGGATCGGCGGCGCTTGCCAGACGCCGCGGTTCTGCAGCTGCGGCGCCACCGCGGGTTTCGCGTAGAGGATCGACGGCCCCGGGCGGTGGCCGCTCGCGACATGGGGGAGGGACGCGGCAACCGACCGTTCGACCGAGGTGTGGCGCGGGTGCGGCGCGATGCGCGCGTGGTCGCGCGAGCCGGTCGCTGCCGAGGCGGTGCCCGTCGCCGCCAGCAGCACCAGGGCGGCGAGCCCGGTGGTCAGGCGCCGGTTCATGATCGAAGTTTCGACGATGCCCTCGCCGAACCTGCTCGGTAGAGTCACTGGCGATGTCGACGAGCTCAGCAGTTCCGGTGATCGATCTCGGGCCGTGGCTGGAGGGGACGGCAGCCGGCCGCGCGCAGGTCGCCGGCCAGGTCGACACGGCACTGCGCGAGATCGGCTTCCTGCTGGTGGTCAACCACGGTGTCGGTGCGGAGCTGCGGGACGCGGTTCGGGAGAGCTCGCGGCGGTTCTTCCAGCTGCCCGAGGACGTCAAGTCGCGTTATCGCGCGCAGGTCGGCACCGAGAGCTGGATGCCGCGCGGCTGGACTCCCATCGGCGCCGAGGCCAACGCCAACTCGGACGAGGGCGTCACCGCACCGCCGGACCTCAAGGAATCGTTCAACATCGCCTGCTTCGCGCCGACCGGCGATCCGGTGATCGACCAGGAGTGGTTCACCGACAACCTCTGGCCGGTCGAGGTGCCGGAGTACCGCACTGCGGTGACGGCGTACGTCGTGCGCATGCACGCCCTGGTCGACGAGCTGCTCGAGATCGCAGCGGTGGCGTTGGGGCTTCCCGACCGCCATTTCCTGGACCTGGCGAGCCACCCGACGTGGTCGTTCTACACGCACTGGTACCCCTCGCTGCGCGATGTCGGAGAGCCGGTGCCCGGTCAGCTGCGGATCGGCTCGCACACCGACTTCGGAACGTTCACGATCCTCGACCGCCAGCTCGGCACCGGCGGCCTTCAGGTGCTGGGCAAGGACGGCGAGTGGGCGGACGCGCCGTACGTCGACGGTGCCTTCACGATCAACATCGGCGACATGATGGCGCGCTGGACCGGTGACCGCTGGGTGTCCAATCGACATCGGGTGCTCGCCCCGGACGCGGCGGCGCCCGACGAGGACCTGATGTCGCTGGTCTACTTCCACGAGGCCGACCCCACCGCGGTGATCCACAGCGTGCCTCCGCCGGTCGGCACCGTGAGCTACGAGCCGGTGACCGCGGGTGAGTACCTCCGCGGCAAGCTCGCCGCGATCGCCGTCTACTGAGCGCGATTGCCGCTTGACCGCCCTAGAAGGCGGCGAGCCGGCAATGATTGCGGCCTCGGCGGCTAGGCGGGCTCGGGGCGGGTCGTCACCTCGGCTACCGCTTCGGTCACCTTGCGCTGGGACTCCTGGACCATCTCCGACGTGTCCAGCAACCCGACGCCGAGCGTGACGGCGGTTGCCGAGATCGCCACTCCGACCGCCTGTCCGCTGCCGAGGTCGAGATGCTCGTGAAGCGCGAGCACTGCCAGCAGCGAGGCCACCGCCGGCTCACCGATGTCGATCAGTGGTAGCGACACGGTCAGCGGCGCGATCCGCCACGCGGTCTGCGCCAGCAGCAGCCCGGTGATCGCGAAGACCGCCATCAGGTAGGGCTGGGAATGGGTGAGCGCCAGCAGCTTGTCGTGCTCGAACTGTCGCCCGACGACCTTGGTCATCATCGACAGCATCCCGAAACAGGCGCTCGCCGCGAGGGCGAGCAGGCTCGCGCGCAGCATCGGCCGGCTGGCGAAGGACTCCGCCGCGGCGACCAGCGCGATGACCGCGCCTCCGACGGAGATGCCGGTGAGGAACGTCGCGGTGGTGGTGATGTGGCTGTTGTCCCCCGAGGGGTTGCCGAACAGCAGGAACGCAGTGATTCCGCCGGCGACCAGCACCGCGCCGATCCACTCCCGGGTGCCGAGCCTGGCACCGGCCCACCACGCCGCCAGCGGCAGCGCGAACAGCAGCTCCGTGACGATGAGCGGTTGGACCAGCACGACGGGTGCTAGGTAGAGCGCGACCGCCTGCAGGCCGTACCCGCCGACCGACGTCGCGAAGCCGATCAGCCATCGGCGGTCGCGAAACAACCGCACGAGCAGGGTCGCACTGACCTCGGCGGGCGCCTCGGTACGCCGGGCCGCGCGCATCTGCTCGACGTTGGCGACGCCAAAGGCGATCGCCGCCCCCAATGCGCACGGCACCGCCACCGCGATGCTGGCTCCGCTAGCCAATGCTCGCCATCCTGTGCCGATCCTAGGAGACGGGTGCGACCGGATATCAGGGCGCGTGCGGGTGCAACATCTTCATGGCGAGCGTCGCCAGGGCGTCTACCACGTCGGAGCGGTCCAGATCGACGTTCCAGGTGCGTACCTGGTGTGCGGTGCGGTCGGTCATCGCGATGATGGCAAGCGCGGCGATCCTTGGTTCGACGCCGGTGACTCCGCCGTCGGCGAACCGCCCGCCCAGCAGGTCGGCGAAGCGCGCCGTCATCGCGACCGCGCGGCTGCGCGCCTCGGCGTTGCTGGCGCGCAGCAGGTTCACCTCGTCGACGAGCGGTCCCCAGCGCTCGGTGATGTCGACCAGGTCGGCCAGCCACCGCGACAGGGTCGCCCGGCCGGCGGGGTCGGGGGTGACCGCCCCCAGGTGCGCGGCGGTGTCGAGCACCTCGGCCATCATCAGGTCGATCAACGCGTCGAAGACTTGTTCCTTGCCGTCGAAGTAACGGTAGAACGTGGCCCGCGAGATGCCCGCCGCCGCGCAGATGTCCTCGACCCTGGTCGCCGCGTAACCGAGGCGGGACAGCACGGCGAGCGAGTGCTCCAGCAGCTGCGCCCGGCGGTCCGGGCCGGCGGTCGCGGTGATCGCGTCAGCGACGGCCACAGTAGCCACCCGATCTCGCTACGCTTTCGCGATGCCCGAGCCGCCCGCTTGGCTTCCCGCGATCGATGCCGCTTCGGTGCGCGGAACGCGCGCTCGCGGTGAGGACACCGACCGGCGGATCCTCGACGCGGGCCGGGAGTGCTTCCGCCGGTACGGCTACGCGGCGGTGCGCATCGACGACATCGTCGAGCTCGCCGGTACATCCCACGGGTCGTTCTATCTGTACTTTCGCAACAAGGAGGATCTGTTCCGCCGCCTTGCCGTGGAGTGCAGCCTCAGGCTGCGCGAGCTCACCGCGGCGTTGGAACGGCTGCCGCGGCCGCTCGACGCGCAGTCGCTCGAGGGCTGGGTCGCGGGCTTCGTGGCGATGTATCAGCAAGACGGACCGGTCATCCGGGTGTGGCTGGACAACCGCGACAGCGACCCGTTGATGCTGTCCCTCGCCAACGATGCGCTCGGTCCGCTCGCGGCGGCGCTCGCGGCGATCATCGACCCCCACCTCGCCTCGCGGCTCGACCAGCGCATGGCGGGCCTGGGCCTTCTCTCGATGCTCGAGCGGCTGAGCTCGTATCTGCGTGACGACGTGCCGGAGGACGTCGCGACGGCAACCGCCGCCCGCTTGATATTCGCGACCACCGTGGCATCCGATCCGAGCCCTGGCGAGACCGCTAGGTGGGCGGCGAGAGGTTGAAGCCGTACCCCTTCACCATGTAGCAGGTGTTCGAGGGGGAAGCCCGGGTCACCCACGCGTTGGCCTTGATCGACCACTGGGCGGCCGAGACGCAGTGGCGGGTCGGCTTGTTGTAGAAGCTGGGCGCCAGCGGCCGGAAGCTCACGTACGGGACGGTGACTCCGTCGCCTCCGAAGTCGGCCTTGTGGTTCATGTACGCCATCACGCACTTGCGGGTGAGGTCCGCGCCGCAGGACTTCGCCGCCTCGGTGAACCACTCCGCCCCGATCCAGCCCTCGAACGACCACTCGTGGTTGTGCGGCAGCCAGCTCGGGAAGTACTTGCGCATCGCGGCCTGGAACTTCGCGACCTCGGGGTTCGACGGGTCCTGGAAGTTCACGGTGTAGCCGTCGGTCCAGCTCTTGGCCAGGCACTTGGGGGTGGCGGCCAGATCGCTGCCGAGGCTCGCCGCCCAGTCGGAGATGGTCGACAGGTGCACCTTCATCTGCGTCTCGAAGGCGGTGTTCTGCTCGATCGCCTGGCAGAGCTTCTGCGTGCCGTTGAGGTCGACCGCGTCGGCCACCAGGTCGACTCCGTCCGCCTTCATCTGGGCGACTGCCGAGGCGAAGTTGGGCAGCCCGAGGTTCACGACGTACCGGCTGGTCTTCACCCCGACGTGCTGGTAGTCCTCGACCAGCTCGTTCGCGCCGTAGATCGACGACGGCTGGTCGTAGTAGACGACGCCCACGTGGTGGACGTGCTCCCGCGTCTTGAAGAATGTCGCCTCTTCGGTCCAGCGGTAGGACTTGTCGCTGGCGGTGATCGACTTGCCGTCGTGATGCTGGTTGAGCCCGTCGATGGAGAACAGGTTCGGGTACTGGTAGTAGTACGTCGAGATCGGCTGGCTGCCGATGTCCGGAACGCCCTTCTGGAAGGTGTAGGGCGCCCCGGCGTACTCGTAGATGTTGTTCGCGACGAAGGCGAACGCCTTGTCGGTGTCGATGCAGGTGTGGATCTGGTCGAGGTCGCCGGAGTCCGAGCCGTCGTCCGGGTGGCTCACGAACCGGACCTGCCGCCCGTTGATCCCGCCTTGCGCGTTGAGCGTCGCGAAGTACGCGGCGGCGCCGTAGTAACTCGGCGTGAACTGGTACGGGCCGAACGGTCCGCCCTTGGTGACGACGTTGCACACCGTGATCTGGTTCGCCGTGACGCCGGTGTCAGAGGCGAAGTTGGCTTTGGCCCCGCCGGGTTTGCTGCTCGTCGACGAGCTCGGGCCGGTGCTCGGCCCGCCGCCCGCGGCCGGGCCGCTGGTCGGACCGCCGAGGCCGGTCGGCGCCGAGGACGGCCCGCCGAGCGTCGGCGCGCTGCTCGGCTCCGACGCCGGGGCGCTGGGGAGACCGGCGGCGTCCGAGGTGGGGACGACCACGCCGGAGTACTTGCTGAACGCCGAGTCCGACAACCGCGTGCCGCAGCCGGTGAGGACCACCACCGAGAGCAGCGCCAGGGCGGGCCGCCACCTCCGCAGACCGCCCGATGCGACACGCGCGTCAGTGCACCCTCCAGGCGCGTGCCGAGCGCGGCGACGTGCCGTCCGCTGGCTGTGGTGTGTCGGGCTAGACAGCAACGTCAGACGCGGCATGATTCGGTATTGTGAGGCTCGCCACAGGATGAGTCCAGCAACAGGGGGCCGCGTGACGGCGCTTCGCCGCTTCTGGCGCCCCCTTTCCTTCCTCGCGGCCACGGGCCTGGCGATCGCCGGAATCGCCGGAGCCGGGTCGGCCGGTGCCGGTTCGCCGCCCGCCCCGCCGGACTACACCTACTCCTCCGACGTGACGGCCATCGGCGTACAGGTCGCTCTCCAGCAGAACCCCGAGCTGTCCTCTCTGCCCGACCCGTTCGACATCCGCACGCCCGAGTCCGACGGCCAGCTCGACAGCTTCGGCACCTCGACCGCGGACGGCCACATCGGCAACCTCAACGGGCTGGGGGGCATCCCGGGCCTGATCTGCCTCGCGGCGGGTGCCGCGACGTGCGCCGAGATCCCGATCGGCGCGGTCACCGGCGGGCTGATCCCGACGTTCCCGCCGCCGGACCCGCTCGACGCGCACACGACCTATCCGGCCCATCAGGAGGCGAAGGCCCCGGTGCTGGGTAAGACGCCGGCCCAGGCGTCGTTCGCCTCGAGCGGCTTCAGTCTCGACGCCGCGTCGTCGCAGGCTGCCGCGCATCAGTACGACACGATGTCGAGAGCGGTCGACCAGGGCATCGACATCGGCGGTGCTCTCTCGATCGGCTCGGCGACCACGACGTCCACGCAGCTCGCGACCGCGGACGCGCTGACCACCACTGCGACCGCGAAGCTGTCCGACATCGGACTGGGCAACAACCTGCTGAGCATCGCGTCCATGAAGTCCACGACGACCGTGGTCTCCAAGCCGCACCAGAAGCCCACCGACAAGACGACCACCGTGCTGTCGGGCGTGAAGGTCGCCGGCCTGGCCGCCCGGATCGACGCCGACGGCCTCCACATCAACAACAACGGGTTGCCGGCCAACCTCGTCGCGCAGGTCCAGAAGCTGGTCAACCAGCTGCTCGGCAAGGCCGGCATCAAGATCTCGCTCGCGAAGGTGACACGCACCGACGACGACAGCGGCCACACCGTCGCCGCGTCGAGCCTGCTGTTCACGTTCGACCACACCGTGTCCGGCGTACAGCCGATCGTGATCGCACCGCCGCAGGGGGTGCCGTGCCCCCTCCACCTGCCGCAGCCCTTCCCGATCGACCCGTGTTCGGGCGTCAGCCTCACCCTCAACGCTCACTACCACGGCCAGATCGCGCTGGGCCAGGTCGGTGTGGTGAGCAGCGCGCAGCCGGGTGGCCTGGACAACTCCGTGCCGCCCCCGGTCGGCGAGCCGTCGGTCGGTCCCGGTGACGGCGGCGTTCCGGCGGGCGGACCGCTTCCCCCCACCCCGCCCGGCAGCGAGCTCGGCAGACCGACATCGGGATCGACCCCGCCGGTGATCGCGCCGCACCAGCGTCAGGTCGCCGACCAGCTCAAGGACGTGAGCGGCCGGCTCGAGTGGTTCTTCCCGCTGTTCGCGCTTGGACTGCTCGCCCTGATCGGAAGACTTCGTACGCCCGCCCGGCTCCCCAGCCCCGGCAACCCGAGAACCTGAGAAGAAGGGACCGGCACATGGCATCGGCTCGCGCCGTCACGGCGAGGACCCCTGGTGGTCCGGCGCCCAGCAGCGACCCGGGTGAGCGGGTCGAGGTCACGCCCGCGGTCGGCTTCGCCTGGCTGATGGACGGACTGCGTCCTTACCTCGGCTACCTGTTCCTGGCGGCCGGCGCCATCGCGCTGTTCGTCGGCTGGTGGGGGGTGTCGGGGACCGCAGTCGTCGCCAAGCAGCTTCCGTACATCGCGAGTGCCGGCCTGCTCGGGGTGGTGCTGATCGCGATCGGCAACCGGATCTTCCTGATCAACGATCTGCGGCGCGACTCGGGCCGGCTCGACCGGCTCGAGCAGATGGTCGCGGAGCTGCATGCGGTGCTGCTCTCGCGTAGCGACGCGGTCGCGGACTCGGCGACGGCGAATGCCGCCGGGTCCGCCAAACCCTTCCGTGCGGTGCCGCGCGGTACGACGTACCACCTCCCGGAGTGCGCGATGGTGAGCGGCAAGCAGAGCGTGAGCATCAGCCGCGGCGACGTGACCAGTCGCAAGCTCAAGGCCTGCCGGATGTGCCACCCCGACGCCTCCTGACCCGCTGATGACACTTGACCCGCGGCTGAACGAAGCCGGTACCGCCACGCGTGGCTTCGCCGCGCTCGTGGACCGGTTGCCGCGCCGGCTGCGCCACCCGGGGGTCTGGGTCGGCGCACTTTTCGTTCTGTGGGTCCTCGCGGCGGCGCCCGGCAAGTGGTCCTACCTCGGCCAGCAGGTGGTCGCGGGCCTGTCGATCGGCGCCATCGCCGCGCTCGGTGGTACCGGCCTCGTGGTGGCCTACCGCGCCACGGGCGTGTTCAACTTCGCCTTCGCCGGGATCGCGACGGTGTGCGCGTTCATCATGTTCGAGTTCACGACGAACGACGGCGTGCCGGTCTGGCTGTCGCTGCTGATCGTCGTGCTCGTCATCGGGCCGGCCATCGGCGCCCTGATGGAGATCATCGTCTTCCGCTCGCTGGAGCGGCGATCGGCGGGAACCGCCGAGAAGCTGGTCGCGAACCTCGGCGTCCTGATCCTGCTGCTCGGCATCGGCGGGGTCATCTACGGCGAGACGACGTACTTGCCCAAGAACGTCTTCTCGGCCGGCCGCGCGTTCCAGTTCAGCAGCGGGAACAGCGCGGTGCCGGTCTCGTGGACGGTCGTCGGGAACCTGGCCGCCGTGCTCATCACCGCGGGCGGGTTGGTGCTCGCCTTCCGGTTCACCCGGCTGGGGCGGCAGGTGCGCGCCGTCGTCGACCGCCGAGGACTCGCCGAGCTGTACGTCGTCAACGCCAACCGGATCTCGATGATCTCGTGGGCGATCGGCGCGGCGTTCGCCGCGCTCGCCGGCGTGCTCGACGCCCCCGTCGTCGGGCTGCAGAACGGCGGCCTCGCGCTGCAGGTGTTGCAGATCATCGGCGTCGCGGTGGTGGCCCGGTTGCGCAACATCGGTACGGCGGTCGCCGCCGGACTGGGCGTCGGTGTGGTGAGCAGTCTCGGGCTGGCGCTCGTGACGCCGCACTACTGGTCGTGGCTGTCCTGGATCCCGAGCGTGAACCAGGACATCGACGTGCAGGTCCCGGTGCTGACGACCGTGGTGTTCCTCCTCGTCTACCGCAGCCTCGACGAGGCCGGTAGTGGCGGGATCGGCGGGGTCGTCACCGCGACGTTCGGCCGGATCGGGCGACGCAGCCCCGCCGCGACGCTGCAAGGCGTGCTCGCGGTCGGCCTCGTGGCGATCGTCGTACCGGCGCTGTTGTCGGGCGGCGATCTCGTGACGGCGCAGAAGGTGGTCGGCTACTCGGTCGCCTTCCTCGCGATCGTCGCGATCACCGGTTACAGCGGGCACCTGTCCCTTGCCACCGCGGCCTTCGCCGGTCTCGGCGCGTACGTCACGGTACGGCTGCACAACGGGTTGCTACCGCTGCCGTACTCGACGTCGATCCCGCACGTGCCGGTGGTGCTCGCGATGGTCATCGGCGGGCTGCTGGTCATCCCCATCGGGGTGCTGGTCGGCTACCCGGCACTGCGCCGTCGCGGTTTGATCCTCGGTCTCATCACACTGGCGTTCGCGCAGATCGTCGACGCGTTCATCATCGAGAACCCGAGCTGGACGAGTGGGCGCAATACCGCCCGACCCAACCTGTTCGGCTGGTCACTCGCCGGCGACCGCGCCTACCTGTACTTCGAGCTGGTCGTGCTCGGGCTCGTGCTGCTGCTCGTGCGCAACCTGCGAAGTGGTGCGCTCGGGCGGGTGCTGGGCGCGATGCGCGACAGCGAGCGCGGCGCGGTGAGCGTCGGCATCTCGCTGCGGAAGTACAAGCTGCTGATCTTCGGGGCGAGCGCGTTCATCGCCGCGATCGGCGGGAGCCTCATCGTGCAGCAGCAGGGAACCTTGAACGTCAACGCAGACGGCCCGTTCGCCCCGTTGTTCGGCCTGTACTGGTTCGGCGCGGTTGTCGTGTTCGGGCTGTCCTACCGGT
This sequence comes from Mycobacteriales bacterium, assembly GCA_035548125.1. Classification (GTDB taxonomy): domain Bacteria; phylum Actinomycetota; class Actinomycetes; order JAFAQI01; family JAFAQI01; genus DASZTV01. The sequence continues at coordinate 51,756 of DASZTV010000063.1, read as the reverse complement.
CGAGCGCGATCCTCGCGGCGATCCTCTACATCGCCGTCGACACCGCGACCGGGCACCAGGGCTCGAGCCTCATTGTGATCGGGTCGATCGCGTTGTTCGTCGGCTACCTGCCCGGCGGGGTGATCGGGACGGCGCTGCGATTCGTCCGCGGCGACGGGATCGGGCCGTCGCCGGCGCAGCGGAGCCTGGCGGCGTTCGTCGCCGCACGAGCCCGAGCGGAGCAGGCGCAGCCCGGAGAAGGCCTGCAGCCGTCACGGTTCGCGGGGCGCCTGCTGGCGGGCGGTGACTCGTGAGCGACCGCCTGCAGGGCGCCGTCCTCGAGGCGCGCGACATCACTGTGCGGTTCGGCGGCTTCGTCGCGGTCAGCGACGCGAGCCTGGTCGCGCAGCCGGGGCAGGTCACCTCGCTGATCGGGCCCAACGGCGCCGGCAAGACCACGCTGTTCCACGCGATCAGCGGAATCCTCACGCCGGACTCGGGCGACACGATCCTCGACGGGCGCAACCTCAGGGGGATGACGCCGGACAAGCGGGCTCGGGCGGGAATGGCGCGGACCTTCCAGATCCTCGAGCTGTTCTCCGGGTTATCGGTCGCCGAGAACCTGCAAGTCGCCGTCGAGGGCCGTTCCGCGAGCCGGGTGTGGCGCGACCTGTTCTCGCTTCGCCACCCGGACAGCCCGGCGGTCCTGCGGCGGGTGCGAGAGGCGATGGAGCTGGTCGGCATCTCGGACCTGGCCGACCGGCCCGCCGGCTCGCTGCCGACCGGGTTGTCGCGGCTGGTCGAGCTGGGGCGCGCGCTGTGCACGGACCCGCAGGTGCTACTGCTGGACGAGCCCGCCAGCGGCCTGTCCGACGCCGAGACGGACCGGCTGCACTCGGTCCTCACGTCGTTGGCGGACCTGGGACTCACGATCCTGCTGGTCGAGCACGACATCGAGCTGGTCATGGCGTTGTCCAGCCAGATCTACGTCCTCGACTTCGGGGCGATGATCGCGCACGGGACGCCGGCGGAGGTCCGGGCCAACCCGGTCGTGAGAGCGGCCTACCTCGGAGCTGAAGAGGTGGACGCGTGATGTCCCGAGCGGCGCTGGAAGTCGAGGATCTGTCAGCCGGGTACGGCAAGGTCACCGTGATCCAGGACCTGTCGCTGACCGTGCCGGAAGGCGCCACGGTCGCGCTGCTCGGTCCCAACGGTGCCGGCAAGACGAGCACCTTGGGGGCGCTCACCGGCACCGTGCGCAGCACGAGCGGCAAGATCCGGTTGTTCGGAGAACGGATCGACGGGTTGTCGGCGTACCACCGGGCCCTTCGGGGACTCACCCTCGTGCCGGAAGGGCGCGGCGTCTTTCCCGGACTCTCGGTGGGGGAGAACCTCGAGCTCGCTGCCGAGTCGGCGCGCGGGGTGGATGCGGCATGGCGGCGCCGTCAGCTCGCGCGCGTCAACGAGCTGTTCCCCGGCCTTGCCGGACGCTCGAAGCAGCGCGCCGGGACGCTGTCGGGCGGCGAGCAGCAGATGCTCGCGATGAGCCACGCGTTCCTCGCCAATCCCAAGGTCCTGATGATGGACGAGATCTCGCAGGGTCTGGCACCGCTCATCGTGCACATGCTCTACGACGCGGTGGCGGAGCTGAAGTCCGACGGCACGACCATCGTGCTGGTGGAGCAGTACCTCAGCTACGCGCTGCGGCTTGCGGACATCTGCTACGTGATGGCCAAGGGGTCGGTGACGTTCGTCGGCGAGCCCGCCGAGCTGCAGGGCGCCGGAGCGGGGATCAGCTACCTCTAGCGGCGTGCCAGGTGCGCAGCACCAGTTCCGCGCGTGGGTCGTCGAGCACCTCGGCGAGGGGCAGCCGTAGCAGCACCAGATCGGACGGTGCCCCGGCACGTACTTGGCGCGGTGCGGAGTGCAGCGAGCCGGGCGGCCGCAGGTAGCCCGAGAGCACCATCGACGCGCTGACCCATTCCTTGACGTTGACCGGAGCCCGCGACTCGCTTCGCCGGTCGCGGGCGGCCCGCATCACCGCCCACGGGTCGAGCGGGCCGTACGGCGCGTCGCTGCTCGGCACGCAGGTGACGCGCGCATCGAGCAGTGATGCGTACCGGTACAGATCTGGCAGGTCCTGCTCGGGCACGTCGCGCAGGTAGCGGTCGCCTCGCTCGCGGATGAACCCGGGTTGGGTGACGACGGCAACGCCGAGCCTGGCGAGTCGGTCCGCGGTGTCGGTGTCCATGACCGCGGCATGCTCGATGCGGTCCCCGGGCACCGAGCCGACCTCATCGAGGACCGCCAGGATGAGCAGCAGCGCCTCGCGGGTGACGCAGTGCACGGCGACCGCGCGGCGCAGCACCCGCGCATCGGCCACCTCCTCGCGCAGCGCGTCGTACGTCGGCAGCTCGTGGTCGTCGATCACGATCTTGCGCGGTCCGACCACGCCGAACGGCGGCGGCTGGTCGGCGAGGAAGTGGAGGAGCTGCGGCAGCCGGGCGGCGCGAAAGATCTCCGCGGCACCCTTTCCGAAGGTGGGGGTGGCGTCGGTGACGCCGGTGATGCCGTACGCCGTCAGTTGCAGACCGAGCGCGGCGAGGTCGGGCGGCTCGTCGGCGACCCGTGCGCCCAGCCAGTCGTCGAGCCGCCACAGCCGGCCGGTCGGGTTGCCCTGGCCGTCCCGCTCGATCCCTGGCCGGGAGGCGTTGGCCGCGTCGACGGCGGCGAGGCCGGCGGAGTTGAGGACCCACATCGCGCCGCTGTGATGCTGCACCCGAACCGGGCGGTCCGGGACGAGGCCATCGAGTGCGGCGGCGTCCAGGTCGTCGTCGCCTCCGACGCCACGGATCCAGCCGGAGCCGGCGGGCGCGGTGGTCAGTGCATCGAGGCCGTTGCGGACGTCGATCGACGTCTGCGCCCGCGCGGTCGCCAGCAGGTGGATGTGGTGGTCGTGCAGGCCCGGAAGCAGAGCGGCGCCGCCGGCGTCGATCACCTCCTCGTCGCCGATCGGCTCCATCGGATGGGGAGACACCTGGCGGATCACGCCGCGGTCGAAGCGGACGTTGCGGATCCGGCGGTCGACCTGCGCGCGCAGGATGAGGGTCACCGAATGGCCTGCCGGGCGACGGGCCGCCGCACCAGATGGAGCTCGCTGCCGTCGTCGACGTACCAGTCGTCGCCGCGTCGCACGACGTGCGACTCGGGAAGAGGGGTTCGCGCGGCATGCACCACGTCGTACATGGAGAGCTCGACGACGCCGCTGTGCCCCGCGGCCCAGTGGGACAGCGCGGCGAGGGCGGCGTGGGTGCCGGTCATCGGGTCGGCGACGGCGTCACCGGCGAAGACCGGGCCCTCGCCGAGCAGGCCGGCTGCCGCCGCCACGTCGTCGCCGTAGCCGATCCGGTTCTGCGCCCGCCCGTAGGCCGTGATCGACACCCAGGTGCCGTGTCCTTCTGCGGCGACCTCGTGAGCATCGATGCCGAGCTGGGCGAGCGCCCGAGGGCGTGCCGCCTCGATGACGATGTCCGCACCAACCAGCAGGTCGCGAAGCCGGGCGACGTCCTCGCGCGAGGTGAAGTCCAGCGAGCAGTGTTCGGCGTTTCCGCGCAGCAGCGCGTGGAACCCCGGGGCCACGTCGCGCGTCGGATCCGGCCGCTGCGTGCTCTCGACAGCCAGCACCTGCGCGCCGACCAGGCCGAGCAGGTGCGCGCACAGCGGTCCGGCCCACAACGCCGACAGGTCGACGACCAGCGGCGCGTTCGCCGAGGCCGCCCTTGGTGGCCTGCCCAGGGGGGTCGACAGGCCACCAACGGCGGCCTCGACGGAGTGGTGGACCGCGCCGATCGCCAGACCGAGGAGCGCGGCGCGCTCCTCGATGTCGCGCGCGTCCTGCACGGCCGCCCATGCCGCGACGTCGTGCCACGGGTCGGCCGACACGGTGTTGCGTTCGAGGAGGGCAGGCAGCACCTCGAGATCCGCCTGACGGGACAGCGTGAGTGCGACCGTGCCGTCTGCCGCGTCCAGCAGTCGGGTGGCGCCGCCGGCCGAGACCCGGCCCTGACGCCGTAGCCCCATCACCGCCGCGCGTTCGCCGAGTAGCCGTTCGTCGGGCAGCGGCGGCGGGTCGAGTCCGACGGCCGCGGCGGTCGCGGACAGCGCTTCCAGGTTTCGACGCACCGTGGTGGCCGGCGCGCCCGCCACCAGTTGAGGCGGACCGTCGGACCGCCCGGTCAGGGCCATCGCGCCGGAGCGGGCCCAAGCCGCGATCTCCGGGTTTGCTGTCATGTCCGGATCTCGTCGATCAGGCCCCACTCCAGGGCGGTCTCGGTATCGATCGGCGTGCCGCGGCGCGCGAGCTGTTCGGTGCGATCCCGCCCGATCCGGCGCGGCAGGCTCACGGTGCCGCCGGCACCCGGGATCAGGCCCATCGAAAGCTCGGGGAGCAGGAACGTGGTGCCCGGCTCGGCGATCACCTTCGCCGCGAAGGCGGGCAGCTCGACGCCGGCGCCTGCGCACGCGCCGTGCATGAGAACGGTGCTGCGATCGCGCAGCCGATGCACTGCAGCGCCGAGGCTTCGCGACGTACGAATCAGGTGGGCGCTCACCGGGTCGGACAACGTCCCGAACTCATCCAGGTCGCCTCCGGCACAGAACGACGGTCCCTCGCCGCTCCACACCACGGTGAGCGCCGGGTCCGCGTCCGCGATCGCGAAGGCGTCGAGCAGTGCGTCGCGAGTCGCGGCGTCGATCGCGTTCCGCCGTTCCGGGCGGTTCAGGCGAACCGCGAGCCCGGCGCCGTCACGGCTCACGGTGACGGGCTCGGCGGAGATCCGGCGCTCCCGCGGCTTCCGGGAGGCGAGCCACGCCTGGTGCTCGGGGCCGGACTGCAACGTCGAGTACGCCAGTGACTCGACGATCAGGGCGTCCTCCACCGGCAGCGCGGCCGTGACGTCCAGCACCGCGGCCAGCACGGCAGCGGCCTGCGACTGCGCCGGCGGCGTACTGCTCACGCTGCGACGCTAGTCGGCTGCAGCTAACCGGCGGTGAGCTCGTCGACGAGAACGCGGCGGAGCAGCTTGCCGGTAGGGGTGACCGGGAGCTCGTCACGGAAGACGATGCGATCCGGGGTGCGGCTGCCGCGCAGCGTCTTGCGCGCGAACGCGCGGAGATCCTCGGGGTCGACCTCGCGATGAGGGACGACCACGGCGACGATGCACTCGCCCCACTCGTCGTCCGGGACGCCGACGACCGCGACCTCGTGAACGTCCGGGTGCTCGACCAGCACGTCCTCGACTTCCGCCGGGGCGATGTTCTCCCCGCCGCGGATGATCGTGTCGTCCGTGCGTCCCTCGATGAACAGGTAGCCCTCGGGGTCCACCCAGGCACGGTCGCGAGTCGGGAACCAGCCGTCGCCGTCCACCACGCTGCCCTTGCCGAGGTACTCGCCCGACACCTGCGGCCCCCGAACCCACAGCTCGCCCGCCTCACCGGCGGGCAGCACCGAGCCGTCCTCGTCACGGACCTGCGCCTCGATGCCCGGGATCAGCCTGCCGGCGCTGGACAGCCGCGCCTGCACCGCAGGGTCGTCGCTGGTGAGAGCGGCGCGATGGTCGTCCGCGTCGAGCAGCGCGATCGTGCTCGAGGTCTCGGTGAGGCCGTAGGCGTTGACGAAGCCGGTCTCAGGAAACGCCTTCAGGGCGGCGGCTAGCACGGGGTGGCTGACCCGTGCCCCGCCGTACGCGATCGATCGCAGCGTCGGCGTCGCTGCGACCGCGCCTTCAAGGTGGTCGACGATCCGCGACAGCATCGTCGGCACGACCATCGCGTTCGTGATGCCCTCGGTCGCGACGACGTCGAGCCAGCCGTCCGCGGCGAAGTCCGGAAGGTGCACCACGCGCCGGCCCGCCGCTGTGTTCGTGAGCACCGTGCCGACCCCCGCCACGTGGTACGGCGGGACCGAGACGAGTGCGGCGTCGGCCTCGTCCGCCGAGCCCGGGTCGACGGTCTGCAGCACGTAGGAGACAAGGTGCGCGTGGCGCAGGATCACGCCCTTCGGTGCACTCGTCGTGCCGCTCGTGAACAGCAGCACCGCCGGCGACTCGTCGTCGACGTCGACCCATTCCGGATCGGCGTCGGGCAACGCGAGCAGCGCGGTCGTGGTGACCGTCGGGATGCCCGGCGGCAGGTGCGACAGGTAGGCCTCGTCGGCGACGACCAGCGGCGCGTCGAGCTGGCCGACGAGGTCGGCCAGCTGCTCGTCGGAGAGCCGGTAGTTCAACGGCGCGACAGGCACCCCGGCATGCGCGGCGGCGAACAGCGCGGTGTGGAACGCCGGACCGGACAGGCCGACATAGGCGAGGGTGGCGGCACCCTCGGTCTGGATTCGCGCCGCCGCCGTGCGGGCCAAGCGATCGAGGTCGGCAAAGGTGATGCCGTCGTCACGGCGTCCCACGGCGATGCGATCCGGCACCATGCCGGTCGCGAGGTCGAGCAGCAACGTCAGGCTCACTGGTCGGTCTCTCCCTGGGCTCGGCCGGCGAGGGCTTCGGTAATCACTGAGTGTCGATGATGCAGGCCGGGTTCGTTGCGCCCGAACAGCAGGTGGGGGGAAAGCCCGGTTTCGAGGTTGGCCTGCAGCCGCTCGGCCAGCGCGTAGTCCTCGTCCCGGACGGTGTGGTGGGCGTAGTCGAAGACCGCCTCCGCGCTCGCGCGGGCGTCGTCGCTGTCAAGCGGGCCGCGCCAGGAGTTCTGGTGGTACGTCGTGGACTCGCCGGGCCGGGAACCGGGATAGACCCGGAAGATCTCGCCGTTCACCGCCGTGACCGACAGCACGATGTTGGGGTAGAGCGCGTAGATCACGACGAGGCGCTCGAGCGGGACCCAGTCCTCCTCCGGCACACCGACGCAGTCGTCGATCGCCCGGAGCGGGAACACCAGCCGGTGGTGCTGGCCGTAGCCGTCGAAGACCGTGCAGTTGCTGTGGGCCACCGTCGCGAACGTCGTCGCGTGCACCGTCGCGAAGTGGTAGTTCTCGGCGAACGTGTCGAGGGCGAGCTTCCAGTCGAGCCGCCCGTCTAGCCGCTTCTCGCCGACCGGCGCCCATTCGCCGAAGTTCCAGGACGCCAGCTGGGGGCCCAGCTCGCCCAGGTGGCCGGCGACATCGAGCGGGTGGTCCGGCTCCAGGCCGACCCACAGGAAGCCGGCGTACTCCTCCGCCGGCAGCTCGGCCAGCCGCGCCTGTGTCGACCGCTCCGCACTGAAGCCCTCGTCACCAGGTACGCCGGTGACCCGGCCCGTCAGGTCGTAGGTCCAGGAGTGGTACGGACACGCAAGCCGCTGGGCTGCACCGCATCCCGACGCGATCGGTGCCTGCCGGTGCCGGCAGATGTTGTGGAACGCCCGGACCTCGCCGTCCTTCGCGCGAGTCAGCAGCACCGGCGTACCCATCACGTCCTTCGTGGCGAAGGTTCCGGGCTCCGGCAGCTCGCCGGCGTAGCCCACCAGCTGGGGCGCCGCGTGGACGAGCGCGCGCTCCCGCGCCAAGCGCTCGGGGTCGGTGTAGTGCGCCGCCGGCTCGAGCCGTTCCTCGGGCATCAGGTCGGTGGTGGAGTCCGCACGCAGCATCATCGCGCGCCGCATCACCTCGACGAGCTCGTCCCTGGTCACGGCAGCCCTTACCAGGTGGCCGTGTTCTTCAGGCCGTCACTCGTGACGTTCACGGTCGTACCGACCAGCTCACGGCTCTCGGCGTCGGCGAGCAGATCGGCCGCAACGGCTCTGGCGAGCGTGCGCCCGCCGGGGACGTCGAGCACGAGAAGCGCGCTCTGCGGGCCCTCGCGATCGTGCGCGACGGTGTACGCCGCGACCGTGGCGGTGCCGTCGTAGCTGTCCACGAGCGGGAGCCTCGGCTGCGCGCGGTCGACCTCGTCCTGCGCGTCCCGGGCCGGCGTCCAACCAGGCTCGGTGCGATAGACGGCTGCGACGTGCTTCTGCAGGTGCATTCCGACACCGGTCACGAACGCGGCGCCGCCGTCCGCGCGCAACCGGTCGACGGCCGAGGCGATCCCGTGCAAGAGGTATCCGCTTCCGGGCCCGCCGGCGTACGGCAGGCCGCCGGTGACCGACAGGCCGCGGGGGTCGAGCGGGTCCAGGCCGAGCGCGTCCGTGGCGAGGGTGAGCGAGGAGGGGAAGCACGAGTAGAGGTCGAAGCAGGTGATGTCGGCGAGGTCGAGACCCGCCGCACGCAGCGCGGCCGTCCCGGTCACCCGCATCGCCGCGGAGGCCGCCAGGTTCTGGCGCTCCGCGACGCCGGCCGGGTCCTCGGCGTAGCAGCTCGCCGCCAGGTACACCCGGCGGTCGGCCGGGACGCCGAGCGCATCCGCCTTCGCCACGGTGGTGACGAGCAGGGCTGCCGCCATGTCGACGTCCATCACCGACACCTCGTGCTTCGTGTACGGCCAGCCGACGTAGCGGTTGTCCGCCGTCGCCGTCGCGATGTCGTCGGCGCTCAGCGCGACGGGTCGCCAGGCGTGCGGGTTGTCGGCCGCGCGCGGGGTCATCGCCGCCATCAGCTCGGCCAGCTCGCGGGAGTACGCAGCAAGGTCGGTGCCGCGCGCCGCGCGCCGTGCGGTGTCCCACAGCGGGAAGGTCTCCCACGCCTGGAACACTTCGTGCGCGAGCTCGACCGCAGGTGGCGGGGTCCACGGAAACGGCGACGGCGGGTTCTCGCGGTGCGACCAGGCCGGCCGCTCGCCGGCGCGCTTGAGCGCCTTCTTCGTCGCGAGGGCTTCTGCGCCCACGATCAACGCCGAATCGAGCTCGCCGCGCTGCATCGCCTCGGCCGTGTCGGCGACGAGAACCTGCGGCACCGTGCCACCGATTCCCGAGTAGACCCGATGTGCGGGGGAGGCGCCGAGCCGCTCCGCGAGCCGGCCGGCCGGGTCGTCGTACGGCCAGCTCTGGCAGTAGACGACCTGGACCGAGTCGAGCTCGGTCAGCAGATCGGGGACACCGGCATCCTCGGCAGCCGCCCGCGCGGCCAGCTCCCATGACTCCAGCGGCTCCGGCGCCGGGCCGGGCGGCCGCACGGTGCGCTGCGCGACGCCGACGATGACGAGATCGCGCGAGCTCACCGCGCCCTCCCGACGGAGCAGGGCAGCGACTTGATGCCGTGGAAGAACGCAGAACGCAGCCGCGTCGGCGCGGCGGTGACGGTGAGCTCCGGGACCCGCCGGTACAGCTCCTCGAGCATCACGGTGATCTCCAGTCGTGCCAGCTGCGCCCCGAGGCAGAAGTGGGTGCCGAGCCCCCCGAACGCGACGTGCGGCCCGGGCTCGCGGGTGATGTCGAACCGCTGCGGGTCCGCAAACACCCGCTCGTCGCGGTTGGCCGACAGGTAGTGCATGACAACCCAGTCTCCCGCGACGATCCGCCGGCCCGCGATCTCGGTGTCGATCGCGGCGGTGCGACGGAAATGGAGTACCGGGGTCGACCACCGAAGCAGCTCGTCCACCACGCCCGGCGTCACGGCGCCTGCCGTAGCCAGCCTCGCCCGCTGTTCGGGGTGCTCGGACAGGGAGTGGACCGAGTGGCTCAGCGTGTTGCGGGTGGTCTCGTTGCCGGCGACGGCGAGCAGCAGGAAGAACTCGTTGAGCTGCGCGTCGGTGAGCGCCTCGTCATCCACCCGCGCTGCCAGCAGCGCCGACAGGATGTCGTCGCGCGGCGGCTCGTTCCGTCGAACCCTGAGGAGGTCCTGGCAGTACGCGTACATCGCCGCGCCGGCTGCCGCCAGCGATCCCGGGTCCGGGGCGTAGTCGGGATCCTCGATGCCGAGGCTCCCGATCGCGTTGCTCCACTCGAAGATCTTGAGTCGGTCCTCCTGCGGGATGCCGAGCACCTCGGCGATCACCTGGAGCGACATCTCGGCGCTGATCTCGGGCACCGCGTCGAACTCGCCGAGGTCGACGACGCGGTCCACGATGCTCCGGGCGATCTGGCGGATCCGGTCCTCGAGCCGTGCGACGTTACGCGCCGTGAACGCCTGGTTGACCAGCCGCCGGATCGTCGTGTGGCGTGGCGGGTCGAGGCTGGGCAGCATCGCGGAGTCGGCGGACGCCGGCACCTCGACGAACGTGTTACCGGTCCGTGAGCTGAATGTCGTGTCGTCTCGGCTGACCCGGATCACGTCCTCGTGGCGGGTCACCAGCCAGATCCTTGGCAGGCCCGCGAGCTCAACCGGCTGCACGGGTGCCTCGGCGCGCAACCGCGCGAGGGCGTCGTACGGCGCGCCTTCCGTCCACGCGTCCGGATCGAACACCGCGGCGGCATCCGCCTCCGGTCGACTGGTCATGCGGTGCCGATCAGCTGTGCCAGGTGCCGCGGCTGGGGGACGTGGGCGGTCCACGACGCCGGGTGTCCTGCCGCCGCCATGATCGCGCCGATCCGCAGGACGATGGCACCGCTGCGGAGATTCGCGAGCACGTCATAGAAGTGCAGATCGGCAACCGGCCGCCCGGCGGCGGCTTCGTACCACTGGACGAGCGTGGCCCGACCGGGGTAGCCCGGCAGGTCGGTGCCTGCGGTTTCAGCGGCGTGCTCGTGCAGGACGAGGAACCAGGACAGGTCGAGCTCCGCCGGACCGAGCCCTGACATCTCCCAGTCGAGCACCGCCGCGATCTCTCCGCTGTCGTCGAGGACCAGGTTGGTGAGCTGCGGGTCGCCCCACAACACCGAGGTCGGTGGCGGGTCCGGCGGCAAATGGTCGCGGCACCATGCGATGGCCCGCCGGTAGACCGCCTTGCCGTCGCTGTCGTCGGTCGCCCAGTCGAGGTAGCTGTCCCAGTAGTCGATGACGCCGGTGAGCTGCGGGCCGCCACCGGTCGCCGGGAGGCCGCTCGGGTCGAGCCGGTGGATTCGGGCAAGCATGTCGACGAAGCTCCGGAAGACGGCGGTTTGCTGCGTCGGGGAGGCCTCCGCGAGCCAGCCGTGCGTGATGAACGAAGGGTTCGTGGTCAGTGTCCGGCCCGCGACGCGCGGCATCAACAGGAAGGGCGACCCGACCCACGCTGGGTCGGTCTCCATCGCGATCGGCGCCGCTGCCGGGAGTCCGGCCGCACTCACCGCACGTTGTACGTCGGCCTGCCGGGACAGGTCGTAGTCGGGAAACAGTCCATCCCCCAGCGGCGGCAAGCGCGCGACGTAGTCGCGCCCGTCGACCTCGAGCAGCAAGGTGTCGCTGGACAAGCCGGGTTGCGGCCGCTCGACCGAAACCCGCGGCCCCGCCGACCCGTCGCGGTGGCCGAACCATGCACTGAAACCGGCTGCGAGCGACGCTCTGCTGCGGGAGCCGGGACGAGCACCTGCCGCCGTCCGCTCCGGCGCCAGCGCAGCACGGTCGTGCGCGGCGAACTCCGCGAGCAGCGTTTCGCGGTCATCGTCGGTGAGGGGTTGGTAGGGCCCGCTACGCCGACGTCGCCACCACACGTCGTCGGCCATCCAGGACTCTCGCTTCAGCCGTTGGCGATCGGTCTTGTCGTGCGCCACCGTCGGAAGCTCGCTCATCAGCCGAAGGAACGTCGGCGCCCATTTCGTGCCGAGGTCGGGTTGTTCATCGAGCCACTCCGCGAAGCCTTCCGGGTCGAAGCTCTCTCCTTCGGTGAAGGTGACCGCCGCGAGCAGCTGGTCCCCGTCGTGCGGGTCCGCTACGCCGACGACGGCGGCGGACGCGAAGGACGGATAGCGCTCCACGATCCGTTCCACCGGCGCCGTCGCGAAGTTCTCCGAGTCCACCCGCACCCAGTCGCCGGCGCGGCCGGCGAAGAAGAACACCCCGTCGCCGTCGCGGTAGGCGAGGTCGCCGGACCAGTACCAGCCGTTCTTGAGCCGGCTTGCGTCCGCCTCTTCGTTCGCCCAGTAGCCCTCGAAGGCGCCGGCTGAGTCGCGGCGCACCAGCTCGCCGATCGCCGCTTCCGGATTGCGCAGCAGACCGTTCTCGTCGAGGTCGGCGACCTCCGCTTCCTGTCCGGTCGCCTCGTTGATCACGACGATGTCGACGCCCTTCGGCGCCCGGCCGAGCGCGCCGTGCCGTCGGCTGGGCAGCAGCGTGATGCCGCCTTCGCTCTGCCCGTAGCCGGTCACGACCGGTACGCCGAACCGCTCGGTGAAGGCCGCTCCGTCGCGCGGGGTGCTCTCGGGCGCGAGGACGACCTTCAGCATGTGGTCGCGATCGAGGTCCGTCGGCGGAGTGGCGAGGACGTAGGACAGCGCGCGGCCGACCGTGGTGGTGAACGTCGCGCCGTAGGTCCGGACGTCGTCAAGCCAGCCGCTCGCGGAAAACCGCGGCCGAAGCGCGATGCGGGCACCGGCGACCAGGCCCGGGAACAGCGCCCCGAACAGCGCGTTGCCGTGGATCAGCGGCATCGAGATGTAGAGGGTGTCCTCCGGCGTGAAGCCGATCGACGCGGCTGCGGCGATCCGGCCGGAGGACTTGCGCACCGCCTTGGGCGCCGAGGTCGACCCGGAGGTGAAGATCAGCAGCAGCAGGGAAGTCGGATCGGGCAGCGTCGACGGGAGGGCCGCGCCCGCGTACGCCTGCCACGGCCGGTCCTCGACCAGGGTCGGCTCGGTGCGGGTGAGCAGCCCGGCGTGCTCGCGGTCGGTCAGTATGAGCTGGCAGTCGGTGTGTGCGATGTCCCGCTCGAGCTCGCCGCCTCTTCGGGTCGAGTTGATCCCGACGACCGTCGCCCCGGCGAGCGCCGCGCCGAAGAGCGTGAAGACGAACTCCGGGGTGTTGTCGAGGAGCACGCCGACGTTGGGTGGCTCGGCCGCGTCGAGGGTGGCCGTCAGCCACGCGGCGCAGGCTGCGGACTCGGCAACGACCTCACGCCAGGTCCAGGTCCGGTCACCCGCCCGCAGGCCGATGTTGTCGTCGTCCGCGCGGGCTGCGACCAGCTCGGCGACGCCGACGCCGGCTGGGCTGGTCACGATGCTGGACCTTACTTAATAGGGTTGGCCGATGGTCAGCGCGCTCGACGGCGGCTTGGCCGGCTACCTTCGCAAGCTCGCGACCGAGGACCGGGCTTTCGCGTTCGCCGGCCTGACCGCGCTGTCGCGCCGGCTGCCGAAACGGTTCGTCATCGTGACGCAGGGCCGCGCGGGCAGCGAGCTGCTCGTCGACTTGCTGAACCGGCATCCGGACATCACGTGTGACTCCGAGGTCCTCCGGGAGCCGGTGGCACTGCCGAACGCCGTGATCCGCGGCCGTGCCGCGCGGGCCCGGCGGTCCGGCGCACAGGCGTACGGCTTCAAGCTGCAGCCGCGTCAGGCGTTCGAGCTGCAGTGCCTGCACCCCGTGACCTGGCTGCCCGAGCTGGAGGCGGATGGCTGGATCCTGGTCTACCTGCATCGACGCAACATGTTGCACCAGGTGATCTCCGCGCTCCGCGGATCGCAGAGCCAGTTCCACGTCCGCGCGAGCGCCGCGAAACCGTTCGAGCCGGTCACCCTCGACCCGGCGGACGTGCTGACGGGTCTGACGTTGCTGGAGAGCTGGACCCAGATGTCGGAGGAGGCACTGCGCGACGCGCACCCGGTCGAGCTGGTCTACGAGGACGACCTGAACAACCAGGAGGCGCAGCGGCGGACAGTTGCGATGCTGTGCGAGCGGCTGGGGGTGCCGCCGCACTGGTCACCGAGTGACTGGGTGAAGGTGCAGCCCACCACTACGCGGGAGATGGTCGCCAACTACGACGAGCTTGCCGCCGCCGTTGCGACGACCCGGTTCGCCGCCTATCTAGGCGGTTAGCAGCCGCTTGAGCAGCTTGCCGTTGGGCAGCCGCGGCAGCGCCTCGACGAAGCGGACCTCGCGCGGGCACTTGAAGTGTGAGAGCCGTTCGCGGCAGAACTCCACCAGCGCGTCAGCGAGCTGCGGCGTACCCACCTCGCCGGCCTGCAGCTGGACGAATGCGGTGACCTGCTCACCCATGACCTCATCCGGGGTACCGATGACCGCGACGTCCTCGACCGCGTCGTGCAGGATCAGGATGTCCTCCGCCTCTCGCGGGTAGATGTTCACGCCGCCGGAGATGATCATGTTCGAGACCCGGTCGGTGAGGTAGAGGTATCCCTCCTCGTCGAGCCGGCCGATGTCGCCGATCGAGTTCCAGCCCTTGTCGTTGAAGGCGCGGGCGGTCTTCTCCGGGTCGCCGTGGTAGTCGAAGCGGTGGAGCGCCTCGAACCAGATCTCGCCCTCCTCGCCGACGGGGAGCTCGTTGCCCTCTTCGTCGAGAATGTGCACGGGGGCGAGCAGCGACTTCCCGACCGAGCCCGGGTGCTCCAGCCACTCCTGCGGGCCGATCGCGCAGAAGCCGGTTCCTTCGCTCGCGGCGTAGTACTCGTAGACGATCGGGCCGAGCCAGTCCAGTGAGGCCCGCTTCACCTCGGGCGGGCAGGGCGCAGCGGCGTGTACCACCATCTGCAGGCTCGACACGTCGTAGCGCTCGCGGGTCGCGGAGGCGAGCTTCAGCAGCCGGACCAGGTACGTCGGCACCACCTGGGTGTGGGTGACGCGGTACTCCTGGATCTGCCGCAGCCACTCCAGCGGGTCGAAGCGGTCCATCACCACGACCGTCCCGCCGATGCGCTGTACCGAGGTGCTCCAGCCCGCCGGAGCGGCGTGGTAGAGCGGCGCAGGCGAGAGGTAGACCGAATCCGGCGACATCCCGTACAGCATGGTGATCAACCCGACCAGCGGGTTCATCGCACCGAACTCGACGGTCGGGAGCTGAGGCTTGATGCCCTTCGGCACTCCGGTGGTGCCCGAGCTGTAGAACATCCAGCTGCCCTCGGTGTCGTCGGGCGACGCGCCGTCGGGCTGGTCCGCGATGGCTTCCTCGAGGGCCTCGAAGCCGGGCAGCGAGCCGCCGACCGAGAACCGCAGCTGGACGTTGTCGGCTGCCTCGCCGAGCGACGCGACGGTGTCCTGCAGCGCCGCCGACGCGATGAGAACCTTCGCGTCGCAGTCGGCGACGATATAGGACGCCTCCTTGGCGGTGAGATGCCAGTTGACCGGCACGAGGTACATCCCGCACCGCTGGACGCCCCACACGATCTCGAACCAGGCGGCGTCGTTCTGCATGACCACCGCGACGACGTCGCCGCGCTGCAGGCCGCGCGAGCGCAGCAGCGCGGCGATGCGGTTCGAGTTGGCCTCGAGCTCGGAGTAGGTCCGGGTCTCGCCGGTCGACGGCACGATCACCGCGAGCCGGTCCGGAGCGTTCGCCGCGTGATGGGAGGGATGGAACATGGGTTATCTACCTTGCCAGTTGGGGTCGCGCTTCTCGGCGAAGGCCCGCGGGCCTTCCTTGGCGTCTTCGGTGGCGAAGATCTCCTGCGAGATCGCGGCCTCGAGCTTGTACGCCGCTCGCATGTCGGTCTTCAGCCCTTCGATCACGCTCCGCTTGGTGGCCTGCACGGCGAGCGGGGCGTTCTTGGTGATCCGCGCAGCCATCCGGAAAGCCGCGTCGAGCAGCTCGTCCTCCGCCACGATCTGGTTGACCAGGCCCATCTCGTGGGCCCGCTCCGCGTCGATCCGGTCGGCACAGAGCAGGAACTCCTGGGCGAGGGCGAACGGCAGCTGGCGGGGGAGGCGGACGGTGGAGCCGCCGCCCGCAAACAGCCCTCTCGCCGGTTCGAGCACCCCGAAGCTGGCGTTCTCCGTTGCGATCCGGATGTCGATGCCGAGCAGCATCTCCATACCGCCCGCCACACACGGGCCGTTGACGGCCGCGATGATCGGCTTGTAGATCTTGCTGCCGCGCAGCACCGCGTCGGTGCCGTCCGACAGTGAGTAGTCGCCGATCTTGTCGGTCTCGCCGGCCTGGATCTGTTTGGCCAGTTTGGTGACCTCGGGGATGTAGGTCTTGAGATCGGCACCGGACATGAAGTTGCGTCCGACGCCGGTGATGATCGCCACCCACGCCTGGTCGTCCTCGCCGAACCGCTTCCACGCTTGGGCCAGCTGGTGGAAATGCTCGAGGTCGCACGCGTTCTTGGCCTCGGGCCGGTCGATCGTGATGAGCGCGACCCGCTCGGCGCCGGGACGCGCCCCGACTTCGTAGTGAATAGCCACGTTCTCGTCGGTTCCCTTACTCGAGCGGGAGCTGGACGGAGACCGAGCCCTTGGCCTGGACCTCGTCGTCCTGGTTGACGATCCGGACGTCGACGTCCGCGACATGAACCCGGCGACGCTCTTCCCGTACGCCGGTGACCGTGCCGGTGATGAAGCTTGCGTCACCGGTCAGCGCCGGGGAGCGGTACTTGACGTCGGCGTGCGTGAGGTGGCCCCATTCGCCCGCCCACGCTGCGACGTAGTCGAGCACCCAGGCGCCCATCGACGCGCCGTAGCCATAGCCGCGGGCCATGCCGATCTTCTTCGCCCACTGCGGTTGAAGGTGCCCGCGCGACGGGCCGTAGTAGGCGCCGTCGGTGCGCTCGGGGTCGGTGCGCTCGAGGTTGCGGTCGCCCTCGTTGCCCGCGAACTCCTTGGTGTAGCCGAGGTCGATCCCCTTGACGGACGTCGGACCCTTGCGCATCGCTCCCCACGTCGTCATCGGGTAGGCGCGCCACTCGGTGGTGAAGCTCGCCAGCGAGTGCGGCCCCAGCACGTTGCGCGGAAGGGCGTCGCCCGGGTTCACCGACCCGAGCAGCCGCTTGTCGTGGCCGAGCGACTGGACGGCGTCGATGAACTCCGCCTTGATGACGTCGAGCTCTGCGAGCTTGTCCTCGGTCCACTCCGGCTCGGCGTTTCCGGACTCGGACTCGGCGCCGTAGAGGTCCTTCTCCTTGGCCTTGCGCACCTTGTAGCGGATCGCGGTCGAGCGCTGCAGCGCGACGCGACCACCCTTGTCGGTGATGTAGAGCGTGTCGCCGCGCTGGAAGCAGGTCGGGCCGGCGAACGACGTCTCCGACACCTTGTAGTCGTAGGGCATGCGATGACAGAGCACCTTGTCGCCCGGTTCCAGGCGGGCCTCGAAGAACCACCACTCGTCGCCGCCGAAGACGAGGTGCGAGTCGGGAATCCGGCCGACCTGCGCGGGCGAGCAGCCGTGGCTGGTGTCGGTGGCGACCGTGAACGACTGCGGCGCGATGATGCGTCCGAACCGGCTTTCCGCGGCGTACTGCTCGTCATAGTGCAGCGGGTTGGGGTAGTGCATGGCCTGGACCCAGCGGCGGATGTCGTTGACCGCGACCGGCTCCTTCAGCTCTCCGGGCATGATCGGCACGCCCATGTGCCGGGCGAGGTCGGAGACGTCGAGCCCGTCGTCCGTCTGGTCGGTCACTTCGGTTCCGCCCCTTCGTCGCGGGCCGCAAGCAGCACCCGCAGCTCCTCGTCCCTGACTTTCGTCCTGCTTGCGGTGAGCGGGATCTCGCCCGCGCCGAAGAACTCCACGCGCTTCGGCACCTTGTACGCCGCGATCCGCTCGCGCAGGAAGCCTTGCACGTCCGCTGCAGTCTCTGTCGCGCCGTCTCGCAGTTCCACGCAGAGCACGGCGAGCTGACCGAGTCGCTCGTCGGGAACGCCGAGCACGCGGGCGAGCCGCACCGGCGGGTACGCGCGAAGCGCCACCTCGATCTCCGCGGGGGAGACGAGCGCGCCGGCGGTCTTGATGACCTCGTCGCGGCGACCGCTCCAGTGCAGGCACCCGTCGGCGTCGACGTGGCCGATGTCCCCCGTGTGGAACCAGCCGTCGGCGTCGAAGCACTGTTCGGGGGTCTTGCCGAGGTAGTGCTGCATGAGCGTCGGGCCCTTGATCAGCAGCTCGCCTTCGGCGCCGGCAGGGACTGAGCCGCCGGTCTCCGGGTCGACCACGCGAAGCTCGTTGCCGGGAAGCAGGGTGCCGAGGCTGGCCTTCATCGCCTCGCGGGAGCTCGAGGCGGGGAGCGCGGAGAAGAAGGCACAGGTCTCCGACATCCCCCAGCCCACCGGCATCTGCCAGTCGGGGTCGCCGGAGACGCTCGGGTGCCTCGCGAACACCGCCTTGCCGTAGACGCAGCGCAGGCTCGACAGGTCGGTGCGCTCCCAGTCCGGGTGCTCGGCGAGCGTCCGCGCCTGATGCGGAAGGGTGTAGGGCTCGGTCACCTTCTCCCGCGCCATCAACGCGAGCGCGACTCCGGCGTCGAAGCCTTCCTGCATCACCCAGCACCCGCCCGCGGCGAGCGTGGCGCCCATGGCGGTGTTCATCCCTGCGGTCCAGAAGATGGGCAGTGCGGTCCACATCCGGGTGCGCTCGTGACGGCCGAACAGCTCCGCCTGGACCCAGAACTGCAGCGTCGGCGCCTGATGGTGGTGAACGACACCCTTCGGTGTCGAGGTGGTGCCCGAGCTGAACATGATCAGGCCCGTGGCGAGCGGGTCGGTGACCTCCACCATCGCGTCGAGCGCCGCGTCCTCGGTCTCCTCGGCGCTCGCCAGGAACCCCTCCCAGCCGTCGAGGCCGTGCCGGTCAGCGGCCGGCCCGAGAGCAACGGTTAACGACGGGACCGCGGCGCCCGCGTTGCGCAGCTCGGCCACATCGGCGGCGAAGCTGCGCGAGCCCATCGAGGTCTGCAGGAGCAGGGCCGCGGGCGCTGCCGCCTCGAGCAGCGCAGTGAGCTCGTGCCGGGTGGCGAAGGTGGACAGCGGCACCACGACCGCCCCGGCGAGCGCCGCGCCGAAGTACGTCGCGACCGCCTCCGGCCGGTTGGCCATGAGCGTCGCGACGCGCTGGCCGGGCAGCACTCCCCGCGCCAGGAGCGCTCGGGCGACCTCACGCGCGTGCCGTTCGAGGTCGGCGTACGTCCATCGGACGGTCGTCCCGCCGATCAGCGGATCGTCGAAGACGAGGGCCTCGTTGCTCGCGTACCGGCTGGTGACCTCGAGGACGAACCCGCCCATGGTCAACGGTCGTCCGGATGCCTCGAAGGCATCGCGGTCGAAGGCCGGACCGGCAGCGTCCGCTGCCTGCTGGGACCCCACTCCGCCACCCTTTCTGACGACGCCTTGCTGTGACAGACTTCCACACCGGAGAGGATCATTCTCCGCCAGCGCCGTTCTGGTTCTCGATGCGGAGGCTTGTCGTGACGATCGAAGCCACACCAGGCGTGGACACGGTGACCGCCACCGTCATCCGCTCGGCGATGGAGACCATCTGCTTCGAGATGGCGACCTACGTGTCGCGCACCGCGACCACGCCGATCCTCAACCAGTCCAACGAGCGAAACGCGACCATCCTCGACGCCACGGGCCGGCTCGCCGCGCTGTCCGTCGGCATCCCGCAGTTCATGCTGTCGTCCACACTGCCGGTGCGATTCGCGAGCGAGTTCTTCGAAGGCGAGCTCTACCCGGGCGACGTGCTGATCGCCAACGACCCCTACCACGGCGGCGGCCACCTGCCCGACGTCAACGTCTTCGCGCCGGTGTTCGACCCCGACGGCAACCTGATGCTGTTCGCGTCGATCCAGTGCCATCACGGTGACACCGGCGGCGCGATGGCCGGCGGCTACAACGTCTTCGCGAAGGACATCTGGAGCGAAGGCGTCCGCTACCCGGTGCTGAAGCTGGTCGAGCGCGGTGTGGAGCGGCGTGACGTCGTCCTGATGATGCGCGCCAACAGCAGGTTGGCCGGCTTCATCGGCGACCTCCGGTCCCAGGTCGGTGCTGCACAGCTCGGCGCACGCCGGCTCACCGAGATCATCGCCGAGTACGGCGCGGCCGCGCTGCAGGGAACCGTGGAGTGGACGATTGCCGACGCGACCCGGCGGTTCTCCGAAGAGATCGCGTCCTGGCCGGACGGCACCTACGTTGCCGACGTGTACTGCGACCACGACCCGGCCGGCAACACCGACATCCACGTGCACTGTGAGATCACCGTCACGGGCGACCGGCTGATCATCGACTTCGAGGGATCGGACACCCGCCCGAACATCCAGGCCTGGTCGACGTACGGCAACACCCGCGGCAACGTGATCGCCCAGCTGGCGAGCCTGGTCGACCCGACGATTCCGAAGAACGAAGGCTTCTTCAACTGCATCGACCTGCGGGTGCCGGAGGGCTGCTGCCTCAACCCTGCCGAGGGCAAGCCGGTCTCGAGCGGCACCCATCACCCCGGCGTCGAGGTCGGGGATGCGATCGCGATCGCGATGAGCCAGATCCTCCCCGACCGTTGCTGCCCGCAGAGCTACAAGTTCGGCAGCCCGCGTCAGATGTGGGGTGACCTCGACCCGCGTACCGGGCGGTCGTTCTTCGACCACGGCGGGGAGGTCAGCGCGGGCTGGGTGAGCGCGGTGAAGGGCACCGACGGCTGGGGAGCGCTCGCCGCGTCCATGGGCAACCTGATCAAGGCGAGCGCGGAGATCAACGAGCAGCTGTTCCCGCACATCCTGCGCGGGCGCAACTACATCACCGACTCCGGCGGCCCCGGGCAGTGGCGCGGCGGTTGCGGCAGCCACTTCATCAAAGAGGTGCGCACGCCGACGCAGATCAACCAGTACGTCGTCAACCAGCGGCATACCCATCCCGGCATCGCCGGCGGTCATGACGGCGCGCCCGACATCTGCTTCGTCGGTGAGACCAAGGTCGAGACGGCCGTGTCGGGCGTGCTGCTCGACACCGGTGACCGGCTCGACTACAAGTTCGGCGGAGGCGGCGGCTGGGGCGATCCGCTGCTGCGCGACCCGCAGGCCGTGCTCGACGACGTCTGGGACGAGTACGTCTCCATCGAGGCGGCGAAGCGCGACTACGGCGTGGTCATCACCGGATCACTCGAGGACATGACGCTCGCTCTGGATGTCGACGCCACCGAGAAGGAACGCGCATCGCGCAAGGAGAAGTCCTGACCGTGGCCGGTTATCGGATCGGCGTCGACGTCGGCGGCACCTTCACCGACTGCGTCGTGATGCGTCCCGACGGCAGCCTCCTGCTGGAGAAGGCGCCCACGACGCCGGGTGACCAGAGCGACGGCGTCATCAGCGCGCTGACCCAGGCCGCGGCGGCGGAAGGGCTCAGCCTCGACGCGCTGCTCGGGCAGACCGACACGATCGTGCACGGCACGACCACCGGTGACAACACGATGATCCAGATGAGCGGTGCGCCCACCGGGCTGATCGTCACCGCGGGATTCCGCGACGAGATCGAGTTCCGGCGCTGCTACAAGGAAGACATCTGGGACCCGTCGCTCCCCGCGCCCTACCCGATCGCCCGTCGCCGGGTCCGGCTCGAGGTCGACGAGCGGATGACGGCTGAGGGTGAGGTGGAGACGCCGCTGGACGAGGAAGGGGTACGCAAGGCGACCGCTCGGCTGCGCGCCTTCGGGGTGACCTCGATCGCGATCAGCTTCCTGCACTCCTATCTCAACCACGCCCACGAGCTGCGAGCCCGGGAGATCGTGCTCGACGAGTACCCGGACGTCGAGATGGTCTCGCTGTCGCACGAGGTGCTGCCCAAGCCACCGGAGTTCGAGCGCACATCGACGACGCTGGTCAACGCCTACGTCGGCCCGCCCATCGCGCGCTATCTCGGTCGGCTGACCCAGCGGCTGTCCGAGGCCGGCTACGCGCACGAGCTGCTCGTCGCGACGTCGTCCGGCGGCGTCGCCACCGCCGACGCGGCCGCGCGACGTGCCGTCGCCACGATCGGGTCCGGCCCGACCGGCGGCGTCACGGCATCGGCCAAGGTCGCCGGAACAGCCGGCCTCGGCGACGTCGTCAGCGTGGACATGGGTGGCACGAGCTACGACGTCTGCCTGATCCGCGACGGTCGCCCCGAGATCAAGATGGACTGGAACTGGTTCCATCGCTACTGCATCGGTATCCCGATGGTCGACATCCCGTCGGTCGGTGCCGGCGGCGGCTCGATCGTCTGGGAAGAGGGCGGCGTGCTGCATGTCGGCCCGCAGTCCGCGCAGAGCCAGCCGGGCCCGGTCTGCTACGGCCGCGGGGGTACCGAGCCGACCGTCACCGACGCGGACCTGGTGCTCGGCAGGTTGTCGCCGGATGGCTTCGCCAACGGCCGGATGACGCTCGACGTCGACGCCGCGCGGACCGCTTTGGCCGCCGTCGGCGACCGGGTCGGCATGTCGGTCGAGGACGTCGCCGCGGCCGCCGTGAAGATCGTCGACGCCAACATGACGGACGCGGTGCGGCGGGTGCTCTCGCTTGCGGGCGCCGACCCTCGCAAGCTCAACCTGGTCGCGTTCGGCGGCATGGGTGGGGTGCACGCGACGGTCCAGGCGCGCGCGCTCGGGATGAGCCGCTGCGTCGTACCGGCTGCCGCGGCCGGCTTCTCGGCGCTCGGCCTGCTGTCCGCCAACCACGTCGTCGACGACTCGCGCGGCTACATCTCGCCGATCGCGCAGGTCGATCTCACCCACCTCGGCGCGCTCGCGTCAGAGCTCGAGTCCAACGCGCGGTCCGAGCTGCGCGTCGCGAACGTTCCCGACGAGCGGATCAGGCTCGAGTGGTCGTTGCTGCTCGTCTACCCGGGTCAGACGTTCGACGTCTCGATCCCGGTCGAGCACCCGGCAGACGTCGACGCAGCCGTCAACGAGTTCCACCGTCGCAACGCCGAAGCCCGCCTGATCGAGGCGCGGGCCCAGGACCCGATCCTGCGCGGCGTCCGGCTGGTTGCGGTCGGCGAGGTCACCCAGCCGGTGGACCTCGTGCTGGAAAGCGCGACCGCGCTCGATCCGGCCGGCCGTCGCCGGATGTACATCGGTGACTCGTGGCACGACGACGTGCCGATCTTCGACATGGCCGGGATGCGGCCGGGTGCCGTCGTTGCCGGGCCGGCGGCGATCACCGGCCCGTTCACCACGGTCATCGTCGGTCCGGGCGAACGCGCGCAGGCGACGCCGCAGGGCGACATTCTCATCGATCTCTGATGAAGATGGGCTGCGTTCGATGATGGATCACGTAGGCCTGTGCCCGGCGGACTTCGACGCGTCGTTGCGCTTCTACACCGCCGGCATCGGCCTCACAGTGAAGTTCGACGTGACTCTCGAGATGGACATGCAGGGCCTGCTCGGTGTGCCCACGGAACGAGTCCGCACTGTGTTCCTCAGCGACTCGACAGCGCCGGACGCCAGCAGCCTCGAGCTCCTCGACCTCTACGACGGCAAGGCCGCCGCCGAGCAGCCGCGCGCCGGCGTGCCGCAGCGCGGCCTCACGCTGGTCTCGTTTCACGTCCCGGTGAAGGAGACCCTGGCGCGGCTTGCAGAGCTTGGCCTCGGCGGCGAACCGCGCCTGGTCCCTACCCCGAGAGGGGCTTTCGCCGCGACCGTGGTCGACCCGGACGGTGTCGTCGTCGAGCTGGTGGACGCGCCCGTCTCGTTCTAGGTCTAGGCGGCTTCAAGCCGCGACAGCGCGGCGGACCTAGTCCTCGTTCGGGATGTAGATCGAGCGGATCGGGTTGACCATCAGCTCGCGGACGAGCGGCTCGTAGTGCTCGAGCGGCGGAGTGTCGTACGACGGGTCGAAAGCGGGGGAGTCGTACTCCGCGCAGAACTCTTCGGTGAGGTCGAACTCCCGCATGCCGCGGTACTTCTCGCGCATGTCCCGGTCGAGGCCGAGATGGTGGAAGAAGTAGTAGCCCTGGAACTCCGCGTGATGCTCGACCATCCAGTGCAGCTCCGGGGCCACGAACGGCTTGATGATCGCGGCCGCGATGTCCGCGTGGTTGAACGACCCGAGGGTGTCGCCGATGTCGTGCAGCAGCGCGCACAGGATGTAACGGTCGTCGCGGCCGTCGCGCTCCGCGCGGGCGGCGGTCTGTAGCGAGTGGGTGAGCCGGTCGACGGCGAAGCCGCAGAAGTCGCCGTCGAGCAACCGCAAATGGTCGAGCACCCGGCTCGGCAGATCGACCATGTACGACGCCTGGTGGGAGGCGATGATCTGCCAGTCCTGCTGCGTGCTCTGTGCCATGTCGTGGAAGCTTGCGCGGTCGCTCACCGTCGTCATGGCTCGCATCCTCTTACGAAGCTTCGAACGTCGCTACTGCGCGGGCCCGGACAACATTCGTTAGTGATCACAAATGTTGCCCTCAAGATCACCGCGGGGGAGGGTGACCCGACGCTGCTCCGCTTGCTCTCGAAGTCTGCGCCAAGGGAGGCCCAATGAAGCTCAGCTCCATCGCCCGTCCGACTGCCACCACCACGCTCGCCGTCGGCGCGCTCGTCGTCGCTCTCAGCGGGACCGCCGTCGCCGTCACCGCGCAGAACGGCAACAAGCTAATCAAGAAGCACACGCTGTCCGGCAACCGGCTGCACAACAACACGATCACCGGTGCGCAGGTGAAGGAGAGCACCCTCGGTCAGGTGCCCAGCGCCGCAAGTGCCGACCACGCGACCTCCGCGGACAGCGCCACCACCGCGCAGACCGCCAACAGCGCCAACACGGCAAGCTCCGCAACCACGGCCGACAGTGCGTCGACCGCCACGACGGCCACTACGGCGCAGCACCTCACGGCGCTGAACTGGGTTGCGCTGCCGCTCAGCAACGGGTGGACGACGTACGCGTCGAACAGCTACGGGGCACCGCAGTACGCGATCGACCATGAAGGCTTCGTGCATTTCCGCGGCGCGATCGATGGCAGCGCGAAGACCAGCGGGACGTTCGCGACGTTGCCCACTGGGTTCCGTCCCGGTTCGGCCCACCTCTGGATCAACGTGGCGTCGACGAACAACTCCTCCGACCCGCAGCGGGTGGCGGTGCAGATCGACAGCAACGGCAACATGGTCGCGTTCGGTACCGGTGGGGCGACCTTCGCGTTCGTCAGCCTCGAAGGAGCGGAGTTCTTCGCCGGGTAGGCCGCAGCTGTTTCCTATGATTCGGTGTCGTAGTGACACCGACGTCAGGGAACGGGTTCGGGATTCGTGGACTATGACCTCGGCGCTGACGCTGCCGCCCTGCGGAAGCGTCTGCGTGAGCTGATCCACGGGCACATGCCGGAGACTTTTCTCGGCGCCTGCACGGACGACCCTGCGGATCTCGACCTGTGCAACGCCTTCTGCCGTCTGCTCGCGGAGCGGGGGCTGCTGTGTCTGGCCTGGCCCGAGGAGTACGGCGGGGGAGGCGGCTCGGTCTGGGACCAGACGATCGTGCGCGAGGAGATGTGGGCCGCGCACGAGCCGCGCGGCCCGCAGTACATGGGCGTCAACTGGGTCGGTCCGGCGCTGATGCGCCACGGCACGGACGCGCAGCGCGCTCAGCACCTCCCGCCGATCGCCGCCGGTGAGGTCATCTGGTGCCAGGGCTTCTCCGAGCCCGAGGCGGGCAGTGACCTCGCGTCGTTGCGGACTCGCGCGGTGCCCGACGGCGACGGCTGGGTGGTCACCGGGCAGAAGGTGTGGACGTCGTACGCGCTCATGGCGCAGTGGTGCGTGCTTGCGACCTGCACCGACCCGGAGGCACCGAGTGACTCGCGGATCACGCTCTTCCTGGTCCCCATGGACCGCGACGGCATCGAGGTGCGTCCGATCCCCTCGATGCTGGGGCCGCACCACCTCAACGAGGTGTTCATCGACGGGTTGCGGGTCGGGCGCGACGACGTGCTCGGCGAGGTCGGTGCGGGCTGGAAGGTGATGCGGGACGCGCTCGCCTACGAACGGGTCGGCATCGCGCGCTACGCCAGGTGCGAATCGCTGATGCAGCGGCTGATGGAGGTCCTCGACGACGACGGTCGCTGGGAGTCGCTCGCACCCGCGCTGCATGCGCGCTGGGTCCGGGCACTCGTCGACCTGCGAGTGGCTCGGCTGCTCGCGTACCGCGCGGTGGGCGACACGGCCGGCATCGATCCGGCGGCTGCGGCAGTGGCGCGCATCGTCACCACCACGTGCGATCAGAACGTCGCCGAGGTGCTGATCGACGCCGCGGGAGCCGGTGCCCTCGACGCCGGTTCCGACGCGGTGCTCCACGGCGCGGTGGACGACCACTGGCGCTACGCGCAGGCCGCGACCGTCGCCTCCGGCACCATCGAGGTGCAGCGCATGCTGGTCTCGCGATCCGTTCTCGGGTCGTCGCGATGAGGACCGCTCTCCCTGAGGACGCGGTCGCCTACGGCGACGCCGTGCGCGGCCGCCTGGAACGGCTCGGCGGGGTCGACTTCGGACTGCGGGCCGAGGCAGACCGGTCGCTTCGCGACCAGGCCCGTGCCGCGCTCGACGACCTCGCGGCGTTCGAGCTCGATGTGCGGTCGGACCTTGATCAGTTCCTCGCAGCGGCCGAGCTGTGCCGCGCGGCGGGCGCGCTGTGCCTGCCGCTTCCGGTGGTGGACGAACTGCTGGGGACCAGCGACCGCCGCCTCGCGCTGATCGACCCGGCCGTTCCCCGGGTCGACCACGGCGACCTGGGAGGTGAATGGGTCGGCGCCGACTTCGACGGGACGGCCTGGCGGCTGTCGCCCGGACCCGCTCCCGCCCGCGCCAAGCTCGGGCCGTTTCTCGTCCCCGCTCGGCTCGGCGAGCCAGTGGAGCGCGTCTCCGGCGACGACATCTCGCGGCACCTCGTGCTGGGGGCGTGGCGGATCATCGGGGGGCTGCAGGCCGCGCTGGGCCAGGTCGTCGAGCACGTGAAGGCGCGCAAGCAGTTCGGGCAGACGCTCGCGCAGTTCCAGGTCGTGCGGTTCGGGATCGCGGACGCCAGCGTCGCCCTCACCGGCCTCGACGAGCTCGCGCGCTACACATCGTGGCGGCTCGCCGTCGCAGAACCCGCGAAGTGTCAGGCGGACGCGATTGCGCTGCGGCTGCACGCGGTCGACACCGCGCGCGCCGTGCTGCGCACCTGTCACCAGATGCTCGGCGCAATCGGTTTCTGCGACGAGCACGACGTGTCCGTCATCGACCGGCACCTGCAGCCGGCACTGCGCGCGCCGTACGCCTCCGAAAGCCTCGCGTTGCGCCTGGTGCCGGCGGTCCGCAACGGCGAGCTCGAGACCTTGTTCTCGACGACGCCGGCCTCATGAGGTCCGGCATCCCAGGCGTCCTGGACCCGGCGCTTCGTGATCGTCCCGACGCGACCGCAGTGGTCGCCCGCTCCGCCCGCCTGAGCTATGCCGAGCTCGATGCGCAGGCCGACCGCACCGCGGCGGCGCTGTGGGAGCTCGGGCTGCGTCCCGGCGGTCGGGTTGCGGCGAGCCTGCCCAACGACATCGACGTGGTGCTCGCGTTCCACGGTGCGATGCGGGTCGGTGCCATCTGGGTCGGCATCGGAGAGGCACTCGCGGTCCCCGAGAAGCAGCACCTGATCCGGGACTGTGCGCCGGCGCTGTTCCTCGGACCGTCGCAGGCGATCGAGGACTGCGCGGGCGCGTTGTCCGATGTCGGCGGGCGAGGAGCAACCGTCGAGGAGCTGCGCGCCGCCACCGCGGCCGCCGGTGCTGCGCCCGCCGTGGACATCGACGTACACGCGCCCGCTGGGATCGCCTACACGAGCGGCACCACCGGGGTACCGAAGGGAATCGTGCACTCGCAGCACAACCTGCTGCTTCCGGGAGCGGTGCTGGTCGAGAGCCGCGGGTGGGGTCCGGCGCTTCGCAAGGGCGACTGCCTGCCGCTGACGATCCTCAACCTCATGGTGCTGACCACGTTGCTCACGGCGCAGGCGCAAGGCTGCTGCGTCGTGATGGACCGTCGCGACGCGGAGGGCATCGCGGACTGGATCGAGCGCGAGCAGGTCACGCACTGGAACGGCGTGCCGGCGCAGCTCCACGACCTGGTGACGGTCAAGCAGGTCGATCCCGCGCGGCTCGCGTCGCTGCGCGAGGTCTGGAGCGGCGGCGGCGACTGTCCCGATGCACTGCGTACCCGGTTCGCGGAGGTCTACGGGCTGCCGATCCGGTCGACGTACGGCCTCACCGAGGCGCCGACTGTGGTGTCGATCGATCCGGTCGGCGGCGAGCGCCGGACCGGAGCGAGTGGTCGGGTGCTTCCGCATCTGTGGGTGCAGACCCGTGGACCGGACGGCGTCCTGCTGCCGAAGGATGCCGAAGGCGAGATCTGCCTGTCCCCGCGGACCGAGAGCGAGTGGGCAGGACGCTGGACCCCCTACCTCGGCGTGTGGCGCGACGGTGTCGTGGCCGAGCCGCCGACGGTCCCCGTGCCGACCGGCGACTACGGAGTCGTCGACTCAGACGGCTGGCTCACCGTTCTCGACCGGATCAAGGTGCTCATCGTGCGGGGTGGGGCCAACGTGTATCCCGCGGAGGTCGAGCGCGTGCTGATGGCACAGGAAGGGGTGCGCGGCGTCGCGGTGTTCGGGATACCCGACGAGCGGCTCGGCGAGCGGGTCGCTGCACTTGTGGAGCTGAACGTCGACGTCGAGATCGACGCGCTCGCCGCCGCCTGCCGTACGCAGCTCGCCGACTACAAGGTTCCGGAGCGGTGGGGTGTGGTCGATTCGCTGCCGCGCAACGCGATGGGCAAGGTGGTGCGGACCGGCCTGGTCGACCTGCTCGAGAGTTCGGGAGGATCCACCTCATGATGGAGGGGAAGCGGACCGCTGTTGTCACGGGCGGCAGCGGCGGCATCGGCCTGGCGATCGCGGAAGGGCTGGTCGGCCGCGGCTACGACGTGGTGATCACCGCGCGCACCGAGGAGCGGTTGCGCGCGGCCGCGGACCGCATCGGCGCGCGCTACGCCGTCGCGGACGGCGCGGACGAGGCCCAGATGGCGGCGGCGGTCGAACCCCTGGACGAGGTACACCTGCTGGTGCACTCCGCCGGCATCCTGAAGGGCACCTTCCTGCGCAAGCTGTCGCTGGACGACCTCGACCAGGTGCTCAGCGCCAATCTTCGCTCCGCCTTCGTGACGACCCAGGCGGTCCTCGCCAAGATGCCGGTCGGCGGACGGCTCATCTACATCGGCTCGTCGGCGAGCAAGGAGCCGATGAAGGGCCGCACGGCGTACTCCGCATCGAAGGCAGGACTCGACGCGTTCGCCTCCGCGCTGCGGCGGGAGGTCAGTCGCGACGGCATCAACGTCAACGTCGTGATCCCGGCGCCGGTCGAGACCGACATTCTCGAAGAGGTGACCTTCGAGATGGTGGCGCTGCAGGCGAGCGACGTGGTCGACGCAGTGCTGTTCCTCGACGGGCTGCACCCGCGCGTCGTCGTGCCGGAGATCTTCATGTACGCGAACCCGGAGGGGCCGCTCGCGCCGCCGCCCCTCCTCCCTCCTGCGGCGAAGGCAAAGCAAAGCCGATGACCGACGACAGGCCGATCCCGTTCGGGACGAAGCTGCAGCAGCTGGCCGAGGCGGATCCCGACGGTGTCGGCGCCGTCCTGGTCTCCGCCGATGGCTCGGACACCCTCCTCACCTGGGCCGCGCTGGAGGAGGGCGCGAACAAATGGGGCCGGGTGCTGCAGGCGCACGGCGCCGGTGTGGGCGACCGGGTCGCGCTCGCGGTGCAGAACTCGGTCGACCTGACCTGCGCCGTGCTCGGCTGCTGGAAGGCCGGTGCTGCCCCGATCCCGGTGCGCTGGGATCTGCCGGACTGGGAGCGCGACCGCGTGCTCGCCGTCATCGATGCCGCGGTCGAGGTGTCGAGCGACAATCTTGCGGCGATTCGCGAGGAGGTCGCCGCCGCCGACGCCGCCCCGATGCCTCAGGTCGTCGCCCCGCAGATCAACGGCATCTGCAGCAGCGGCGCAACCGGTACGCCCAAGGTCATCATGAGCACCCGGCCGGCGGAGTGGACGCCCCCGCTGTCCGATCCGTTCATCTCCAACTGGCAGGACACCACGCGCCCGCAGGTCATCCTCGTGATGGCGCCGATGTACCACACGAACGGGTTCGCGCAGTTCAACTTCCTACTCGGCGGCGACCGCCTGGTGATCCTCGAGAAGTTCGACGCGACCGTCGCACTCGACGCGATCGAGCGCCACAAGGTGACGTCGTTCACTGCGACCCCGACGATGCTCCAGCGAATCGCGAACGTCGACGGCGTCTTCGAGCGCGACCTGTCGAGTGTCGAATGGATCCTGCAGGGTGCGGCGATGATGCCGCCGACTTTGCTGCGGACCTGGTTCGACCTGCTCGCGCCGGAGAAGATCGTGATGGCCTACGGCATGACGGAGCAGCTCGGCCTGACTGCGCTTCGCGGTGACGAGTGGCTGGAGCACGAGGGCAGCGTCGGACGCGGATTTCGAGACACCGAGATCAAGATCCTCGGAGACGACGGCAAGGAGGTGCCGGTCGGCGAGCTCGGCGATGTCTTCATGCGGTCGCCGATGACCGGTTCCTACGACTACCGCGGCGGCGCCGCGCTGCTGCCGATGACCCCTGACGGCTTTGGTACCGGTGGGGACATCGGGCGGGTCGACGAGGACGGCTTCCTCTATCTCGCAGACCGCCGGGTCGACATGATCATCACTGGCGGGGCCAACGTGTTCCCCGCCGAGGTCGAGAGCGCGCTCGTCGACCACCCCGGGATCGCCGACGTGGTGGTCATCGGGTTGAAGGACGAGCAGTGGGGACGGCGGGTGCACGCGGTGGTCGAGGCGAAGGACAAGGCGGCGCCGCCGAGCGAGGCGGAGATCATCGCCTATGCGAAGGGAAAGCTTGCCGGCTACAAGGTGCCCAAGACGGTGGAGTTCGTGGACGCGATCCCGCGCAGTGCTGCCACCAAGGTGAGCCGGGGCGCGATGGTCGAGGCCCGCGGCGGCTAGTGGCCGTGGGCGGTGTCACCCGGGTTCGCCGGGTGGGTCGGGTGCACGGGGTGCGTCGCCGCCTGTGTCGGGCTCCCTGACGTCGGGTGCGCCGGGTGGCTCGGGTGCGCCGGGTGGCTGGGATTCGCGGCCTGGCTCGGGTGCGTCGGGTGGCTGGGGTGCGCGGGGTGGCTCGGGTGCGCCGGATGGCTGGGATGGGCGGGATGACTGGGCGCGGCGGTCTCGCCGATCCCCACGCCGTTGCCGTGGCCCTGGTGGGCCTTGCCGTGCGGCGCCGCAGGGCCAGGGGTGTTGACCGAGGCAGGACCTGACGTCGGCGCGGCCGGCGTCGGTGCGAGTGGGGTCACGCGCGGTCCATGCGGAGCCGGAGTGCCCGGACGATGGTCGTTGACGAAGACGCTGCCGATGTCGTGACGCAACTGTCCGCTCGCCGCAGCCGCAACGCCGCCGGCGAGGAGCACGCTGCCGCCGATCGCGACCGCCGCGAGCCGCGCGGTTGCTCGACCGGCCCGTCCGGTCGATCGGGTCCGGAACGCCGCCATCGCCGCTGCCTCTCCAGGAAGGGGGCTGTCGAGGGATCCGCCGAGGGCATGCAGCATCGCACCGACCGTGAGGTCGGAACGGCGCCCGGCGAGCAGCTCCTCGCACTCGCTGTCGCTCAGCCCGCCGCCGGGGCGAATCTCATCGTTCATCTCAGCCTTCAGTCGTCCCAGATGCCGGATTCGTTACATCTGCCAGCAGCTCGGCGAGTCGCCGCAACCCCCGATGGGCGAGGACCCGCGTCGCCCCGGCGGTCTTGCCGACGATCTGCGCGGTGGTGTGGACGTCCAGGTCGGCGATAACGCGGAGCGCGATCACCTCCGCCTGATCGGCGGGCAGCAGTCGCAGCACGCCCAGCGCCCACCGCGTGCCGGCCGCCTCGTCCGCCGACGATTCGACGTCCTGAGGGGCGGTGGTCACATCCGGCGCGCTTTCGAGCAGCACTTCCGGCCGGCGGGCGCGGCGGCGTACCTCATCGACCCATCGACGTCGAGCGATGCTGAGCACCCACGCGCGAAAGGTGGCGGTGTCCGCCGCGGTGCACCGACCGAGGTCTCGCACGACCGAGACCCACGTGTCGGAGGCGATGTCCTCGGCCGTGCCGATCCCGGCGATCGCCGCAAGGTACTTCAGCACGACCGGCTGGGTGTCGCGGAACAGTGCGTTGAACGCAGACTCGTCCCCCTGTTGCGCGCGGCGCAGCAGGTCGGCGAACTCCGCGGTCGACATTCACCCTCTCGGCTGTAACGCATGTGGGGTCGCGAGCGACTACCCGGTGACTCCACCACGATCGATCATCACGCATCGAAAGGAACCACCACCAATGGCAGCAGCTCGGCGTACGGCGGTCATCGGCAGTTCTGTGGTCCTGGCGAGCGCCGGCCTGCTGGGCACGGCTGTCGCTGCGGGCCACGGCAACGGCCACGGCCACGGTCACGGGGCGGGAGCGGCCAAGCTCCAGTCCACGCATCTCACGGTTCGGGCGACCCACGCGAAGGTCGGGAAGGCCAACGACTTCAAGGCCTCGATCGTCGGCAAGCTCCGCTCGCACAAGGATGGTCTCGCCGGTGAGACCGTTTCTGTCGAGCAGCGGACCGGCAAGGGCAACGTCTGGACCGACGCCGGTCAGTCGGCGACGACCGACGCCGACGGCAAGGTCACGTTCGCGTTCGTGCAGTCGGACAAGAAGGAGCAGTACCGCCTGGTGTTCGCCGGCGACTCGACCTACCGCAAGTCGCACAGCGGCACGGTCACGATCACCCGCACCAAGGTGAAGCCGACGCCCACTCCGAGCGACTCGCAGACCCCGGCTCCCTGACCGGCGGCTTCAGCTTCGCCAGTCCGGGTGGAGGCCCCGCTCGAGTGCGAGTTTCAAGCCGTTGACCGTCTGACCGTTGAGCGCAACCGCGTCGGCGGAGGTTGCCAGCCAGGCCACCGTGGCAGCAGGTGCACTCGGCGGGGCTCCCTCGTACCTGCCTTCCAGGCCGAGCCGCGCGGCGTTGGCGGCCATGCGTTCGGTGACGACGTGCCCCGGGTCGACGTTGACGGCGACGATTCCCTGGTCGCCGAGTTCGACGGCGAGCATCCCGGCGAGCCGGTGGAACGCCGCCTTGGACGCGGCGTAGGCGTATCCCCAGCCGCCCTCACCGACCGGCGCCGGAGGGTTGTTCGTCGCCACGAACGACGTGATGGCGATGACGCGCCCGCCACCTGCGGCCAGCATCGTCGGCAGCGCCGCCTGCACCAGCACGAGCTGAGCCGCGGCGTTGGCCGTGAGCTTGGTCTGCAACGTCTCGACGGGTAGGTCCGCAACCCGCAGCATGCTGCCGGCCCCGGTGTGGACGGCGTTGAGCACGAGGACGTCGAGCCGCTGCCACTTCTCGACGGTGGCCAGCACCGCCGCCCGCAACGAGTCGAAGTCGGTCAGGTCGGCGACCAGGGCGAGCACCTTCGCGCCTTGCGTCTCGGCTTCGGCGGCGGTGCGTTCCAGGCTGCCTTCGACCGCCGCGCCGCCGCCGGCGTCGGAGTCGTCGCGGCCCTCACCTTCCCTGGCGGTCCGCGCCGTCAGCGCGACGTCGAACCCGGCAGCCGCGAGTGCCAGGACGCAGGCCTTGCCGATGCCCCGGCTCGCCCCGGTGACCAGGGCGACAGGTCGGTCGTTCATGTCGCGCCCAACGTTATTGGCCCGAGCGCGCTCCGCGACGCCCAAGGCGGGGCTCGGCGAAAAGGGCGTTCTCCGTTTCGGTGGCTCACGTACTCCGTTTCGCGGTAACGTCGTTGCCCATGGAGGGCGCCGCGCCGGACACCACGAGCGCCGCCGACACCCCCGAGGTCAGCTGGCGCGAACGCGCGGTCGAGCGATCGCTGCGCACCGCCCGCGCCAAGGCGATGTCCCGGTCGGACCGCTTCATCTCCGCCGCGATCGAGATCCTCACCGAGACCGGTCGCACCGACTTCACGGTGCAAGAGCTCATCGAGCGGTCGAAGACCTCGCTTCGTTCCTTCTACCAGCACTTCTCCGGCAAGGAGGAGCTGCTGCTCGCGCTCTTCGAGGAGGTCATCGCCACCTCGACCGCCGAGTGGCGGACCCAGGTCGGCGAGACCGATGACGTGCTGGACGGTCTCCACTACATCGTCGACATGGTGCACGCACAGGCAGTCGCCCCGGCGGGCAACGGCATCAACCGGGCGCTGTCGGTCTTCCACCTGCAGCTGGCCGAGTCGCGACCCGCGGAGTACGCCCGCGTGCTGGCGCCGCTGCGCGAGCTGATCCTCGATCTGGTGAAGCGCGGCGCAGACGATGGCACCTTCCGCAACGACATCGATGCCGACACGCTCGCGACGATCATGATGCAGACGATCGTCGGGGCGGCGCACATGCACGCGCTGGGCGCCGAGCCGACCGGCGAGCCGATCGACACCGAGCAGCTGTGGCAGTTCTGCCTCGGCGGCCTGGTCGGCGGGGCCGGCGCGAAGCCGGACAAGCGGCGCAAGCGTTGAGCAAGGTTCACGAGGAGCAAGGGTGACCAGGATCGTCCACGACGCAGGGCTGTGCGAGGCGCACGGCGTCTGCACGACCATCGACCCGGATCGTTTCGAGCTGGACGACGACGACCGACTCACCATCCACACCTACGAGGTCTCCGACGCCGAACGCCCTGCGATGGAGCAGGCCGTCGTGCGGTGTCCGAGGCAAGCGCTGAGCATCGCCGAATGACCTCCGGCACCGAGCCGGCACAACTGGCAGAGCCTGATGGTGCTCCCGAAGGCCTGACCAAGCCGATCCGCGAGGGCTCGAAGGCGCACATTCTTGGCCAGCTCGGCATGTACGACGTGCCGGTCGAAGGCTGTGATCTGGCGATGGAGATGCCCCTGTCGCCGCGGGTCGCCAACAGCCGGGGCGGGCTGCAGGGCGGGCTGCTCGCGACCCTGGTCGACATCGTCGCGGGACGCGCCGCGCTGGCGGCGGTTCCGCCGGGTCACAGTGCGGCGACCTCCGACATGAACCTCCATTTCATGTCCGCCGTGACCGTCGGTCCGGCTCGGGCAGAGGCAACCGTGCTTCGGCAGGGCAAGCGAATGGCCGTGGTGCGGGTCGAAGTACGCAACATGGGCCGCGACGTGTGGTGCGCGACGGCGACGGCGACGTTCGTCGTCGTCGAGCTACGCGAAGGCCAGCTCGACCTGCGCGGTCCGATGCCGCGACCGGAGGCCGACTGACGTGGACGTCCGCCCGAGTCCCGAGCAGCGCCAGCTGATCGACGCGTTTGCGGCGCTCTACGCGGACGGCGCTCCGCCCGAGCGGGTGCGCGCGAGTGAGCCGCTCGGTCACTCGCCTGAGCTGTGGCGGGCGCTCCTCGACACCGATGCCGTGTCGATGGCTGTGCCGGAGACCGCGGGCGGGCACGGTGCCACGTTGCTCGACCTGGCGCTGGTCGCGGAACAGCACGGCCGATTCGTCGCGCCGGCACCGCTGGTGGAAGCGCAGGTCACGGCGCGGCTGCTCGCCTCACTCGGCGACGTGGCCGGCCAGCTGGTCGCAGACATGGTGGCCGGCCGCCGGCTGGTGACGTTGGCGGTGCGCCCGGCGCGCCGCGACCGTGCCGAGCTCGTCCCGGCGGGCGCGGTTGCCGACGCCGTCGTCGTCCGTCGCGGCGAGGACTTGGTGCTGGTCCCGACCGACGGTCGGGCGACTGCGGTCTCGACCCTCGGCTCGCAGCCGGTTGCCGACCTGTCGCTGGCGGCGGACGATCGGGTGATCGCCTCGGGGCCCGTCGCATTGGACGCGTTCGCGACCGCCGTCGATGAGTGGCGGGTGCTCACCGCGGCCGCGTTGACCGGGCTCGCCGCGAGGGCGCTCGAGATCGGCGTCGCGTACGTGCTCGAGCGCAAGGCGTTCGACCGGACCCTCGGCTCGTTCCAAGGGGTGGCCCATCCGCTTGCCGACCGCGCGAGTGAGGTCGACGGCTGCGAGCTGCTCGTGCACGAGGCAGCGTGGGCGCGCGACGAGGAGCCCGAGCGGTTTCCTGAGCTGGCTGCGATGTCGCTCGGATTCGCGGCGGAGACGGCACGCGACACCAGCTACTACGCGCTGCACTTCCATGGCGGCTACGGCTTCATGCTCGAGTACCCGATCCAGATGTACTACCGGCGGGCGCGCAGCTGGGGCGCGCTGCTGGAAAGCCCGCAGGCGAGCTTCCGGCGCGCCGCTGACCTGCGGCTGGCCGCGGATCCTCAGCTGGCGGAGATCGGCTGATGGACTTCCGGCTGGGCGAGAAGAGCGATGAGCTGCGGGCGCGGACGAAGGCGTTCCTCGACGAGGTCCTGACTCCGGAGATGCTCGAGCGGTGCTACGTCACAGGCACCAACCATGACGCGGACTTCGCCAAAGCCCTCGCCGAGGCCCGCCTGCTGGCGCTGGACTGGGCACCTGAGCACGGGGGCGCGGGCCGCGACAGCGCTGACCTGATCGGGCATCGCGAGGAGATGCAGGCGCGGAACGCGCCGATGTACGCGATCGGTACGACGATGACGGTCTCGCACGTCATCGCGATGATGGGCACGAAGGAGCAGCGCGAGGAGATCGTGCCGAAGGCGCTGCGCGGCGAGGTCGTGATCGCGCTGGGCTTCACCGAGCCGGAGAACGGCTCGGACGCCGCCGCCGCGGCAACCCGGGCGGAGCGCCACGGCGAGGGCTGGCGCATCAACGGCTCGAAGATGTTCACCACCAACGCGCAGATCGCGGACTACGTCTTCATGCTCGCGCGTACCAACCCCGACGCCGCCAAGCATCGCGGCCTGACGACCTTCCTGGTGCCGCTCGACCAGCCAGGCGTCGAGGTGCGCGAGGTGCGCACGATGTCCGGGGAGCGCACCAACATCACGTTCTACAACGACGTCCACGTCGACGACGCCTGGCGAATCGGCGAGGTCGACGGCGGGTGGAACGTGATGGGCCTGGCGTTCATGCACGAGCACACGGCCGCCTTCGTCGGGGAGCAGATCCGGTTGCTGGACGCGTTCGTGGCGTGGGCGCGCGAGACGGAGGACGACGAGGGCCGCAGTCGCGCGACGGATCCCGCGGTCCGGGAGCGAATCGGACGGTCGATCGCGGAGATCGAGGTGTCGCTGCTGCTGCAGCGTCGCGCCCTCAGTCAGGGCGTCCACGACCTCGACGCGCACGGCCGCGGCTCGATGGCGAAGCTGTTCAGCACCGAGCGACTCGAGGCGCAGGCCGACCAGACGCTGGAGCTCGTCGGCGCCGACGGGTTGCGCGCCTGGGGTGACCCGACGACGTTGCAGGGCGGGGAGATCGAGTACGCCGTCCGCAACGCGAAGGGAACGACGATCTACGCCGGGACTTCCGAGATCCAGCGGAACATCATCGCCCAGCACGTGCTCGGGCTCCCCAGGCCTTACTAGCGTCCCGCCAGCCGGTAGTAGCTAACATCGCAGACCGCAACCAAGGAGCGACAGTGACCGACGTGACCGCGTTCAAGTTCATCAAGTACGAGACGGAAGACGACGGTCAGATCGTCCGGATCCTGCTCAACCGCCCGGAGCAGCGCAACGCGCAGAACCGGGGAATGCTGGTCGAGCTGAACGAGGCGTTCCTGCATGCCGAAGAGGACGACAACGTCAGGGTGGTCATCCTCGCCGGCGAAGGTCCGATGTTCTCCTCCGGCCATGACATGGGATCCAAGGCGTCGATGGCGGAGTACGCGCCGGGCCCCGATCAGCACCCGACCCGAAGGATCAACGGGGCTACGCGCGAGGGTGCCGAGGAGCGAATGCTCCAGGAGTGGCACTACTTCTTCCAGAACACGTTGCGCTGGCGCAACCTTCGAAAGATCACGATCGCGCAGGTACACGGTGAGGTCTACTCGGCGGGCCTCATGCTGATCTGGGCGTGCGACCTCATCGTGGGAAGTGAGGAGGTGGTCTTTGCCGACGTCGTCGGGACCCGCCTCGGTATGTGTGGCATGGAGTACTTCGGCCACCCGTGGGAGTTCGGCCCCCGTAAGACCAAGGAGCTGATGCTCCTCAGCGACTCGATCAGCATCCACGAGGCGTACGACCTCGGCATGGTGAGCAAGGTGTTCAAGCGCGAGGAGCTCGCGGCGCAGACCCTCGCGCTCGCCCGGCGGATCTGCAAGGTGCCCACGATGGCCGCGTTGCTCATCAAGGAGTCGGTCAACCAGACCGTCGACAACATGGGCTTCTACAACGCGCTGCAGTCGTGCTTCACGCTGCACCAGCTCAACCACTCGCACTGGGCCGAGGTCCGTGAGGACAAGTACCCGGTGGCGGACGAGGCGCACGGGGTGCCGAACTGGCGAGAGGCCCCCCCGATCGTTCCTTCGCTGAAGGACAAGGCCCGCGCGGACGCCTAGCTGCGCGGCATCGGGTCAGAGCGGGCGGACCATCGACTCCTGGGCGAAGCTCGCGACCAGGCGACCGTCCTGGGTCCAGACGTCCCCGCGCCCGAAGCCGCGACTGCCGCTGAGGACCGGGGAGTGCTGGTCGACCAGCAGCCACTCGTCCATCCGGAACGGCTGGTGGAACCACAGCGTGTGTGACGTCACGGCCGAGTGGAACTTGGTGCCGGTGTCGGCCTGGGACAGCCCCTCGACCGGAAGCAGCGCGGTGCCGATGACGGTCAGATCTGTCGAGTGGGCGAGCAGCGCCTGGTGGGTCCAGTCAGAGTCCTCAGCACCGAGCGAAGACAGTGCAGGGGTCCGTTGCCACCACTGAAAGTGCGGGGGATGTGCGTCGGGGGAGCCGAGGTCGGCGTCGGTGATCACCGAGATCTCCCAGGGGATCATGTCGATCACGGTGGTCGTGCCCGAGTCCGGCCCGGGCACGTTCGGCATCTCGGCCGGATGCGACAGGCCTTCCTCCGGGGCGTGCAGCGAGGCAGCCGCGACACTGATCAGCTTGCCCTGCTGGGTGGCCTGCACGCCGAGCGTCGCGTAGGTCCTCCCGGCCTGGTGAACGGTGACGTTGTAGCTCATCGGCAGGGCCACGTCGCCCTCCCGGGGGAACTGCTGCCACAGTGACTTCAGCGACTTGCCGTCACTGTTCCGGTGCAGCGCCTCGATGGTCTGGGCGAGGATCTGGCCGCCGAAGACACGGCGGTAGTCCAGATCGAGGTTGTCCCCGTCATAGGTCCCCGGAGCGGTCTCGCGGAGGTCCATGCGGGCGATCAGGTTGGCGAGGTCGAAAGGCACGGAGGAACCGTAGCGGAGGCTCTCCGCCAGGTGGTAACGTCGTTCTCATAAGTGGCGACCGCCACTCTTGCAAGCCTCAGTGACCCCCTGACGAGGGAGTTCTCGTGCCGTCTCGCGAACTTGGGTATCCGGTCTTCGACGCGGACAACCACTTCTACGAGCCCAAAGAGGCGCTCACCAAGTTCCTGCCGGACCACGCCAAGAACGCGATCGACTACATCGACGTGCGCGGCCGTACCAAGATCGTCGTCCGCGGCCAGATCAGCGACTACATCCCGAACCCGACGTTCGACGTCGTCGCGCGCCCCGGCGCGCAGGAGGAGTACTACCGCCACGGCAACCCCGAGGGGAAGTCGTTCCGCGAGGTGATGGGCGAGCCGATGCGGGCGATCCCGGCCTTCCGCGAGCCGGCGGCGCGGCTGGAGGTCATGGACGAGCTCGGCCTGGACTACAGCCTGATGTTCCCGACCCTCGCCAGCCTGGTCGAGGAGCGGATGAAGGACGACCCGGACCTCACCATCGACGTCATCCACGCGCTCAACGAGTGGATGTACGAGCAGTGGCAGTTCGACTACGAGGGCCGGATCTTCTCCACGCCGGTCATCACGCTGCCGAACGTCGAGCGCGCCATCGAGGAGCTGCACTGGTGTCTGGAGCGCGGCGCGAAGACCGTGCTGGTCCGCCCGGCCCCGGTGCCGAGCTATCAGGGCAGCCGCTCGTTCGGGCTGCCCGAGTTCGACCCGTTCTGGGCCGAGTGCGTGAAGGCCGGAATCCCGGTGTCGATGCACGCCTCGGACTCCGGCTACGCCGAGCTGCTCAATGCGTGGGAGCCGTCGAAGGAGTTCCTGCCGTTCCGGCCGACCGCGTTCCGGATGGCCGCGATGGGGCACCGTCCGATCGAGGACGCGATGATGGCGCTGGTGTGCCACGGCGCCCTCACGCGTAACCCCGACCTGCGGATCCTGTCGATCGAGAACGGCGCCGGCTGGATCCCGCACCTGTTCGAGAACCTGTCCAGCGTCTACAAGAAGATGCCGCAGGAGTTCCCCGAGAACCCGATCGAGGCCTTCAAGCGCTGCATCTACATCAGCCCGTTCTGGGAAGACAACTTCATCGACATCGTGAAGATGGTCGGCGCGGACCGCGTGGTCTTCGGCTCCGACTGGCCGCACCCCGAGGGCCTTTCGGACCCGATCTCCTACGTCGACGACCTCGCGGGACTCGACCAGTCCGACATCGAGCGGATCATGGGCGGGAACATGTGTGATCTCTTCGACATCAAGGTCCCGGTCGGCGCCTGAGCGCTGCCTGCCCAGCACCTCACTCATGCACGTGGACATTAGGACCGAAGGAGCAGCGCGTTGAACGACGTCCTCGCCGGGGTCAAGATCCTCGAGGTGTCTGCCTGGACCTTCGTTCCTGCTGCGGGCGCCGTGCTCGCCGAGTGGGGCGCCGACGTCATCAAGGTCGAGCCGAGGGAGGGCGGCGACCCGCAGCGCGGCCTCGTGACGATGGGCTTGGTGCCGGCCGGCAAGGGCGGCGTCAACTACATGATCGAGATGCCCAACCGCGGCAAGCGATCGATCGGGATCGACCTCACGACCGAGGGTGGCAGGGAGGTGCTCTACAAGCTCGCCGAGACTGCGGATGTGTTCGTGACCAACTACCTGCCGAAGGTCCGCAAGAAGCTGGGCATCGATCTCGACGACATCCGCAAGGTCAACCCCGACATCATCTACGTGCGTGGATCGGCGTACGGCCCGAACGGCCCCGGCAAGGACAAGCCCGGCTACGACG
Organism: Mycobacteriales bacterium; assembly: GCA_035548125.1. Taxonomy (GTDB): domain Bacteria; phylum Actinomycetota; class Actinomycetes; order JAFAQI01; family JAFAQI01; genus DASZTV01. The sequence goes on along the minus strand of DASZTV010000063.1, from coordinate 11,013 downwards.
GCGTTTCGTACTGGTCGCGCGGCGGCGTAGGCCATCAGCTCACTCTGAGTGCACCCCCAGGTACTGACGGCATCGTGTCGCCCCGGCCTGCCTTCGGCGACGTGATGGGGGGCATGACGATAGCCGGCGGGATCGTCGCCGCCTTGTTCAAGAAGGAGCGCACCGGCCAGGCGTCCGTCGTCGACGTGTCGCTCCTCGCCCTCGCGGCCTGGAACCTCAGTCCTGACGTCACCAGCTCGAAGCTGTACGAGAAGGACCCGATCCCGAAGTTCGACCGCAAGTCGGTGCCGAACCCCCTGGTCGGCAACTACAAGACCAAGGACGACCGCTACATCACGCTGATGATGCTCCAGGGCGACAAGTTCTTCGCGGAGTTCTGCACCGTGATCGGACGGCCCGACCTCGTCACCGACGAGCGGTATGCCGAGCCGATGAACCGCTTCAACAACCGTGTCGAGCTGATCGCGACGCTCGATGAGGAGTTCGCTGCCAAGACTCTCGCGGAGTGGAGCGAGATTCTCGAGAACCTCTCCGGCGCGTGGGGCCCGGTCCAGTCGGCGTACGAGCTGCACGAGGATCCCGACGTGATCGCCAACGGCTACATCCCGACGATCACGTCGATGAGCGGCGCGCCGTTCGCGATGCCGGTCAACCCGGTGCAGTTCGACGAGCAGCAGGTGGTTCCGCCCGGCGCGCCCGAGCACGGGCAGCACACCGAGGAGCTGCTGCTCGAGGCCGGCGTGGCGTGGGAGGACATCGAGAAGTACAAGGAGTCGGGAGCAATCCTGTGACGGAGACGGCTCTGCCCCGAACTTCCGAACCCGTCGAGTTCGACCCGTTCTCCGACGACTTCTTCAACGCACCGTGGGAGACCTACCGGCGGATGCGTGACGAGGCGCCCGTCTACTACAGCGAGAAGTACGACTTCTTCGCGATCACGCGGCACGAGGACGTGCTGGCCGCCTATCGCGACACCGAGACGTTCTCCTCTGCGCGGGGCATCGACTTGGGCATGGTCCTGACCGGCACCGCGCCGCCGGTGCCGCTGGTGATCCTGATGGACCCGCCCGAGCACCGGACCATGCGCAGCCTGGTCAACCGGGTGTTCACGCCGAAGGCGGTGGCGAAGCTCGAACCGATGGTGCGCGAGACCATCGCCCGGTTCCTCTCGCAGTGTGACCCGACCGGCTTCGACGTGGTGCAGGACTTCTCGGCGCTGTTCCCCGTCGAGATCATCACGACGATGCTCGGCGTGCCTGCGGAGCACCGCCAGCAGATCCGCCACTGGATCGACAAGAGCCTGGAACGCGAGCCGGGTTCGATCCACATGACGCAGGAGGGCATGGAGGCGGGCATCGCGTCCGGCATGCTCTACTTCGACCTGATCCAGCAGCGGCGCGCCGACCCGCAGAACGACATGATCAGCGAGCTGATCGCGGCACACGTCACCCGGGACGACGGCAGCGAGTTGGCGCTCGACGACGCCGAGATCGCTGGGTTCTGCAGCTTGCTCGGCGGCGCCGGCGCGGAGACGGTCACCAAGCTCGTCGGAAACGCGGCGTACGTCTTCGGCGAGCAGCCCGAGCACTGGGAGCGACTGCAGGGGGACCGCACGTTGATCCCCAACGCGGTTGAGGAGCTGCTGCGCTACGAGGCTCCCGCGCAGTACGCGGTCCGCTGGACCGAACGGGAGATCACGCTGCACGGCGTGACCATCCCGAAGGGCAAGGCGGTCATGATCGTGCCCGCCGCCGCCAACCGCGACGAGCGCGCGTTCCCGGATCCCGACAGGTTCGACCTCGACCGGCCGCGTGACCAGGCGGTCAACGTCGGGTTCGGCTACGGCATTCACAGCTGCCTCGGGGCTGCCTTGGCGCGGATGGAGAGCGCGATCGCGCTCGACATGCTGCTCGACTTCATGCCGCGCTACGAAGTCATCCGCGAGGGCCTGGCCCGGGTGGCGATGACGAACGTCTCCGGCTGGCACAACGTGCCGGTCCAGGTCCTCACCTAAGCGCGACGCGTCCGACGACTGTGGCGATCGACCCGAGCCAGATCCGGCTGGACGGGCGCGTCGCCGTCGTCACCGGCGCTGGATCCGGGATCGGCCGCGGGATCGCCTCCGGCCTGAAGGCCTTCGGCGCCGAGGTCGCGATCTGGGAACGCACCGAGGAGACCGGTGCAGCTGCGGCCGCGGAGATCGGGGCGCTCGGGTTGACCGTCGATGTCCGCGAGTCGGAGCAGGTCGACGATGCGCTGGCTCGTACCGAAACCGAGCTCGGCACCGTCACGATCCTGGTCAACAACGCCGGCGGGGTGTTCCACTCGCCGTTGCTGGAGACGTCGGAGAACGGGTGGGACGCGCTTTATCGCGCCAACCTGCGGCACGTGTTCCTGTGCACGCAGCGAGTGGCGCGCCGGATGGTCGCCGAAGGCATCGGTGGCAGCGTCATCTCGATCCCGTCGATCGAAGGCGTACGGGCGGCTCCGGGCTATGCGGCCTACGCAGCAGCCAAAGCCGGCGTCATCCAGTACACGAAGACTGCTGCGCTGGAGCTCGCGCCACACGGCATCCGGGTCAACGCGCTCGCCCCCGACTTCACGATGACGCCAGGCATTGAGGCTGCGGCGCACGACGGCGTCCTGGACAACATCAAGCACATGGTGCCGATGGGCCGTGCCGGTCACGTGGACGAGATGGCGGGCGCTGCAGTGTTCCTGGCGTCGGAGCTTTCGTCCTACATCACCGGCCAGACCATCCACGTCGACGGCGGAACCCAGGCGGCGGGCGGCTGGTACCACCACCCCGAGACCGGGGCGTACATGCTGGGACCCAGCTCATGACGCGTCGCATCGGGGGGTTACCGTGAAGTACTGGGTCACCTATCCCTTGGTCACACATCCGTATGACCCGGCGTTCGTGTCGAAGGACGCGATCATCTCCTTCGCGCAGGCGGCCGAGCGCGCGGGCTTCGACGGAATCGGCTTCACCGACCACCCGGCACCGACGGAGCGTTGGCTCAAGTCGGGCGGACACGACGCGTTGGACCCCTTCGCTGCGCTGTCGTTCATCGCCGCGGTGACCGAGCGGATCCGGCTCATTCCCAACATCGTCGTGCTGCCCTACCGCAACCCATTCATCGTCGCGAAGTCGATCGCGACCATCGACGCGCTGTCCGGCGGCCGCTTCACGCTCTCGACGGCCGTGGGCTACATGAAGGCCGAGTACAAGGCGCTCGGCGTCGACTACGACTCGCGCAACGCGCTGTTCGACGAGGCGATCGAGGTGCTGAAAGGCATCTGGTCCACCGATGACTTCAGGTTCGAGGGCTCGACGTTCACCGCGCTCGGGCAGACCGCCAACCCGAAGCCGGCGCACGTGCCGATCTGGATCGGTGGCAACGGTGCGCGGGCACGGCAGCGGGTCGCCGACGTCGGCGACGGCTGGAACCCGTTCCCGGCGCCGGCGACTCTGGCGGCGACCGCGAAGACCGAGCCGCTCGAGACCGCGGCGGACCTGAGCCGGCTGCTCGACGACCTGTGGCAGAAGGTCGACGCCGCCGGGCGCGACCGCTCCGGAATCGAGGTGTCGTTCATGACGCACGCCGGCGGTTCGCCCGGCACGGCGTCGTTCAACCCCGCCGAGCATCGCGAAGGACTGGCAGAGCTCGCGGAGCTCGGCGTCACCTGGAACGGGACCGGGGTCCCCGGGGACTCCCTCGCGCACGCACTCGAAACACTCGAACAGTACGGTGCTGAAGTAATCAACGCAGGCTAAGGGGAGTGGCATGACGGACGGTCAGATCGGCGAGCGCAGGCTCTACATCGATGGCGAGCTGCGCGATGCCTCGTCGGGCAAGACGTTCGACAACGTCAACCCGGCGACCGAGGACGTCCTCGGCGTCGTTGCGGACGGCACCGCCGAGGACATGGACGCCGCGATCGCCGCAGCGCGTCGGGCCTTCGACGACACGGGCTGGTCGACCGACCACGCGTTCCGCGCGAAGTGCCTGCGGCAGCTGCACGAAGCGCTCGTCGCGGAGCAGGAGGACATCCGTGCGGAGCTGATCGCTGAGGTCGGTACCCCGCTGCTGATCACCTACGGTCCCCAGCTTGACGCCCCGCTGCAGGACGGCCTGCTGTGGCCCGCGAACCGCGCCGAGACCTTCGAGTGGGAGCGCGACCTCGGCGTGGCCGAGGTGTTCGGGTCGAAGTCGCGTCGCTGGGTCGCCAAGGAGCCGGTCGGCGTCGTCGGTGCCATCACGCCGTGGAACTTCCCGTTCGAGATCACCATCAACAAGATCGGGCAGGCGCTCGCCACGGGTAACACCGTGGTGTTGAAGCCGGCGCCCGACACCCCTTGGAGCGGCACGCGTTGGGGTCGCATCATCGCCGAGAAGACCGACATCCCGGCAGGCGTCGTCAACGTGGTGACGTCCTCGGACCACCTCCTTGGTGAGCAGCTCGTGACCGATCCTCGGGTCGATCTGATCTCCTTCACCGGCTCGACCGCGACCGGCAAGCGGATCATGGAGAAGGGCGCCGCAACGATGAAGCGGCTCTTCCTCGAGCTCGGCGGCAAGAGCGCCAACATCATGCTCGACGACGCGGACTTCGCGGCCAACCTCGCGATGGCGTCGCTCACGGTGTGCACGCACGCCGGGCAGGGTTGCGCCATGCCGACCCGGATGTTGCTGCCGCGCTCGCGCTACGACGAGGGGCTCGCGCTGGTCGAGGAGAGCTTCAAGACGATCGGCTACGGCGACCCGACCGACGCCAACAACTTCATGGGCCCGCAGATCAGCGAGAAGCAGCGCGAGCGCGTTCTCGGCCTGATCGACACCGGCGTGAAGGAAGGCGCCCGACTCGTCCTCGGCGGCGGCAAGCCGGCGCACCTGCCGAAGGGCTGGTTCGTCGAGCCGACGGTCTTCGCCGACGTCGACAACTCGATGACCATCGCGCAGCAGGAGATCTTCGGCCCGGTGCTGGTCGTCATCCCGTTCGAGGACGACGACGACGCGGTGCGGATCGCCAACGACAGCCAGTACGGCCTGTCCGGCATGGTCACCTCGGCAGATGAGGGCCGCGCGATCAACGTCGCCAAGCGGATCCGTACCGGCACGGTCACGATCAACGGCGGCATCTGGTACGGCGCGGACACGCCCTTCGGCGGCTTCAAGAGCAGCGGCATCGGCCGGCAGAACGGCGAGGAGGGCTTCGAGCAGTACCTCGAGACCAAGTCGTACGCCGTACCTGCCACCTGATGACCGAGTCCGTTCTCGAGGCGCATCGGCCGAAGCCTGAGGTCGGGCCGTGGAACCGGCCGTTCTGGACCGGTGGCGAGGTCGGTGAGCTGCGGCTGCCGAAGTGTGACTCCTGCGGTGGTTACCTGCACCCGTCGCAGACGGTCTGCCCGCGCTGCCGCGAAGCGTCGCTGAGCTGGGTCGCGGTGAGCGGCAGGGCGACGGTCGTCGGCGTGACCATGAACCACCAGATGTTCATGCCGAGCTTCACCCCGCCGTACCCGATCGCGGTCGTGATCATCGACGAGGCGCCGCACGTCCGGCTCACCACCAACCTGGTGGGCGTCACCGAGGACGACCTTCGAGTCGGCCAGCGGGTCAAGGTGCGCTTCATCGAGCAGGACGGGATCTGGTTTCCGCTCTTCGAGCCGCTCGACGAGCCGGATGCGCCGGTTGCCGACCTCGTGGCGCCGCCGGTGGTCGTCACGCGCCCTCCGGTGTCGAGCGAGCGCTACGAGCACAAGGTGGCGATCACCGGCATCGGGATGTCGCAGGTCGGTCGCCGGCTCGGCCGTCCACCGATTTCATTGACTGTTGAGGCAGCGAAAGCGGCGGTCGCCGACGCCGGGCTGACGCTCGATGACATCGACGGGCTCGCCACCTGGCCGGGCGGCATGCCCGGCGGCGGCGGGATCACCGAGGGCGGCGTTCCGGCGCTCGAGGAGGCGCTCGGCATCCACCCGACGTGGCACAACGGCGGGCTCGAACAGTCGGCGCAGACCGGCGCGATCGTCAACGCGATGCTTGCGGTGGCTAGCGGGTTGTGCAAGCACGTGCTGTGCTTCCGGACGGTCTGGGAGGCGACCCACACGGACCTGCTGCGCACCGGTCAGCTGCCGTTGCCGAAGGGTGGTGCCGTGGGGGGTGACTTCCAGTGGCGGATCCCGTACGGCGCGGCGAGTGCGGGCAACTGGATCGCGATGCAGGCCTCGCAGTACTTCGCGAAATTCGGCGCCGACCGCGAGATGCTCGGCTGGATCGCGATCAACAACCGCCGCAACGCCGCACTCAACCCGCTCGCCATCTATCGGGACCCGATGACGATGGAGGACTACCTCAACGCGCGGATGATCTCGACGCCGCTCGGCCTCTACGACTGCGACGTGCCGTGTGACGGCTCGGTAGCGATCATCGTGTCGGCGCGCGAGACCGCGAACGACCTCAGGCAGACGCCGATCTTCGTCGACGCCGCGGGGACGCAGATCACCGAGCGGCAGTCCTGGGACCAGGGCACGATGACGCACCTGCCCAACGCATGGGGCCCAGCCGGCCACCTGTGGACCCGCGCCTCGGTGACCCGCGACGATGTCGACGTCGCGCTGCTCTACGACGGGTTCAGCTTCAACACGGTCGCCTGGCTCGAGGGACTCGGCTTTTGCGGGCTCGGCGAGGCGAAGGACTTCCTTGAGGGCGGCAAGCGCGTCGCGCTCGACGGCGAGCTCCCGATGAACCCGCACGGCGGCCAGTTGTCGGCCGGGCGTACCCACGGGTTCGGCTTCGTGCACGAGGCTGTGACGCAGCTCCGGGGCGATGCGGGAGAGCGTCAGATCCGCGACGCCGAGGTCGCGGTGTGCGGAATCGGTGGCGGCGTACCAGGTGGTGCGTTCCTCTTCACCCGTTAGCGAAGGGGACGAAGCGGCGGACCTTGCCGGTCTTCTCGTTGCGCTCGAGCTCATCGACGCGCTGCACGTCGACCGTCGGGTTCTCGAGGCCTGCTCGTACGAGTGACGAGCGTAGTGCCTGCGCCAGTGCTGACTCGTCGAGGGCTGCGTCGGCGATCACGTTGAGCCGCAAGCCGCTCGCGGTTTGGAAGACCTGGTAATCCGCGACTTCTGAAACGCTGACCATGACGGTCGTCACGGCATGCGGGTGCACTCCGACCGAGCCGAACTGAAGCACGTCCTCGGCCCGGCCGTGGACGATCGCATTGAGCAGTCCGGTCCCGTTGGCGTCCGGCACCTGCTGGAAGCGATCGGTGATCTCATACCGGATCAGCGGCTGCGCGAGGTTGTAGAGGTTCGTAACCAGAATGCGCGACGACGGCTCGCCGAACGCGACCGGTCGGTAGTCGTCATCGACGAGTTCGACGATGCAGTAGTCGGAGTTGAACACGATCGCCTCACCGCCGGGCGTGCTGGCGCCGACAAGTCCCTCGGTGGACCCGAACGTGTTCGTCGGAGCGACCCCGAAGGCGTCGGCGATCGTGGCACGCATCGCGTTGTCCAGCGTCTCGCTCGTGGCCGACACCGACAGCGGGGCGATCCTCAACCGCCCCGCGCGCTGTTCCAGGGCGAGCCGGTTGATCATCGACGCGTAGCCCATCAGCGCCGGCGGCTGGATGGCGTTGAGCCGGTCGACGATCTCTGCCAGTGGCAGCGTCGCCGGCACGTGGTCGAACCGGAACGGCAGCGCGCCGGCGGCGAAGTGCGCCATCGCCTGGGTCGCGTGCTTCGGCGACGCCGCGGCGACCATCGCGAGGGTCAGCGTCGGGAGCGGGCCGTCGCCGGCGACCTCCTGTAGCCGGGCCGCCATCGGCCGGGCAAGGCAGCAGAGGTACCCGACCAGCGCGGCGCGGTCGTAGACGATGATCGCCCGCCTGCCCGAGCTACCGCCGGTTGCCATCGTAAGGAACTCGTCATCGATCGGCACCGGCACGTCGGCGGTCTCCGACAGTGCCTGCTCGGCACGGTCGTGAGTGATCCGCGGATCCGTGAGGACGTCGTCGAGCGACGCCATCATCTCCGCCTTCGTCATCACCGGGATCGCCGACAGGTCGGCGGGCGTCACCGCCGTGAGGTCGATGGCGGATAGCCGCTCACGGTGGAACGCCGAGTGCTTGACGGCGTGGCGCAGCAGCCGCGTGAGACCGTCCCGCTGCAGCGCCTCGATCCTGGCCGGGTCGGCACGCAGGCGGGTGACCTGCTCCGGGAGTGCGGCGACGCCGTCCGCAGCGATCTGGTCGCGGTAACTCTCCCAGGTCACGGGGCAGCAACCCCGAACAGCCGACAGAGCGCACGAATCGCTTCGTTTTCGGGGACTGCCGCGGGGTTGACGACCCGCTCCAGGGCCAAGCCGGTGCCCGTCGCGAGAAAGAGTTGCGCGCTCGTCGTCATGTCGGCTGCCTTTTTCGAACGGGTGGTCCGAGCCATCACCGACGCGAGCCGATCGACGGTGGTCGCGTGCAGGGCGGCGTACCGCCGGTTGAGTTCGGGGTCGCGCGCCGCGATAGCGCGGAACTCGATCAGTACCCGCGTCCACTGAGGTTCCCGCTTGGCATCGGCGGCGCTCGCAGCAATGAGCGCGTGGATCACGGCGGGACCCGAGAGGCCTTCGGTCGCGCGTTCGTGCTCGTCAGCGCGTTCGTTGATGCGACGCTCGATCAGCGCAAGGAAGAGCTCTGGCTTCCCCCCGAACTGGGAGTAGACCACGCCCGTCGAGAAGCCGGCGCGCTCGGCGATCGCGTCGACGGTAGCCCCCACGTACCCGGCTTCGAGAAAGACCTCGCGCGCGGCCTCGAGGAGGAGGGCGCGGTTGCGCTCGACCTGCTCAGAACGAGTCAGCCGTGCCGGCACCGGGTAATCAAATAACAGCGCTATCCAGATGTCAATATTATCAGTTCTAGGCGTCGCGTCGTTGGAGCAGCCAGGTCCCGAGCGCGATGAACCCCGCGACATAGCCAGCCATCAGCACGATGCCGGCCCAGGTCGCGAAGTGGAAGTCGAGCTGGTGGGCGGTTGCGGCCTGCTCGCCGATCAGGTTCGGTAGGAACCGTAGAACGAAGTGCTGGGTGTGGACCGGCAACGCGCCACCGATCACCGGCAGCACGAACACCGCGCCGAGAACGCTGCAGAGCGCGCCGGCCGTGTGCCGGATGATCAACCCGAACGCGGCGCCGAGCAGCCCGATCAACGTGAGGTAGAGGCCGGTCGCGATGACCGTGCTCAGGGCGTGCGGGTCGCCGAGTGATGCGCCGCCGTGCTGGGTAGCGAGGATGGCCTGACCGACTCCGAACGAGCTGAAGGTGAGGAGCTGGCCGAGGACGAGCACAACGACGCCGAACACCAGGAGCTTCGCCGTGATCCAGAGTTTGCGCTGCGGCATTGCGGCAAGGCTCGCCCGGATCATTCCGGTGGCGAACTCCGAGGTGACCACGAGCACGCCCAGCGCGGCGATCGCGAGCTGGGCGGCGGCGCCGCCGATCAGGCTGCGGCTGATTCCGTCGATTCCGCCCACCTTGCCCTCGGGGGTGAGCGGTGCCCGGCCGCCGCTGAGCTCGGCGGCGAGCCGTTGGCAGGCGAAGGCACTGATTCCGATCGTGACGACGGTCGCGATGACGATCGTGTACATCGTCGAGCGAACGGTGCGGAGCTTGATCCACTCCGCGTTGACGTAGGGCTGAAGTGCGCTCACGCGACGCTCTCCTTGATCGGTTCGGCCTCGTCCACCGCGCGGTACTCGACGCTGTTGTGGGTGAGGTTCATGAACGCGTCCTCGAGGGAGGCGCGTTCGGTGACGAGCTGGTGGATGGCGCAGCCATTGTGGCGAGCGATCTCGCCGATCTCACTCGCCACCATTCCGGTGACGACGAGCGAGTCGCCGTCGGCCTCGACCGTTGCCCCCGAGGTGGTCAGCGCGGGCTGAAGCTCCTCAGCGTCCGGGGTGACGAGCCGGACACGTGAGGTCGAGTTGTCGGCGACCAGGTCCTTGATGGACGTGTCGGCGATCAGGCGTCCCCGACCGACCACGATCACGTGGTCCGCCGTCAGTGCCATCTCGCTCATCAGATGGCTCGAAACGAGGATGGTTCGCCCCTCGTCGGCGAGGCGCCGGGTGAGCTGACGGATCCAGCGGATGCCCTCCGGATCGAGACCGTTGACCGGTTCGTCGAGGATCAGCACCGCGGGGTCGCCCAGCATCGCGGCAGCGACGCCGAGCCGCTGGGCCATGCCGAGCGAGAACCCCTTGGCGCGTCGATGGGCGACCGATTCAAGTCCGGTCAGAGCGAGCACCTCGTCGATCCGCCGCCTCGGGAGCTGGTTGCTCGCGGCCAGCCAGCACAGATGCGAGTACGCCGTACGACTCGGGTGGACCGCCTTCGACTCGAGCAGCGCTCCGACCTCGCGCAGCGGGAAGCCGATGCCGTCGTAGCTGCGCCCGTCGATCGTTGCGGTGCCGCGGTCAGGTCGGTCGAGGCCCATGATCATGCGCAACGTCGTCGACTTCCCGGACCCGTTGGGACCCAGGAAGCCGGTGACCCGACCCGGCTCGACGGTGAACGAGAGATCGTCGACGGCGCGGACGGTGCCGTACGTCTTCGTCAGTCCCGCTGCTTCGATCATGGGTCGATCGTCAGCCAATGAGCGTGGGCCGCACATCAGGGATTGCCCCTGACCTGTCCCTGATTCAGGGAGCCTCACGGTGCTCGGTCACGACGGTCCCACCCTGCGCGACGATGGGGCCTCCTCGGAGTCCCAGGTCGCCTGCCCGTCGACGTGCGTGTGGATGTCGACGAAGCCGGATGTCACCAGCAGGCCGCTACCGTCTGCGGCGTGGCCACAGCGAACGACGTGCGGAAGATCGCGCTCGGGCTTCCTCACGTGGTCGAGATCGACAGTGACGGCTTCGACTTCCGGGTTGGCAACAAGGGCTTCATCTGGTCCTATCCCGAGCGGCGTCCCGGGAAGCCGCGGGTGCTGCGGCTGGACATCGC
>DASZTV010000062.1:0-9775 GCA_035548125.1 Mycobacteriales bacterium | reverse complement strand
GTCGTCGTCGACGTGAAGGCGGCCGGCGTCTCGTTTCCCGAGGTACTCCAGACCCGTGGCGAGTACCAGTACAAGCCGGACCCACCGTTCGTTCCGGGCAGCGAGGTCGCGGGCGTCGTACGGTCGGCGTCCAACGACTCGGGCTTCATGCCCGGTGACCGGGTGATGGCGTTCTGCGTGTCGGGCGGCTTCGCCGAGGTGGTCGCCGCACCGGCTGCCATGACGTTCGCGCTGCCCGACGGGCTGGACTTCGCGCAGGGCGCGGCGTTGATCCTGAACTACCACACCGCCTGGTTCTCGCTCGTCACCCGCGGCCGGCTGACCGCCGGCGAGACGGTGCTGATTCACGGCGCCGCGGGTGGCGTCGGCACCGCGACGATCCAGGTTGCGAAGGGTCTCGGCGCGCGGACCATCGCGGTCGTCTCCAGTGAGGAGAAGGCCGAGGTCGCGACTGCTGCGGGCGCCAGCGACGTCGTACGTTCCGACGGTCCGTGGAAGGACGACGTCCTCGCACTGACCGGCGGTGCCGGGGTCAACCTGATCATCGATCCGGTGGGCGGCGACCGGTTCACCGACAGCCTGCGGTCGCTGGCGCGAACCGGTCGGCTGGTCGTCGTCGGCTTCACCGGCGGCGCGATCCCCGAGGTCAAGGTCAACCGGCTGCTGCTGCGCAACACCGAGGTGATCGGCGCGGGCTGGGGCGAATACATCATGTCCAGCGGCCTGACGTACGGCGCCGAGGTCGGGGTCGAGATCGCGAGGCTCGCCGCCGCCGGCCACATCAACCCGCCGGTCGGCGCGCGATTCCCGCTGGAACGCGCGGCCGAGGCGCTGACCATGATGGACGAGCGCCGCGCGACCGGGAAGATCGTGCTCGAGACCTAGGAGATTCGCAGGCGGGCTCCTAGAACAGGTCGCCGATCCGCGGTGGGTCGGCACCGGCGCGCTCGCAGGTCTTGCCGGCGACGAACGCCGCGAAGCTCAGCACCAGCTCGATCTCCCGGGAGTTGAGCGCCGCGACGGTCGCGCGGTCCATCTCGGCCAGCTCCGACAACACGGTGGCCATGAACGCGTCGCCGGCCCCGATCGTGTCGACCACCTCGGCGGGTGCCGCCGCGACCTGCTTGCGGGCGTTCGCGGTCCATCCCGCCGCGCCCTGCTCGCCCTTGGTGATGACGACGAAGGCCGGCCCGAGTGACAGGACGGCGGCCGCGACCTCGTCGAGGTCGGCGTTCGGGTAGATCGCCGCCGCGTCGTCGTGGCTGAGCTTGACCACGTCGGCCCGCGACGCGTTGGCCTCGAACGTCTCGCGGGCCGCGTCGACGGCGACGAACCCGTCACGCCAGTTGGGGTCGTAGCTGATCAGCGCATTGCCGCGGTAGCGGTCGGCGACCCGCCGCACCTCGTCGGCGCCGGGCTGGACGACCGCCCCCAGCGAGCCGAAGTGCAGCACGTCAAGCGGCGGCCAGTCATCGCTGAACCGCGGGTCCCATGCCAGATCGATCTCGTACGTCGCCCGACCGGAACCGTCGAGCGTCGCGCGCGCGATCGCGGTCGACGTGGTGGCGCCGAGGGTGACGTCCACCCCCTCGGCCGAGAGCGCGGCGAGCAGGCTGTCACCGCGAGAGTCGTCACCCACGGCGGTGAACAGCCGGCAGCGGATGTCGAGCCGGGCGAGGGTGAGCGCGACGTTGAACGGGCTGCCGCCGGGCCGCTCTACCGTGCCGGCGGCGGTGTCGGCGAGTACGTCGACGAGCGACTCTCCGAGTACACCGATGGTCACGGTCGACCGCCGGTGTCCATCACGCCATCCTTGCTCATCCGGATGACGTCGATCGCTTAGGTCGAGGCCTTCCGCAGCCGATCAGAGAACGCACGGTCTGAGCGCGCGGCAGGAGGGGGCCGCACGTTCGGACGCGGACGCCTCCGGCGGGCAGCGCGTCAGGTCAGGCGACCTTGACGGTCAGCGTGAACCGGGCGATCACCTTGTTGTGGTGGGACGCGCTGTGCTCGACCATCCGCATCGTCGTCGTGCCTCTGCCGACCGCCTTGAACGTCCACACCCGGTGGTCGGTGCCGCCCACCGCTCCCGGCGGGGCCTCCGACACGGTCCGGGTCTTCGCGGCCTTGGCGAGCACCTTCCGATCCGGGCGGTGCCCGTAGCTCCAGTAGTCGCCGCAGTCGCCGCAACCGTGAAGGCTGACCTTGAAGGTCTTGCCCTTCTTCATGCTGACGGTCATGCCGGAGGAGCTGCGATGGAAGACGGTGGGCTTGTGCGACACCACGTGGGCGGTCGCCGTACCCGTCGAGGCGGCAAGTAGTGCGGACGCGAGGGCGCCGACGAACGGCGCAAGTCTGGGTTTCATCACCGCATCGTGGCAGACGGCTCAAACCAGATCGTCTTGCCGCCGCGGTCGGGCGGGATGGCGATGCCCCACATGCCGCACGCGTCGAGCAGCGTGAGGCCGCGGCCCCCCACCGCGTATGTGGGTCGGCTGGCCTCCTGGCGCACCGGCAGCTCCTTGGAGTAGTCCGTCACCTCGATCCGCACCGGGTCGTGCTCGCCGTGCACCGCGAGCACGAGCGTCGTACGGGCGTGGACGCAGGCGTTGGCGACCAGCTCGTCGACGCCGAGGACGGCGCACTCGACCAGCTCCGGGTGGCCGGTCGCCAGCAGACGCTCACGGACGTACCGGCGCGCCCGGCTGGCCGACGCGGTGTCGGGGGGAAGCTCCAAGCCTTCGGACCTGCTCTCGTTGCGGCTCGCGCCGTCAGTGTGGGCTGTCATGGAATGCGGGCTCGGATCGCTCGGGCTCGCGTGCGGTCAGGTCGATCACGCGGGGCGGCCCGCCCGGATAGGCCTCGGCGTTCTCGATCCTGCGGTAGGCATCGAGCTGTTCCTGCCCCCCGGAGATGTCGCGGACGCCGATGACGCTGATGCGACCGATGGCGATTCCGGCCAGGCAGACGATCACGACTCCGAGCCCGCTGAACATCCCGAGATGCTCGGCGACGGCGCGGTCGGAACCCCCCGACGGCGTACCGATGAAGCCTGCGTTCCACCACGGCGAGATGACCGTCCCGATCACGAACCAGGCTCCTGCCGCGGCTGCCAGCCAGCCGGCGACCATCGCGCTGACCCGGTGGGCGCTCAGCGTGATCGCCAGGCCGGCGGCGAAGGTCACCGCGCCGGGCAGCACCTCGAGCCAGCCGCGCGCGGCGGTCCAGGTCCAGGTGTTGTCCGGCGTGAAGCCGTACCCGAAAGAGTGGCCGAAGAAGGGGATCAGCGCGCCCCATGCCCCGAACAGCATCAGGAGCGGTCCAACGACCGCTCCGCGGGTGCGTGACATGTAAAGGCGGCTGCGATTGGCGTGGGTTCCTCGCGGCATCGTCGTGGCTCCTGTTCCACGCATTCGATCCTGTCGAGGTGGGATGTGCCCCCTTTGACCGCCCAATACTCAGGACCAGCGGACGCGGACCTGCTTCCACCGGTCCGCCACTGTGGGATCGCCGCTGACCTCCACCGCCGCCGGCCGGTTCCACAGCCACAGGTACACCTGCGACGCGCTTCCGGAGATCGTCACGTCGGTCCCGGCCAGCGCCTCGCGGGAGGCCGTGGCGCCGCTCTCACCGAGCTCGATCCGCCACGACGGACCGGTGTCCGGACGCAGCCCGATCGAGCCGGGCTCGAACGTACGACGACGGGCGCCGAAGCCCAGCAGGGTCTCGTCGATGCCGTCGTGGGCGAGGTCTTCGCTGAAGGTGACCGGCAGCCCGGCCGCCGCGCACGCGTCCGCCCGGTGCATCGCGGTCTCCAGGGCCTGTCGGCGCGCCCAGAACGCCAGCGGCGAGGGCGCCGGCAGGAACGTGAAGCAGTCGACATCGGCGGGTGCGGCGCGCAGCGTGTCGACGAGCGCAACGTGCCCCTCGCGGTACCAGTCGAGGACGTCGTCGCCGTCGGGCGTGGGCCCGACCGCGGCGTCGGCATCGCCTTTCGCCCCGTCGAGGCGGCCCGCAACGACCGCCGCCGCCCAGCGCTGCACGTACCCAATGTGCGCGACCAGGTCGCGTACGTCCCACTCCGGGCATCCAGGCACTGACGCGGTGAGGCCGGCCGCGGCTGCGGCGTCGGCGAGCGCGCGGCCCTCGCGCTCCAGCTCCTCGATGTGTCGCGCCGGATCCATGTCGCTCAGTATCTCCGGACCTCCCGACGAGGGTCGCCGCTCGGCCGGCTCGGGCAGTGGCCAAACTCACGCGGCGCTGTCACAGCTGCGTGCCAGAGTTCGTCTTCAGTAATGACATGACGGGACAGCCGAAGCCGAACCCGAAGGACAGCCGATGAGCAGCCCTGCCCAGACCGCCCCGGACCCGCGCCGCTGGAAGGCGCTCGCGCTGCTCGGCGCGATCCAGTTCATGCTCGTGCTGGACGTCACCGTGGTCAACGTCGCGCTCCCCAAGATCCAGGGGGACCTCCACTTCTCGCGAGCCGGCCTGGCGTGGGTGGTCGACGGCTACGTGCTGATGGCCGGCGGGCTGTTGCTGCTCGGCGGCCGTCTTGCCGACATGGTCGGGCGACGCCGGCTGTTCCTGCTGGGAGTCGGTCTGTTTGCTGCTGCATCCGCCACGTGCGGCGCGGCGCAGGACCCGGCGATGCTCGTGATCTCGCGGTTCGTGCAGGGCGCGGGTGAAGCGCTGGCCGCGCCTGCCTCTCTCGGGCTGATCGCGGTGCTGTTCCCGGATCCGGCGGAGCGGGTGAAGGCGTTGGGCATGTGGGGCGGCATCGCGGGCCTCGGGGGTACGTCGGGCACCGTGATCTCGGGAGTGCTGGTCAACTACGCCAACTGGCGCTGGATCTTTTTCGTCAACGTTCCGGTTGCGCTGTTCGCGCTGCTGCTGACGCCGCGCCTGGTCTCGGAGAGCCGCATGGTGCGCGAGCAGGAGGGCCACCCCGACTACTACGGGGCCGCCACCGCCACGGGCGGTCTGATCGCCCTGGTCGACGGCTTGCTCAACGCGTCCAAGCACGCGTGGGGTGACTGGCAGGTGTTGCTCCCGCTGCTCGGTGGTGTCGTCCTGCTCGGGCTGACCGTTGTCATCGAGGCGAACTCCAAGGACCCGCTGATCCCGCTCGAGTTCTTCCGTAACCGCACGCGTGTCGCGACCAACGTGGTCACGCTCTTCTTCACGTCCGCGTTCTTCTCGTACTTCTTCATGCTCACGTTGTTCGAGCAGCAGGTGCTCCACTGGTCGCCGGTGAAGGGCGGCCTGTCCTACCTGCCGTTCGGGATCATGATCGGGATGGGGATCGGCGTGGGCACCGCGCTCATGCCGAAGCTCGGCGTGAAGACGTTGCTCACGACGGGCTTCGTGACCTGTGCGGTCGGCATCGGGTTGACCTCGGGCATCGACATCAACTCGCACTACTGGTCCGGGATCGTGCCCGGGATGATGATCCTCGGGCTGGGATCAGGGCTGTGCTTCCCGACGATGGGCAACGCGGCGCTGCACGAGGTGACCGGTCAGGACTCCTCGCTCGCGTCCGGCGTGCAGAACGCGATGCAACAGGTAGGCGGTGCGATCGGGCTGTCCTGCCTGGTGACGCTCGGGCTGCGTCACGCGGTCAGCCAGATGCATCACGGGGTGGTCGCCCCGATCGCCTACACGCACGGCTTCGTGCTGGCCTACCACGTGTCGATCGGGCTGTTCGTCGCCGGCGCGGTGTTCGTCCTGGTGTTCTTCGAGCGCGTCATCGCGACGCCGCGCAATCCGGAGGCGGAGGTCGCCGAGGCCGCGGCAGTGCCGGCGTAGCGCGCGCCGCGGAAGCTCCGCAGGCTTCGGTCCTAGCGTCCGATCTGCGGCAGATCGGCGGGGATTCCGAAGATCCCCTCCTGCGGGCCGGTGCGCGCGAGGGAGTGGTAGTGCCGCTCGGCGAACCACCAGGTCCCGTCGACCTTGCGGTAGCGGTCGGAGTACAGCCCGTACGCCGTGCTCCAGGTGTCGATCGCGGTCTCGTGCCGGAGCTCGCACATGAAGATCCGGCCCGCGGCCTGCTCACCGGCGACGTCGATGACGGAGTTCAGGATCACGAACTGGAAGTGATCGAACCGCTCGCAGGCGGCGCTGACGAACTCGACGAACTCCGCCGGTCCGGTGAACGACCGGGCGGGCGAGCTCACCGTGTCGACCTCGACAGTGATGTCCGACAGGAACAGCCGCTCCAGCTCCGGCCACGCCCGCCGGCTCACGACGTCGGCGTACGCCGCCTGCAACCGCTGCACCGCAACGACGTCATCCATTTCGCGATCTTGCACTATTCAACGTCGTACGCCGACGAATCCGGTTGAAAAGTGCAAGATCGCGAAGGATCAGACCGGGACCGGCTCGGACCTGCTCTCCGGAGCGGCGCCTTCGGCCTGCGGCTCGCGGGCGTGGCGGGGTAGCAGGCCTGACAGCGCGACCATCACCGCGAGCGATCCGACCTCCACCCACAGGGTGCGGTTGAACGCCGTGTGGAATCCGACGTGGCCGAGGGACGAGAAGAAGATGGTGCCCAGTACGGCGACGCCGATCGCTCCGGCGAGCTGCTGACCGGCGTTGAGCAGACCGGACGCCGACCCGGTCTCCTCGTCGGTTACCGACGCGAGAATCACATCGAACAGGGGTGCGACGACCAGGCCGCACCCGAAGCCGCCGGTCGCGAGACCAGGGATCAGATCGACCGCGGTGACCGTTCCGGCGCCGTGCACCTGACCGATCATGAGCAGGTAACCGACGATCGAGATCAGCCCGCCGATCTGGATGACAGGTCGTCCGAACTTCGGGCCGAGCACCGCGCCGGACAGCCCGGCGCCGATCGCCATGCCGGCGGACATGGGCATGAATGCCAAGCCGGTGTGCACGGGGGAGAAGTGCTGCCCGGACTGGAGGAACAGGCTCGCGACCAGCATCAGACCGCCCATGCCGGAGAAGAAGACCAGCAACACGATCAGCCCGGCGGAGTAGCCGCGGTGGGCGAACATCGACGGGATGACCAGCGGGTCGGCGTTGGCGCGGCTACGTGCCCGCTGCTGCAGTCCGAACACGCCGTAGAGGACAGCGCTGCCCGCCATGAGCAGGTACGTCCACACCGGCCAGCCGAGCTCGCGGCCCTGGATCAGCGGGTAGACGATGCACAGCGACGCGGCGCAGGACAGGACCGCGCCGAGCAGGTCCAGTCGTTCTTTGCGTACCGGCGGGGTCTTGGGCAACAACCGCCATGCGCCGATGACCGCGGCGACTCCGAGCGGTGCGTTGACGAGGAACACCAGCCGCCAGCCGGAGCCGCCGAGGTCCAGGTCGACCAGACCGCCGCCGACAAGCGGACCGAACACGGCTGCCGAGCCGATCACCGGACCGAACACGGCGAACGCCTTGCTGACCTCCTCGGGAGGGAACACCTCGCGGATCACGCCGAGCCCCTGCGGCAGCATCATGGCCCCGAGCACGCCTTGGAGCAGCCGGAACGCGATCAGCGCGCCGGTGTCGGGTGCCAACCCGCAGAGGATCGATGCTGCGGTGAATCCGGCCGCACCGACGAGGAACATGTTCCGCCGGCCGTAGACGTCACCGAGTCGTCCGCCGGTCAGCAGGCCCACCGAGATGGCGAGCGCGTAGCCGCCGACGATCCACTGCAGCGCGGTAGAAGAGGTGTGCAGGTCGGAGTGGATCGCCGGCGCTGCGACGTTGACGATCGTCGCGTCCAGCAGGTCCATGCACTCGGCGGCGAGGATCACGAAGAGGATGAGCCAGCGCCGTTCGTAGGCGGTCTTGGTCACAGCGGTCCTTCCGGCGGAAATCGATCAGAACGAACGTAGTTCGTAACTGACGAACACTGTTCTACGAACAATGTTCGTTGTCAACGTACAATGTTCGTCATGGCGGACGGTGTGCTGAACCAGCCGCCCCCGCGGCCGGGCGCCAAGCCGCGCCGGGTACGCGCCGAGCGTGCGTTGTCGCGGGAGGCGATCGTCGCGGCCGCGCTTCGCGTCATCGACGAGGACGGCATCGACGCCGTGACGATGCGACGGGTAGGTCGGGAGCTAGGCACCGGCGGCGCCTCGCTCTACGCGCACATCGCCGGCAAGGATGAGCTGCTCGAGTTGGTTTTCGACGAGGTCACCGGCGAGATCCCGCTGATCACGCCTGATCCGCGGCGATGGCAGGAGCAGCTCAAGGAGTACCTCCGTTCCTGGCATGCCACCTTCCTGTCGCACCGTGACCTGGCGAAGGTCGGCCTCGGTCGGGTGCCGATCGGGCCGAACTCGCTGCGCGGGATGGAGTGCATGCTCGCGATCATGCGGGCCGGCAAGCTGCAGGACGACGTGATCGGCTACGGCGCGGACATCCTCGCGGCTTATGTGACGGCGTCGGCGTACGAAGGCGACATCTGGATGACCGGGAACGCCGCGAGCCCCGAGGTGATCCAGGCCTACCAGGACGAGCTCAAGACGTTCCTGTCGAACCTGCCGGCGGATCAGTTCCCGACGCTGGTCAGCCTGGTACCGGCCTTGATGGGGGACGATGCGGACGACGGCAACGCGCGCTTCGAGTTCGGGCTCGACGTGATCATCCGCGGTCTGGTGAGCCGGTCGAAGCGCTAGTCGCGCGGCCGGTCCTCGGGGCCGCCTCCGGGATGTCGACGGGTACCTCCTCACCAAGCCGGAACCCGGCGGTGAGTACGAGCTCGTCACCGCTCCAGAACCGGCCCGGGTCGTACCAGCTCGCGTGCCGTTCCTTCGGGAGCAGCCCCATGTCCTGGTAGGTCAGCGCCACGACCTCGGCGCAGTACGCCGTCTCCCGCCGTGCGTTGTCACGGACGGTACGGCGGGGGAGCCGGCCGCCGAACCAGCCCGCGGCGAGCGCCCGGGTGGTCGGGAACGGCGTGCCGTCGAGTCGCGCGATCGCCTTGAGCAGCGCGTCCTCCGCCTCGCGAGAGATCTCGCCGTGGAGCTGTCGCAGCCAGCCCTGCTGGCCGTAGCGGTTCGCCCACACCAGGGCCGAGTCGCGAAGGTCGTGCAGCTGCACGCCGCGCTGGAAGTTGCCGGTCCACATGTCGATCAGCGACTGCCCGAGCTCGGCGTGCCACATCAGCGGCGGCAGGTCGTCGAGCACGACCGCCATCCCGACGTGGTTGACCGGCGCGTTGGTCAGGGTGCGGATGGCGCGGTCGGCGGCGCTGTGGCCGCGGAACAGCCACAGGTCGCCGGTGCGGGTGAGCTCGACGGCCGCATCCAGCGTCAGCGCCGGGGTGGTCACGCCAACAGTTTGTATGTTGATGGGCCGCGCCGGCGCAGCCGGCTCTGCTCGTGGGTGGAGGGGTGGAGCACGTGAAGTGGTGGAAGGTCGTCGGGCTGGCGGGCCTCGCCGGGGTCGCGGCGACCGGTGTCGTCGTCGTGCGTCGCGAGCGCAAGCGTCGGGCGTTCACCCCCGAGCAGGTGCGCGACCGGCTGCAGGCGCGGTACGCCGAGATCGCTCAGCGTTAACCGCGCCTGCAGCTGACGGGCTACCTGATCCGGATCGTCTTCTTCTTGGTCTTGCCGCCCTTGATGCCCTGGTTGCCGATCACCTTGGCCTTGAAGGTCCGGACGACGCCCTTCGGGAAGAAGAACTTCATCGAGGCCTTCCCCAGCAGTCCGGCGTGGCTCGTCCCGATCTTGTGGAACTTGCCATAGCGCTTCACGTAGTACTTGACCACGGCCCGCGGCAGCACCGGGTGGGTCCGGACGTGGATCGTGAC
>DASZTV010000061.1:0-36201 GCA_035548125.1 Mycobacteriales bacterium | reverse complement strand
CGCCGGCTGCGGCGCGGCGTACTTCGATGCCACCGCCAACCACTCGAAGCGGTTCTGCAGCCAGCGGTGCGCGACCCGGACCAACGTCGCCGCCTACCGCAAGCGCAAAGCACCCGCCACCCCGTAAGCACCACGGCCAGCCCCTCGCAAGCAAAGTGGCTTTGCCCACCGAAAACCGCCCGTCGAGGCGCAGATCCGGTGGGTAAAGCCACTTTGCTTCCCAAACGAGCTCC
Organism: Mycobacteriales bacterium; assembly: GCA_035548125.1. Classification (GTDB taxonomy): domain Bacteria; phylum Actinomycetota; class Actinomycetes; order JAFAQI01; family JAFAQI01; genus DASZTV01. The sequence goes on along the minus strand of DASZTV010000061.1, from coordinate 35,968 downwards.
CTTTCGTCGGGGGAAGGAGTCGTTGCGTGATGAAACAATCGACGGATCGTGACCTCCCCCGCCTCCGGTACCGCAGCGGACGCTGACCGCAGCGACGGGTGGCTGCGGCTGATCTGGGGGTTCGTCGGCCCCGCCCGGCGGATGCTCGTCGTGAGCATCGTCGCTGCCACGATCACCACCGCGATCATCACCGCGACGCCGCTGGTCTCGCGCGTCGTCGTCGACCGGGGTCTCGACCCGAGCCATCCGGGCGTCCGCGACTGGCTGGTCGCACTGTTCGCCCTCGGTGTAGTGCGGTTCTTCGCCACCCGGGCCCGCCGATGGCGGGCCGGCCAGGTGAGCTACGACGTGCAGTACCGGCTGCGGGCACGGCTGTTCAGCCATCTCGCCTCGCTCGACCCGAGCGCTGCCGAGCAGCTGCGCACCGGACAGCTGGTCTCGCGCGCGAGCGCCGACCTCGCGCTGGTGCAGCAGTTCCTCGCGTGGGGTCCGCAGGTGATCGCCAACGTGCTGCAGCTCGGCGCCAGCGTCGTCGCCATCTTCCTGCTGTCCTGGCCGCTCGGCCTCGTGGCGAGCGTCGTCGTCCCGCTCACCGCCTTCCTCGGATCGCACACCCGCGCCGGCGTCTTCGCCGCGAGCTGGGACGCCTCGCAACGCGAGGCCGAGCTGACCAACACCGTCGAGGAGTCGATCAGCGGCGTTCGAGTCGTCAAGGGCTTCGGACAGGAACACGCCGAGGTCGGCCGCGTGATGGCCGCGGTACGCAGCATGTACGCCGGCCGGATGCGGGCGGCGCGGCAGCGCGCGTCGTTCACCGCGACCTTGCAGAGCGTCCCGACCCTCGGCCAGCTCGGCGTGCTGCTGATCGGCGGCTGGCTGGCCGTGCACCACCGGCTGAGCCTCGGCACGTTCCTCGCCTGCACCACGTACCTGGTCCAGCTCGCCGCGCCCGCGCGGATGATCGGCGCGGTCATGGCGCTGTCGCAGCAGGCGCGCGCCGGGGTGGAGCGGATCGTGGCGATCCTCGAGACCACCCCGAACATCAGCGACGCGCCGGCCGCGGCGCCGCTGCCGGACGGCCCGGGCGCGGTCCGCTTCGACCACGTCTCGTTTCACTACGGCGACCACGGTTCGACGGTCCTCGACGACGTCTCGCTCGAGATCGCGCCCGGCGAGGTGCTCGCCGTGGTCGGCCCGTCTGGCTCCGGCAAGTCGACCCTGGCGATGCTGCTGCCGCGGTTCTACGACCCGACGAGCGGTGCGGTGAGTATCGACGGCGCCGACCTGCGCGACGCCACCCTCGCCTCGGTACACGCGAAGGTGGGCATCGCCTTCGAAGAGGCATTCCTCTTCTCCGAAACGATCCGCGCGAACATCGCCTACGGCCGCCCTGACGCGACCGACGAGGAGGTACGCGCGGCCGCTGCCGCCGCTCAAGCGGCGGAGTTCATCGACGAGCTGGCCGAGGGCTACGACACGGTCGTCGGCGAGCGCGGCCTCACGCTGTCCGGCGGGCAGCGCCAGCGGATCGCGCTCGCGAGGCTGTTGCTGTCCAACCCCGACGTCGCCGTCCTCGACGACGCGACGAGCGCGGTGGACGCAGCGGTGGAAGCCGAGATCCATGACGCGCTCCGCAGCTGGCACACCGGGCGTACGACGGTGCTCGTCGCGCACCGGGAGTCGACGGCCCGCCTCGCCGACCGCGTCGTCCTGCTCGAAGCAGGACGCATCACGGCGTCCGGCAGCCACGACGAGCTGATGGCAGGCAACCAGCGCTACCGCGAGCTGCTCGACGCCGCGCCCGTGACGGACCCGCTGCTGAGCCCGGTCACGACCCGTGCCGACGTCGCTCCGCAGCAGCGGCGCCCGGTTGCCGCCGCCGCGGCCCGGCCGTGGATAGCCGGCGGCGTCGGTGGAGGTGGCACCGCCGGAGGCGGCGGACGCTTCGCGTCACTGATGTCGATGAACCCGAAGCTGCTCGCCCAGCTCGACGCGCTGCCGCCCGCGGACGACCGACTGCCCGGCGGTCTCATCGAGGAGGCGGCCCAGGACGAAGGGGCAGTGACGCTGCGCCGGTTGCTCCACCGGCAGCGGACGATCCTGTTCGTCAGCCTCGCCCTGGTAGTGGGAGATGCCCTTGCCACCCTCGCCCAGCCGGACCTGATCCGGGCAGGTGTCGACCACGGCGTGGTCAAGCACTCGACCGGCGCACTGCTCATCGTCGCCGCGATCTTCGCTGCGATCTCGCTGTTCGACTGGTGGGACATGTGGGCCTCGTCGGTCAGCACCGGGCAGGCCTCGGAGCGGCTGCTCGCCGCGCTGCGAGTCCGCGTCTTCGCGCACCTGCAACGGCTCGGCATCGACTTCTACGAGACCGAGTTGTCGGGGCGCATCCTCACCCGCGTGACCAGCGACGTCGACACGCTGTCCAACCTGGTGCAGAACGGCCTGCTCAACGCGGTCGTCTCGGTCGCCACGCTCGCCGGCATCGCGGTCTTCCTGCTGATCACGGACCTGCGCCTCGGCTTGGCGGCGATGACGGTGCTCCCCGTCATGGTCGTCGCCACCGTCATCTACCAGCGGCGCTCGACCGTCGCCTACGACCATCAACGCGACACGATCGCCACCGTCAACGCCGCGTTCGCCGAGTCGATCGCCGGCGTGCGGGTCACGCAGGCGCACGGCCGTCAAGCGCGCGACCTCCATGACTACACCGAGCTGTGTGACGCGACGCGCAATGCCGGCATGGCGGCACTGTCGATCCAGATCTGGTACGTCGCGGGCGTCGAGCTGCTGCAACAGGTGGCGACCGCCGTCGTCCTCACGTTGGGTGTCAGCCGGCTGCATCACGACCCCGCCTTCGCGGGCGTACTCATCGCGTTCGTGCTCTGGCTGTCCCAGTTCTTCGCACCGATCCAACAGCTTTCGCAGGTCTTCGACTCCTACCAGCAGGCGAGAGCCGGCATGCGGAAGATCCGCACCCTGCTGTCGGAGCAGCCGGCCACCCCGGCACCTGCCGCGCCGGCGGAGCTCGGCGAAGTCCGTGGCGAGCTGCGCTTCGAGGACGTCACCTACCGCTACCGGCGCGCGACCGTCGACGCCCTCCGCGGCGTCGATGCGACCATCGAACCGGGACAGCGCGTGGCTCTGGTCGGGCGCACCGGCGCCGGCAAGAGCACGATGATGAAGCTCGCCGCACGGTTCTACGACCCGACCACCGGGCGCGTGCTCATCGACGGCCACGACCTGCGGGAGCTCGACCCCACCAGTTATCGCCGCCGGCTCGGCTACGTGCCGCAGGAACCGTTCCTCTTCAGCGGCACGGTGCGCGACAACGTCGCCTACGGCCGACCCGACGCGAGTGACGACGACGTCGAGCGAGTGTGTCGTGAGGTCGGCCTGGCGGCGTGGGTCGAGGCGCAGCCCGACGGCTACGCCACCGAGATCGCCGAACGCGGGCGGTCGCTGTCCGCGGGTCAACGGCAGCTCGTGTGTCTCGCTCGCGCGCTGCTCGTCGACCCGGCCGTCCTGCTGCTCGACGAGGCCACCGCGACGCTCGATCTTTCGGCCGAAGCGGTTGTGACCCGCGCGATCGACGTGGTCGCACGCGGACGTACCTCGATCGTGATCGCGCACCGGTTGCAGACCGCTCGAGGAGCGGACCGGATCCTGGTCGTCGACGCCGGCCGGATCGTCGAGGACGGCGACCACCAGACCCTGCTGGACTTGGGCGGCCCCTACGCGATGATGTGGCGAGCGTTCAGCTCGTCGTCGCGCGTCCCCTGACGCACCGACCATCGCCTGAGGAGATCCGCGATGCCCGTTGACCCACAGATCGCCAACATCCTGAAGTTCCTCGCCGACTCCGGTGCGCCGGCGATGGCCTCCGGGACCGTGGAGCAGGGCCGGGCCGGGTTCCGGGCCGGCACCGTCGGGGTCCGCAACCTGGCCGCGCTGCCGCAGGTGGCGTCCATCGAAGACATCACCGTTCCCGGCGGGGAGGGACCCCGGCCGGCTCGCATCTACCGTCCAGCAGCGACCGGTCCGGTTCCGACGATGGTGTTCTTCCACGGCGGCGGGTTCGTCATCGGCGACATCGAGACCCACGACGACCAAGCGCGGTTGATCTGTCGCGATGCGGAGCTGGTGGTCGTCAGCGTCGACTACCGGCTGGCGCCGGAGCATCCGTTCCCGGCCGGGTTCGAGGACTGCCTGGCGGCAACCCGCTGGGCGGCCGACCACATCGACGAGCTCGGTGGCGACCCGGCGAAGCTCGTCGTCGGCGGCGACAGCGCCGGCGGCAACCTGGCAGCCGTCGTCTCCCTTGCTTGCCGCGAATCCGGGCCGACGCTCGCCGCGCAGTTCCTCATCTACCCGGGCATCGACCTCGACCCGGCGGCCGAGTACCCGTCGCGCGCGGAGAACGCGGAGGGCTACTTCCTGACCGCCGAGGACATGTTGTGGTTCGGCGGCCACTACCTCCCGGAGGGCGCCGACGTCACCGACCCCCGGCTGTCACCGATCCGCGCCGCGAGCCTTGCCGGTGCGCCCGCCGCGGTGATCGGGGTCGCGGAGTTCGACCCGCTTCGCGACGAAGGGCTCGCCTACGGCAAGGCGCTGGCCGATGCCGGCGTCGACGTCGTCGTGCGCTGCTACGACGGGATGATCCACGGCTTCTTCGGGTTCACCCAGCTTTCGCCCGGAGCCGCGAGCGCGGCCGCGGACATGGTGGCGCGGCTGCGCGAGCTGCTCGCGAGGAGCTGATGCGCCAGTGGTCTGTCGATCACTAGCCCTCGGCGCGTAGCCGCCGGGCGGCCAATGCCGCCCCGACGAGCTGCAGGCCGCGCGAGGTCGCCGGGTCGATCCCGGTCAGGTCGACGACCCGGCGCAGCCGGTAGTCCAGCGTGTTCGGGTGCACGTGAAGCGCCGCGGCGGTGCCGCGACGGTCGAGGTCGTGCTGCAAGTAGGTCTCGAGGGTGAGCACCAGGTCGGGGTTGCGCTCGAGCGGCTCCAGCAGCAGACCGAGCTCCGGCAGCGCGTCGCTCGGGCGGGAGAGCTGGTACTCCAGCAGCACGTCGCTGAGGGAGTACGCCCCGGGGCCTCGCCCCAACCCGGTAGCCAACGCGAGGACGTCGCCGGCCTGCTTCGTGGCGCCCACCAGCTCCGCGACGGTCATCGCGACCGCCACTCCCGCGCTGACCGGCGCCCCCGCTACCTCGTTGAGATCCGCAAGCAGCTCCGGCAGGCCGAGGACGAGCTTGTCCGCGTCCTCCGGGGTGGTGGCGAGAAGCACCGGCCCGCCGGACGGCTCGAGCAGACCGATCACCGGCTGGCCGGCCCAGCGCTCGAGCCGGCCCTGCACCCGGCGCAGCTTGCGGCGCGCGGCGACCGTGCCGCCGACCCCTTGCTCGCCCTCGTCCGGATGCTCGCCGATGCTCACCTCCAGCACGACGTAGGCCGGGGCGACGGTCAGGCCGACGCGCGAGGCGAGCTTGTCGGCCGCCTCGCCCGCGAGTAGCGCGGATGCGACGGCCCGCAGCGCGTCACGCTCCTCGCCGTAGATGCTCTGCCGCTCCTCGAGGTAGGCGGACGCGACGGCGCCGGTCACCTGATGCACGAACTCCAGCACCCGACCGGCAGCGTGGATCAACACGTCGCGTTCCTCGGGATGCGCGCCCTCCACAAGCGCCTCCCAGCCGATCCGCCCGCCCACGTGGTAGGCGGCCAGGACTGCATCCAGCGGCACGCGCTCCTCCGCCCGCCGGGCCGCCGAGCTGCGGATCTCGATCAGCTCGTCGTCGAGCAACGGCTCGGTGCTGCGCAGCGAATGAAAGAACAGCCGCAGCGCGCCCTGGGTGATCTGCGCGATCTCACCCTCGAGCTGCTCGCGCGGCAGCATCCCGTACAACGGGATCTCTTCCACGAAGCGATCCAGCATCCGGCGCGCGATCTTGGGGATCTCGCGCTCGACCCGCGCAAACAGTGGCGAGTCCTGAGGCCCCATGCCCTGAATCATGACGCGTCACAAGCAAAGACGACAGTGTTCTCGGCAAAATGTCCCCAACTTGCGGTGCGTCACAAGATAGTTACGTCGCGTCAATACTTGTTTATGCGTACGGTTCACCCGTGAGGGCGGTGCGCTGCAGCGGCGCGGGCGACATCGCCGTACTGCATTGGAGCGAGTACGACGCCCCGGTGCCGGGCCCGGGCGAGGTGCTGATCGAGGTCGCCGCGAGCGCGGTCAACCGAGCCGATCTGCTCCAGCGGATGGGGGTCTATCCACCCCCCGCCGGCGTCACTGACACCCTCGGGCTCGAATGCAGCGGGCGGATCGTGGCGCTCGGCAGCGGTGTCACGGCGTGGTCGGTCGGCGACGAGGTCTGCGCGCTCCTTGCCGGCGGCGGTCAGGCGGAGCTGGCGGTCGCCGATCAGCGCCAGGTGATGCCGCTCCCGCCCGGGATCGACCTCGTCACGGCGGGGGCACTCCCCGAAGCGTGCGCGACCGTGTGGTCCAACCTCGTACAGATCGCCGGGCTCCGGCAGGGCGAGACGGTGCTGATCCACGGCGGCGCGAGCGGGATCGGAACGTTCGCGATCCAGATCGCGCACGCGCTCGGGGCGCAGGTGATCGCCACGGCGGGACCCGCGGAGAAGGTCGCGCGCTGCCGGGAGCTCGGGGCGCACGTCGCGATCAGCTACCGCGACGAGGACTTCGTCGAGGCCGCGCGTGAGGCCACCAACGGCCGCGGCGCCGACGTGGTCCTCGACATCATGGGAGCCGCCTACCTCGAGCGGAACCTCGAGGCGCTGGCCAGCGGCGGCCGGCTGGTGATCATCGGGCTGCAGGGCGGAGTCAAGGCCGAGGTCAACCTCAGCGCCATGCTGACCAAGCGGGCGACCATCCACGCCACCTCGCTGCGATCGCGCCCGCCGGACGAGAAAGCCGCGATCTGCCGCGGCGTCGTCGAGGGCGTGTGGCCGATGATCGCCGACGGCCGGGTGCGGCCGGTGATCCACGAGACGTTCCGGATGAACCAGATCGCGGAAGCCCACTTGCTCGTCGCGAGCAACGGCCACATCGGCAAGATCCTGCTGATACCGACCTGACCGGCAAATCCCGCCCCCAACCTGTTGCGGGTCTCGGGCGTCTTCGGGATCGTGAACGTCGCTGTCCCGGTGTTTGATACTGGGCTCTCCAGAGGCGCGGGGGAGGTAGCCAGCGTGGATGCCACGCCCACCGGCGAGGCGATCTTCCGTGCCCATTACGCCCCGCTCGCCGGCTGGTGCCGACGCATGGTGGGCGACGAAGAGGTGGCCCACGACATCGCCGCCGAGGCGTTCGTTCGACTGCTCGGCCGCTGGTCGGGCGTCACCGATCCGCGCGCCTATCTCTATACGACCGCGTTGAACCTGATTCGCGACCGCTGGCGCCGGAGCGAGCGCGAACGCGTCGCGTTGCGGAAGTCGGCGACCAGCCTCTCGGCCGCCGCTGCCCCTGCTCCCGAGCTGCGCATGCTCGTCGAGAGCCTGCCGCGACGGCTCGCCCAGGTGGTCGTGCTCCATTACTTCGCCGACCTGCCGATCGAAGGCATCTCGCGCGAGCTCGGTATCGCTCCGGGCACCGTCAAGCGCGACCTCTACGACGCGCGGCTGAAGCTGCAGGCGCTGCTCGAGGACTCGCGATGAACGACGACGAGTACGACCTCGCGCCGCTGCTCCACGGGCGCGGCGACCACCTGCCCGCACCCGCCGGCACGTGGGAGTCGATCGTCCGACGCGGTCGCCGGCGGCGACGTGCCAAGGCGCTGCTCGCCGGGACCGCGGTCGTTGCGCTCGTCGCCGGCGCCACACCCGCGGTGCTCGCGGTGATGCACTCGAGCGACAAGGCTCGGCTGCAGGTGGCGGCGTCGCGCAACGCATCGCCTGCTGCACCACTCAGCGCCGGACCCATGGAGCCGGCAGTGCGGCCGACTCTCGCCCGGCTCGTCCCCACGTCCGTGAGCTTCGTGACGCAGACCGAAGGATGGGCGACCGGTGTGCTGCAGGTCAGCGGCGGCACGGTGGCGGGCGGCCTGGCTCGCACCACCGACGGAGGGCGCAGCTGGGCGATCGAGGTCGCGAACCCCGCTCCGCAGGGAACGGTCCGATTCGCCGACTCCCAGCAGGGCTACAGCTTCGGGACCAGCTACCAGGAGACGAAGGACGGCGGCCGCAGCTGGCACGAGCTGGTCAGCCCCGGCTACATCGCCGATCTCGAGACCTTCCACGGAGTGATCTGGGCGCTGGTCCGGTCCTGCGCCAGGTGTGACGGGCTGCGGCTGTTCCAGGCGACGCTGACCAGCCCGAAGCTGGTACGGGTCAAGGCGGTGAAGCCGGTCGGCGGCTACGACGCGGCGCTCACCCTGCGCGGACACTCGATCTTCGTGACCGGTGGCAACTCGATGTGGGCCACCACCGACGACGGGTTCAGCTGGCGGCACGTGCACAACCCGTGCGGGGGCGGCAGCCAGGCCTTCGCCGCCTGGAGTGAAACCGGCGTCGCCGCGGAGTGCACGCCAGTCCGTGGCGTCGGGAGCCTCTTCGAGTCGCTGGACGCCGGACGGCACTGGACCAACATCGCCAACGTGCCCAAGGTTCGTGCCACGGTCGGGACGCTGTCGGCCGGATCCCCCGATGACCTGCTGATCACGAACGGCACCGCCGCGCCGTTCGTCACCCACCACCACGGGCACAGCTGGAAGCGAGCGGACGTACCGGGCGCCGTGATCTTCGCGGCGTACATCAACAACCGCCACATCGTCGGGCTCACCGGCGGCGAGCTGCCGGCCTTCGTCGCCAGCGAGGACCGCGGCACCACGTGGTTCGAGACCGGCTTCCGCGGGTCGGGTTCGGTCACCTATCCGACGGGTAGCGAGTAGCGCACGTCCTCGTGCTCGACCGTCATCCCCACGGACTCGTAGAGACCGAGAGCGCCCGTCGGGTTCGTCGCGTCCACCGACAGGCCGGCCTTCGGCAGGCCGCGGCGGCGGAACTCCGCGAAGGCCGTGTGCAGCAGCGCCCGGCCGAGGCCGCGACCGCGGAACTCGCGCAACGTGCCGAGGGTGTCGATCCAGCCGCCTTGCGGGGCCGCCATCGCATACAGCCCGGCTGCGGGTCGGCCACCGATCTCCGCGAGCCACCACAGCCCGAGGTCCGGGCACAGCCCGTCGACGGACCGTTCCCGCCACTGTTCGTACGTCATGGGTTCGTGCGCGTAGTGGTCGGCGAACGCCGGCTCGATGACGTCGTACATCTCTCGCACGTCAGCGTCGCCGGTCACCGGACGGACCACGACGCCGTCCGGCGGCCGCGTCGCCGGACGATCGGCGTCGAGGGCGATTCCCATGCGGTAGTACCGACGCACCACCTCTCCCCCGGCGCCTTCGAACAGGCGGCACATGCCCGAGTTGGCAACGGCGGTGAAGCAATGCAGCTCGAAGCCGTCGCCGAACTCCTTCGCGGTGTCGCGCAGCCAGTCGACGAGCTGCGGCCCGATGGACCAGTCCCCGCCGGGGCGCAGATGCACCGATCCGAGGGCGATGCGCAGCGCCGGGTTCTGGCTGAGCCAGGCGTAGGCCATCAGCCCTCCGGCAGGATCGTCCAGCACGGCGCCGCGCAGGGTGGTGCGCGCGAGGCGAGTATCGATCTCGTCGAGGGTGTACGTCGTCTCGCCGCTCTCCGCGATGTCGCAGAGCGTGACGAGGTCGAGCACAGCTTCGGCGTCCTCGGTAGTCACCTCGCGCAACCTGGTGGATGACGTCACACCCACAGCGTCTCCGACCCCTGGCACGCGTGCCACCGGATTGTCGGGAGACGATAGAGGCATGACAGTTCCCGGCGAACACCCCGACCCTGTGCGCATCGTGACCGTCGGACCGGACGGCTCGCCGGTCGAGGACGAGCCGCAGGACAGCGAGCAGGATGCTGACCAGGAGAGCCCGGTTGCCGAGATGGTCGAGCAGCCCGCGAAGGTGATGCGGATCGGCTCGATGATCAAGCAGCTGCTCGAGGAGGTCCGGGCGGCGCCGCTCGACGAGGCGAGCCGGATCCGGCTGAAGGAGATCCACGAGAGCTCGATCAAGGAGCTGTCGAGCGGTCTCGCGCCCGAGCTCCGCGACGAGCTGCAGCGGTTGTCGCTCCCGTTCGTCGGTGACGACGTGCCCTCCGATGCCGAGCTGCGCGTCGCCCAGGCGCAGCTCGTGGGCTGGCTGGAAGGGCTGTTCCACGGCATCCAGGCGACCCTGTTCGCCCAGCAGATGGCCGCTCGGGCTCAGCTCGAGGAGATGCGCCAGCGCGCACTGCCGTCGGGCGCACCCGGCGGCCGCGAGGGTGGACCCGGGTCGGGGCTCTACCTCTGATGCAGCTGCTGTCGAGCGCCGCTGCGGTGGTGCCTACCGGGTGGGACCACGACGGCTTCCTCGACGTCAACCACTTCGCGCGGGACACCTCGTGGCTGCACGGAACCATGAAGTGGTTCGCGCAGGACGGCGTGATCCTGCTTGCCCTCGCGCTGGTCGTGGCCTGGTGGATCGGCCGCTCCCGTCGCTCGCCGCACCAGGTCGCCACCGCGGTCTGGGGGGCGCTCGGCGCCTTGGTGGCGTTGGCGATCGCACAGCCGATCGCGAATGCGGTCGACGAGCGCCGGCCGTTCGTCGCCATCCCGAAGGCGTTGCTGCTGATTCACCACTCCACCGATCCGGGCTTTCCCTCGGACCACGCGACCGCGGCCGGAGCGGTCGCGTGTGGCGTCTTCCTGGTGGCGTGGCAGCTCGGCGCGGTCACCACGTTGATCGCACTGATCATCGCGTTCTCACGGGTGTACGTCGGGGTGCACTACCCGCAGGATGTGCTCGCCGGCCTCGGGCTCGGCGCCGCCGTGGTCGGGATCGGCTACTTCGCGATCGTTCCGCTGCTGACGCGCATCGCCAACTGGCTGACCAGGACGCCACTGCGACCACTGATCATCGCCGGACCGGCCGAGGCCGCGGAAAACGTCGCGCCCGCTTCGGCAGTCCAGGAGTAGGCGGCGACCCCTACGGATATTACTTCGGCTTGCGGTATATCGGGAACCGATATATGGTGCCGGAATGGTTCCCCGGCGCGAGCTCTCCACTGACCTCACCGGACTCGGTCGCTATGCCGGCCCTTCGACATTGATCCTGGCCAGCCTTGCCGACGGGCCAAAGCACGGCTACGCGCTGACCAAGGACATCGAGTCGTTCGCCGACGTCCGGTTGGCTCCAGGCACGATGTACGAGGCGCTCACCCGACTCGAGGGTCAGGGACTTGTCAAGGCGCTTGCTCCACAAGACCGGCGCCGGCCATACGCGCTGACGGCGGCAGGCGCAACCGTTCTCCGCGAGCATCTCGCCGCGCAACGCAAGGTTGCAGAAGTGGGGCTACGCCGGCTGAACGAGGTCTGGGGATCATGATGCGCCGCTCGCGTTCCGAGGAGCGCGCCCTAGGACTGCTTCGTTGGTACCCCAGAAGCTGGCGAGCGCGTTACGGCGAGGAGTTCGCCGCGCTGCTCATCGCGGACATCGACGAGCATCCGTCCGCGCTGCGTCGCGACCTCAACGTCCGCTGGCACGGAGCGAAAGCCCGCCTCGCGGCGGCAGGCCTCGCGCCCGGGCTCCGCGACGGAGGAGCCGCGCGATCAGCCCGCGCACTCGCCATAGCCTGCTTCCTCGCCTGCACCACGTCCCTCTGGGCGCATGTGCTCAATGCCAGTTCGTCGGCGCCAACTGCCCATCCGCCGGTCGTTGCGATGCGCATCGTGATCGGCGCGACCTTCGGGTTCCTCTGTCTGCAAGCGGGTGCTGGGCTCGTCGGCCTGACCCGCAGGACGGGACGTGCAGTTCGCGACGACGCAGTCAGGCACCTCGCACCTGCGCTCCTCACGGTTGGGATCGGGGTCGCAGTATTCACCGCGGGATTGGTCGCCGTGTGGTCGCAGCTTCGCTATGGGATCACGTTCGCCTCGGTCACTCAGATCACGACGCTGTCTCTCAGCCACGAGTGGTCCTACGTCGGACAGCTGCCCGACTGGTTACTCGGCTGGATGGTGATGAGCCCGCTTGCCTTCCTGGCGATCGCCGGTGGACTCGCTCAGCTGCAACGCCATCTCCCTGCACCCCGGATCGAACGCAACTGGCCCTGGCAGACCGCGCTCTTGGGTCCCACGTGGCTCGTCGCCTTGTGGTGGGGGATCGCCTCGCAGGACTACCGGATGCCGCCCCTCCGCGCTGGTTGGCTGGATCAGGCGCTTCTCATCGTGATGGCGCTCTGCCTCCTCGTAGCGGCTGCGGCAGAGCGCGTCCCGGGAATCCCACTTCAGGAGTAGGTCCCCAACTCCTCGACGTAGCACATCAAGTACCCCTCCGGCCCGGCACCGGCGGTCAGCCACGCTCAGCGAGGCGCCCGGCGGTGGACTTGATGTGCTACTTCGTCGTCAGGGCTGGGCGAAGAGGCGCTCGAGGAAGACGGCGACTCCGTCGTCGTCGTTGCTGAGCGTGACCTCGTCGGCGATCGCGAGGACGTCGGGGTGGGCGTTTGCGACGGCGACTCCCAGACCTGACCACTGCAGCAGCTCGATGTCGTTGGGCATGTCGCCGAACGCGACGACGTGCTCGGCGCCGAGACCGTCACGCGCGAGCATCCGCTCGAGGCTGCTCGCCTTGGTGACGCCGTACGCACTCACCTCGAGCAACCCGTCGATGGACGAGTGGGTGAGGGTCGCGGTGCCGTCGGCGACGACGGCACGTGCCATTGCGAGCAGGCCGTCCGAGTCCACCCCTTCGACGCGGGCGAGCAGCTTGGCGATCGGCACGTCGAAGACCTGCTCGAGGTCGCCGATCACAGTGCGCTTCTCCGGCTCCCACCGCGGGTGGTACGCCGACTCGTGCGCGAACTGCCCGTCGATCCGCTCCACGGCGAAGACGATGTCCGGTACGGAGTCTCGGAGCTGGGTCATCAACGCGCGGACCACGTCGAGGTCGAGCGGACGGGACTCGGTGATCTGCTCCGTCGTGAGGTCGTAGGTCAGCGCGCCGTTCGCACACAGCGCGATGCCGTTGTGGCCGAGCGCCTCGGAGATGCCCGTGAGCCAGCGTGGCGGACGACCGGTGATGACGACGATCAGCGCGCCGTCATCACGGGCCATCTTCAGCGCGGCCCGGGTGCGCGGCGAGATCGTCCCGTCACTGCGTACAACGGTGCCGTCGAGGTCGGTGGCGACAACCCGTGGTCTCACTTGGCGGGCTCGAGCACCTCTCGCCCGCCGAGGTGCGGGCGCAGCGCCGCCGGAACCCGCACCGAGCCGTCCGCCTGCTGGTGCACCTCGAGCAGGCACGCGATGGTGCGGGCGATCGCGCACAACGTGCCGTTGAGCGTCGCAACGGGCGCGGGGCCGGCCTCCGTGCGATAGCGGATGCCGAGGCGGCGGGACTGGAACGTCGTGCAGTTCGATGTCGACGTCAGCTCGCGGTAGCGGCCCTGCGATGGGAACCAGGCCTCGCAGTCGAACTTCCGCGCGGCGCTGGAGCCGAGGTCGCCGGTCGCGATGTCGAGCACCTGGAACGGCAGCTCGAGCTTGCCGAGGAACTCCTTCTCCCACGCCAGCAACCGGCGGTGCTCCGCGACGGCGTCCTCCGGCGGCACGAACGAGAACATCTCGACCTTGTCGAACCAGTGCACCCGGATGATGCCGCGGGTGTCGACGCCGTACGAGCCGGCTTCACGTCGAAAGCAGGAGGAGAACCCGGCGTAACGACGCGGCAGGCTTCCCGCGTCGAGCACCTCGTCGGAGTGCATCGCGGCGAGTGCCACCTCGCTGGTACCGACGAGATAGAGGTCGTCGGCCTCCAGGCGGTAGACCTCGGATGCGTGCGCGCCGAGAAAGCCCGTGCCCTCCATTGCCTCCGGCCGGACCAGCGACGGCGCGACCACGGGGACGAAACCGGCAGCGACCGCCTGCTCCATCGCGAGATTGACCAGCGCGAGCTCCAGCAACGCCCCGACGCCGGTGAGGAAGTAGAACCGGGACCCGGACACCTTCGCGCCCCGTTCGAAGTCGATCGCGCCGAGGGTCTCGCCGAGCTGCACGTGGTCGCGAACCTCGAAGTCGTACGACGGAACCTCGCCGACCGTCTCGATGACGACGGCGTCGTCCTCGCCTCCCACCGGCGCATCCGCCTCGACAAGGTTCGCGATGGCGTACGCCGCGGCGCGCAGCGTCGCCTCGGCCTCGGTCTGCTCGACCTCGGCCGCCTTCACTGCCTCTTTGAGCTCCTTGGCGCGCGCGATCATCGCGGGGCGCTCGTCCGCGGCAGCGGTCTGGATCGCCTTGCTCGCAGTGTTGGACTCCGCGCGCAGCGAGTCGGCGCGAGTGACCGCGCCGCGACGGCGCTCGTCGGCGGCCAGCGCCGCGTCGACGGTGGCGGGGTCGGCACCCCGGGCGGACTGGCTGGAACGGAACGCCTCAGGGTCCTCCCGCAGCGCACGAAGGTCGATCACAAGGAGTCAGCCTAGGTGCGCCACGCAACAGGCTTCGCGCGTACCTGCCTCGACGGCTGGTGATCTTCTAAGGCATCGTTACTGCTGCAAGACCCCCGCGGCTGGGCGCGGGGGTCTTGCCTATGCCTGGGGGCCGGAGCGCAGCGACTCGACCCAACGCTTCGCGGTCTCGAAGTCGCCGTCGTTGGTGCCCGCCCGCTCGACGAGTGGCGTCTGGTCCGCGGCCGGGTAAGAGCCGAGGAACCTGACGTCGGCGCAGATCCGCTTCATCGCCGCAAGCGCCTCGCCCACCCGCTCCTGTCCGATGTGGCCTTCGGCATCGATCGAGAAGCAGTAGCGGCCGAGCCCGACACCTGTCGGGCGCGATTCGATCCGGGTGAGGTTGACGCCGCGCACCGCGAGCTCGGTGAGCAGCTCGAGCAACGCGCCCGGGTGATCGTCGGCGATGTAGGCGACGACGCTGGTGCGGTCCGCGCCCGTCACCGGCGGCGGCGACGTCGGGCGGCTGACGAGGACGAACCGGGTGACCGCGCCCGGGGTGTCGGCGATGTCGTCGGCGAGCACCTCCAGCGAGTAGCGCTCGGCCGCGAGCGGTGCGGCGACGGCCGCGTCCGCCTCGCCCGCCGCGACGGCACGCGCGCCGTCGGCGGTGCTGGACGCGGCAATGAACTTCGCGTCGGGCAAGGTACGACGCAGCCAGCCGCGCACTTGCGCTTCGGCGTGCGGCATCGTCGTCACCGTCTTCACGCCGGCCACGGCCGCACCCGGACGGACGAGCAGGGCGAAGGACACCTGGAGCAGCACCTCGCCGATGATCTGCAGCGGTTCGCCGCCCGCGAGCTCGTCGAGCGTCTCGCTGACCGATCCCTCTACCGAGTTCTCCAGCGGGACGAGCGCGGCACCGACCTCACCGCGACGGACCGCGTCGAGCGCGTCCGCGACCGACACGCACGGCAGCCGCTCCGCGGCGGACGCGGCCGCAAGGGAGCGCAGCGCCGCCTCGCAGAACGTCCCCTCCGGGCCGAGGTAGGCGTAACGGTCGGCCATGCTCAGCCCTTTGCCTTGCGACCGAGCGCAAGCGCGATCGCTTGGGTCTCCTCCGGCGAGAGCGTCTGGTCGCTTCGGCCGCCCTTCACGCCTTTGGCGTAGGCCCGCGACTCGGTGCGGCCGTTGATGGAGGTGATCACGAGGCCGTCGCCGGCGTCGTCGAGCAGCGCCGCGGTGAACGACAGCCGGCCGCCCATGTCACCGAACGCGTCGTAGCGGACGACCGACACATGGCGAAGCGCGTCGGCGAGCTCGCTTCGGGCGACGTCGAGATCGGCCTTGGCGTGCGCCAGCTCGGTGCGCAGCGACTCTGTCTGAGCGTTGCCTCGGTTCAGCGCGTCGAACACGCTCTCGGGGCCATGCGGGCCCTCGAGGATGTTGAGGGTTCGGCGGAGCTTCCCCACCCGAAGGTTGGCGACCAGGCCGAGGATCAGAGCGACGAACGCGCCACCGGCGGCGCCGAGGGTGATCTCGTCCAGCAGCGGTCGGTCGAGGGGAAGCACAGCCGCGAAGCCTACCGGCGCACCGCGATCACGGAGGAATAGTGTCGGCCGGTGGACGCTGACGGACTGCGCGTGCTGCTTGCCGGCGTGGCCGACGGCACGACCGCGATCGACGACGCGATGCGAGCGCTCGGCGACGCGCCCCTCGCCGGCTACACCGACCTGGGCTTCGCCAGGCTCGACGACCACCGCGGCATCCGCACCGGAGACCCCGAGGTCGTCTACGGTGCCGGCAAGGGACCCCACCAGGTCGTCGCACTGCTCGGCGCCCTGCAGGAACGCTCCGCCGGAAGGCCGGCGCTCGCGACCCGGCTGACCGCCGAGGCCATCGACGCGGTGACGAAGGCCTTCCCGGACGCGCTGCTCGACACGACAGCTCGCTGCGCTGCGCTCGGCCACCTGCCGGCGCCGGTCGGCGAGGTGGCCGTCGTCTCTGCGGGCACCAGCGACGAGCCGGTCGCCGCCGAGGCGGCGTTCGTGACCCGGGCGTTCGGCGCCGGCGTACGTCGGATCTGCGACGTCGGGGTGGCGGGGATCCATCGGCTGCTCGCCGAGCGCGACGCGCTCGCCTCCGCCGACTGCCTGATCGTGGTCGCCGGCATGGAGGGCGCACTGCCCAGCGTCGTCGGCGGGCTGGTCGGCACCCCGGCGGTCGCCGTCCCCACCAGCGTCGGCTACGGCGCCTCGTTCAACGGTCTCGCCGCGCTGCTCGCCATGCTCAACTCCTGCGCACCTGGGGTAGCAGTGGTGAACATCGACAACGGGTTCGGCGCCGGCGTGTTCGCGTCGCGCGTGGCGCGGCGTGCCTCGTCGCCGGCCGACCCGCGATGAGGCCGTAGTGGGCCGGATCGGCTGGCTCGACTGCTCGTCGGGCGTGAGCGGCGACATGCTGCTCGGCGCCCTCACCGAGCTCGGAGCGCTGGACGCGCTGCCCACCTTGGTGGAGTCGCTCTCCGACCTCGGCGTCAGTGTCGAGTCGTCACAGGTCGCGCGCGGCGGACTGCGGGCCACCGCCGTCACCGTGAGTGCGTCGACGCAGCAGCCACACCGCACGCTCACCGACGTACACCGGGTCGTCGCCGCCGCGGCCGTGCCCGAGGAGGTACGAGATCGGGCGATCGCCGTCTTCGAACGCCTCGCGGGCGCCGAGGCGTCCGTCCACGGCGTCGCCGTCGACGAGGTGGCGTTCCACGAGGTGGGCGCCGTCGACTCGATCGTCGACGTATTGGCCGGCTGCCTCGGGTTGCACACGCTGGGCCTGGACCGGCTGGTCGTCTCGACAGTGGCGTTGGGCGGCGGCGTCGTACCGGCTGCGCACGGCACGCTGCCCGTCCCCACTCCCGCGGCGCTGGCGCTGCTGTCCGGCTCGGACCTGATGTCCTCCGGCGGCGGTGAGCACGAGCTCGCAACGCCCACCGGCCTCGCGATCGTCACGGAGTGGGCGACAGCGGCCGGACCGATGCCCGCGATGCGGGTCGACGCGACGGGGGTCGGCGCCGGGTCCCGCGACGTGTCCGAACAGGCCAACGTGGTGCGACTTGTCGTCGGTGAATCCACCGAACCGGATGACCGCGACGAGTGGCTGGTGGTCGAGACCAACGTCGACGATCTCGATCCGAGGCTGTGGCCGGGGACGATCGCCGCCCTGCTCGACGCGGGCGCCGCGGACGCCTGGCTCACCCCGATCCTGATGAAGAAGGGGCGGCCGGCGCACACCCTCAGCGCCCTCGTCCCGCTGGCCTCGTTGGACGCCGTGAACCAGGCGATCTTCGCCAACACGAGCACGATCGGGCTGCGGTGGCACCGCGTCGGGAAGCATGCGCTCGAGCGGGACACCGTCTCGATCGATGTCGACGGTCTGACCATCCGCGTGAAGCTCGCGTTCGCCGACGGACGGGTGGTCAGCGCGACACCGGAGTTCGACGACCTGGCCGCTGCGGCCGCATCGCTCGGCGTACCGGTGAAAGACGTCCTCGCGGAGGCGGTGACGGCCGTGCGCAACGCAATGACCGACCGGACCGACCCGCCCGCGGCCACCACGTGATCGTGACCAACCGGTGAGCATCGCCGTCATCGCGACGGTCTTCGCGCTGATCGTCCCTGCTGAGCTGCCCGACAAGACCTTCGTCGCAACGCTGGTGCTCGCGACGCGCTACCGCGCGCTCCCCGTCTTCGTGGGCGCCGCCCTCGGCCTCGCCGTACAGGCACTGATCGCAGTCGCCGCCGGCAGCGCGGTCGCCCAGCTGCCCAAGACGCCGGTACGCGCGGTGAGCGCAGCGATCTTCGCGCTCGGTGCGGTCCTGATGTTCCGGTCCGTCGAGGACCCCCGGACCGAGGAACGCGAGGTGGAGTCGGAGATCAGCGACCTGCCGGCCGAGCCGTCCGTCTGGCGAGTGACCACCACCACGTTCGTCGTGCTCTTCCTCGCCGAGTGGGGCGACCTCACCCAGCTGCTGACCGCGTCGCTGTCCGCGAAGTACGACGCACCGTTCGCGGTCTTCACGGGGTCGGCGCTCGGCCTCATCGCGGTGGGCGGGCTCGCGGTCACCGGTGGGAAGGCCTTGCTGCGCGTGCTGCCGCTGCTCTGGATCCGGCGCATCGCCGCGATCGCGTTCGCCGTGGTGGCGATCCTCACAGCGCTCGACGCGGCGGGTGCCCTCTAGCCCGCATACTTTTTCGATGGGGAGAGGCTGGGCGAGCAAGGCGGCCGCCGTCACGGTCGTCGCCGTCCTCAGCCTGCTGACAATCCCCGGCGCGGCCCGCGCCGCGGACACCGCGGCGCCCGTCGCGGTCGCCTCGGGCGCCGGCTCCGACGTCGTGGTGACGAACGGGTGGTACGCCAGTGACCCGGCGGACACGATCTCGCTCTACGAACCGGAGGGGACCGGCCCGTTCCCCGCGATCGTCTTCGTGCACGGCGGTGCCTGGGGGCGAGCGCAGCCCAACACCTACGAACTCGGCTGGGCCCGCGACCTGGCCGCCGCGCAGCACTGGGTGGTCGCGGTGATCGGCTACCCGACGAAGGTCGCGCACGAGCAGGTCGTCGAGCCGAAGTCGGTCGCGCTCGCGATCGGCACCGTCTCCCGGCGGCCGAAGGTCGACCTCCGGCGCATCGCGTTGTGGGGGGAGTCGGCGGGCGGCCAACTCGCGCTGCTCGCGGCGTACCGCGACGCGCAGCGGCTCCACCCGTTGGTCAGCGCCGTGGTGTCGATCAGCGGCCCCACCGACATGGTGACGGAGTACTCCTCACTCGCACAGACCGCGCTCGGGGCGGTCACCCGCTTCGAGGGACTCACGCCGGCCGAAGCCCGGCGCGTCAACTCGGCGCGCTACCGCGACACCTCTCCGGTGAACCTCGTCGGGCCGGCCGATCCGCCGACGTTCCAGGCGATCAGCCGTCACGACCGGCTCGTTCCCGCAGGACAGGTCGACCGGCTCGATCGCCTGCTGGCGAACCTGAACGTCGCCCATCAGACGGTGCGCCTGGCCGGGCACTCCCACTCGACGACGTTGGAGTCCAAGAAGCCGGCCGGCGCCGCCCAGACCGTCCAGGAGCTCGCGGTCAGCTTCCTCACCCAGGCCTTCGCCAAGCGACGGGTGAGCTTGTAAGACGCCTCCTGCCTACTGTGGGAACCAGGCCGGTGGAGCCGGCACCGCTGATGGGTGGAGGTCGAGGTGGGCGTGCAGCAGTACGGCGCCGACAGCGAGGTCGGCCGACTTCACACGGTCGTGCTCCATCGACCCGGCCCGGAGATCAAACGGCTGACCCCCCGCAACTCCGCCGACCTGCTGTTCGACGCGATCCCGTGGGTGGAACGCGCCCAGGAGGAGCATGACGCGTTTGCCGCGACGCTCGCCGAAGAAGGCGTCGAGGTCCTCGGGTTGCGCAACCTCGTCGCCGAGGCGCTCGAGGTCGGCGCCGCGCGCGACGAGCTGCTCGAGCAGACCCTCGCAGATCGGCGGCTGGGCAACGAGCTTCGCCGCGCGCTCGCCTCGCACCTGGAAGCGCTGTCTGCCGCGGAGCTCACCGACACCCTGATCGCCGGGCTGTCCTACGGCGAGCTGGGAGCGGGGAAGGGTGTCGTTGCGCGGTTGCTCGCACCCAACGAGTTCGTCGTACCGCCGCTTCCCAACCTGATGTTCACGCGTGACTCGTCGGTCTGGCTCGGCGACCAGGTGGCCGTCACGAGTCTGAGCATGCCGGCGCGCCGACGCGAGGCGTGGCTCACCGAGGTCGTCTACCGGCACCACCCGCGCTTTGCGAGCACCTCGTTGGTGTACGAACCGGCCGACGAGTGGCTCGAGG
Source organism: Mycobacteriales bacterium (assembly GCA_035548125.1). Classification (GTDB taxonomy): domain Bacteria; phylum Actinomycetota; class Actinomycetes; order JAFAQI01; family JAFAQI01; genus DASZTV01. The sequence goes on along the minus strand of DASZTV010000061.1, from coordinate 15,559 downwards.
GCGGCGACGTCCTGCTGCTGGCCCCCGGTGTGGTCGCGGTCGGCGTGGGACAGCGAACCAGGCCGGAGGCGGTCGAGACGCTGGCCGGCCGGCTGTTCGCCCGCGGTCTCGCGCACACCGTGCTGGCAGTGCCGATCGCGCAGGAGCGAGCGACGATGCACCTCGACACGATCTGCACGATGGTCGACGTCGACGCGGTGGTCATGTACCCGGCGCTCGCCGACTCCCTGACCGCGATTGTGGTGACCCCAGCCGGTGACGACGCGCAGGTCGCCAGCGAGCCGCAGCCGTTCCTGGAGGCAGCGGCTGCCGCGATGGGCATCGACGAGCTGCGCGTGATCGACACCGGCCTCGACCCGGTGACGGCGGAACGGGAGCAGTGGGACGACGGCAACAACACCCTCGCGATCGCCCCCCGCGTCGCCGTCGCGTACGAACGCAACGTGGTCACCAACGCCCGCCTCGAAGCGGCGGGAATCGAGGTCCTCCGGATCCCGGGGAGCGAGCTGGGCAGCGGCCGCGGCGGGCCGCGCTGCATGTCGTGTCCGGTGTCGCGCGACTCGCTGACCGGGTAGCTCTACTAAGACGCGAGGTGGGTATGCACCACGTGGTCCGGCTTGAACGGGTCGTGGTCCGGCGGCTGGTTCAGATCGGCCCGCGGGCAGTTCGCCAGCGACAGCCCGGCGTAGCCCAGCGCGTCGTCGCACAACCGCTCGACCGTCCAACCGTTCTCCATGCCGTGCGCGGTCAGCGTGACGCGGTACAGCGTGATGTCGTACTTGGTCGGCGAGCCGTACGCCGTCCCGATTGTCCCGACGAGCTTCGAGCTGCCGGCCATGCCGCCGGCACCGTCCCACGGCTTGTCGTAGCGCTGCCAGACGCCGGGGTTCACGATCCACACGCCGCCTTTGGCGACGTCGAGATCACCGAGTGCCTCGACGACCTTCTCGGCCTGGATCCGCGGCAGCACAGCTGCGGGACGTAGGACGACGCCAACCTCGGACATGCCGGACTCCCTGGGCCGGGGACTACTCAGTCCTTATCGGCACCTTCCGGGCTTCGCCATGCCGCCAATCGGAGTACACCGTCACGACCCTGCGGCCAGCTCCCGGACCGCCACGTCCGGCCGGTTGGTGATGATCGCGTCCACCCCTAGGTCGGCGAGCAGACCGAGGTCATCGGGGGCGTCGACGGTCCACACGTAGACCTGGTCGCCGCGGGCGTGCGCCCGCGCGACGTAGGAAGGATCGGCCTTGACCGCCGCAAGGGACGGGCCCGCGATCCGGGCTCCGCCGAACAATGGCCGCGACCCGGTGCCCTTCGGCAACCGCGTCATCAGGGCGACCGTGGCCAGCCCCGGAGCGTGACGCGAGGCGGTCCGTAACGCGACCGGCGAGAAGCTCATCACGCGAGCGGTCACGCCGTGGGAACCCGCCGCATCCAGACCGAACCGTCGCAGCAGCTCCGTCAACCGACGCTCCACCTCGCCGGCGTAGCGGGTGGGGTGCTTGGTCTCGATCGCGAGAACCAGCGGGCGACCGGTATCGACCGCGATCCCGAGCAGCTCTTCGAGGGTGAGGACGGCCGCCGGCTCACCCTTCCAGCTGCCAAAGTCGAATGCCTGCAGCTGTGCCAGGGTGAGCTGCGAAACGACTCCACGGCCGTTCGACGTCCGATCGACCGTGCGGTCGTGCAGACAGACCAGCACCCGATCGCGGGTGAGCCGGACGTCGCACTCGAAGCCGTCGGCGCCGTCCGCGATGGCCTGGTGGTAGGCGGCGGCGGTGTGCTCCGGCGCTACGCCGGACGCGCCTCGATGCGCGATGACGAGCGGGCGAGGGCTCACGCGCTCACTCGGGCCGCGGGGCGACCTCGACCCGCTCGAGCAGGTCGTGCAGCTGCTCCATGCCGAGACCGACGACGAACCACACGGGCGCGTACGCCGGCCGGACCAGACCGCGCCAGTGCGCCGGAACCGGCTTCACGCCGCGAGGCCGCGAGTAGTCCCACGGCACCTCTCCGGTGATTGAGCGGATCGCCTCACCGCTCGCCGCCTCGACGGCGTAGATGCCGCCGGTCCACATCAGCGCGCGGCCCCACCACGGCGTGCCCGCTCGCTTGGCGGCGTCGTACGCCGGTTCGAACAGCACCGCCGCGAGCCCGTAGACCGGAAGCATCCATAAGTAGGTGTGGCTGGACAGTCGCCAGTCCTTGTCACGGCCACGGCTGCGGATGCCGGTGGAGACCACCTCGCTGCACCACCCCGCCAAGCCGTAGATCAGCGCGCGTTCCGCGCGGTTCAGCCGCCGGCTCATGACGCCGCCTTCCGGCGTCGCCACACGAACGGCGCCGTCACCACCGCCGAGACGGCGAAGGAGAACAGCGACGCGCTCATCCACGAGTGCACGGTGAGGTGCAGCCAGCCGTCCACGCGCGACCAGCCGTCCGCCCACCACCCGATGCCGCCCGGGTCGATCAGCTGGTAGGCGGCGAAGCCGAGCAGCCACGGCAACAGCATCGCGACTCGCGCGGGGGCGGTCGCGCTCACGTCCCACACCGTGACGCCGCGGCTGCCGTAGTAGTCCACGAGGAAGACCGCCACGAGCGGGACGAGCACCGACGCGAGCAGCAGCAGGAAGTTGAAGTAGTTGGCGATGTCCAGCGCAAGCGCGCCGACGGTGGCGAGGCCGCACACGACCACCGTGAACAGCCGGCGGTCGATGCGCGGCCAGATGTTCTGCAGCGACACCACGGCGGAGTAGCCGTCGGCGAACGACTCGTCGAGCTCCCGCAGGACCAGCACGCCGAACGCGAGCCAGCCGACCGGGACGGCAAGAAACGAGGCGAACATGTCGTGCTGAAGGTTCGTGTCGCTTGCGTGCACAACGGTGGCGAGGGCGACCAGACCCAGCAGATAGCCGGCGACCTGGGTGACCGTGTATCCGGCGACCGCACCGCCGAACGCCGAACGCGCGGAACGCGAGTGCCGGGTGTAGTCGCTGGCCAGCGGCGCCCACGAGACGGCGACCGCGATCGCGACATCGGCCGCCGGCCAGAAGCCCGACCACGATCCATGAGTCAGCGATGGCATCGGATGGCGCAGCAGCTGGATGTAGAGGTATGCCGTCGCGATCGTGACCGCCACGAGCGCGTACCGGCGCAGGATCCGCACGGCGCCGAGCGGGCGCACCGTCATCGCCGCCGTGGCGACGCCGGCGATCACGACGTAGGGCCAACGGTGGGCGTGCCACGGGAACAGCTGCTGCGCAGCCGAGGCGATCACGACGATCTCGAACACCGTCCAGCCGAGCAGCTGGACGATGTTGACCACGGTCGGCAGCAGTGACAGCCGCCTGCCGAACAGACCCCGCATCAACACCATCGATGGCGCGCCGGTCTGCGCGCCCGGCACCGCTGCCGCCGCGATCAGGAGCGAGCCAAGGAACGTCCCGACCACCACCGCAGCCCCCGCCGCGACGTACGCGAGCTGGGGGTCGCCGCTGACCGGGATCAGCACGCCTGCGGCACCGACTGGCGCGAGCAGCGTCACACCCAGGTTGCCCCACAACCCGATCTGATCCAGCCAGCCGAGCACCTTCGGCGGTGGCTCGTCGAGAGTGAGGGGCGCTTCAGTCGAGCGCGCTACCGGAGCTTCAACCATCGCATTCATCGGCCCACTCCCTACGCCGGCATGATCCGGTTCAGGTCTGCGACCACCCTTCCGGGTCATCGCTGCGGTCGGCGGCCGCTCCGCCCTCTCAGCCCGGTGTGCCGGACTCCCGCGTGACAGCCCGAAGCGTATCCCCGGAAAACCTCCGGCGAAGCGCCCGGCCGGCTACTTGAGCAGGCGCGACATCCGCCGGTCCGCGAGCGGTTTGCCGCCGGTCTGGCAGGTCGGGCAGTAGTTCAGGAACGACGTCGCGAACGACACCTCCCGCACTGTGTCGCCGCACACCCGACACGCCTCGCCGGTTCGGCCGTGGACCCGCATCCCGAGCTTCTTCTCCGCCTTGAGCTCACCCGCCGCGAGACCGCGGGCCCGCTCGACGGCGTCGACCAGCGTCGCGCGCAGCGCGTCGTACAGACCTGCGACCTCCTCGGGGGACAGCGTCGCAGCGAGTCGGTACGGCGACATCTTCGCGACGTGCAGGATCTCGTCGGAGTAGGCGTTGCCGATCCCCGCGATCACACCCTGGTCGCGCAGCAGTCCTTTGACCTGCGTCCGCTGCCCGTCCAGCAGGGCCGCGAAGCGATCGAGCGTGAACTCCGCCGCGAGCGGGTCCGGTCCGAGCCGGGCGACGCCGGGTACGTCGGCCGGGTCGCGCACGACGTAGACCGCCAGCCGCTTCTGGGTTCCCGCCTCGGTGAGGTCGAAGCCGGCGCCCGTGTCCAGATGCAGCCGCAGCGCGATCGGGCCCTTGCCCGGCTTCGGCGGCAGGGCCGGGAGCTCCGCCCGCCAGTGCAGCCAGCCGGCCCGGGACAGGTGGGTGACGAGATGGATCCCGTCTACATCGAGGTCGAGGAACTTTCCGCGGCGCGCCGCGCCCGTGACGGTCAGTCCGGCGAGCGCGGTCACCGGCGGATCGAACGTCTTGAGGACCGCGATGGACGCGACATCCACGCGCGCGACGACATGCCCGACCACCCGCTCGTCGAGGAAATCGACGAGCGCCTGCACCTCCGGGAGTTCGGGCACCCTTCGATTCTGCTTTACTGCCACCCATCGAAAGGGGGGCGCAGATGACCATCCGCCGTATTGCTTTGGTGGCAGCAGCCGCTTCGTCGCTGGCGTTCCTACCGGCGAACACCGCCTCCGCCGTGACCTCGGCGGACCTCAACTCCTTCGACCGGCAGCTGATCGCGGATCTCAACGCCGCGCGGATCGAGCGGGGGATCGCGCCGCTGAACCTCAGCAACCGGCTCACCCCGATCGCCACGGGGTGGTCGCAGCAGCTGGCCGCCGGCCAGGTCCTCACCAACAACCCGCACATTCGTGCCGCGGTGAACTCCGCCTGCCCGGCTTGGCGGAAGCTGGGTGAGACCGTAGGCGAGGCAAGCGGCTCGACGGCGGACGAGCTGTTCGCCAGCTTCATGAGCAACGCGGACGACCGGCACACCGTGCTCAATCGCAAGTTCACGTGGGTAGGGGTCCACGGTGAGCCGGTGGTGGGCGACAACGGGACCACGACGATGTGGAGCGTCCTGGACTTCGCCAACCACTGCTCGTAGCGGCGAGCCCGGAGGAGGGCAGGCGATGCGACGGATTGCGGCGGTCCTCACCGCGTTGGCATTGGTGGTCGTCCCGGCTGCGGCTGGGCAAGCCCACCCTGCCAAGCACGTGCGTACCTACGACAAGAACCTGTTGAAGTACGTGAACCACGCGCGAAAGGCGCACGGGCTCAAACCCTTCAAGGAGAGCGCCCGGCTGTACGCGGTCGCGCACAAGTGGGCGGTCCACATGGCAAAGACCCACCAGCTCGGCGACGACCCGAACTGGACGGCCGGAGGTCAGTACCGCAAGGTCTGCCCGAAGGCGACAACCGCCGGGGCGAACGACGGGTGGCAGGGCAAGACCAGCGCCAAGGGGATGTTCGCGCAGTACAAGGCCGAACCGTTCCACTGGGCGAACCTGCAGAGCCCGCGGTACAACCCGCACGGCCAGCCCGCCTACACCGATGTCGGGATCGCGACCGTCGCCGTGAAGAACGGCGACGGCACCACGTCAGAGTGGAACTCGATGTACTTCGCCAACCACTGCGCGTAGCTCGATGTCCTGGGCGACTGGCTCCGCCGCGGTGTAGCCGAGCTGCAGCCAGATCGTCGCGCTCCACAGCAGCGTTGCGCCCGCGACGTGGAGTTCGACGACGCTCGGCGGCAGGTTGAGGAAGTACTGCGTATAGCCGATCGCGATCTGCGCGACGATCGCGTACGCCAGCCAGTTGGCGCGCCTCCGGACGATGTCAGGTGCCGCGGCGAGCCGCACCGCGAACAGCATCGCGACGACCAGGCCGGTGAGCAGCAGCGCCGAGTCGGCGTGCAGCTGGGTGACCCGCTCGAGGGCGAACGGCAGCCGCTCGACGTGACCCGGGTCGCCCGCGTGCGGCCCGGCGCCCGTGGTCACCGTTCCCAGCAGCAGGACGACGCCGGCGACACCCACCAGCAACCGTCCTAACAGCAACAGCTCACGCGCGACCTCCGGCTGGCGCGGCTCCCATCCAGGGTTCGCCCGGTGCACCAGCACCAGCCCGTCCCACATCAGCAGCATCGACAGCAGGAAGTGCGCCATGACCCAGCCGGGCGAAAGCTTGTACAGGACCGACAGCCCGCCCACCACCGCCTGGCCGACGAATCCGGCGATCAGCCCCCACGACAGCCACCGCAGGTCGGTTCGCCGGTCACGCCGGAGCAGCGAAGCGACGGCGACGATCCCTACGAAGACGCCGACCAGCGAAGTGACCACGCGGTTGATGAACTCGATCAGCGCGTGGTAGCTCGCTGGTGCCACCAGCGAGGTGTCCGTGCACCGCGGCCAGGTCGGGCAGCCCAGCCCGGAGGAGGTCAGCCGAACCGCCGCACCGGTGACCACGATCAGCCCGAGCAGCGCCGCGGACACGACGGCAAGCCGGTGAAACACCACAGGTGTCACCCGGGGAAGCGCCACGTCCGCCCTCCACCGATCGGCCCGAGCCGGCATTCGCCGGCACTGCCATTAGCGTATTGAGATGCTTTCCGGCCGCCGCGTGGTGCCTGCACTCGCCGCTGCCGCGCTGGTTGCCGTGCCTGCGCTGCCGGCCGGCGCGGCCCGCTCCGGCTTGCTCGACGGGCTGTCCCGGCCGCACCCGAAGTTCATCTCCGGCACCGTCGCCGGCAGCACCTATAGCCCCAAGACGCACGTGTACGACATGAGGTACACCACCCAGCGGCCGGACGGCAGCGGCCGATTCCCTGCCAACTCGGTGTCCGGCTGGGAGATCCCCAAGGCGGCGTACCCAAAGGGCTACCAGGTGAAGGTCAAGGGCGGCTTCGTCGTCTCCGGCACCGACGCCGGGGAGCTGCTGATCGCGTCCGGGCGCAAGGCGACGACGATCCACCTGATCATCAAGCCGGCGAGCACGCCGAGGTGACGGCGCGACGCCGTGTACTGGCAGGACTCAGCTGTGCCGCGGCCGTCGCGGCGCTCGCCGGCGCCACCCTGGTCTCGGCGGCGCCCCGGGCAACCGCCGCCCGGCCGGGCGCCCACCACCCGATCGCGATCGTGAGCCAGCCGATCAGGCATGCCGGGCGCTGGCTGACCGACGCGAAAGGCCGGGTCCTGCTGATCCACGGCATCAACGTGTCGATGAAAGGGACGCTGGCTCAGTCGCAGGCCTACCACTTCGGTGCCGACGACGCCGCGTTCCTCGCGGCCAACGGGTTCAACGCGGTACGACTCACCGTCGAGCGCTACGACGTCGAACCCTCCCCCGGCCGCTTCGACACGGCGTACCTTTCCTTCCTTCAGCACACGATCGCGACGCTCGCGCGCTACCACCTCCTCACCCTCGTCGACTTCCACCAGGACGAGTTCGGTCCGGTCTTCCGCGACAACGGCTACCCCGCCTGGATGACGCAGACCGGCGGCCTGCCGAACCTGACGAGCGTCGGCTTCCCGTTCCAGTACCTCGCCAACCCGGCGGTCAACCACGCGTTCGACACCCTCTGGAACAACGGCAATGACACCCGCGGCAAGCCGCTGTGGACCGATGACGCGCAGATCCTGGCGCGGGTGGTCGGAGCGCTGAAGAGCACCCCGGGGGTCCTCGGCTTCGAGATCCTCAACGAGCCCTGGCCCGGTACGACGTACGCCGCCTGCCTGCCGTTCCTCGTCGGCTGCCCGACCTTCGACCGCGGCCGGTTCAGCGCCTACTACGCCGCGATGGACAGGGCGATTCGTGCGCAGGACACCAAACATCTGGTGTTCTACGAGCCGCTGGTCACGTTCAACTACGGCATCCCGTCGTCGGTGGTGCCGCCGCCGGGAGACGGTCGGCTCGGCTTTTCCTTTCACGACTACCCGCTGTGCTCCGCCGCAGATGACGTGGGCCTCGGCGGTGCCCTGGACACGGCCTGCGGAGTCGAGAGCAAGCTCGCGATCGACAACGCCGTCAGGTACGCCACCTCGCACCACACCGCCCTGTTGGAGACCGAGTTCGGCGCGACCAGAAATGCTGCCGCGATCACCCAGTCAACGGCGGCGTACGACGCAAGCCTGGTCCCATGGATGTTCTGGTCCTACGACGAGCTGGTCGGCACGACATCACACGGTGCGTTCACCTCACCGCCCGGCACGGCGCCTGACCGCGCGGTACTCGGCGGCCTGGCCCGGGCGTACCCGCAGCTCGTCGCCGGCACCCCGATGAGTTACAGCTACAACCCCAAGACCCACGTCTTCGCGGCGACGTACTCGACGTCGCACGTGGCCGGGCCGGGTAGGTTCCCGGCCAACTCGGTGTCGCAGTTCGAGATCCCGCGCGTCGCCTACCCGCACGGCTACGCGGTGACGGTGAGCGGCGGTGCCGCCGTCTCCGGCTCGGCAGACTCGTTGCTGCTGGTCGCGTCGGCGAAGGGCGCCTCGACGGTCACCGTCACCGTCACCCCCTCACCGCTGTAGCTCGACCACCTGCTGGCGGCTGCGGATCAGCTGACGGCGGAAGTCGAGCACCGCACCCAGTCGGCTCAGTTCGGTGGCTGTGAAGCGGACGCCGTACGGCCGAGCGCCGAGCACCACGCAGCCGCCGGGGAGACCGTCCCACGCCGCGAGCAACCACGCGCCGGTCTCTGCCGGGGCGACGTAAGCGTCACGTAGCAGCTCGGGTACCCGAGCAACGTGCTGGACGACGACACGTCCGGTCGTGATCGCCGCAGACGCGATCGCGAGGTCGGACGCGTGGCCGACCGGAACGACCTGCACCGGATCGATGCCCGCGAGGTTGCGCACCCCGGTCGCGAGCGTGCTGCGCCGGTCCGGACCGTCCAGCATCGCGGTCGCCCAGGTGACTGCGGCGACCGTCGCATCACTGCGGCGGCTGCACGGTCCGACCGACAGCAACTCGGCGCCCGCCTCGGCGACGACCGCGCTCAACGCGTCATAAGTCGGCATGACGTCGCAGTGCACGACGATCTCGTCGGTGGCGCGGCTGCCCTCGACCTCATGGATCGACACCTCGACGACGTTCATCGCCAATCCGGCGAGGACGCGGCTGACGGCGGCGAGGGCACCGGGATGATCCGGCAGGTCGATCCGCAGCCTGGCGAACGTGGTCATCGGCGGCAGCACTTGGGTGTCCATAACCGGCATGCTGTCCGGCAGATGTAACGCACATCTTTCCAACCGGCTACGGCAAGGTTGTTTTCATGCCCGAGGCAGCACTCGCGCCCTACTCCAGTCCGGCGGAGGTGACGGCGGTGGCGCTTGTGCTGCCGGGTGGCAGGGCGGACAGCTTCGAGGCGGCGATGCCGAGCCAGCTGACCGCGGTGCGGATGCGTCCGTTCGCGCGGGCTCTCGCCCGGGCGGACGACCGACTCGCGGTCGCCATGCTTCGCTACCGCTACCGCGGCTGGAACGGACCCGAGGCATCGCCGACGGTCGACGCCCGGTGGGCGCTCGAAGAAGTACGACGCCGGTACGGCGACGTACCGGTCGTGCTGGTCGGCCACTCGATGGGCGGCCGCACCTCGCTGCGCGTGGCGGACGAGCCCGCAGTGGTCGGCGTCGTCGCGCTTGCGCCGTGGATCACCCCGGACGACCCGGTCGAGCACCTGGCCGGACGGCGGGCGCTCATCGCGCACGGAAACCTCGACTTCGTCACCAGCCCCCGCGCCTCTCGGCGGTTCGCCGAGCGAGCGAACGCGGCCGGTGCACGCATCGACTACCGGCTGATCCGCGGCGACAACCACGCCATGCTGCTCCGCGCGCGAAGGTGGCATCGCCTTGCGAGCCGCGCTGCGCTCAGCTATCTCGCTCGCTGATCAAGGCTCGGGCACCGGCCGCCTTGACCGCACCCTTGAGCGTCGCGATGTCGTACGCGCCCTGATGCCGGTGACCGTTGATGAAGAAGGTAGGCGTGCCGCTCACGCCGGACAGGTCCGCGCCGTCGACATCGCCCTGCACCCGACTGCTGTGCACCCGTCCATCGAGCTCGGCCTGAAACCGGTCGACGTCCAGGCCGAGGTCTCGGGCGTGCCCGACGAGGTCGCGCACCCGCAGCGCGTCTTGCGCGGAGAGCAGCCGGTCGTGCATCTCCCAGAACTTCCCTTGCGCGGCAGCGGCCTCCGTCGCTTCGGCGGCAAGCCGGGCGTGCGGGTGGACGTCGTCGAGCGGCAGGTGCCGCCAGACATAGGTGATGTCGGTGAAGTCCGCGAGCAGCTCGCGCACGACCGGTTCCGCCTGGCCACAGTCCGGGCATTCGAGGTCGCCGTACTCCACCACGGTGACGAGGGCGTCTCGAGGGCCGCGGATGTGGTCGCGTTCCGGATCGACCGGGTCGGCCAAGTCCTCGATCACGCTGGAGGTGCCGAGCAGAGCCCTAGCGCGCAGCGGAGTCGGCAGCCGCTCGATCGACCGGAACACGGCGTACGACAGCAGGCCGGCCCCGAGCGCGGCCGCCAGGATCCCGAGCTTCGCCTTCTCCAGATCGATGCCGGTGAAGGCGAGGGAGGCGATGAGCAACGACACGGTGAAGCCGATCCCCGCCACCGAGCCGGCACCGATCACCGATCCCCAGCCCACCGGGGGGCGCAACCGGCCGCGGGAGGCCTTGGTGACGACCCAGGCGAGGCCGGCGAGGCCGACCGGCTTGCCGACCACGTAGCCGAGCAGGACGCCGAGGGTGATCCTCGAGGTGAAGGCGTCGGCGAGGAAGCCCGGTCGAAGCGACACTCCGGCGTTGGCGAGTGCGAACACCGGAACGATCAGGTAGCTGGTCCAGGGATGCCAGATCTGGGCCAGCCGGTCGTTGGGAGACAGCGCCCCCTCGATGCTCGCCCGGGCGCGACGGGCAAGCTCCGGCGTCGGTTGTTCACGGAACAGCCGGAACTGCTGCGTCGCGCGCTCGAGATCCGCCCGGGCCGCCGGGTAGGCGTAGGTGAGCAGGCCCATCGCCAGTCCGACGACCACGGGGTCGACGCCCGACTCCCTCATCGCGACCCAGGTCGCGATTCCGAGGGCGAGGTAGGCCAGCCCGCTGTGCACCCGCAGCGCGCGCACGCCGACCACCGCCGCGAAGAACAGCACGGCCAGCAGCAACGGCCGGACGGCCAGATCGTCGGGGTAGGCGGTCGCGATGACGACCAGCGCAGCGATGTCGTCGACGACGACAACGGTGAGGAGGAATGACCGGAGGCGGTCGGGGAACCGTGGCCCGACCAGCGTCAGCATCCCGAGGGCGAACGCAGTGTCCGTCGACATGGCCATGCCCCAGCCGTGCGCCGAGTGCGCGCCGGCGTTGATCGCCAGGTAGATCAGAACCGGGACCAGCATGCCAGCCAGGCCGGCAAGCAACGGCAGTGCAGCGCGGCGGCGCTCGCGCAGTTCGCCGAGGTCGGCCTCCCGCCGCGCCTCGAGTCCCACGACGAAGAAGAACAGTGTCATGGCGCCGTTGTCGATCCAGGCACGCACGCTCTGACTGATCCCGTGCGAACCCAGCTGCACCGTCAAGGTCGTATGCCACACCCGGTCATATGACCCTGCGTCGATGTTCACCCACACCAGCGCCGCGACGGTCGCGGCGACCATGACGCTCGCCCCGCCCGACTCGGTCGCCACGAACCGGCGCAACGGCGTGCGGACGGTACGCGTCCACGCGGTGCGGCCGGTGTAGCGGCCGGCCTCGGCGGGCTCAGCCGACGGCGACGTCACGCACTGACCCTAGGAGACGGCACCGCCGCGGTGCCGTGACGGCCGTGGCCCGTACCTGCGTTGCGCGGCAGCTCGGCAGGTTCGGCGGCTACGCGCAGATCGCGATGACGTACAACGTCGCGGTCCCGGCGCCGTTGTGCTTGCCGGTGCCCTCCCACCCGACTGCGGTGCCGCCGGTCGGCGGGATCGCGTTGGAGGCGGTCACCGGAGAGTCGACCACGATGGTGTCGGTGTCACCGCCGAATGCCCATGCGGCTCCGCCGCCGATCGCGACCTCGCCACTCGGGCAGCTCGCAATCGCCGTCGCGAGATTGCCGGTGGATGCGGTGTCACTCGCGCGGACCAGATGGGTGTCCGAGGCGTTGAAGACTCCCTGCGGTCCCTGGGAACCTTGAGAGCCCTGGGCTCCTTGCGAGCCTTGCGCACCCGCTGCACCCTGCGGGCCTGCGGCTCCTTGCGGACCGGCGGCACCTTGAGCGCCCTGCGCTCCGAGCGTGACCTTGTGGGCGCCGCTCGCGCAGTGGCCGTGACTGCGCAGGCTGAGGACGTGTTTGGAGTTCTCACACGCCTTCGCCGGCGAGCTGGTGCCGGCTTGCGCCACCGCGGCAACGATGCCGCTGCCCGCCACGAACATGCCACCCATCGCAATGACGGGGATCGCCTTGCCTCGAATCATGTCGCCCCTCCCGGATAGAACGTCCCGACGTCGACGATCTTTGCCGGTTTCCCCTGAAGAGGGAAGGGCGACCTTGCCGGCTCAGGTCCCGCGTTGCGGGACGAGCGGCCAGCAGACCTCGGTGGTGTGCGCCAGCAGGTCGTCAGGGTCACCGGTCGGCAGGTAGTACTCCCGGATCGGGCCCGGTGCGCCCGCAGCGCGGTCGAGCACCCACGTGCCGAGCGCGCCGTAGGTCCGATCCAGGTCGCCGAACGGTCCGTCGTGCACGGCAACCGCCGCCCGGATCGCGGGAACGACGGTGGCGAGAACCCGGTCGGGCAAGGTTCCGCCCGTGAGCTCCTCGACCGGTACGAAGACGGTGACCTCACCTTCCTCGTCGGTGAAGAACTCCGCTGGGAACAGCGCGCCGTCGGCTCCGGCACGGGTGCCACCCGCGTCGCGCAGCGTCTGGTGCAACAGGCCGAACGCCGCCATCCACCACGCAACCGCGTCCTCGCCCTTGACGTGCTCGCGGATCGCGAGTGCTGGAGTCGCCGCGATGTCACGCTCCGTCACCGGAAACGTCTCATCCGGCCCTTCGAGAAGGGTGCGCAGCGACGCGACGGTCTGCTGGGTCGCCTCGAGCTGCGCCTCCATCCGTCGCAGATGCGCGACCAGCGCCTCGTCACGAGACGCCGCGTCCGGCGCGAGCACGATCGTGCGTACCTCTTCCAGCGGCATGCCGAGATCGCGCAGCCGGCGGATCATCTGCGCGAGGCCGACCTGGCTCGGCGCGTAGAACCGGTAGCCGCTGGAGGGATCGACCTCCGCGGGGGTGAGGACACCCACGTCGTGGTAGTGCCGGAGCGCCTTCACCGACAGGTACGTCATCCGCGAGAAGTCCCCGATGGACAGCTTGGCTGTGCTGGTCATGGACCCACCTTCGACTCTCCCCTAGGGGGAGGGTCAAGTGCCGGAATCAGGGGGTTGACCCTCCTGTTGGGACAGGCCGGACAACGGTCACATGACTCAATCACTCACCGCAGTCCGGACGCCGACCGCTACCTCCCGCCTCGCGACGACCGAACGCTCGTCGCACCGTTACGCGCTGCCGGTGCTTCTCGCGGCGACGTCCCTGATCGTCCTCGACTTCTTCATCGTCAACGTCGCGATGGCTTCGATGCAACGCGACCTTCAGGCCGGCCCGACCGCCGTCGAATGGGTGGTCGCGGGCTACGGCCTGACTTTCGCCGTACTGCTGCTCGCCGCCGGACGGCTCGGCGACCGCTACGGCCGACGGCTGATGTTCACCGCCGGGATCGGCCTGTTCACGGCGGCATCCCTGGGCTGCGGGCTCGCGCCCAACGCCGAGGTCCTGGTCGACGCCAGATTCGTGCAAGGAGCCGGAGCCGCGATGATCAGTCCGTCGGTGCTCGCGCTGATCGGCGTGCTGTTCGCCGAGGCGACAGAGCGTGCGCGAGCGATCGGCATCTACGCCACGGTGATGGGCGTAGCGGCCGCCGGCGGGCAGCTGGTCGGCGGCGTGCTGCTGCACGTCGACCCGGCAGGTCTCGGCTGGCGTGTTGTCTTCCTGATCAACGTGCCCATCGGGGTCGCGATCCTCGCGGCCGCCGGACGTCACCTGCCCGAATCGCGGGCGCCGAAGGCGGAGCGGATCGACGTCGTCGGGGTCGTCCTGGCCACGCTCGCGCTCACCGCGCTCGTGCTGCCACTGGTCGACGGCCGCGAGCAGGGCTGGCCATGGTGGTCGTTCGCAGTGCTCGGCTTGTCGCCGATGCTGTTCGCAGACTTCGTGTGGTGGCAGCGTCGCCTGGTCCGGTCCGGTCGCGCCCCGCTTGTCGACCCGCGGTGGTTTGCGGTGCCCGCCTTTCGTACCGGTGTCGTCACGCAGTTCTGCTTCTGGGCCGGACAGGCGTCGTTCTTCCTGGTTCTCGCCCTCTACCTGCAGCTCGGTCGCGGGCTGTCGGCATTGCAGTCGGGCCTGGTGTTCTCGATCCTCGCCTTCGCCTACCTCGCGGGATCGATGCGAGCGCCGCGGCTGGTTGCCAGGTTCGGTCGCAACGTAATCGTCGCTGGGGCGCTCGCCCTCGCTGCCGGGCACGTCGCCACCGTCCTGGCCGTCACGGGTGGCGGGCACATCGCCGCACTGGCACCCGGTCTGCTGCTCGAGGGAGCCGGCATGGGGCTGTGCCTCGCGCCGATCACCGGTGTCGTCATGGCGGGCGTCGGCCCACAGCACGCCGGTGCGGTGTCCGGCCTGCTCTCGACGATGCAACAGATCGGGAACGCAGCGGGAGTCGCACTGGTCGGCCTGGTGTTCTTCCACTACGCAGGCAGCGGCTCGCCGCGTGGCTTCGCGCACGGCTTCGAGGCGAGCACCGCGATCCTCGCCGGTCTGCTCGTCGCCGTCGCTGCGAGCGCCCGACGGCTGCCGTCATGACCGACCGGATCGCGGGGTTTCCACAGGGGCTCGATCGGGCATCGCGCTCGGCGGCGTGCAGTCCGCAGACTTCACCTCATGGCTGCTCCGACTGACCCCTTGCTGGCGATCCTCCAAGACTTCTTCAATCCCGCGGAAGAAGGATGGCTCTGGCTCGCGCTGTACGACGACGACGCGGAGCGCAAGATCGTCGAACAGATCGAGGGCTCGTTCGACGATGCAGCTCAGGCGGCGCAGGCGTTGGGCGACCTCATCAACGGCGTCCCACCCGAGCGCGCGTGGCTTGCCATCTGTCGCAGCGAAGGCCGGCCGTACGAGTCCGACCGCGAGCTGTGGCGACGACTGCGCGCCGCTGTCACTCCAGGAAAGCTCGTGGACATGGTGGCCTTCAACGCCCGGACCGTCTGGTCAATGCGGGAAGAGGACGTCGCAGCCAGCCGGGCGGCCGGCTGAGTGCTTGCTACCGACTTGTCAGGCTCTCAGCGCGCCCTGGCGGCGGGAGCCCCTGACAAGTCGCAGATTGGTGGGCGAGGGGGGAGTTGAACCC
>DASZTV010000060.1:0-19771 GCA_035548125.1 Mycobacteriales bacterium | reverse complement strand
TCTCCTCACGAAGGAACGGTTGGAACAGCTGCTGGCCGAGCAGGCGGAGGTAGCGGGGCTGCTCCGCCGCCTGCTCGACCGGGACCGGCCGTCCGGCCAGCCCGGTACAGGGGACCGGTGCACCGAGGTCGGGGAAGACCGCGCGGTGCGCGAGCCGGTCCCAGAACGTGAAGAGCACGCCGAGGTTGACGTCGAGCCGGCCGGTCGTTCGGTGGTGAACCCGGTGGTAGGCCGGACTGATCACCCACCGCCCCAGTCGCCCGTAGCTCCACCGGACGTTGGCGTGCGGAAGCGCGCCGAGGCAGGCGAACGCGGTGAGCAGCTCAGGTGGCGTCGCGTTGTTGCCGGCGAGAGCGAGCACCGGAACGGCGGTGATGATGAAGCCGACGTGGACCAGCGGGCTGGTTCGGAACGTCGACAGGACCGACAGCTCTTCCTGTGAGTGATGGACAGCGTGCAGTCGCCAGAGAGCGGTCAGCCGGTGACTGCCGTAGTGGGCGATCCAGTCGAAGGCGTCGATGGCGATGACCGCGGCAAGGACGAACAGTGCGCGTGGCACCGCTGGCATCGCCGGGAGCACCAGCCACGGGGCGTGGCGGGCCAGCAGGTCGGAGAAGCCGGTGCCGGCTAGGACCATGAGCGGTACGCCGAGGAGGGCGTGGACGCCGAAGTACATGGCATCCACGCGGTGACCTCGCGCTGTGGCCGGCCGCGGCTGTGCAGGCCAACGCCGCTCGATCGCGAAGACGCTGAGGACGAACCCGAGCACGACCGGCCCGGCGACCTGGAACTCGGCAGTGCGCACCTGGTGCAGCGGGCCCCATGGTGCGAGCGCCTGCCAGCCTTCCCGGGACAGCCACACCGCAAGCAACGCGACGCCGATCGCCGGCAGGTAGAGCCGCGACGCGGGGTTGTGGCTGCGGAGCGCGGCCAGCGGTCGCAGGGTCGCGGCAGACGGCCGCAGTGCGGGTCGTGACACAACGACGAGCGAGTGGTCCGCAGCCGTGGCTCCTCCTCCCGATCAAGCTTTGTCAGATCAGAGCACGGAGGAATCGCGTTGCAGGTTCAGTGAACCGAGGGTCACCCGGCCGCGTGCAAGCAGGCGATATCCCAAGCTTCTGGAGGTTGTGACATGCCTGTTCCGGGTTCGACGTCGACACGGCGTCGCCGGTCCGCACACGCGGCCGTCATTCTCGCCGTCGGCGCTGTTGCCCTCGCGGGATGCGGCGGCAGCAGCTCGGGTGGCAAGAGCACGGTCAACCCGGGCAGCGGGGGCGCCAGCACCGCTACGCCCACCCCGACGCACAGCCCGAGCACTGGCTCCGGCGGCGGATACGGCTACTGAGCGAGCCAGGGGCTACGCGGCGCGGAAGAGGCGCACGTCGCCGCTGACCGTCTTGCCCCGCACCACGACGGTCGGGCCGCTGTCGCCGCGGGGGGCGCTGGCGAGCGGGACCTCGGAGCTGAGCGAGCCAGACGTCGACGTCGCGTCGACGTCGACGTTGCTGCCGGCGGCGATGCCGATCTCGACATCGCCCGACACGCAGTGCACCTTGACCTGGCCGTCCTGAACGCACCCGAGCCGGACGTCACCCGACACCGACTTGGTGGTCACCGAGCCGCCGACCGACTCGGCGAAGACGTCGCCGGAGACGGTGCCGGCGGTGAGGTTGCCGGCGATCCGGGGGAGTCGGATGTCGCCGCTGACTGTCTTGACGGTGGCGTCCCCGACGATCTCTCCGGATGCCTGCAACCGTCCTGAGGCCCCCTTCGCGTCGAGGCAGGCGAGCGTGCCATCGATGACCGCATCGCCCGCAGCGCAGGCGATGCGGACCTCGCTGTGGTGCGGGACGGTGACATTCACCTCAACGTCGATCGAGCCCCAGCGCTGACCCCAACCGCCGAGGATCTTGTGCTTCATCTCGATCAGTAGCCTGTCACCGGCCAGCTCTACCGACAGGAGATCGAGCATGCGTTCGGTCCCGGTGATCGTGACGGTGGACTCGGTGCCGTCGACCGTGCGGATCTCGATGTCGGCGACCGCCAGCTTCACGTCGAGGCGTATCGGCCGGGGAGTTGTGAAGCGCCTGTCGATCATCGGGTTGCTTCCTTCCGGGGGACTGGGACGGTGAGGGACGTCGGGCAGGTGCTAGGCGCGGCCATAGCCGGTGAGCCGGCGCTGCCCCTGCTGGGCCTGGCGTGGCTCGAGCGAACGATGAAGCATCTGGACCAGCCAGGTGTTGACCGAGACGCCGGCGGCGGCGGCAGCGTCGTCGAGCTGTGTCTTGAGTCGATCCGGGAGCCGCAACGTGATCCGGGCATCGAGTGCCTCGTCGGTTGCCGGTTCCGAGGTTGGCTCGGCGCCGACGTATACGAGCTCGGGCTCACCGCCGGAGACCCGGACCTCCACGCTGCCCTGGGAGAGGGAGGCGGAGAGTTCCAGCGCAGCCTCCGCGAGGGCCTCTTGGAGGCGGCGGCCCAGCGAGGACTCGAGCGCGACCGCGAGCAGCTCGGCGGCGCGGGCGGTCGCCTCGTCGCCGACGGCCGCGATCCGGAAGAGGTCGTCGCGGACCAGCTGGACGTAACCCTCTAGCTGCATGACACCAGTCTGACATCAAAGTGATGTCAACCGCAAGTCGTAGTGATGTCAGGTATCGGTTTCTGCGGCTCCTGGGGCATGCTTGCGAGGCAATGAACCGGGTTCGGCTGGGCTGCCTAGTCGCTGTCGTAGCCGGGCTGGCGATCGTGCCGGCCACCCCCTCCGGGGCCGAGTCGGTCGCCTCGACGCACCTGCCGGTGGTGCGGGCGGGAGCTGCCCGCTTCGAGGTGTTGAGCCCGACCCTGATCCGGCTCGAGTACGCACCGGGCGGGCGTTTCGAGGATCGTCCGACAATGGTGGCGCAGGATCGCCACCCGATCTCGCGCTTCACCACGTCGCGCTCGCACGGCGTGCTGACGATCCGGACTTCCGCTCTCGAGCTGAGCTACCGAATCGGCGGACCCTTCACCTCGAAGAACGTCACATTGCGCTCGCGGCACGGCGCCTGGACGGTGCATCCGGGCTGGTCGGCCGCCGCGGCTCGCGGAAATCTGGGTGGCTGGATCCGCGCGCTGGACAACCGGCAGGGACCGGTGCCGTTGCACCAGGGTCTGCTCACCCGGGCCGGTTGGTACCTGCTGAACGACTCGAGCGATGCGCTGCTGACCTCGCAGGCGCCGGGATTCGCCGTCCGGGACACCCCAGCGGGCTACCAGGACGGCTATCTGTTCGGGTACGGACGCCACTATGCCCGCGCGTTGCGCGACCTGCGGACTCTCAGCGGACCGGCACCGCTGCTGCCGCGCACCGCGTTCGGCGTCTGGTTCTCGCGCTACTACGCATATGCGGCGTCGGACTATCCGAAGCTGCTCGCCCAGTTCCGGCACAACCAGGTGCCGTTGGACACGCTGTCCATCGACACCGACTGGAAGCGGCAGCCCAACCCCGTCTCGCCGGTGCTCGCCGGTGCCGTCGTCGGCAGCACGAAGGCGTGGTCATGGAACGGGTGGGAGTGGAACCAGACGCTGTTTCCCGACCCGCGACAGTTCGTCGCGTGGGCGCACCGCCACGGCATCTCGCTGGCGCTCAACATCCACCCCTCGATCGACAGCACCGATCCGCAGTACGACGAGACAGTGGCGAAGACCGGTCCGCTTCCGCTTGACGCGATGTGCACGCTCCAGCAGATCGATCCGCTCGGCCAATGCCATGTCTTCGACCTGACGCAACAGCGGCAGATCGCGGCGTACTTCGCGTTGCATGCGCCGATCGCCGCCGACGGGGTCGACGAGTGGTGGTTGGACTGGTGTTGCGACGCGACCTCGCTGTCCGCTCCGGGCCTCACTCCCGACACGTGGTTCAACCTGCTCTACGCGAAACAGCTGCACGCTCAGGGCAGTCGCTGGCTGGTGCTGTCGCGGGTGGGCGGCTCGCATCAGGGTGACGACCCCGTCGCCGGGCCAGGCCCCGGCATCTTCGCCGAGCACCGCTACGCGATCCACTTCACCGGAGACACGTGCGCGACGTGGGCAATGCTCGGCTTCGAGGCGAAGCTGTCCGCGGACGAAGGCAATGTCGGCATTCCCTATGTCAGTCATGACATCGGCAGTTTCAACGGGGCGCCGATCCGCAAGCAGTGCAGCGCCAGCGCCGGCGCCACGGGATCGAAGCTTCCGGCCGACCTGTACTCCCGGTGGGTGCAGCTCGGTGTGTTCCAGCCGTTGCTGCGGCTCCACTCCAACCACGGGTCGCGACTGCCATGGGAGTACCCGGGAGCGGCGAAGCGCGCGGCCACGAAGGCGTTGCGGCTTCGCGAGTCGCTCGTTCCCTACCTCTACACGGTCGCGCGAGAGGCCCACGACACCGGCCTGCCGATGGTGCGTGCGCTGTATCTGCAGTGGCCTGGCCGAGCCGCGGCCTACGACCACCCGCAGGAGTACACGATGGGTCGCGACGTACTCGTGCGTCCGGTGTCCACGAAGGGCAACCCGGCACCCGCGACGGTTTGGTTCCCGCCGGGACGGTGGGTCGACTACTTCACCGGGAAGACGTTCAGGGGCCCGGCGGTACGCCGCCTCTCATTCCCCTTGGACCGGATGCCGGTCTTCGTGCGGGCCGGGTCGGTGCTCCCGACCCAACCCGCGTCCCGGCACTCCGCACCGGGGCCGCGAGATCATCTCGTGGTCACCGTCTACGGCCGTCAGCAGGGATCCGGGCGGCTGTACGACGACAGCGGGACGGGCTTCGACTATGAACGGGGCGCGTTCTCATGGACCCATTTCCACCACCGCGCGGATGGCCACGGGCAGCGACTGCGGATCGCGGCGGCGTCGG
Source organism: Mycobacteriales bacterium (assembly GCA_035548125.1). GTDB lineage: Bacteria > Actinomycetota > Actinomycetes > JAFAQI01 > JAFAQI01 > DASZTV01. The sequence goes on along the minus strand of DASZTV010000060.1, from coordinate 14,898 downwards.
GGAAGTTCCCGGGCTCGCTCGCAACGCGGTCGTGGACAGTGCGCTTCGCCGGCGTTCGCCGGCCCGGTTCGGTATCTCTGTCCGGCCGCCGGGTGCCGTGGCGCTACGACGCGAGAACGCGGACAGTGACCGTACGTACGCCGGAACTCAGCACGAAGCGTGCCTGGGTCGTGCGGCTCGTCAGCTGACCGTGGAGGTTTGGGCAGATCCTTTCTGGGTCGGGATGAGCGCCGGCGGCGTCTGGCCCGCTACCTCGGAGCGGTTACGGCCGCGTTGCTTCGCGAGATACAGGGCATTGTCGGCCTCTCGCGCTGCTGCCGCCCCGCCATCGTGATCGACGATCGCGATACCGGCTGAGAACGTGAGTTCTGGATGCGAGGCCGCCCACCCTCGCCGCAGTCGACGCAGCATGGTCTCTGCTCCGTCCACCGAAGTGGCAGGAAGGAGAACCAGGACCTCTTCGCCGCCGTAGCGGACGGCCACATCATCGGGTCTGAGGACGGCAAGGACGATCCGCCCGAGGTCTGCGATGACATGGTCGCCGGCCTCGTGGCCGAGCAGGTCGTTGACCGTCTTGAAGTAGTCGAGATCGATGAAGACGACGGCGTCGCCGGGATGTGCGTCGTCGAGCAGCTCGTCGAGACCGCGGCGGTTGCGCAGGCCGGTCAGCGCATCGTGTGCGGCCTGCTCGGCGAGGCGGTCCTGGTCGGCCTGGCGTTGCGCGGTGACCCGGCTGAGGAGCTCGGCGAGAAGGATCCACAGTCCTGCTGCGACCGGCAGCTTCGCCATCACAACGTGGTCGAGCGGTCGATTGAGCAGGAGCCAGCCACCGATCGCAGGTGCGACCAGCCACAGGGACGTCCACGGTCGCTGAGTCAGCCCGACGTACACGAACATGATGATGAAGAATCCGCCAACCGCGGGCGCCAGGCCGGTCGTCGTCGCCCCGATGGCGATCAGCGCGCCGAGCCCGACGATCGGCGGCCAGAGCCGGTTCAGCCACGACTCGGCGGGGAGCGCCAGCGTCCCAGCGACGATCAGCACCTGTGCCGGGAGATTGACCGCCAAGACCAACAGCCGGTCGTGAACGCCCGGGCGCAACAGCGTGAAGGAGATCTGGCAGACGACGAGGCCGGCGACGAAGAACTGCAACCACAGGCGCATGTGGGGCAGGCGGAGAACATCCAGCAGCCGGCCCCACGCGGCACTCATGCCTTAAATGTCGCCGGAGGCCCGCAATCGGTACATAGCCCGTTGTGACCAGATGGCGTCGTAAAGCATGCGAAGTCGGCGTGAACCGGTCAGTTTCCGAGCGGGTCGCAGACGCGGCACGGCTTCATCTTGGCGGCCTGTGCCGCGGTCACCGTCTTCAGCTGACCGGCGCGGGAAGCGATCAGCGAGCAGTCGGGCCGGTGCACGCTCGTGCCGTTCCTCGTCGCGACGAAGCTCGTTGCGTTCCCGCCCGCGGCGGCCGTGGCCTTGGCGATGGTCGATGACGCGGGGCCGTCACCCCGTAGCTGTAGCAGCGCGCGGATCAGCTCCGCCTGCTGCCGCATCGCCTCCTCGTGGTGCAGGTCGGCCTGGTCGTAGATCCGGTACAGCCAGTGCGCCCAGAAGAAGAACGCGCCGATGACCACACAGGCGAGGCCGAGCAGGCCGCCGCTGATCAGGTACGGGATCTGCTGCTGTTCGACGCGGCCGTGCGCCGCGCCGGACCAACCGAGCAGGATGACCGCAATGCCGAGCGGTAGCAGGATCGCGCCGGCTACGACCTGCCAGGTGTTGCGCAAGTCGAGCCCGCCCTCGCGGGCGAGCGTCGGGATGCGGCGCATCCTGCCGGCACCCGCCTTGCGCCGCCCGCGCAGCAGCCAAGCGTCATCTGTCGTGGGCAGGTCATTGCCCTCCGAGGCCACTGAGCTCACGACGTCCTCCCACGCAGTAGTTGCCAGTTCGCATAAGCCAATAGCGGGCCCGCCGCAAGTAGTGAGAGCAGAAACGCCCAGATCACCCACGCGGTGCGCAGAGGTACGCCGAACGCGGTCGGACCCGCCACGATCGGGCCCGCGCCCCCTGGGCTGGTTGTCACCGTCACCGCCCCCGGACCGGTCGGGATGCCGCCGTCGAAGCCAGGCGGGCTCACACCACCGCCGGGAACGCTGCCGCCGGTCGGTGGCGTCGTCGTCGGTGGCGTCGGACCGGCTGTCACGTCGGGCAGCTGCGTCGCGGCGGCGGTCGCGAGGCTGCCGCCGAGGTCGACCTCGAGGCCCAGCGAGTTGGGTAGCGGCAATGGGATCTGCGGAAGCACCGCGCCGAGGTTCGGGATGTTCGGATCCTTGAAGAGGATCTGGATGCCGCCCGACGTTGCCGATCCCTTGTTGTCCTCGTTCAGACCTTCAGCCGGAAGCAGCTTGATGGTGAGTCCGGCCTGCTGCAGCGCGGTGAGCGCGGTGTTGGCGACGTCGAGAAGGTCGAGCGGAAGCTTCGGCGTCGTCTTGTCGAGCGTGAGCCCCTTGGGGCCGATGCTCGCCTGGACGCCGGCGAGGGTGACGCGACCGACGTGCAGCTCGGTCGAGTGGTGACCGTGGACGCCGTCGGAGGAAGCGGTAGCGGTCGAGTCGATCCCGGCGATGTCGAGCACGCCGGCGATGGTGATGTGACCGACGTGGGTATGAGCTGTGGTCGACACGGACGATGCGTTGATCGTGACCGAGGTGTCAGTGGTCGTCGACGCGACGTCGATGAGCGCGGTCTTCTTGCTGCCGAGCAGCGCGAGGTCGGTGAGGACGGCGTGAGCATTGCTGGTGCCGGCGTGTGACGTCGTCGTCGACGTGGCGAAGCCGCCGGGGCTGAAGGTGTCGCTGGCTTGCGTGTGCAGCTGCGCCGGGTACGCCGAGTGCGCGGCAACTGGGTAGTTGAGCAGGTCGACCAGTGCCTGCGGCGTGGTGGGCGCAAACGTTGCTGCCGCGTTGCCGAGGTTCGCAACAACTGATCCGGGCCACAACGGCGATGCCGTCCCAGCGGTGGTCGGACCGGTGCCCGCGTTCGAGTTCGCGTAAGGGAGCGAGGCCTCGACGATGTTTCCCTGGACCGCGTCGCCGAGCGGTGCGATGCCCGGGGTGAAGGTGACGACCCGTGCTGCCGCCGACGTCGCGTTGGTGTTGATGCCGGCGAGGTTGCTGCCGGGCGCGCCGTCGCCGACCCCGCTGGCCGGGGCCGCCCAGAAGGCCACGCCCGGCGCGCCGATCACCAGCGCGGTCGCGGCGGACACGGCCAGCCGCCGATGCCGCGGGACGCGACTGCCATTGCGCCGGAGGCGTCCAGTGATCACAGCTTTGCTCCGAGATAGGCGGTCGCAAGCGCATCACCGGAGCGCAGGTCGCCGGGGTCGCCCAGGTCCACGATCCGCCCCTTCTCCAGGACGTAGCCGAAGTCCGCGATGCTCAGCGCGGCGTCGACGTACTGTTCGATCAACAGCATGCCGACTCCGGACGCCGCAACCGCGCGAATCGCCTCGAAAAGCTGCTCGGTGATCTTCGGCGCGAGACCCATCGAGATCTCGTCGAGCATCAGCAGCTTCGGTTGAGCCACGAAGGCACGCGCGAGCGCGAGCATCTGCTGCTCCCCGCCGGACAGCGTCCCGGCGGTCTGCTTGAGGCGGTCGCCGAGTGCGGGGAACTGCTCGACCGCCTGCTCGATCACATCTCCGGAGGTGCCCTTTGCCGCGCGGCCTCGACCGTACTCGGCCATCTCGAGGTTCTCCGCGACGGTCAAGCTGCGAAAGATGCCGCGGCCTTCCGGTACGTGCATGATGCCCATCGCTGAGATCCGGTGCGGCGCGGTGCGCTCGACGCTGCGACCGCGGAAGCGGATCTTGCCGGCCTCCGCGCGCACGAGACCAGAGATCGTGCGCAGGGTGGTGGTCTTGCCGGCGCCGTTCGCACCGAGCAGCGCGACGACACCGCCTTCCGGGATGAGAAGGCTCACGTCCGACAAGGCGCGCATCCCGCCGTAGGACACGGATAGCCCGTCGAGCTCGAGAAGGGGGGTGCTCATGCTGCACTCTCCCCGAGGTAGGCGGCCACGACGGCCGGGTCGCTGCGCACGGCCTGGGGTGTGCCGTGCGCGATGCGCTGCCCGAACTCGAGCACGGTGATCTGCTGGCAGACCTCCATGACGAGCTGTACGTCGTGTTCGACGAGAAGGACCGCCGGTGCCGGTCGACCGAGGAACTCCGACCGGGTGATCTCGAGCAACAGATCGCGAAAGTGTTCGGTCTCGCCGACGTCGAGGCCGGAGCTCGGCTCGTCGAGCAGCAGCAGTCGCGGTCGCGTGCTCAGCGCCCGGCCGAGCTCGACCATTCGGCCGAGGCCGGTCGACAGCGTGCCGGCGCGTCGGTCGGCGATGTCTTTCATGTCGAGGCGTTCGATCAGCGCATCGACGAGCTCGACACCTTCGCGGGAGCGACGGCCGAGCACACCGCCTGGGACGTTCGCCTCGTAAGCGGCGCGAAGGTTGTCGCGCACGGACATGCCGACGAACAAGTCCAGCCGCTGGAAGGTTCGAGCGATGCCGGCTCGGCCGCGGCGCGGTGGTGACCAACGGTTGATGTCCTGGCCGTCGTAGCGGACCGTGCCTGACGACGGCTCGAGCAAGCCGGTGATGACGTTGAACAACGTCGTCTTGCCTGCGCCGTTTGGTCCGATCAGCCCGGTGATGCCCGATGCTGCGACCTGCAGGTCGACCTCGTTCAGCGCAACCAGACCACCGAACCGGATCGTGATCGCGGCAGCGTCGAGCAGCGGCTCAGCCATTGCTGCCCACCGTGGCCCGCCCGCTGGTCGACGGCAGCCGCAGCCGATCGACCAGATTGCGGCGGTAGAGCACGGCCTTGCAGTACTGAAGCTGCTGCAGCCCGACGCGCGGCAGCCCGTCGGGCTCACGGGCGACCATGATCACGCTGAGCGCGATGCCGAGCGGCAGGTACTTGTGGACGTTCGTGCCGAGCGGGAGCAGCTGCATGAGCTGCACGCCACCGGCAAACACTGCACCAACGATCAACGACCGCCCGCCGAGCACCACGGCGAGCAACAGCGCGAGTGACGTCGATGAGTCGAAGTTCACCGGCACGACGGTGGACTGCGTGACCGCGAGCAGGGCTCCGCCGACCGACGCCAGTGCCGCGCACCCGGCGAAGACGGCGAGCTTCGTCAGCGTGAGGCTGGCACCGAGTGTCGCCGCCGCGTCCGGAGCGTCACGCACCATCTGCAGGCGCCGTCCGATCGGCCCTTGTCGCAGCCATACCGCGCCGAGCGCGGCCACGACCAGCACCGTTCCGCACAGGTAGAACTGCGAGTTCGCCGATTCGAAGTCGAGCGGACCGAGCTTTGCCGCGGTGAGGTTGAGACCCGTGATCCCACCGCTGATCGAGTCGCTTCCGAACACAAGCTTGTCCATCACCAGTGCGAAGGCGAAGGTCGCCAGTGCAAGGAAGAGGCCGGAGAGCCGAAGCGAGGGAATGCCGATGAGCAGGCTGACCGGCACGGCGATCAGGATTCCGACGAGTACGGCGACCGGGAACATGCCGCCGTGGGTGCCGGCGATGTGCGCCGCGGTGAAGGCGCCGATGCCCGCGAAGCTCATCTGCGCGATCGAAATCTGACCGGTCCAGCCGGTGAGCACGACGACGGTCAGCGCCACCACCGCGTAGGCCATCGCCTGAGCAAGATTGTGGACAGTTGGGTCCGAGAAGACCGGCGGCAGCACGATGGCGCCGACAACCGCCGCGCCGAGGCCGGCTGCCACATTGCGGGCGGTGTTGCTCCCGATGACGTGTGCGCCGGTGACGGTGCGCAGTGAGGACCGCACTTCCACGAGTCGCTTGCCGTACGCGACCAGCAGGATGAACAGCGCGAGGTATGGCGTCGAGGCCTCGAGCTTCGCGAGGAAGCCGTGCGAACCGTACTTTTGCAGCACGTTGTCGATGACGCCGAGCGCGAAGGCGCCGATAAACGCGAGCGGCAGGCTGGTCAGCCGTCCGAGGACCGCGGCGGCGAAGCAGTAGATGACCAGGAACGGCACGACGTAGATGACGAGGTTGTTCGAGATGGACAGCATCACGCCGGCGACAGCGGCGAACATCGTCGCGATGATCCAGGCGCCTTGGCCGACACGGGTGGCGTTGATGCCGATCAGACCGGTTAGGTCGCGGTTGTCGACCACTGCCCGTGTCGCGGTTCCGAACTGGGTGAATCGCAGAAGTGCCCACAGCATCGCGCCCGCGACCAAGGCGACGACAACCGTTCCGAGTTGTGTGGCCGTGATGAAGGTATCGCCGATCTTGAACGACCAGGTCGGGGAGAACACCGATTCCAGCTGGTGCTGTTGCGAACCGAAGACGATGGGCACGAACGACGTGAAGAAGGCAAGTGTGCCAAGCGCCACGACGATCTGCACGTCCGCGGTTCGAGACGCCATCGTGCGGAAGACCGCTTCGAGGATCAGTCCCAAGATCGGCGCAATGACGAGCAGCAGCAGCGGGATCGACAGCCATTGCGAGATGCCCCAGCGGTCACGCAGCTGCCAGAAGACGAAGGCGAGGAACATCGCCTCGCCTCCGTAGGCGAAGTTGAAGAAGCCAGTCGTCCGATAGGTCAGCACGATGCCGAGCGAAGCAAGCGCGTAGCACGCTCCTGCGAACAGCCCAAGGACGATGTAGGTCAGCACGGGTCAGGCGGAACCGACGTCGTACAGATGCGGGTCGCAGACGAAGCCCTGCTTCGGGTACTGCCGGACGAACTCGGAGCCCTTGACGATCGTGTTCAGGTAGCACAGCGCGGTGCCGTGGGAGCGCGGCGTGTAGTCGCCGAACATCCCACCGCCGTTCCAGCTGTCGATGTCCTGTAACGCCTTGGTGAGACCGGCGCGGGTGGGGTTGCGGCCCGCCTTGAGCAGCGCGTAGATGAACAACTGGGCGTCGCCCCACGACTCGGTGCCGAACTCGTTGGTGAAGCGACCCGGCTGGTAGGTTGCGAGCTCCTGCTGGAACTGCTGCATCACCGGCGCCGGGTCACCGAGCGGGAGCGTCGGGATCGGGATCATCAGGCCCTGCGCGGCGTCCTGGCCGGCGAGGGAGATCTGGTCGGTCGTGTAGGCGCCCTGCGTGCTGAGGATCGCGCTGGGCTTCCAGTGCTGCGCCTGCATGTCGCGCAGCATGTCGGCGTTGCCGACCTGGTCCATGACGGTGTAGACGCCACCGCAGTGGTTCGCCTTCATCGTGTTGATGATCGCGCCCATCGTTGCGCCGGGCGCAGGCGGGATCGAGATGTTCTTGTAGCAGGTGTTCACGCCGGCGCGCTTCATCATCTGCTCGTAGGTCTCGGCGACCTTCGCACTGATCGGAATGTCGTACGCGAGGTACGCCATCGACTTCGGCAGCACTCCCGCGGCCTTCAGGAGCTTGGGGATCGTCGGTGGCAGGAGCGACCGGCCATGCCGGATGACGGTGCTGCCGCCGTCGACCGACCAGTAGTTGGTGGAGTTGCTGCGGTTCGCGTTCGCCGCGCGGCCGATGTCCGGCGTGCCGGCCTTCTCCATGTCGGTCACGCCACCGTTGTCGCCATCGGACGTCGAGCCGACGAACGCCAGCACCTTGGGGATCAGGAACTGAACGTCGGAGGTGTGCGCGCTCGAGGTCTGGCCGTCGTCCTCGACCTTGAGGATGAGCTTGCGGCCGCAGATGCCGCCGAACCGGTTGACCGCGCTGAACGCGGCTTGGACCGCCTGCGGTGCCGGGTCGAAGGTGCCGGCGACCGGACCGGTCAGACCGCTGACGTTGCCGAGGGTGATCGAGGTCGCGGTGACGCCGGGCGCCGAGGCCTTGTTGCCGGCAGTGCCCGTGCAGTACGACGCCTGGGTCTGGGGGTCGTAGGAGAAGTTCTTCGGGGTGAGTGACGCGAGCGTGGCGGTCGGGTTCGTGCCGCCACCACCCGGGTTGGTGCTGCCGTTCTTCCCGCCGTGACCTGTGGTGTTGCTGCCACCGCCGGTCGTGGCGCCAGGACTCACGACGACGCCGCCACCACCGGTGGTGCCGCTGGGTGCGGGGGCCTCGGTCGAACCGGGGACGACTGCGCCACCCTGGGCGACCTGGGCGGTGTTGCCCAGATACGGGTCCACTCTTGCCCCGCAGGCTGCCATCACGAGGGCCAGGCAGCCGACCCCTGTGGCGGCGACGAAGCGGTGGCGATGGCGGGGTCGCGTCACGCGGAGTCTCCTATTGGGAGATGGGGTTTCCGAAAACAAGAGCGGGCTTCTCGCTGGTGTTGGGCGAAGCGTAACGGTCGTTACAAAGCGTGGCAACGACCTTACTTCGAAGTCGTAGTAATTACTTCTTTGCGGCTCGCCGGGTGGTCGCCGCGTCTACCGCGGCCCAGTGCTCGGGCGCGGCCCAGAGCGTGGCGAAGAGGTCGATCGCGCGGTCGCGGCTGCTGGGATGGACCGCGGGTCTGGTGGCGCTGACGACCTCCTTCACGGCGCGCGTCGTGCCCGGCGCCAGGCCGGCGAGCCTGGCGGCAAGGGCGCGCCATTCGGCGTCGAACGTCGCGCGTGGAACCACGAGGTCGACCAGGCCGATCTCGTGCGCCGCCGTCGCGTCGTACTGCGTGCCGCTCGTGACCGCCAGCAGCGCGCGGGCCCGTCCGACCAATCCGGTGAGGCGCTCGATCCCGCCCCAGGCGGGCATGATTCCGAGGTCCACCTGGCTGAACCCGATCCGGATGTCAGCGGCAGCGATCCGGATGTCAGCGGCGACCGCCACCTCAGCGCCGCCGCCGAGCGCGTGACCGTTCATCGCTGCGATCACCGGCATCGGCAGCGCCGCCAGGTGGTCGAGGACGGCACGAACGTTGCTCGCCATCTGCACGGCCTCGGCGTGGGTGCGGACTGCTGCGAGCTCCTTGAGGTCGCCGCCCGACACGAAGGCGCGGTCCCCACCGCCGGTGAGAACGGCGACCGCGGCGTCGGACGCTGCGACCTCGCTGATCGCGGCGTCCAGCTCCGAGGTCGTTGCGAAGCCGATCGCGTTGCGCACCGCGGGCCGGTCGATCGTGATGATCGCGATGCCGCCGTCGATCGCCAGACTCACGCCGCCGGGAGTGTCCGCAGGGGCCGCAGATGTCACGCAGCGAGAGTAGTGCTCTCGACATTGTGAGTAACGTTTCCGTCATGCCAGACCAGGACGCCGAGCGCCTCATCACGAGCGAGTCGGGCATCCCGCTCAAGGCGCGCTACGGCCCCGAGGACCTGCCGCCGGCCGTCGACCTGCCGGCGCCGGGCGCGTTCCCCTTCACGCGAGGCAACTTTCCGGCCGGCTACCAGGGCCGGCTGTGGACCTTCCGGCAGTACTCCGGATTCGGCACGGCCGAGGAGTCCAACGAGCGGTATCGCTACCTCCTCGCGCAAGGCGGCACCGGCCTCTCTGTGGCGCTCGACCTGCCGACGCAGTGCGGTTACGACTCCGACCATCCTGATGTGGAGGAGGAGGTCGGTCGGGTCGGCGTCGCGATCGACACGCTTGCCGACGCCGAGCTGCTCTTCGACCAGATCCCGCTGGATCAGGTGAGCACGAGCTTCACCATCAACGGGACGGCCGCGATTCTGCTTGCGTTCTATGTCGCGGCGGGCGAGAAGCAGGGGGTCGACCGCAAGCTGCTCCGCGGCACGATCCAGAACGACATCCTCAAGGAGTACGTCGCACGCGGGACCTGGATCTGGCCGCCGCGGCCGTCGCTGCGGCTGATCGCTGACACGATCGAGTTCTGCGCCGCCGAGGTGCCGAAGTTCAACGCGATCTCAGTCGCGGGCGCGCACTTCCGCGACGCGGGCGCGAACGCCGCGCAGGAGATGGCCTTCACACTGATGGACGGCATCACCTATTGCGACGAGGTCGTGTCGCGTGGCCGAATGACGATCGATGAGTTCGCACCGCAGGTTTCGTTCTTCTTCTACACGCACGGCGACTTCTTCGAGGAGATCGCGAAGTACCGGGCCGGTCGTCGCCGCTGGGCGCGGATCGTCAAGGAGCGGTACGGCGCGAAGAACGAGAAGTCGTGCATGTTCCGCGTCGGCTGTGTCGCCGGCGGTGCGTCGCTCTATGCGCCGCAGGCGCACAACAACATCGTGCGCGTCGCCTACGAGGCGCTCGCCTCGGTCCTCGGTGGCGTGCAGTCGATGTTCACCGCTGCGTGGGACGAGCCGTTCGCGTTGCCGACCGAGGAGTCGACGACGCTCGCGTTGCGGACGCAGCAGGTGCTGGCCTACGAGACCGGGGTCGCGAAGGTCGCCGACCCGCTGGGAGGCTCGTACTACGTCGAGGCGCTGACCGACGCGATGGAAGCAAAGGTCATCGAGATCATGGATGACCTCGAGCGGCAGGGCGGCATGGTGGAGGCGGTCGAGAAGGGCTACCTCCACGCGCTCATCGCGGACGAGGCGTACCGGATCGCGCAGGCGCTCGACAGCGGAGACCGTCCGGTGGTGGGCTTGAACAAGTTCGCCACCGATGAGCCGGTGCCCGAGGTCGAAGGCTTCGAGCTCGATGAGAAGGGTCGGCTTCGCCAGCTCGAGCGGCTCGCTGAGGTGAAGCGCTCGCGCTCCGGCGCAGACGTCGCCGCGACGCTCGGTGCGCTCGAGGCCGCGGCCGGCAAGGACGACGTCAACCTGATGCCGTTGCTGATCGACGCTGCCAAGGCGTACTGCACGGTCGGTGAGATGGTTGAGGTGCTCAAGAACCAGTGGGGCGAGTTCTCCCAGCCGGTGGTCTTCTGATGGAGAAAGCGTTCTGATGCCGGCTCGCGTACTTGTCGCCAAGCCCGGTCTCGACGGGCACGACCGCGGCGCGAAGCTCGTCGCCCGCGTGTTGCGCGATGCCGGCTTCGAGGTCGTCTACCTCGGGATCCGGCAGCGTCCGGTCGAGATCGCCGCGATCGCCGTACAGGAAGACGTCGACGTGGTCGGCCTGTCGATCCTTTCCGGCGCGCACGTCGCGTTGACCCGCAAGACGCACGACGCGATGGTCGAGGCCGGCGGTGAGGACATCCCGCTGGTCGTCGGAGGCACCATTCCGCAGTCCGACGTACCGAAGCTCAAGGACGCCGGCGCGGTCGAGGTCTACCCGACGGGAACGCCGATCGACTCACTTGTGGAAAGCCTGACCAGTCTCACCTCACCTGCCGCAACCCGAAGTAGCACATAACGCCCTCATCGAACCGGACACTTGGCGCGAACCGACCGCTTCAGCACCACTTCATGTGCTACTTCGTCAGGATTGTTCGATGCGGGTTGTTGTTCGGGTGTATCCGGGTGCCGCACGCTCGCAGGTCGGGGGTAGGTACGGCGAGGGCGAGCCGCCATCGCTCGTGGTGCGAGTTCGTGAGCGAGCCGTGGAAGGCAAGGCAAACGAGGCTGTCCTCCGAGCGGTCGCTCGAGCGTTCGGCCTACCCCGCACCCGCGTCCGTTTGGTCACCGGGGCAAGGAGCCGGACCAAGTTGCTGGAGCTCGACGGTGCGGAGCCAGATCAGCTCGTCGCCCTACTCGCTCGCGACAAGCCCTAGTCCGCCGGCGTGGCGGGAGGCCTCCGTCGAGGACGTCAATCGAGGCAGAACTCGTTGCCCTCCACGTCCTGCATCACGAGGCAGGATTCGTTGAAGCCGTCGGCGACCAGCAGTCGCACCCGCGAAGCGCCGAGCGGCAAGAGCCGCGCGCATTCGGCCTCGAGTGCTGCGAGCCGCTCATCGCCCAGGAGACCGGTCCCGACCCGGACGTCGAGGTGCACCCGGTTCTTCACGACCTTGCCTTCCGGCACCTTCTGGAAGAACAGTCGCGGACCGACGCCGGTCGGATCGACACAGGCATAAGCGGCCCCTTGTCGCTCAGTCGGGAGCGAGCGGTCGAAGTCTGCCCACGAGTCGAAGCCTGGTGGCGGTGGTGGGACGACGTAGCCCAGCACCTCGCACCAGAAGCGGGCGACGCGTTCCGGGTCTGCGCAGTCGAACGTGACCTGGAACTGCCGCACCGCTGCCATCAGTCCTCCGGGAGTGCCGGGAACGCCGCCGGATCGAGATCGGGATCGAGCTCGACGCCCACGCCGTTGAACACCATCGCGAGCGCGGTGTAGGTGCCGACGACGAACAACAGCTCGAGTCTGGTCTTCTCGTCGAACGCATCGGCGAGGCGCTGCCACGTGTTGTCCTCGACGCGCTGGGTCTCGAGCAGCTGGTCCGTGGCGCGCAGGACGTCGGCCTCGAGCTCGGAGAAGACCGCGTCGTCGTCGAGCGCGATCGCCTCGACCTCTTCGGTTGTGACGTCGTAGCGCTGGGACAGCTTCGCGTGCTGCACCCACTCGTACTGCGAACGAGTACGACGGGCCACGCGCAACACGATCAGCTCGCGTAGTCGCGGTGACAGCACGGGCTCCCACAGGAGCTGCCCGTTGAAGCTGAGGAACTTCGCCGCGAGCTGTGGGTGGTGCAACAGGGTGGTGATGCCGTTGGCGAGTCGTGGCGCATCGGGGTCCGACGAGAGGAAACGGTCCGCCGCCACTGCCGGCATGCCGGCGCGGACCGCAGCCGCACAGTCCTCGTCCCACTCAGAACGCGGGATTGGTCGCAAGCGGGGAGTCACTGGGGTCCGTGCGTTTCGGGGCCCCCGCGGAGTTGTGAGCGAAGCGAGCAACTTCGTGGGGTCATAGGTACCAACCACCGTTCACGTTCAGGGCCTGTCCCGTGATGTAGCCGGCTTCCTCGGAGCACAGGAAGACGCACGCCGCCGCGATGTCCTGCGGGGTGCCCGCCCGTCGTACCGGGGTCTGCTTGGCGATCAGGTTGACGTCGGGCACGTCGCCCTTGTCCTCGGCGCGGCGGACCATCGGGGTGTCGATGAAGCCAGGCGGGATGGTGTTGACGGTGATGCCCTTCGGTGCGAGCTCGACGGCGAGCGCCTTGGTAATGCCGATGACGCCGCCCTTCGACGCGACGTAGTGCGCCATCCGCTTGGCGCCGCTCTGTGCGCTGGACGATGAGATCGTCACGATGCGCCCCCAGCCGCCGGCGAGCATGTCGGGCACTGCAGCCTGCAGGCAGTTGAACGTGCCGGTGAGGTTGACCGCGATCATCCGGTCCCATTGCGCGGCGGTGATCTCGGTGAAGTCGCTGAACTCGTCGAGGCCGGCGCTGGTCACGAGGATCTCGATCGATCCGAGCTGGTCGCGCACGGCGGCGTATGCCGCATCGATCGCCGCGCGATCGCTGACATCGGCCTGCAGCCCGATCGCGGCGCCGCCACTCTCCACGATGCCGGCGGCTGCCTTCTCCGCCGCCTCTGCTGAGAGGTCGACGACGGCGACCTTGTCGCCACGTGCGGCGAGCTGCACGCAGATCTCGAGCCCCATGCCGGATGCACCGCCGGTTACCACTGCGACTCTTTGCATCCGGCGAGTATGGCTCAAGTCAGCTGATCTGCAACACTGCCTCTCGCTATTGAGAACGCCGTTACCGCTCGGGTATAAGTTGACCCTGTGCGCATCGGTCTGATGGTCGGCCCGGATCCCGGCCGCTATCGCGAGTCGGTCGCGAAGCTCGAAGCCGATGCCGTCGCGGCCGAGACGGCCGGGTTCGCGTCGGTCTGGATCGCACAGCCACCGGATGACTTCGACGCGCTCACCGGCGTCGCGTTGATGGGGCGCGTCACGAGCCGGATCGAGATCGGTACGGCGGTGGTGCCGTTCCAGAGCCGGCATCCCGTCGCGATGCTGCAGCAGGCGCTGTCGGCGCAGGCGGTCTGCGAAGGTCGTCTCACGCTTGGCGTCGGTCCGTCCCATCACTGGGTGATCGAGGACATGCTCGGCCTGCCGTACGAGAAGCCGGCGCGGTTGGTGCGCAGCTACCTCGAGGTCCTCAACCTCGGCCTCGCCGGCCCGGGTCAGGTCGACGTCGAGAACGAGCACTTCCGGATCCACAACGCGCTGGCAATCACCGACATCACGCCGACGCCGATCCTGCTCGCGGCGCTCGCGCCGCTGATGCTGAAGATCGCCGGTGAGCTGACCGACGGCACCGTGCTCTGGATGGCCGACGCTCGCACCATCGGCGACCACATCGCGCCGAGCATCACGAAGGCTGCGGCTGACGCCGGCCGGCCGGCACCGCGCATCGTCGCCGGCGTACCGGTCACGTTGTGCCGCAAGGACGAGGTCGACGGCGCCCGCGAGTGGGCACGGCGAGCGATGAGCCACTCCGAGTACTCGCCGAACTACGAGCGGCTGCTCGAGCACGGTGACGCGAAGGACGCCGGTGACTTCCTGGTCGCCGGTGACGAGGACGATGTCCGGGCGACCCTCGAGCGCTATCGCGATGCGGGCGTCACCGACTTCTCGGCCCGGCTGCTCCCGTACGGCAAGACCCGCGAGGCGCGCATCGAGTCCCGTGACCGGACGACGGCGTACCTCGCGTCGCTGTGTCCTGAGATCTAGGTACGCGGTGTCGCTCGATCACGTCGTGATCTTCGTCGCGGACGCGGATCGCAGCCTTGCGTTCTACCGAGAGGGTCTCGGGCTGGGCACGATCGTCGACCGCGAGTTCGACGGGCCGTGGCCGGAGCTGTTCGCGAGCATCACGTCGCCGCGACTTCGCGCGATCATCCTGGGAGACCCGGACCACCCTGAGCGCGGCAACGTCGAGCTTCTGACGATGGCCGAACCGGTGGAAGGCGGGCCCGGGGCGCTCCCCATCAAGACCGGGACCGTCATGCTGTCGTTCATGGTGGACCTTGCCGACGTACTGCCGCGCCTGGTTGCGGCGGGGACCGCCCACGTACGGCGCGCGACGCTGAAGAACGGCGTCGACGTCG
>DASZTV010000059.1:0-2067 GCA_035548125.1 Mycobacteriales bacterium | reverse complement strand
GGCTGGCCGCCTTCTAGGGCGGCGCGGCGGCAACGGCGAGGCTCAGCGGGCGTCGTCTCCGGTCTCCTCCTCGGGCGGGCTGCCCGCGTTGTGCTCCTCGATTCGCCAGCCCCGTCCGATGTTGGCGAGCAACGACCACCGGCAGTTCGACAACGGAGCCAGCCGCCACCAGGTGTCCGGGTGCATCCCGATCATCGTCCCGATCGTCGCGCGTGCCGCGCTGCCGTGGGTGACCGCGACCAGGAGGCAGCCGGGCCCGAGCCGCTCGAGCCATTCGTCGATGCACTCGAGGCAGCGCGCACCGACCTCGGCGTAGGTCTCACCACCGCCACGACGGGCATCCTCGCCGGTCTGCCAGCGGGTGTACTCCTCCTCGAACCGGGCACGCGCCTCGGCCCGGGTGAGCCCCTCCCACGCGCCGAGGTTGATCTCACGCAACCGCGGGTCGACCGCCACCTCCAGGCCGCATTCCGCCGCAACCGTGTTTGCGGTGTCGAGCGCTCGCGACAGGTCCGAGCTGACGATCGCGTCGGGCCGCATCGACGCGACGGCTACCGCTGCGCCTTCCGCCTGGGCGCGCCCGATGGCGTCGAGCTGGGACTCGGTCTGGCCCTGGAAGCGTCCGGTGGCGTTCCACTCCGTCCTGCCGTGCCGCAGCAGCAGGACCTGCCGCATCTGGCTCACGACGCCGGCGGGAGCGCGTCGGCGGGAAGCGGCAGCATCGGGCAGTCCTTCCAGAGCCGCTCGAGGGCGTAGTAGGTGCGCTCCTCCGCGTGCTGCACGTGCACGACGATGTCGAGGAAGTCGAGCAGCACCCAGCGACCCTCCTCCAGACCTTCGCGGCGCACCGGTTTGGCCTTCATCGCCAGCAAGCGCTCCTCGACCGCGTCGACCACGGACCGGACCTGACGCTCGTTGGGCGCCGACGCGAGGACGAAACAGTCGGTGATGACGAGCTGCTCGCTGACGTCAATGATCGCCAGGTCGGTCGCCAGCTTGTCGGCGGCCGCACTCACCGCGGCCTCCGCCAGCTCAACGCTGCGAACGGATGCGCTCACGGCCGGTAGTCACTTCCCAGGATCACCACGAACGTCGCGACATTCTGATTGAGGGTGTTGCGGCGTACGTCGGAGCGCGGCAGGCCGAGCGCATCGGCCAGCGCGTAGCCCTGCTCGGCGTCAGCGTTGCGGAAGATGTCCACCTGTGACCTGGCCCGGGAGAACTTGGCGGTGTTGCCGCTGCCGGCGTAGGTGAAGCCGGCCGCAGTGAGCCGCGGACACGCCGACCCGACCAGCCCTGGGGTCCCCACGCCGTTAAGCAGCAGGACGGAGGCATGCTGGGCGTTGGCGTTCTCCGGGAGTGAGTTCGCCAGCCTGGTCCGGACCAGCAGCGGAACCCCGTCGGAGGTGGTGTCCGGCCGATACGACGGAAACGCCCCACCCGCATCGAGGGAGACGATCGGGAGGTCCGTCGGGAACACGCCGGTCTCGTTCTGGTCGTAGGCCGCGAGATTGAACAGCATGTCCGCGAGCCGGGATACCCCGATGCTCGACTGCGCGCCCTTGCCGAGCGGACGCACCAGCGCCTCGATGCCGGTCGTGGACTTCGGCAGCGCCAGCACGAACGCATCGATCACCTTGTGCAGGCGCTCCAGTTGCGCGGCGGCACCCTCGCGAGTCCGTTCGTACGTCGCGTACGCCACTGCCTGAGCCCCCGACAGGTGCTGGTTGGGACCAGCCGCCACGATGAGGCGGCCGCCGCCGCCCGCGGTGCGCTGCACCACGCCGGTGTCCACATCGACCGTGAGACCGCCGATGCTGTCGATCAGCCGGGCGAGGTCTGCACTGCTGAGCACCCAGGACCCGTCGACGGTCACGCCGCCGAGCACCCCGCTCAGCGCGCTGCGCGATGCCGACTGACCATCGGGGAGGCCCAGGATCGACCCGAAGCTCAGCGAGCCGTGACCGCAGACGTCGGTGATCAGCCGGCTCGGGACCAAGACCTCCAGGCCCTGCTTGTCTGCCGGATCCGCAGCGAGCAAGACGCTGCCGCCCGCGTCTCCGTTGG
>DASZTV010000058.1:0-2013 GCA_035548125.1 Mycobacteriales bacterium | reverse complement strand
CGAGCGGCACTCGACGTCTTGGTCGATCCCGAGGAGCCAGGCAGCTAGGCGATCGGGCGATCGGTGGGGAGCACCGGAGAGGGCAGCTGGGTGTCCCCCATCAGCCAGCGGTCGACCGACGAAGCGCACGCGCGTCCTTCGGCGATCGCCCACACGATGAGCGACTGACCGCGGCCCATGTCGCCGCAGACGAAAACACCCTCGGTGGTCGTCATCCACTCGCCGTCGCGCGCGACGTTGCCGCGCTGGTCGTACTCGACCTCGAGACCCTCGAGCAAGGCGCCCTTCTCGGGCCCGACGAAACCCATCGCCAGCAGCACGAGCTGGGCAGGGAGCTCTTTCTCGGTGCCCTCGATCGGGTTGAACTTCTCGTCGACCTCCGCCACGACCAGGCCGGACACCCGACCGTCCGCGTCACCGACGAAGCGCTGCGTGGACACGGCGTAGACCCGCTCGCCGCCCTCTTCATGCGCGCTCGAGACCCGGTAGATCATCGGGTACGTCGGCCAAGGCATCGAGGCGACCCGCGCGTCCGGCGGGCGTTGCAGGATCTCGAGCTGCGTCACGGACTTCGCACCCTGTCGAATCGCAGTACCGAGACAGTCGGCGCCGGTGTCGCCACCGCCGAGGATGATCACGTCCTTGCCGGCCGCAGAGATCGGCGGTGCGTCGATGTCCCCCTGCTGGACCCGGTTGGCGAGCGGCAGGTAGTCCATCGCCGGGTAGATGCCCTTGAGGTCGCGTCCCGGGACGTCGAGGTCACGGGGGACCGTGGATCCGCCGGCGAGCACGATCGCGTCGTGGCGCTTGCGCAGCTGCTCGGCAGTGATGTCGACACCGACGTTCACGCCGGCACGGAACCGGGTGCCCTCCTCCTCCATCTGCAGCAGCCGCAGGTCGAGGTGGCGCTTCTCCATCTTGAACTCGGGGATGCCGTAACGCAGCAGCCCGCCGATTCGGTCGGCGCGCTCGTAGACCACGACGGTGTGACCGGCCCGGGTCAGCTGCTGCGCGGCGGCGAGACCCGCCGGACCGGAACCGACCACCCCGATCGTCTTGCCCGAGAGCCGTTCGGCCACCTGCGGACTGATCCAGCCTTCGTCCCATGCGCGGTCGACGATCTCGACCTCGACCTGCTTGATCGTCACCGGGTCGGAGTTGATGCCGAGCACGCACGCGGTCTCACACGGCGCAGGGCAGAGCCGGCCGGTGAACTCCGGGAAGTTGTTGGTCGCATGCAGCCGCTCGATCGCCTCGCGCCAGTCGTCGCGCCAGACCAGATCGTTCCACTCGGGGATGAGGTTGCCGAGCGGGCAACCCTGATGGCAGAACGGGATCCCGCAATCCATGCAGCGCCCGGCCTGCTTCTGCAGCTTCTCCGGCGCGAAGTCCTGGTAGACCTCCTGCCAGTCCATGATCCGGACGTCGACGGGACGCCGAGTCGGCGTCTCGCGTGGCGTCGTGAGAAAGCCCTTCGGATCAGCCATGAGCCGCCGCCATGATCGCCGCGTCCACGTCTTCTCCTGCTTCCGCTGCAGCCTTCGCTGCCGCCATCACCCGCTTGTAGTCGCGCGGCATGACCTTGGCGAACCGCGTCAACGCGTTGTCCCAGTCGGCGAGCAGCGCTGCCGCAACCGTCGAATCGGTCTCCGCCTGATGTCGGGCGACGATCTCGCAGAGGAACTCCCGATCGATGTCATCGAGCTCTTCGACGTCGACCATCTCACCGTTGACGTTGCGGGGGTCGAGGTCGAGGACGTACGCGATTCCGCCTGACATGCCGGCCGCGACGTTGCGTCCGGTGGCGCCGAGGATCACAACTCGGCCGCCGGTCATGTACTCGCACGCGTGGTCGCCAACACCCTCGACCACCGCAACCGCCCCCGAGTTGCGTACGCAGAACCGCTCCCCCACCACGCCGCGGATGAGCGCTTCACCGCCGGTGGCGCCGTAGAGGATCACGTTGCCGGCGATGACGTTCTCCTCGGCGCGGAACGCAGCAGACGGGTCGGG
>DASZTV010000057.1:0-1706 GCA_035548125.1 Mycobacteriales bacterium | reverse complement strand
CGGTGACTGGTTGAGCGAAATCCCCACGGCCGGGGGCCCCATCGACATCGGGGCCCTCGGCCGAACACTGATCCACGAGCACGTCTTCGTGATGACGACAGAGGTCCAGGCGAACTTCAAGACCGACTGGGACGAGGACCGAAACGTCGCCGACGCGATCGAGAAGCTCACCGCCTTGAAGCAGGCGGGTATCGACACGATCGTCGACCCGACGGTCATCGGGCTGGGCCGTTACCTCCCGCGCATCGTCGACATTGCCCGGCAGGTCGAGATCAACATCATCGTGGCGACCGGGGTCTACACCTACGACGAGCTGCCGCGCTACTTCCGGATGAGAGGTCCGTTCCTCCCCGGTCTGGAAGACCGGCCGGATCCGATGGTCGACATGTTCGTCACCGACCTCACCGAAGGCATCGGAGACACCGGAGTGCGCGCCGCGTTCCTGAAGTGCGCGATCGACGAGGAGGGCATGAAGCCCGGCGTCGAGCGCGTCCTTCGAGCCGTCGCGAAGGCGCACCTTCGTACCGGTGCGCCGGTGATGGTGCACACCCATCCCGGCACCCACCGCGGCCTCGAGGTGCACCAGCTGCTGCGAGACGAGGGCGTCGACCCGAGATCCGTCTGTCTCGCCCACAGTGGTGACTCCGGGGACGCCGACCACCTCAGTGAGCTCGCCGAGCACGGCTACCTGCTCGGCATGGACCGGTTCGGAGTCGACTTCTACCGTCCGTTCGAGGAGCGGGTGGAGACGGTGGCGGAGCTGATCCGCCGCGGCTACGGCGACCGGATGGCACTCGCGCACGACGCGTCCTGCTACTTCGACTGGGTCGAGCCCCGGATGCTCGAAGCCGCACCCAACTGGAACTACCTGCACATCAGCCGCGACGTCCTGCCGGCGCTGCGCGAGAAAGGCGTCACGGACGCGCAGATCGAGACCCTCCTCGTGGTCAATCCCCGCCGCTGGTTCGAGACCGCCCATTCCCGGTGATCATGAGCGTTGATCCACGCGGTACGGCGTGTCGCGGATCAACGCTCATGATCACCGCTATTAGGCGCCCTACGCGACGAGGGCCGCCCTGACCACGCTGACGACGTACGCCGGGCGCAATGAGTCCGCGAAAGTGAAACGGATCGTGTCGCACGCCTGGGCGACCAGGGCGTTCCCGCGCCTGCGATCGCGGTAGACCGCCTCGGGGAGGGAATGCACGCTCTTGCCGTCTGCCTCCGCGATCAGCGGTCTCCGGCGCCCGCGTACCCACGCCATGTCGCCGACCGCGAGCAGGTTGCCGTACTCGTCGTACACCGGATACTGAAGCTCGTCCGGCGGCACCTTGCCATCGATGCACGCCAGCCGCACTCGCGACTCGATCTGTGACTCCGCGCGAGCGTCGACCACACGAGCCACGTCCCGGAGAGCCACCACGCCCCGTCGGCCCGTAGCCCGAACCACCGCGAGGTCCAGCTCATCTGTCGTCAACAGGCCCTGGTGGAGGGCCGAGTCGAGCAGCGCGAGCGCGGTGCCCCGGTCGGACTCAAGGGCAGCGTCGATGAGCGAGCACACGAGCGTGCGGACCTGCAGTCCGGATTCGACGACGATCTCTTCGCGAGCGATCGCGAACTGTCTTACGACCACGTCCAACGCGGTCTCGTCGCGGCCGCGCAACGGGATGGATGCCGGGCGACGGCCGTGTCTCGACGGCCCGCCG
>DASZTV010000056.1:0-3526 GCA_035548125.1 Mycobacteriales bacterium | reverse complement strand
GTGGCGTCCGGCGTGTGCCGGGAGGTCTACTACGTCCGCATCCTCGAGTCCTTTGACATCGGCACCTGGGCCGGCGACGCCAACCAGGACGAGCTCGGGTGGGGCCGCCCTGCCGGCGACCCCGGACACGCCGCCGACATCGAGAAGGCGACCGCGCCGTTCGGCGACGCGGTCGAGGCCCTGGCCGAACTACTCGGGGCGGAGATCGACGCCATCCGGTGCGAGGTCGACTTCGCGCATGCCACGACAGACCTCAACGTCACGAACCGCAACGTCACGGCCGGGACCGTGGCCGGCATCGACGCCAAGTGGTTCGGATCGCGCGCCGGCACCGACCTGATCGAGGTCAACGTCCGTTGGACCATCACGCCGTTCCTCGATCCCGCCTGGGAGGTCGCGATGGCCTACCAGATCGAGGTGCGCGGGCACCCGCAGGTCAACGTGCGCGCCGAGGTGCTGCCGCAGGACTTCGAGTCGATGTCCCTCGAGGAGATGCTCGCGATCGGCTCGGTGATCACCGCGATGCCGGTCGTCAACGCGATCCCCGCCGTGGTCGACGCTCGACCCGGCATCGTCACCTACGCCGACCTCCCGGCGCAGTCCTCGAGGTTCGCGAGCTAGTTGCTACAGTGCTGAGCAGTCGCTCAGCATGGAGGCATTGGCAAATGACCGCGCTCGACCAGGTCGACTTCTTCTCCGACCCGTCGCTGAACGAGGACCCGTACCCGTACTACGACGCGCTCCGCGCGAAGTGCCCGGTCACCCAGATCCCTCACCACGGCGTCGTCGCGGTCACCGGGTACGACGAGGCCAACGAGGTCTACCGCGACAACGAGACGTTCAGCTCGTGCAACTCGGTGATCGGGCCGTTTGCGACCTTCCCGGTACCTCTCGAGGGCGATGACGTCAGCGCGATCATCGACGCGCACCGCCACGAGCTCCCGATGTTCGAGCACATGGTGACGATGGACGCGCCGGACCACACCCGTGAGCGCGCGCTGCTGATGCGACTCATCACCCCCCGTCGGCTCGCGCAGAACGAGGAGTTCATGTGGCGGCTGGCTGACCAGCAGCTCGACTACTTCCTGCACGACGGCAAGTGCGAGTTCATCAACGCCTACTCCCAGCCGTTCGCTCTGCTCGTCGTCGCCGACCTGCTCGGCGTGCCGGAGGAGGATCACGACCAGTTCCGCCAGGGCTTCGGCTACGGCCACACGCCGGGTGAGCTCGGCAAGAGCGCGAAGCCGGACACGCTCAACGCCTTGTCGTGGTGTGACGAGATGTTCACGAAGTACATCGAGGACCGGCGCGCCAACCCGCGGCAGGACGTCCTCACCGATCTCGCCCTCGCGAAATACCCGGACGGCACGACACCCGAGGTCGTCGCCGTCGTACGCAGCTCGACGTTCCTCTTCGCGGCCGGCCAGGAGACCACCGCGCGCCTGCTCGCGACCGCGTTGAAGTACCTCGCCGAGAACCCCGACCTGCAGGACGAGCTGCGCGCCAACCATGAGCTGATCCCGGACTTCATCGAGGAGGCGCTGCGGATCGAGAGCCCCGTGAAGGCGGACTTCCGGCTGGCTCGGCGCAGCACCTCGATCGGCGGCATCGAGGTCAAGGCGGGTACGCCCGTGATGCTGCTCAACGGCGCGGCGAACTGGGACCCGAAGCGCTACGAATGTCCCGAGGAGTTCCGGGTCGGTCGCCCGGGCGGGCGGTCACACCTCGCGTTCGGGCGCGGCGCCCACACCTGTCCCGGCGGACCGCTGGCTCGGGCCGAGGGCCGCATCAGCGTGGAGCGCATCCTCGACCGGACCCGCAACATCAGGCTGTCCGAAGAGCACCACGGGCCGGCCGGCAACCGGCGCTTCAGCTACGAGCCGACCTGGGTGCTGCGCGGCCTGAGCGAGCTCCACATCGAGTTCGACCCCGCCTGACGCTTCCCCGCTCCGCGCCGCGGTAACGCCTCACGGCCGCGCGGAAATCAGGTTATCGTTTTCGATTATGGCCGTCTCACATGACCGCGGCTACCACCCGCTGCGGGTCAAGCGGGTGACCGCCGAGACGTCCGACGCGAGCTCGTTCACCCTCGACATCCCCGCGGAGCTCGAGACCGCGTTCCGCTACGAGGCGGGCCAGTTCGTCACGTTCCGGGTCCCTCTCGACGGCCAGGTCCGTTACCGCTCCTACTCGATGTGCTCCGCGCCGGTCCTCGGCGAGGAGCTCACCGTCACGGTGAAGCGGGTGCCGGACGGGGCCGTCTCGAACTGGCTGAACGACTCGGTCCGTGAGGGCGACACGCTCGAGTCGAGTGTGCCCGCCGGCGTCTTCCGGCTCGGCGCGGAGGAGCGCGACGTGATCGCGTTTGCGGCCGGCAGCGGCATCACTCCGATCTTCGCGATCCTCAAGACCGCACTGGCCTCGTCAAGCCGCCGGGTCGCGCTGCTCTACGCGAACCGGGACGCCGACTCGGTCATCTTCGGGCGCGAGCTGCGCGAGCTGGAAGCCAGTTACGCCGGACGCCTCGTCACCACGCATCACTACGACGTCGAGCGCGGGTTCGTCGACGCCTCCGACATCGCGCCGTTCTCCCGCGGCGCGCGGGACGCCGAGGTGTTCGTCTGCGGCCCGGCGCCGTTCATGGACCTGGTGGAGCACGCGCTGCTCGACGGCAGCGTGCCGCCGCAACGGATTCACATCGAACGGTTCACGGTGACACCGGCACCGGAAGCCGCGCCGGCGTCCGACGTGTCCCCGCAGCCGGAGACCGCGCCGACCGAGGTCACCATCGAGCTCGACGGCAGGAAGGACACGACGACGCACCACCCGGGCGCGACGATCCTGCAGACGGCACGTCAGATGGGCATGACCCCGCCGTTCTCCTGCGAGGCGGGAAACTGCGCCACCTGCATGGCGAAGCTGGTCGAGGGCGAGGTCACGATGCACGTCAACGACGCGCTGTTCGACGACGAGGTCGCGGACGGCTGGATCCTGACCTGCCAGTCGGTCCCGACAACTCCTACGGTTCATGTCGTGTACGGATACGAGGACTGAGGACATGCCTGCCTACCCGACCGAAGACGTCATCGAGCTTCAGCAGCTGCTGGCGAAGTACGCCATCGGCATGACCCGTGACGACGTCGACAGCGTCGTCGAGGTGTTCACCCCCGACGGCACGTACAGCGCGTTCGGCGAAACCTATCCGCTCGCCGACTTCCCGACGCTGGTGGCCGCCGCGCCGAAGGGCTTGTTCCTCGTCGGCCCGCCGCAGCTCTCGCTGGACGGCGACACCGGCACCGGCATGCAGCCGCTGTGCTTCGTCGACCAGACCAACCACGAGATGCGGATTGGCTGGTACACCGACACCTACCGCCGCACTGAGGCCGGCTGGCGGCTGCAGACCCGGTCGATGACCTTCTTGCGTCGTAGCGGCGAGCGCGACTCGGGCAAGGCGCACGACCCGCGGCGTCCCGCCCCGAGCGCCGGTCAGCGCTAGCCGAATGGAGCTCGCCGACTTCCGCGTCGC
>DASZTV010000055.1:0-47528 GCA_035548125.1 Mycobacteriales bacterium | reverse complement strand
GGCCACCTGCAGCCGGCCGCCGGGAACATCGACGTCGTACGTGGTGCGGCGGCACACCGCGTCCATTGCCGCGACCGCCGCCATGCAGGCGCCGCTGCCGCACGACCTGGTCTCCCCGACCCCGCGCTCGTAGACCCGCATTCGCACGTGCCTGGGTCCGAGTCGCTCGAGCAGCTCGACATTGACTCCGCCGTCGGGTGGAGGGTCGACGACGGGAGGTACGGACAGGTCCAGGGCGTCGAGGTCGCCGGCGTCGAGCACCACCAGATGCGGGTTCCCGATTGCGTAGCCGAAGCCGGACCAGGTCGAGGAGCCGATCGTGACCTTCGCATCGGCGATGCGCTCCGGGACACCCATCTCGACGGTGATGTCACCGCCATCAGCCGGGACGGCTACCCGCGCCTGTCCGGCGCGGGTCAGGACGTCGAACGCGCCGGCCGACTGAAGCCCTGACGCGACGAGGTAGCGCGCGAAGACCCGGATCCCGTTGCCGCAGGTCTCGGCGATCGAGCCGTCAGCGTTGCGGTAGTCCATGAAGTAGGTCTCGCCGTCCTTACGGACCGCGAGAACGCCGTCCGCGCCGACGCCGGCCCGGCGGTCGCAGAGCGCGCGCACGAGATCAGCGTCGAGCTCCGCGGGAGGTTCCGGAAGCAGCACGAAGTCGTTCTCCGTGCCGTGCCCCTTGATGAAACGGAGCCCGTTGCGGAACCTCACCCCTCGAGGGTAGGCCGGTACGCGGCGGTGTTGCGGTGAGTTTCGATCGAGACCCGCTGCGCGGGTGCGCACCAGCCGGCACCGTGCGTGAGCATCAGGCGCGCGTCGCCGGCGTCCTGCGGGCCGCTGAACAGGTAGCCGACGGCACGGTCACAGCCGAGCTCGCAGAGCCGGGCACCCTCGCTCCAGCTCTCGACCGCGTCGGCGACGACGCGCAGGTTGTGACGGTGCGCGAGATCGACCACTGCCGACACGATGCCGTCCTGCGCGAGGTCGGCGCCCGCACCGCGGACGAAGGCACGATCGAGCTTGACCGCCTCGACCGGCAGGTCACCCATCGCCGCCATCGCGGCGTACCAGCTGCCGATGCCTGCGATCGACAACGCAACCCCCGCCTCGCGCAGGTCGGCGAGCAGCACCGGCGCGAAGCGGCCGCCGGTGGCGAGAATGTCTTCACCGACCTGCAACCCGAGACAGTCGCGGTCGAGGGAGTGCTCGGCGATCAGGGCGCCGATCCGCTCGACGACGTCGACCTCGAGCAGCTGACTCGCCGTCGCGGTCACCCACATCTGACGAGGCTCGTGCATCGCGGGATGCGGGAGGGCGCGCCAGGTGCTCAGCTCGGCCGCGGCGGCGGCCAGGACCTCCCAGCCGGAACCCATCGCCTCCATGCCGGTGATGGCGCCGCTGGCGAGGTCGACCTCGGGTTGGTACTGCATGGCTCCTCCTGCTGTGAACATCCCGCTCGAGCTTGCGCCCAATATCTGTCGATTTCGGCGGCGCGAACATGGCCTTTTGTGATCATTTCGGGGCCGCCGAGATGATCAGTCGACAGCCAGCCTGAGCGCGTCCCCTCGCGCGTCTGTGGACGCGTCGAGCCAGCGGATGCGGGGATCGCGGCGAAACCACGACCGCTGGCGGCGCACGAACCGCCGGGTCGCCCGTGCGGTGTCGGCACGCGCCGCGGCGCGCGTCAGGCGGCCGTCGATCACCGCCAGCAGCTGTGCGTAGCCGAGCGCGCGAGATGCGGTGACGCCGTCGCGCAGCCCCTCGGTGTCGAGCCGGCGCACCTCGTCCTCGAACCCCGCGTCGTACATCGCGGCTACCCGCTGCTCGATCCGGATGTCGAGCGCTTCCGTCTCGAGGTCCAATCCGATCTGGACGGCGTCGTAGACCCCCTCGTCGTACGACGGCAGGGCCGCCGTGAACGGCTCCCCCGTGAGCGCGATGACCTCGAGGGCTCGGACGATCTTGCGGCCGTTGAGCGGCGAGAGAGCGGCGGCGGTTGCCGGGTCGGTCTGCGCGAGTCGTCGGTGCAACGCCTCCGGCCCGAGGTCCGCCAGCTCCGCCTCGAGCGCGGCACGGAGCTGCGGGTCGGTGCCGGGGAAGTGAATCGGATCGAGGACGGCCCGCAGGTAGAGGCCGCTCCCGCCGACCAGGACGGGCATGATCCCGCGGGCCAACAGCTCATCGATGCAGGCCCTGGCCTTTGACTGGTAGTCCGCGACACTCGCCGTCTGCGTCACGTCCCAGATGTCGAGCAGGTGATGCGGCACTCCCCCCTGGTCCTCGGGCCGGAGCTTGGCGGTCCCGATGTCCATGCCGCGGTAGAGCTGCATCGAGTCGGCGTTGACGACCTCGCCGCCCAGTTCTCGGGCGAGTGCGATCCCCAGCGCCGACTTCCCGGTCGCCGTCGGCCCGACGACCGCGACCACTCGCGGCATCAGCGTGCGAGGGTCGGCATGCCGAGCATGACGCCAGGCACGTCACGAGCGGCCCGGCCTCGGCGGACTGCGACGACCTGGTCGGCGACGAGGTGATGCGGCGCGGCGTACGTCACCTCGGCGGTCACGAAGTCGCCCGGCTCCGCGTCGCACGGCGCGAGGTGCACGAGGCGGTTGTCGCGGGCCCGGCCCGACAGCCGCTGCGTCGCCGCGTCCTTGCGCCCTTCGCCGACGGCGACCAGCACCTCGACCTGCTGTCCGACCAGCGCGCGGTTCTCCGACCACGCGACGTCTTCGACGACGTCGACCAGCCGCGCGTAACGCTCGGCGACGACCTCGGCAGGCACCTGGTCCGGCATCGTCGCGGCCGGGGTTCCCGGCCGGATCGAGTACTGGAAGGTGAACGCGCCGGAGAACCGCGCCGCTCGTACGACGTCCAGGGTTGCCGCGAAGTCCTCCTCGGTCTCGCCCGGGAAGCCGACGATGATGTCCGTCGTGATCGCCGCGTCGGGCATCGCGTCGCGCACTCGTTCGATGATCCCGAGGTAGCGATCGGCCCGATAGGACCGGCGCATCGCCGCCAGGACGCGGTCGCTGCCGGACTGCAGCGGCATGTGCAGGCTCGGCATGACATTGGGCGTCTCCGCCATCGCGAGGATGACGTCATCGGTGAAGTCGCGCGGATGCGGCGAGGTGAAGCGCACCCGCTCCAGGCCGTCGATCGCGCCGCACGCCCGCAGCAGCTTTCCGAACGCCAGCCGGTCACCGAACTCCACACCGTAGGAGTTGACGTTCTGGCCGAGCAGTGTGATCTCGACGACCCCGTCGGCGACGAGGGCGGTGATCTCGGCGAGCACGTCGCCGGGACGACGGTCCTTCTCCTTGCCGCGCAGCGACGGCACGATGCAGAACGTGCAGGTGTTGTTGCACCCGACACCGATCGACACCCAGGCGCGGTAGGCGGACTCCCGGCGCGTGGGCAGCGTCGAGGGAAACGTCTCGAGCGCCTCGAGCAGCTCGACCTGGGACTCCTGCTCGATCCGCGCCCGCTCCAGCAACGTAGGAAGCGCACCGACGTTGTGCGTCCCGAACACGACGTCGACCCAGGGGGCACGCTCGACGATCGTGCCGCGGTCCTTCTGCGCCAGGCACCCCCCGACCGCGATCTGCATGCCCGGGCGTGACGCCTTGACCGGAGCGAGATGGCCGAGGTTGCCGTAGAGCCGGTTGTCGGCGTTCTCCCGCACCGCGCACGTGTTGAACACGACGACGTCAGCCGTGTCGCCTTCCGGCGCCTTCTGGTAGCCCGCCGCCTCGAGGAGACCCGCGATCCGTTCCGAGTCGTGGACGTTCATCTGACAGCCGTACGTCCGCACCTCGTACGTCCGCGCAGTCACCAGACAAGGGTACGTTCGCAACCATGAGTGGGCTGCACCTGCACAGCGTCGTCGTCGATGTGCCGAGGGCCGATCACGAGCGAGCGGTCGCGTTCTGGAGCGCCGCGGTCGGCGTAGACCCGGTGGTAAGCGAGAAGTACCCCGACTACGCCCAGTTCGCGCACATCACCCCCGAGGTCCACCTGCTGGTGCAGGCGACCGGCGACACCTCGTCACGGGTTCATCTGGACTTCGGCACGCCCGACCGCGATGGCGAGGTGGCACGGCTTGAGGACCTCGGCGGTGAGGTGCTCGATCGAACCAACGCCTGGGTCGTGATGCGCGACCCGGCCGGCGTCGTGTTCTGCATCTGCCCGGTCACCGGATGCGAGGTGTCGGATGTCTAGCCACCGCAGCCGGCTCTGCGCCGCGTCGATCGACGTCCCCCGCGAGGCGTATGACGCCGACACCAGGTTCTGGTCGGGCGTGACGCAACGCACTCCCGAGGTCGACGCCGACGATCCCGACTACTCGTCGTTCGGCACCATGGCGCCCGGCGTCGAGGTGTTCGTCCAGTCGGTCGGTGACCCGGCACCCAGGATCCACCTCGACATCGAGACCGACGACATCGAAGCGGAGGTCGCGCGACTGGTCGGACTCGGCGCGACGGTGGTCGACCGCATCCACACCTGGGTCGTCATGCGCGACCCCGTGGGCATCACCTTCTGCGTCGTGCGGGTGCAGAACGCCGAGGCCTTCGACGCCCACGCGCGCACCTGGACGACCTAGCGGATGATGATCGCGTGCCCGAGCAGGAGGACGTCCAGCTGGTAGTCCCGACTCGGGCCGAGCGTTTGGACCTGCTCGACATCTCGATCCGGTCAATCCTGGACCAGACCTACCCGGTCCGGGTGACCGTCGTCGCGCCGCCGGCAGCACAGGCCATGCTGCGTGACCGATACGGCAGTGCCGCGAAACTCGATGTCACTGCAGAGCGACAGAAGGGGCTGTCCGCGGCGATCAACCAGGCGTGGCGGGACGACAAGTGGTCAAGCACCGTCACGGGATGGCTCGGCGACGACGACGCGCTTCCACCGGACTCCGTACGGCACGCGGTCGAAGCCCTCCGCACCAACCCGCGGGCCGTCATGGTGCACGGCAGATGCCTGATGATCGATCAGCACGGCGCGCCGCTGTGGGTGGCCCGAAACGGCTGGCTCGCCGGGCGGCTTGCCGGTTACGGCATCAACCTCATCGCGCAGCCGGGTTGCCTGTTCCGGACTGCGGCGGTGAAGGAGCTGGATGGTCTGGACGAGTCGCTGACCTATGCGATGGACGTCGAGCTGTACGCCCGGCTTCGGCGATTGGGTCCGGTCGCCAGTACCCGCCATCAGCTCGGTGTGTTCCGTGAGCATCCGGACGGCCTGTCCACCGCGGGCAAAGCGGCCGCCGCGAAAGAAGCCCGACGCGCGCAACGGCGCGTTCACCGCTATACCGCCGCTCGGGTCGCGGACCTCGCCGCCGTCCCGCTGTGCTCCCTCATCGGACGCACGACCGCGCGCCTCCCATGGTCGGCCAGCGGATACTGGCGTCCCGCACGAGCCTCACGTGATTGATCGAACGCGCATGAGATCCCGGTAACGCAGCGAGCGGAGGTACTCGCGCACCAGGGCGGGGCCCGTGGCGCGTATTGCGTCAGCCTCCTCCGACGGCAGGACCGATCGACACCGCGCGTCAGCCGCAACCAGCTCATCGACGTAGGGCCGATAGACGGTGCGGCGAAGCAGCCGACTGGCAGCGACACCGTAGGAGTCGAGACCCAGGCGGTAGACCCCGCGCGCCAGATGACGAAGCCCCTGGACATGGAAGAAGACGACGTCTACACCGTCAGCCTGCAGCTGACCCCCCTGCTCTGACAGGCGATGTCGACGCACGTTCCACGGCGCAAGATTCGCACCCGGATGAGTGACGACATGCGTCTCCGGAAAGAGCTCGGGCCATCGGTCGAGGTATTTCTGGTCGGCGTACCGATCGCCTTCGACTTGGTCATAGCACCACTCGATGCAGCGCTCACGCCACCAGTCGAGCACCGCGGAACCCGTTGCCGAGCGCGTGAAGGTCGCCCAGCCGACGTTGAAGCGACCCCAGTCGAGCAACTCGGGCTGATCGTCCGGGAAGCGATGCGGCACGATCGCGACGGGAGCGTCGCCGATTTCGTCGAACACCGCTGCGGGGCTGGACAGGAAGTAGAGGTCGGCGTCCAGGTACGTCAGCCGTTCGATCGATGGCTCTTTTGCGAAGATCGCACGCGGCAGTGCCGGAGACCACGTGAAGTAGTACTCGACAGTGCTCCGCGTCGGTTTGACGGCCAGCACGTCCGGATCGGCCTGTTCGAGCTCGGTGAGGGACAGTGCCGTCATCGAGTCAAGGCCGAGTGACGCAACGCCAGCCTCTGCTGCTTCGTCCAGGCACAACGCCCTCAGCGTGAAGTCGCCAAAGTGGCGCGCCAGGCTGTCGTAGAGGACCAGCGCTCGTGACAGGTAGCGATGGTCGAAGTAGGTACAGAAGTGCTCTGTCACGGCTGCCGTTCGAGCCAGGTCGCGACCGAGTCGGCGACGAACTCCACCTGCGCCCGGGTGAGCAGCGGATGCATCGGCAGGCAGACCAGCGACTCGCAGACCGCGTCGGTGACCGCGAGCCCGGCCGGATCACACCGGAGCCGGCCCGCATAGGCCGGTTGTCGGTGGATCGGGACCGGGTAGAGGACCGAGGCAGGGACTCCCGCTGCAGCGAGGTGGGCGATGAGAGAACCGCGTTCGGCGACGCGGATCACGTACTGGTGGAAGACATGCGAGGTGCTCTCGCTGATCGCGGGCTTCGTCACCGCGGCCGGCAGGACCTCGTGGTACCAGGAGGCGACGACGGCCCGTTGCTCGTTGTCGGCGTCGAGTTGTCTCAACTTCACCCGCAGCACCGCAGCCTGGAGCGGATCGAGTCGCGAGTTGATGCCGGGAAAGTCGCTGACGTAACGCTCCCGCCATCCGTACTGGCGAATCAGCCTGGCCTGCGCGGCCGTCTCGGCGTTCGCGGTCACCACGCCCGCGTCGCCGAGAGCTCCGAGGTTCTTGGTCGGGTAGCAACTGAAGGCTGCGGCATCTCCCCATGCCCCGACTCGCCGATCCCCCATCTTGGCCCCGTGCGCCTGAGCCGCGTCTTCGACGACGAGGGCGCCGTTGGCTCGGGCCACGTCGAGCACGGCCGGCATGTCGACCGGCTGGCCGTAAAGGTGCACCGGCACGACCGCACGCACCCCGTCGACGTCTTCGAGCGTCCGCGCGAGGCTGCCGACGTCCATGACCATCGACGTGTCGTCGATATCGACCAGTACGGGCTCGGCACCTGCCAGCTCGATCCCGGCCGCCGTGGCGCTCGCCGTGTGCGCCACGGTCGCGACGCGGTCCCCCTGACCGATGCCACAGGAACGAAGGGCAACGGCGAGCGCATCGGTCCCGCTCGCGACGCCGACGGCCTCCGGCGTGCCGACGAAAGCAGCGAACTCGGCCTCGAACTCTTCGACCTCCTCGCCCAGGATGTACCGGCCGCTGTCGAGCACCCGACGGATCGCGTCGTCGATCTCTTCACGTTGTGCGGCATAGCTCGCCGCCGGACCGGGCCAGCTCACAGGTACGCCGCCAGCCTTGTCCGGTAGTACTCGATCGTGCGCTGGAGACCGTCACCGATCGGAACGGTGGGAGCCCACCCCAGCACTCGACGGATCTTCGACCAGTCGGCGTAGTAGTCGCCGATGTCGATGCGCTTGCGGTCTTCCGGGAAGTCGCGGACCACGACCTCGCCTCCCCCTGCGACGTCGATGAGCAGCTCGGCGAGGTCGCGCAGGCTGATGACCACCTCACCACCGAGGTTGAACACCTCGCCGTCGGCCGCCGGATCCTGCGCCGCAAGCAGGAATGCCTCGACCGCGTCGTCCACGTAGGTGAAGTCCCGCAGCTGGCCGCCGCCCCACACTTCGATCGGCTTGTCCTCGAGCAGCCTGCGGACCCAGATCCCGAGAAAGGTCTGTCTGGCGTCCTTGATCCGCATCCCCGGGCCGTAGGTATTGGTCAGCCGCAACGCCGTCGCTCTGAGTCCATACACGTTGTTGTAGAGGATGTGGTACCACTCGCCGGCCATCTTGTTGACACCGTTGACGTCGACCGGCCGGAGCAGATGTGCTTCGTCGGTCGGTGAGTAGTCGGGCTTGCCGTAGAGCTGGCGGGTACTCGCGAAAACGATCTTCACGTCGGGATTCCAGGCGCGGCACGCCTCCAGGATCGACAGCTGCGCGACGCAGTTGATGTCCAGGTCGGTGAACGGATCGGTCATCGAGTCGAGGTGGCTGGTCTGGCCGGCGAGGTTGAACAGGAAGTCGCACCCGGTGACGACGTCACGCAGGCCGGCTCGGTCGCGGACATCGGAGACGTCTACCCGCACCCGGTCCTCGATGTCGGCGATGTTGGCGCGGTTTCCGCCGTACTCGGGGATCAGGCTGTCCACGATGGTGACCCGTGCGTCCAGATCGACGAGTCTGCGAGCCAGGGCGGAACCGATGAAGCCGAGCCCACCAGTGACCACCACCTGCCGCCCGGCGAAGTCGTTCGTCACCGGTCACCTCGTCGCAGCAGCAGGGTCACAACCTCCACGTCGTCGTCGAGCGGTTCGTGGCGGTCGCGTGCCAGCGGCCACGACCCGACGATCTCACCACGTAACTCCGTGATCGCCGCATCGAGCTCCTCCCGCGCGAACACGTGCTCGACCACCCGGACGCCGTAGGCCAACTTCTCCATGTGCACAGTCCGAGGCACGTCTGCCACGGGGGTGCGATGCAGGACGACGTACCGGCGGCTGATCCGAAACGACTCCGCCAAAGCCGGCCGCCAGTCCGGTACATGCATGAGCACAGCCGCCGAGAGGACGACGTCGAAGGACTCGGAGCGAAACGGCAGGCGCGTGGCGTCCCCGGCCGTCAGCGGGAGTTGCTCGCATCGCGCCCGCCCGGACCGAAGCAGGGCCAGTGAGTAGTCGACCCCCGTATAGTCGATCTCGCTGGATGCGAGGAAGCTCAGGACCTCGCCGTAGTAGCCGCTGCTGCACCCGATCTCCGCAATCCGCACCGGATCCAACCTCGTCGCGTCTACGGCGGCGGCGGCGGCGGTGAACTCGATCGGCGCTGACCCTTCGTACATCCGATGAAGCTGCCGATCCACGAGCGCACGCTGACGTGGGGCGATGGTCGGGTCCTTCCAGGCATCGCCGAGTGATTGCGACGATTCGAGGCTGTCGACGAGGCGAAAGTCCCTTGATACCCGGCGATCCCGAACCGCGGCCAGTCGTTCCCCCGCGGCGCGGACTCTTGCCGGTGCCCGCCGGGTTCGGTGCGCACGCGACGTGGGTTGCGGCTTCCAGCCGCCGCCTTCCGGCAGCATCGCCAGCAACGCCTGAACCCGCTTTTCATAGGTGTGGTCGCGCAACGTCCGGCGTAGGCCCGCCTCGGCGATCGCGGCCCGCATCGCTGGATCCGATCGAAGCTGCTTCGCCTTGCGGATGCAGTCCTCGGCATCGGTGTATGTCACGACCTCCTCTCCCGGTACGAAGAGCTCGGCGATGTTCCGTTTGTCATCCGTCAGGAGGCAGGCGCCCATTCCGGTGGCTTCGAACAACCGAAGGTTGTTGGCGTAGTCAGCGGCGATGTCGATGTGCCGGTTCAGCGCAACCTGAGATCGCGCGAGCACTGCGTACATCTCCAGCCCCCACGCCGTCCCCTTGTAGCGAGTCGCCAGCGGCTCGGGCAGCTCGGACTGCTCCGGACCCCAGAACGACAGCGGCAGCTCACCCGCCGCTGCACTGAGAAGCGCTGTGCCGATGCTGTGGGCGTTCCCAGCGCTGCCTACGAACGCCACCTCGACGTCCCGCTCACCCTGCGTGTCCACCCGAGCTCGAAGGCTCGGCTCGAAACCGAGCGGCAAGAACTCGCTGCGCACCCCAAGACGTCGGAAGCGCCGAACGAAATGCGGAAGCGAGCTGACCACCAGGTCATAACCGGAAAGGTCGCGCGTGAAGTCGAACGGACATGCAACCTGGCCCACCAGCAGAGACACGTGGGGGCGCAGCCGTCTGATAGTGGCCTCGGTCGGATAGCTCATGTCGAGCAGCCACACCACGTCGGGACGGAGCTCGCGGATCTGGGCCTCGAGGATTCGATCCGCCCACGCTCTCGAGAAGGGCCGGCGCGACAGTGCCTGATGCCCCGCCTCCCTTGCCCACCGGCGCTGCGCCGGCATCGCGTTGACGATGACGTCATGGGCCTCGTGACCGAGCGCCCTCAGGTGCCTCGAGTAGTGGTCCGAAGAGCCGAACGCCGCGTCCAGCAGAGCCCGGCGCTGGCTGTCGAAGTCTCGCTCCGCCATCCCCGGGTTCGACACGTACAACCCGCGAATGAACAGCGGATACTGGGTATCCACCACCATCCAGCGCACGCAGCGAACCTATCCGGAGAACTCGCGGTTGACCCGCAGCGCGCGACGCAGATCACGCAGTGCAAGGGCCCGCAACTGCATTCGTACGATCGGCCGGCTCGCGGAGAACAGCGCGTTCAAGGCGACCGCCGCAAGGGCGTAGGCCACCACAGTCGTAATGGCTGCCCCAGTAGCGCCGAGGGGCTTGAGAAGCACGAGGTTCAGCGCGATGTTCGCGACCGCCGCAAGGGCGGTTCGCGCAAAGGCGATCCCCTGCCGGTCGGCGTTCACCGTCCAGATGGTCTCGATCACTCCGAGGAACACGAAGGGATTCGCGAGAGCCAACACCAAAAACGTCGGAGCGACGTCTGAGTACGCGTGGCCGTATGCAAGCGGGATGAACCACACCCCGACCGCGGCGGATGCCGCCGCGACCACGTAGGCGGCAAAGCAGGCCACGACGAACAGGTCCTGCAACCGCTCGGCATAACGGTCCTGGCTCTCGCGCCACAATCGCGTCATCCCCGGGGTGAAGACGGTGCCGACGGCGAGTGGCAGGAACCAGGCGACTTCAGACATCGTCACCGCCACGGCGTAAAGGCCGCTTTGCCTCACTCCGGAGATCGATCCCAGCATCACCTGGTCGATCCGGAGGTAGAGAACGATCGCGATGCTCGAGCCGAGGAGGGGAAAGGCCCGCCGAGACAACGCCTTCAGGTAGGACCAATGGAGCCGCCAGCCGCCGAACGACTCACCCGCAAGACGGTACGAAGCCAGCAGAAGCAGTGTGGCGGCCACTGCCTCGCCTGCGAAGATCCACGCAAAGACCGCAACCGGCGCTGCCATCGCCACCGCAGTGACCCGGGCCACCGTGGCTGCCACGAATGCAGCGAGACGGGCGGCAGTCGCACGCGCCGCGCGCAGGTGCGCCTGAAACCAGAAGTCGACTCCCCCCAACGGCCGGACGGCCGTCCCGATGACGACGACCAGCAACAGCGTGTGGGTGCCCGACGCAAAGGTTCCAGGGGAGATCTCGTCCGACACGAGCAGGGCCACCGTGACAACAGCTGTGAGAGCCGATGCCAGCACGGTGGCGCTCGCCAGGACGGCGCCGGACGATACGTCACCGGCCGCGATGTCGCGAACGACGAACCCTTCACCTGCAGTGATGAACGGGGTGAGGAACGACGCGATCGCAATCACATAGGCAAGCCGCCCATAGTCGCTGGCACCGAGGTGCCGCGCGACCAGGATCCCGACGCTCAGACCGACCGCAAGACGCAGCACCCGCTCAAGGACGATCCATGCGACATTTCGACTTTCATTCCTCGCGGCGAGAAGTCGAAGCCAGTCCATCCCTCGTGACAACCGGCCCTGAGGCACGAGCCACCCTAACCGGAGCGATAGCCTCTCAGCCGTGTACGCGCCATTACGCAAGGCGCGCCGCGTCAGTCGCCGCCTGGCATGGGGCGTGGACCGGTACGTCACACCGTCGTACTCACAAGAGGGCGAAGACCGGATCTTGGCGCGGTTGTTCGAAGAGCAGGCCGTGGGCACCTACGTAGACGTCGGCGCTCACCACCCACGTCGATTCAACAACACGTTTCTGCTCTACCAGCGAGGTTGGTCCGGGCTGAACGTCGACGCCCTTCCAGGGACGAAGATGCTGTTCGACAAGGCCCGGCCGCGTGACATCAACGTCGAGTGTGGGGTGGCGGAAACAGCCGGGACCTCGACGTTCTATGAGTTTCTGGAACCGGCCCTGAGCACCTTCTCGGCGGAGGTCGCGCAGGCCCGAATCGCCGATGGTTTCGAAGTCCGACGCGAGGCACAGGTCCCTCTACGCCCGCTGACCGACGTTGTCGCCCCGCTTTCCGGCCGGACCATCGACCTGTTGACGGTCGACGTGGAAGGAATGGACGAGAAGGTGTTGACGCACCGCGCCCTCGCGGAACTCAGACCACGCGTCGTGTGCTTCGAATCCCATCTCGCGGGACTCGAGCAGCATGGATCACTCGACGAAACACTCCGCGGACTCGGCTACACATGGTTCGCGGCCACCGGGCTGACCCGGGTGTACCGCTCGAGTACCTGGGATTACTAAGGCGTCGGGATCCAGGAAACTCGGTGGGCGAGCTCGGCGTAGCCGACGAAGGCGACCGTGTCCATCAGGGTGTGAGCGATCAGCAACGGCATCACTCGACCCCACCGCTGGTAGAGCCGGCCGAAGATCAGCCCCATGACGGCGTTGCCCGCGAAGCCGCCCAGTCCTTGATAGAGGTGGTAGCTGCCGCGGAGCAGCGCACTGGTCACCAGCGCCTTGCCGTCCGACCAGCCGAGCTGGCCCAGCCGGCGCAGGAGGTAACCCGCGACCAGCATTTCCTCGAGCGTCGCGTTCTGCAGCGCGGACAGCACCAGGATCGGGTCGCGCCACCAGACGTGGGGCAGCGACTCCGGTACGACGGTCAGGTCGAGACCGGCCGCGTGGCTGCCGAGGTAGAGCCCGAGCCCGGCGCCCCCGACGACGGCGGCGAGGGCGGCACCCCGCCACAGGTCTGATCTCGGATTGTCGCGATCTACGCCCAGCACCGAGATCCGCTCTCCCGAGCGGGTCAGGAAGTGCACCACCAGCAGGACCGGCATCACCCCGACCGCCAAGGAGTCGAGCTGCAGGAACAGGTCGAGCCACGGTCGTCCGGGCGCCTCCGAGGTGTTGAGCAGCGCGAGCTGCGACGTCAGAGACCGGCCGGTCGCGATATCGGCAAGAAGGTCGATCGCGGCGCGGACACCAGCGGCGCCGAGGGAAAGCGCGAAGACCAGCCACACCTCGGTGACCAGCCACCGCCGCGGCGGCGGAACGATCTGGTCAGATGCCATCGAGCGGAGGACGCTAGCCGAGCCCACCCAGCGGCACGGCAGACGGGGAAATGCCAATGCCGGCCCCGGGATACCAATGATCGGAGGGCTCCTCGCCGAAGAAGACGAATGGCCTTCCGCGCCGGCGCGCGAAGTCCGACAACGCGAGGGTGACGTGGCTGTTGTCACCGAGGACGACCGAGAGATGTGCCAGCTTCGGCGCAATCTCCTCGTACTCGGCCGCCTCGTACTCGGCGCTGTGATCGCTGTCGTTGATGAACAGATCGATGGGCCCGGACAGCGAACGCAGCGATTCGATCGAGTCGCCGTAGAGGATCTCGCCGTGCGCGGCGTACCGGCCTGTGAAAAGGGCGCCCGCGGTGGGATCGATGTCAGTGCCGTAATAGCGGCCCGGCCGGCCCTCCGCCGCGTTTCTTAGCAGCGCCGCCCCGATCACGCAGGCACCGACTCCGTGGTGGACACCCGTCTCTACAACCGTGGCGGGCTTGAGGAGACGGACCATGGCGTACCAGCCCTCGCGGCGCCCGAAGCCGACCTCGAGGTCGGAAAGCGATGCATCTCTGCGAAGGATCCCGGCGATGTGCGCCCGGAGCTCTTGGTCGTCCGCGAGCTCCTGAATGAAGTCCTCAATCACCGACACAGACTGTCCTGAGATCGCCGCGATGAGGGCCGCGAGATACGCGCGATTGCGCGGAGTCAGGTCGTAGTAGAAGTTGTCGTTCTCGGTCCGCCTCGGTGCCCACTCGTCGATCCGTCGAAGCGAGGCTTCGAAGTAAGTTCGGGCCAGCCGCCTGCGACCTTGGGTACGCACGAACGAAGTCGAACGCCACCTCTTCAGCGCAGCCCGGAGCGGGCGCTCAAGGCGATCGTGTGAGACGACGAACGCCTTCGCCTTCGAGGTGATCGATGCCACGAGGCAGACGCTATCGGGCGAGTTCGTGTGACCAGTCACCGTCGCGCCGCAGTCGGCGCCTGCGCTGTCGCTACCCGGTGACGTCGGTGTCGCGCAGCGCGCCGAACGGGCTGAGCAAGGTCGAAGTACGGCGCGGCGTCTGCATTCCAGTCCATGGCCGTGGCCTGGCTCGCGCTCCGCCGGCCCATCAGGGACCGAACGATGCTTGCGGTGCGATCTGCGGACGCGGCGTAGACCGCCGCTACCTGGTCACCCGTTGGCTGCGTCACACCCGGACGATATCCGCGATCTCCTCGGTCACCACCCGGTACGCCAGCGATGCGCCGAAGCCCTTTCGGCCGAGCATGGCCACCAGCCGCCGCGTCGCGACGTCGCTCGGCAGGCTCGCCATTGACGGCAGCCGACGACGCACCAGCGCCCGAGCGGCAGCGACCTCGTCGTCGGTCGACACGCCCGCCAACGCTTCGGCAGCGGTCTCGTCGTCCACGCCCTTGCGGCGCAGCTCCGCGGCCAGAGCCCGGCGGCCCAGCCCGCGCCCATGGTGGCGTGAGTCGACCCATGCCTGCGCGAACGCGGTGTCGTCGATCAGGCCGACGTCTGCGAACCGCTCCAGCACGGAGTCCGCCACGTCCTGCGGCACGCCGCGCCGAGCCATCGCGGCGGCGAGCTCGGCGCGGGTCCGCGGGGACCGCTCGAGCAGCCGCAGCGCGATGGTTCGAGCGACCGACTCCGTGCTCAGAACTCGACCGGCTCGGGGACGCTGACCGCCGTGAGGTCGATCGGCGCATCGACGTCGACCGCGGAGCCAGCCGCCGCCTCGTCCGCCGGCACGTCGACCCGCGGCCCGATGCCGAGCTTCTCCTTGATCTTCTTCTCGATCTCGTCGGCGAGGTCCGGGTTGTCGCGCAGGAAGCCGCGGGCGTTCTCCTTGCCCTGACCGAGCTGGTCGGACTCGTAGGTGAACCAGGCGCCGGACTTACGCACGATGCCGTGGTCGACACCCAGGTCGATCAGGCTGCCCTCGCGGCTGATGCCCGCTCCCCACATGATGTCGAACTCGGCTTGCTTGAACGGCGGGGCGACCTTGTTCTTGACGACCTTCACCCGGGTGCGGCTGCCGACCGCGTCCTGGCCGTCCTTGAGGGTCTCGATCCGGCGGACGTCGAGGCGCACGGAGGCGTAGAACTTCAGCGCCTTGCCACCGGTCGTCGTCTCGGGCGAGTTGTGCACGATCACGCCGTCGGCAAGATAGTTGTGCGACCCCTCGACCTCGATGTCGAACCGGTGCATCGATCGGGTCGGCGGCTTGACGCGCACATCGACGACCTTGGCCGGCACCGGGTGCAAGGTCGGCTCAATGAGTTCGGGCACGACGTGGAACTGACCTCGCAACCGCGGCAGCACCTTGTAGTCCATCGATGGGTGAACGTAGGGCGCGATCAACTCGAGGAACGTCGTTGTGGCCGCTACCCCGAACTGCAGAACCTGCTGCTGACGCGGACCCCGGGTGATCAGCTTGCTCGGCACCCCGAAGTGATCCCGTAGGTGTTCTTGGAG
Organism: Mycobacteriales bacterium; assembly: GCA_035548125.1. Classification (GTDB taxonomy): domain Bacteria; phylum Actinomycetota; class Actinomycetes; order JAFAQI01; family JAFAQI01; genus DASZTV01. The sequence goes on along the minus strand of DASZTV010000055.1, from coordinate 31,855 downwards.
TCGTTTCCGCGAGCCTTCGCTCATCGCATCGACACAGATCTCGATCCGCCCGGTGCCGCCCTTGGTCCGCTCCTGTAGTCCTTTCGAACGCAGCGCGAAGTGCCCGTCGTCCATGAACCAGATCGCCAGCGACAGCGGCGTGAGCGCCTTGAGGTACTCCCAGGACAGGTGCTTCTTGCCGTCGCCGAAGTAGACGGCTTCACGAAGCTCAGCGAGCTCAGGAAGTGGCGTCAGATCGACGAACGCGGCGCCGGCGGAGTTCGTCGTCCGGCACTGCTCGATGTTGGCGAACAGCGATGCCTTCCAGTCCAGGTAGGCGTGCTGCTTCGGGCCGTGCCCCATCCGAAACCGGGTGCCGATGCCGTTGCGGGTCGGCGACAGGGCGGAGTCACCCATCAAGCCACCTAGCACGACCTCCCACTGAAACGAACTGAGCCGGCATGGCTGGGAGAGCATGACGCGGTCACCTGGGATCAGTTCGCCGGCCTCCCGCCATCCCCCCGGTGTGCGCACCAGGTGGTTGGCCGTCAGTCCCATCTGAGCACGGCCGTTGCCGCTTGGACGTGCGACGGTGATCTGCAGGAACTGGTCGGTCGGACCGTTGTCGAACCAGTTGACGACCTTCTTGGGGACGATCTTGCCGAGCTCGGGGTCGTAGGACAACACCTCGACCGGAAGCTTCTGGTTGACGATCTTGCCGATCTTTTCCTGGGTGCCGTCCGCCAGCGTCACGCGCGTGTTGTAGGACAAGCAGCCGAAGAAGACGCCGATCTTCTCGCGCAGCTGGTTGATGAAGATGGCGGTGGTGCCGCTGGTCGCGAGCGCGCCGGTGATCTTGCGCAGTGCCTGACTCATCAGCCGGGCCTGCAGACCGACGTGGGAGTCGCCCATCTCGCCCTCGATCTCGGCCTTGGGAACGAGCGCGGCGACGGAGTCGATGACGAGGATGTCGATCGCGTTGGAGCGGATCAGCATGTCGGCGATCTCGAGCGCCTGCTCACCGGTGTCGGGTTGAGAGACCAGCAGCGCGTCGATGTCGACCCCGAGCGCCTTGGCGTACTCCGGGTCGAGGGCGTGCTCGGCGTCGATGAACGCCGCGATGCCCCCTGCCCGCTGCGCGTTGGCGACGGCGTGCAGCGCGACGGTGGTCTTTCCTGAGGACTCCGGGCCGTAGATCTCGACGACCCGGCCGCGCGGCAGCCCGCCGATGCCGAGGGCGACGTCGAGGGAGATCGCCCCGGTGGGGATCACGTCGATCGGCGCGCGGGTCTCATCCCCCAGGCGCATGACAGCGCCCTTGCCGTGCTGACGTTCGATCTGGCCGAGCGCCGTCTCCAACGCCTTGTCGCGGTCGAAGCCTGCCATGTCCGCCCTCTCTGCTCTCTGAGGCCGGGCCCGTAGTTTGCGGGACCTGCCCTGCGTGGCCGCTCACCTGCAGTCGCGATCCGCACGCTAGAGAGGGGTTCGGACGGTTTCTCCCGAGCCCGTTCAGCCTGTGGACGACCGAGCGATGGGACCATCATGCGAACACATGTTCGATCCGTCCAGCGCGACACGCCGGGAACTTAGTGGCGCAGCCGCGAGGGCACGTCGAAGTGCTCGCAGACCGCCAGCCAGACCTCCTTGGCGGGTACCCCGGCCTCGAGAGCGTCTCGTGGGCTGCGTCCGCCGAGGCGCCCGATCACCTGGTCGCGGGCGACGGCGTCGGCGTACGCCGGCCCGAACTGCTCGTTCATCCGCTCCCAGAACTGCGTGACCCTCACGACTGTCACCGTACGCGTGAAGAATGACGGAGTGAGCCCGCTCGAGACGTTCGGACCAGCCACCCGGGAGTGGTTCGCGTCCGCGTTCGAAGCGGCAACTCCGGCGCAGGTCGGCGCGTGGGAGGCGATCGCCACCGGCGGTCATTCCCTGGTCATCGCGCCCACCGGGTCCGGGAAGACGCTCGCGGCCTTCCTCTCAGCGCTGGACCGCCTCACCACGACCCCGCGCCCCACGCAGGTCAGCCATCGGTGCCGGGTGGTCTATGTGAGCCCGCTCAAGGCGCTTGCGGTCGACGTGGAACGCAACCTCCGCTCTCCGCTGACCGGCATCCGGCGTACCGCCCAGCTGATCGGCGCCCCGGACGTCGCCGCCGCCGACGTCACGATCGCGATGCGCACCGGCGACACGACGCCGGAGTCGCGCCGCGCGTTCGCGCGAAGCGCCGCCGACATCCTGATCACGACGCCGGAGTCGCTGTACCTGTTGCTGACCAGCCAGGCGCGTGACGTGCTGCAAGGCGTCGACACGGTGATCGTGGATGAGGTCCACGCGCTGGCCGGCACCAAGCGCGGCGCGCACCTCGCGTTGACGCTCGAGCGGCTCGACGCACGCCTGGCGCGGCCGGCCCAGCGCATCGGGCTGTCCGCCACGGTACGGCCGGTCGCCGAGGTCGCGACCTTCCTCGCGGGCGGCCGGCCGGTGACCGTCGTCCAGCCCCCCGCGGACAAGACGATCGGGGTCAAGGTGGTCGTCCCGGTCGAGGACATGACCGAGCCGGGCACCGACACCGCGAGCATCTGGCCGCTGGTCGACGAGCGCATCGCGAGCCTCATCGATGCGCACCGGTCCACGATCGTGTTCACCAACGCGCGCCGGCTCGCGGAGCGGCTGACCACCCGGCTCAACGAGCTGGCGTCGGAGCGCGCCGGCGAGGACACCCTGGTCGCGCGCGCCCACCACGGCAGCGTCAGCCACGAGCAGCGCGCCGTCACCGAAGAGGCCCTCAAGCGCGGCGACCTGCCGTGCGTGGTCGCCACCTCGAGCCTCGAGCTGGGCATCGACATGGGCGCGGTCGACCTCGTGGTACAGGTGGGGTCTCCCCCGTCGGTCGCGAGCGGGCTGCAACGGATCGGACGCGCGGGCCATCAGGTCGGCGCGCGCAGCGACGGGGTGGTGTTCCCGAAGCACCGCGGCGATCTGCTCGCCAGCGCGGTCACCGCGGACCGGATCCAGACCGGCGAGATCGAGGCGCTGGCGATGCCCCGCAACCCGCTCGACGTGCTCGCCCAGCAGCTCGTCGCGATGCTCGCGATGGACGACTGGTCGGTCACCGACATCGCGACGGTCGTCCGACGCGCCGCACCCTTCGCCGCGCTGCCCGACTCGGCACTGTTCGCCACGCTGGACATGCTGGCCGGCCGGTACCCGAGCGACGAGTTCGCCGAACTGCGCCCGAGGATCGTCTGGGACCGCACCACCGACCAGCTGACCGGCCGGCCGGGGGCGCAGCGGCTGGCCGTCACCAGCGGCGGCACGATCCCCGACCGCGGCCTGTTCGGGGTGTTCCTCTCGGGCTCGACGAGTCGGGTGGGCGAGCTCGACGAGGAGATGGTCTACGAGTCACGGGTCGGCGAGGTCTTCACCCTCGGCTCGTCGAGCTGGCGTATCGACGACATCACGCACGACCGGGTACTCGTCTCCCCCGCGCCCGGCCAGCCGGGCAAGATGCCGTTCTGGCACGGCGACTCGATCGGTCGTCCGCTCGAGCTCGGCCGCGCCATGGGCGGCTTCGTCCGCGACCTGCAGCGTCTCGGTCGCGACGCCGCGCGCGAACGGCTGACCGACATCGGCTTCGACCCGTGGGCGACGGACAACACGTTGGCCTATCTCGACGAGCAGCGTGCCTCGACCGGCCACCTTCCCGACGACCGCACGATCGTCGTCGAGCGCTTCCGCGACGAGCTCGGCGACTGGCGCGTCGTCATCCACTCGCCGTTCGGTGCGAGAGTGCACGCGCCGTGGGCGCTTGCCCTCGGATGCCTGCTCCGCGAGCGCACCGGCATCGACGTCCAGGTGATGCACGCCGACGACGGCATCGTGATCCGGCTCCCGGACACCGACGACCCGCCGCCGGCCGATGTGGCGATCATCGACCCGGATGACATCGAGGCGATCGTGACCCGCGAGCTCGGCGGGTCGGCACTGTTCGCCTCGAGGTTCCGGGAGTGCGCGGCACGATCGTTGCTGCTCCCGACCCGGTCACCAGGCAAGCGGACGCCGTTGTGGCAGCAGCGGCAACGGTCCTCGCAGCTGCTGTCGGTCGCCGCGCAGTACGGCGAGTTCCCGGTCGTCCTGGAGACGATGCGCGAGTGTCTGCAGGACGTGTTCGACCTGCCTGGCCTGGTCGGCCTGATGCGCGAGGTCGCCTCCCGCGCGATCCGGGTGGTCGACGTCGAGACCGCCCAACCCTCGCCGTACTCCCGGACGTTGCTCTTCGACTACGTCGGCGCCTTCATGTACGAAGGCGACCAGCCACTCGCGGAACGTCGGGCGGCAGCGCTTGCCCTCGACACGACGCTGCTCGCCGAGCTGCTCGGCACCGCCGAGCTGCGTGAGCTGCTCGATGCCGATGCCGTCGCCGACGTCGAGACCGAGCTCGCCTGGCTCACCTCGTCGCGGCGGCTGGTCGACGTCGAAGGCGTCGCCGACGCGTTGCGGGTGCTCGGCGACCTCGCGACCGACGAGCTCCTGGCCCGCGGTGCTACGCCGGCGATGCTCGCGGACCTCGAAGAGCGCCGGCGGTCGATCCGGGTCCGCATTGCCGGCGAGGAACGCTGGCTCGCCGTCGAGGACGCCGCGCGGGTGCGCGACGCCCTCGGCGTCCCGCTCCCGGTCGGCGTGCCGGACGCGTTCCTCGAGCCGGTCGCCGACCCCCTCGCGGACCTGCTGTCGCGCTATGCCCGGCGGCGAGGCCCGTTCCATACCGGCGACGCGGCGACTCGCTTCGGCCTCGGCCGAGCCGTCGTTGATGCGGAGCTGTCCCGGCTGCTCGCGACCGGTCGACTGGTGCGCGGCGAGTTCCGACCGGGAGGCGCGGGCACCGAGTGGTGCGATCCCGACGTCCTGCGCACCATGCGCCGCCGTTCGATGGCGAAGCTCCGCGGCGAGATCGAGGCGGTTGCACCGCCGACATTCGCGCGGTTCGTTCCGGCATGGCAGGGCGTCGGGACGCACTCCCTCCGCGGTCCGGATGCACTGGCTCGAGCGATCGAGCAGCTCGGCGGCGTGGCGGTGCCGGCGTCGGCGCTGGAGACGTCGATCCTGGCAAGCCGGGTCGCCGACTACTCACCGGCGATGCTCGACGAGCTGATCGCGCGTGGCGACGCGGTGTGGGCCGGGCAAGGATCGCTTCCAGGAGGCGACGGCTGGGTGGTCGTCGCCCTCGCCGAGACCGCACCACTCCTGCTCTCCCCCGCGGAGGACGACACGGTGAGCGCTGAGGCACGACAGGTGCTCGACCTGCTGCAAAGCGGTGGAGCGCTGTTCTTCCGAGACATCGCGGCGCGGCTCCCAGAGCTCGACAGCGCAACTCTCACGACGGCGCTGTGGGGCCTGGTGTGGTCCGGACACGTCACGAACGACACACTCGCCCCGCTGCGCGCCGCGCTTGCCGGGCAGGGCCGCACCCGTCCCGTGCGCGTGAACCCGCGCGGCGTACGCCGGACCACGGTGCGCCCGACCACCCCGACGACCGTCGGACGGTGGTCGCTGCTTCCGCTGCGTGACACCGACCCGACGCGTCGCAGCCACGCGCTCGCCGAGGCACTCCTCGACCGTCACGGCATCGTCACCCGAGGCGCCGTCGTCGCCGAGCGCACGGCCGGCGGCTTCGCCGCGGCGTACCCCGTCCTCAAGGCCTTCGAGGAGACCGGTCGCTGCCGGCGCGGCTACTACGTCGAGGGTCTCGGCGGCGCGCAGTTCGGGATCGGTGCCGCCGTCGACCGGATGCGGAGCCTGCCCGCCGAGGGAGCGCTGGTACTGGCGGCGACCGATCCCGCCAACGTCTACGGCGCGGCCCTGAAGTGGCCCGACCACGAGGGCGCGCACCGGCCGGGCCGCAAGGCGGGCGCGCTTGTCGTGCTGGTCGACGGCGAGCTCAGCCTCTATGTCGAACGCGGCGGCAAGTCGCTGCTGTCGTGGTCCGACGACCCGCAGGTGATCCAGCCCGCGGCGGACGCCCTCGCGCTAGCGGTACGAGACGGGATGCTCGGCCGGCTCGCGCTCGAACGCGCGGATGGCGACTCCGTCCTCGACACCCCCCTTGCCACCGCGTTGCAGGCGGCGGGCTTCCGACCGACGCCGCGCGGACTGCGGCTCAGGGGGTAACAGCAGCGGGTGCCCGAAGGAGACACCGTATGGCTAGCCGCCAAACGGCTGCACGAAGCGTTCGCCGGCGAGGTCCTCACGCGCAGCGACTTCCGGATCCCGCGGCTGGCGACCGCGGACCTCAGCGGGCGCCGGGTGCTCGAGATCGTCCCTCGCGGCAAGCACATGCTGACCCGCGTCGACGCCGGGCTGACGCTTCACACGCATCTCGAGATGGACGGCGCCTGGCGAATCTTCGACGCGGGCGCGCGCTGGACCGGCGGGCCGGGCCACGAGATCCGGATCGTGCTCGGCACCGGGCGCCGTACGGCGGTCGGCTACCGGATCCCGGTGATCGAGCTGATCGAGACCGCACAGGAGTTCGAGGTGATCGGCCACCTGGGTCCGGATCTGCTCGCCGCGGACTTCGATGCCGCCGAAGCGTTCCGACGCCTCGGCGCAGAGCCCGACGCAGCCATCGCCGACGCGCTGCTCGATCAGCGCAACCTCGCCGGGATCGGCAACGTCTACAAGTCCGAGGTGCTGTTCCTTTCAGGGGTGGCGCCGTGGACCCCGGTCGCCGACGTTGCCGACCTGACCCGAGTGGTCGATCTCGCGCGGCGACTGCTCCTGGCCAACCGCGAACGGTTCCAGCGGATCACGACGGGCAGCCGCCGGCGCGGCGAGGAACTGTGGGTCTACGGCCGGGCGGGACGCCCGTGCCGTCGCTGCGGCACATCGATCAGCCGGCGGATGCAGGGGCAGCCCGGACGCGAGCGGGTGACGTACTGGTGCGCGCGGTGTCAGGCGGGACCGGACGTGACGGCGGCGGCGATCAACGACGCCTGAGCCGTGGCGTCCGACGCCGGCGCGGCGATGAAGCTCACGATCCAGCGCAACACCGCATCGATGCTGGCGGAGCTCGTCGCGGCGCCGGATCCGATCAGTACGTCGCGCACCGCCGACCGGGCGAGCCGCCACAGCGGATGGTCGGTGGGAATGACCAATGCGGCCAGTGTCGCGGGCTCGTCAGCGGCGATGCGCCGCAGTGCAGGGTTCGCGCCGATGCGCTCCGCCGCGAGGGCCAACGCCTCGGCGAGATCCTCACGAGCGGCCAGACCGCACTCCGCCGCGAGGGTGCGGATGCCGCCTTCCAGAGCGGCCGCGTAGACCGCCTCCTTGTCACGGAAGTGGTTGTAGAGCGTGCCCTTGGCGATCCCGGCGAGCGAGGCGATGTCGGCCATCGTCGCCTTGCGGGCGCCGTGCTTCTCGACCGCGCGAGAGGCGCCATCGAGCACCGCGGCACGCGTTCGCGCCATCGCGTTGCCGGCACGACTGTGCACCCCGGCCTCGCGGACGGGTGCGGCGGAAGCGAGGTACGGCGAGCCCATCGACGTCGGGGGCGCTATGCCGCGGACATGACGACCGCCGACGGCACCGACAACCCGGCCACCGGCGCCACCGGGCGGGGCTGCGCGGTGGGCCGCGCCGGGTGGAACGCCGGAATCCCGGCCACCGGTCGCGCGGTCGCGGCGAAGCCGACGGGAGCGAGACGCACGCGGCGCTCCTCGCGAGCCAGGTCGTCGCTGACCTCGCGGAGCACCTCGGACAACGTCACGTCGAGGGCGCCGCAGATCGCGGCGAGCAGCTCGCTCGACGCCTCCTTGCGGCCGCGCTCGACCTCGGAGAGGTAACCGAGCGAGACTCCCGCCGCGGTGCTGACGTCCCGCAGCGTCCGTGACTGACGGATCCGGTGGCGACGCAGGACATCGCCGAGCAGGCGGCGCAGGAGGACCATGCCACCAAGTTACTCGCCGCCGCCAAGCCGTAGGTAAAGGGCGTGCAACGCGGCCCGGCACGACGCCACACGGATCGCATCCCGATCACCCGCCACCAGGTTTCCCACCACGCCAGTGACACCGTCGGGCCCCGCCACAGCGATGTGGACGGTTCCGACCGGTTGGCCGTCCTGCGGATCGGGCCCCGCGACGCCGGTCAGCGCAAGACCCCAGTCGGCGCCCAGCCGCTCCTTCACCCCGGAGGCCATCGCCGCGGCAACGTCGGGATCCACCGCGCCACGCTCTGCCAGCAACGACGCCGGCACCCCGAGCACCTCGGCCTTCACATCGGTCGCATAGGCGACCACCCCGCCGCGGTAGGTCATCGATGCGCCCGCGATCGCAGTCAGCACCGCACCCACGAGTCCGCCGGTGAGCGACTCGGCGGTCGCGAGTGTCTCCCCTCGCCGCCGAAGCAGGTCGTGGATCCCTGCGGCGAGGGTCAGGTCGGCCGGCGCAGTCGCTTCCATGCCGCCCTCGCACTGGTGCGCCGAAGCCGCACCGCCTTCGACACGTAGTCGATGCCCGTCGCGACGGTGAGCACGAGCGCGACGCCCATCACCCAGAACCGCGCCGACGCCCAAGCGCCGGTGAGCGGCAGCACGTACAACCCGATCGCGATGTTCTGCACCAGGGTCTTCGCCTTGCCGCCGCGGCTTGCCGGGATCACGCCGTGTCGGATCACGAAGACCCGCAGCACGGTGATGCCGAGCTCACGCGCAAGGACCACCGCGGCAACCCACCAGGGCAGGTCTCCCAACGTCGCAAGACCCAGCAGGGCGGCGCCGGTGAGCGCCTTGTCGGCGATCGGGTCGGCGATCTTTCCGACGTCGGTGACCAGGTCGCGGCGGCGGGCGAGGTCGCCGTCGATCACGTCGGTAATGCAGGCAGCGGCGAAGGCCACGAAGGCCGCCTCCCGCCAGCCGGTGGAGTGACCGCCGTGCGCGACCAGAAAGCCGACGAACACCGGCACCAGAAGCAGCCGCACCAAGGTGAGCCCGTTGGCGATGTTGACGGTCGGAGCGCCGCTGACCGGGTCGCCCATCTGGTCGGGCTTGGGCTGTGGCAGGTGCAGCGGGGGGAGGCCGGGCGGCGTGGAGGTGCTCACCGAGGCTCCGCCAACAGGTCCACTCCGTCGGACCCGACGACGAGCGCCGACACCATCCCGCCGATCATGCGACCGGCCGCTCCCCGGACGAGCACGGAACCGTCGACCTCCGGCGCCTGGTGCTCGCCGCGACCCTCGACGACCTCACCCTCGACCGCCTCGACGAGCACCTCGACGGGCTGCCCGATCCGGTCCTCGGCGCGTTGTGCGGTGAGCTCCTCAGCGAGCGCCGTCAACCGGGCGACCCGCGCGGCGATCACGTCGTCGGCCACCTTGTCGGCGAAGCTCGCCGCCTCGGTGCCGTCTTCGTCGGAGTACCCGAAGATCCCCACCGCGTCGAGCCGCGCCTCGGTGAGGAATCGCTCGAGCTCGGCGGCGTCTGCGTCGCTCTCGCCCGGGAACCCGACGATGAAGTTGCTGCGGATCCCCGCGTCGGGAGTGCGCTCCCGGATCGCGGCGATCAGCTCGAGGAACCGGTCGGTCCCACCGAAGCGTCGCATCCGCCGCAGCAGTGGCTCTGCGGCGTGCTGGAAGGAGATGTCGTAGTACGCCGCGACGCCCTCCGTCGACGCGATCGCGTCGAGCAGCGTGGGCCGGACCTCGGCCGGCTGCAGGTAGGACACGCGCACCCGCTGCACCCCGCCGATCGCCGCGAGCCGGGGCAGCAGCCGCTCCAGCGCCTGCAGGTCGCCGAGGTCCTTGCCGTACGACGTGGAGTTCTCGCTCACCAGGAGCAGCTCGCTGACCCCGCGGTCGGCAAGCCACTCGGCTTCCGCGACGATGTCGTTCGGAGGGCGGGACACGAAGGCGCCTCGGAACGACGGGATCGCGCAAAACGTGCATCGCCGGTCGCAGCCGGAGGCGAGCTTCAGGGGTGCCACCGGCTCGCCGGACAACCTGCGCCGTAGCACCGACCGAGGTCCGCCGGCGTGGCCGGGGATCCCGACGTCGGGCGCCGCGGGCCGTTCCACCGGCGAGATCGGGAGCAGCTGGCGTCGGTCGCGAGGCGGGTGCGAAATGTGGCCCCGTCCGGCCACGACGTCGTCGAGACGCTCCGCGATGGAGGCGTAGTCGTCGAACCCGAGCACGGCGATCTCGGGCAGCTCTCGCGCGAGGCCGTCGCCGTACCGTTCCGCCAGGCAGCCGACGGCGACGACGTGGCGACCCGAGTCCGCAGCATCGAGCAGCGTGTCGATGCTGTCCCGCTTCGCCGCCTCGATGAACCCGCACGTGTTGACCAGTACGGCGTCGGCGGACTCGGCGTCCTCCGTCAGCTGCCAGCCACCCTGCTCGAGCCGCGCGGCGAGCTCTTCGGAGTCGACTTCGTTGCGGCCGCAGCCCAGCGTGACGAGCGCAACCGAACGAGACACTTGATCAGCCTAACGAGCGAGCAGCGCCGGTCAGGCCTGCTGGATCGTGTCCGATCCCGGAGCGACGTTGCCGCGCGCGACATTACCTTGCGACGGCGGCGTCCCGATGTCATGGCCGTTGATCACGACGTCGACCGCGGGTGCGTTGCCGATCACGAAGCTCAGCCCATGCGGGTTGGAGAACAGCTTGTGCTCTCCGGCCGGGAGCAGGCCTGAGTAATAGGTGTGCGCGCCGTTCTTGCTGGTCACCGACAGCCAGGTCTGGCCGTGCAGCGCCCGGACCACCATCGTGGCCTTCTCCGCGGGAATCCCGGCCACGCTCGTCGGCGGCGGCGGCGCGGGTGACGTGGTCGTCGTCACCCCTCCGGTCGACTGCGCGGACGGGTGGTGGGGCGACTTCCCGCCCTTGTTGCTGACGAGCAACCCGACCAGCGCGAACACGCAGATCGCCGCGAGCGCCGCGCCCATGGCCGCGGTCCAGTTGGGTCGGACCCGGTTGGTCCGGTTGAGCAGGTCGGGGTCGGTGGGCTGCGGCGCCACCGTGGCCGCTACGGGCGGTAGCTCCGCCTGGTGGGAGGCGTCGAACTCGGCCACCAGCGGGTCGGCCTCGATACCGAGCACGCGGGCGATGCTGCGAAGGTGTCCGCGCGCGTAGACCGTGCCGCCGCACGGTCCGAAGTCGTCTCGCTCCATCGCGGCGATGACCGACGCGCGAATGCGGGTATCAGCGCTCACGTCATCGAGCGACAGCCCCAGGCTCTGTCGGGCGTGGGAAAGCGTTTCGCCGACTGACACGAAAGACCGGCCTTCACTGGTGCGGACCCCGGGAAAAGTCTAGAACTGAATGGTCAAACCTCGCCACGGAGCGTTGCGAGAATGGTCTCCAGCTCCTCGGCGCGTACCAGCACGTCCCGCGCCTTCGAGCCCTCGCTCGGCCCCACAACCCCCCGGCTCTCCATCAGATCCATCAGCCGCCCGGCCTTCGCAAAGCCGACCCGCAACTTGCGCTGCAGCATCGACGTCGACCCGAACTGGGTGGTCACCACGAGCTCGATGGCCTGGCACAGCAGGTCGAGGTCGTCGCCGATGTCGCTGTCGACCTCGCGCCTGGGCGCGGCGTTCTCGAGGATGTCGTCGCGATAGACCGGCGCCATCTGCTTCTTGCAGTGGGCGACGACCGACTCGATCTCCGCGTCGGAGACGTACGCTCCCTGCAGCCGGATCGGCTTGCTCTCCCCCATCGGCAGGAACAACGCGTCACCGCCGCCGACCAGCTTTTCCGCGCCCGGCTGGTCGAGGATGACCCGGGAGTCGGTCAGGCTGGCGGTCGCGAACGCCAACCGGCTCGGCACGTTCGCCTTGATCAGGCCGGTCACGACGTCGACGCTCGGCCGCTGGGTGGCGAGCACCAGATGGATGCCGGCGGCACGAGCGAGCTGGGTGATCCGCACCACCGAGTCCTCGACGTCACGCGGCGCGACCATCATCAGGTCGGCGAGCTCGTCGACGATCACCAGCAGGTACGGGTACGGCGCGTAGGTGCGGTCGCTGCCGGGCGGCGAGGTCAGCTTGCCGGCGCGGACTTTGGCGTTGAAGTCGTCGATGTGGCGGACCCCGCCCGACTCCATGTCGTCGTAGCGCAGCTCCATCTCCCGCACCACCCAGCCCAGGGCCTCCGCGGCCTTCTTCGGGTTGGTGATGATCGGGGTGATCAGGTGCGGGATCCCCTGATAGGTCGAAAGCTCGACCCGCTTCGGATCGATCAGCACCAGACGTACCTCGTCGGGAGTGGCGCGCGCCAGTACCGACGTGATGAGCGAGTTGATGCAGGTGCTCTTTCCGGCACCGGTCGCCCCGGCGATCAGCATGTGCGGCATCTTCGCGAGGTTGGCAGCGATGAACCGGCCCTCGACGTCCTTGCCGAGCGCGACCACGAGCGGATGGTGGTCGCGCGTCACGACCGGCGCCCGAAGCACGTCGCCGAGGCTCACCGTCTCGCGGTCGGTGTTGGGGATCTCGATCCCGATCGCCGACTTGCCCGGGATCACGTCGATGATCCGTACGTCGGGGCTCTTCACCGCATAGGCGATGTTGCGGAGCAACGCCTTGATCCGCTCGACCTTCACGGCCTGGCCGAGTTCGACCTCGTAACGGGTGACAGTGGGTCCTCGGCTGAACCCGACGACAGAGGCGTCGACGTCGAACTCGGCGAACACCTGGGTCAGCGCTTCGATGACGGCGTCGTTGACCTTGCTGCGTTCTTTCGGAGCGCTGCCGGCGCGCAGCAGCTTGGTGTCGGGAAGCTGGTAGGTGCCGTCGCCGAGCTGGAGCTGCGAGGGCCTCCCGGCAGGTGAGATCGGCTGGGACGGGATCGGGGCGCTCGGCAGCGGCGCGGTGACCGCCTCGGTGGGCGGGCCGCTCGGAACCGCGTCGGGCAGCGTGATCACCCGGGTCGGGGCGTCCGGCTCGGGCTCGCTGGGCTTGCCTTCGGCGAGTACCGGCGAGGCGGCGAACGGCGCGTCCTCCTCGGTGTTCGCGACCGATGCGTGCTTCTTGCGACCGCGCGGCAGCGGCTCGGTGACCTGGGTGTCGGCATCGAGGTCGATCACGTCGTCCTGCGGACCGCCGGACCGGTGACCCAACGACCGCAACCGGTCGGGCACGGCGTGCAGCGGGGTTCCGGTGATCACCAGTAGGCCGAAGACGCCGACGAGCGCCAGCAGCGGCACCGCGAGGTAGGAGGTCACGGCAGCGGAGAGCGGGGAGCCGGCCAGCACACCGACCAGGCCGCCGGCGCCGCGGCGAGCCGCCGCCCTCGCCGGGTCGCCGTGTGCGAGGTCGAGGATGCCGAGGAGGCCGATCGCCACCGCGATCCATCCGATCACGACCCGCCCGCGCGGCGAGCCCTCGGGGGCCGGCCGGCGCAGCAGTCGCCACGCGGCCAGCCCGAGCGCCACCGGCAGCATCATCACACCGGAACCGATCAGGGTGCGCAGCGCGATCGTCAGGTCGTGGCCGAACGGTCCGGCGGAGTCGGCCCAGGCGCCGACCGCGACGATCAGCGCCGCCGCGAGAGCGCCCAGTCCGGCGCCGTCGCGTCGATGCGCCGGGTCAAGGTCACGCGCGCCGGTGCCGACGCTGCGCGCGGTCCCGCCCACGCCGCGGGCGAGCAGCATCCAGATGCCGGCGAGGAGCCGGCCGAGGGCGAGGAACAGCCGGGCCGTCAGCCCCGGACCCGCCGGCCGGCGCGCGGGGGGGCGTCTGGTGGTCGTCGCAGGGCGTCGCGCGGTCGAACTCGACCGCGAAGCGGGCGTGCGGGGACGCGCCGGCGCCTTGGTGGCCATCCGCTGACGATAACGCTTCTGTCACATACGTAACAGCAGCCACGCGGAGTCCGGCGGTCCGAGCCTGCTAGACCTCGAGCACCACCGGGATGATCATCGGGCGGCGCCGGTAGGTGTCGCTGACCCACTTGCCGACGACCCGGCGTACCCGCTGCTGCAGCTCGTTGCGGTCTGTGGCGCCTTCCCGTCCGGCGGCCGCAAGCGACTCCTCGACCAGCGGCAGCACGTCCTCGAACGCCGCCGGGTCCTCCGAAAAGCCCCGGGCGAAGATCTCCGGCGGCGCCGCGACCTTGCCCGTGACCGAGTCGACGACGGCCACGATGGTGACGAATCCGTCGCCGCCGAGGATCAGCCGGTCCTTCAGCGACTGTTCACCGACGTCGCCGACCCCGCGCCCGTCGACGTACACGTAGCCGGCCGGGATCGCACCCACGATCGAGGCCCGGCCGTCGACCAGGTCCACCACCACACCGTCGTCGGCGATCACGACGTTCGGACGAGGAACGCCGCTCGCGACGGCCAGCTCGGCGTGCGCCCGCAGGTGTCGCCACTCCCCGTGGATCGGCATGAAGTTCGACGGACGCGCCATGTTGAGCACGTAGAGCAGCTCGCCGGCCGGCGCGTGTCCGGAGACGTGCACCAGCGCGGTCTCCTTGTGGACCACGTTGGCACCGAGCCGGTTCAGCCCGTTGATCACGCGGAAGACGGCGCTTTCGTTGCCGGGGACGAGGGACGAGGCGAGTACGACGGTGTCGCCGGGCTCGATCCGTACCTGCTGGTGGTCGCGGTTGGCCATCCGCGACAGTGCCGACATCGGCTCGCCCTGCGATCCGGTCGAGATCAACACGACCTGCTCGGGCGGCAGCTGCTCGACCTCGGCCAGGTCCGCCACGAGACCTGGCGGGATCTCGAGGTAGCCGAGATCCCGGGCGATCCCCATGTTGCGGACCATGGACCGGCCGATGAAGGCGACCCGGCGGTGATGTGCCGCCGCGGCGTCCAGCACCTGCTGGACCCGGTGCACGTGCGAGGCGAAGCACGCCACGATGACCCTGCGCTTCGCGCCGCGGAACACGTCGTCCAGCACCGGGCCGATCTCGCGCTCCGGGGTGACGAAGCCGGGCACCTCTGCGTTCGTCGAGTCGCTCATCAGCAGGTCGACGCCGTCAGCGCCGAGCCGGGCCCAGCCACCGAGGTCGGTGATCCGGCCGTCGAGCGGCAGCTGGTCCATCTTGAAGTCGCCGGTGTGCAGCACGGTGCCGGCGGCGGTACGGATCGCCAGGCCGAGGGCGTCCGGGATGGAGTGGTTCACCGCGAAGAACTCGCACTCGAAGGGACCGAGACGCTCGATCTGACCTTCGCGCACCTCGAGGGTCAGCGGATCCATCCGGTGCTCGCGCAGTTTGCCCTCGACCAGCGCCAGCGTCAGGCGGGACCCGATCAGCGGAACGTCGGGCTTCTCCCGGAGCAGGTACGGCACCGCGCCGATGTGGTCCTCGTGACCGTGCGTCAGCACGATCGCGTCGAGGTCGTCCCAGCGATCCCTGAGATAGGAGAAGTCCGGGAGGATCAGGTCGATGCCGGGTTGCTCGGTCTCGGGGAACAGCACCCCGCAGTCGACGACGAGCAGCCGGCCGGCGTGCTCGAACACCGTCATGTTGCGGCCGATCTCGCCGATGCCGCCGAGCGCGACGATGCGCAGCCCGTGCGCAGGAAGCTGCGGCGGCGCGCCGAGCTCAGGGTGCGGGTGCGACAAGGCGGCTCAGACTGCCAGTCCCGCGGCCTGCAGGTCGGAGCGAAGCAGCTCGAGCTGCTCGGTGGTTGCATCGACCAGCGGTGGCCGCGTGGTGCGGTTGGACGTCACGCCGAGCAGCTCCAGCGCCGCCTTCGCCATGATCGCGCCCTGCGTCCGCGTCATGATTCCGAGGATCGCCGGCCAGATCGCGGAGTTGATCCGCCGCGCCTCCGCGACGTCACCGCGGTCGAACGCGGCGAACAGCTCGACCAGCTGGGGGGTGCAGGCGTGCGACGCCACACTGACTGCACCGACGGCGCCGACCGCCAGCAGCGGCAGGTTGAGCACGTCGTCCCCGGAGTAGTACGCCAAGTCGGTCTGGGCGATGACCGCCGTCGACGCGGCAAGGTCACCCTTCGCGTCCTTCATCGCGACGATCCGCGGATGCTCGGCGAGTCGCAGCAGCGTGTCGGTCTCGATAGGGATCCCGCTGCGTCCCGGGATGTCGTAGAGCATGGCCGGCAGGCCGGTGGCGTCGGCAGCCGCCGTGAAGTGGGCGAGCAGCCCTTCCTGTGGCGGCTTCGAGTAGTACGGCGTCACCAGGAGCACGCCTGCCGCGCCTGCCTTCTCCGCGTGCTTCGCGAGCTCGACGGTGTGGGCCGTGTCGTTGGTCCCGACCCCCGCGATGACGTGAGCACGAGCGCCTACCGCCTCGACCACCGCGCGCAGCAGACGATCCTTCTCGTCATCGGTGGTGGTGGGTGACTCGCCTGTCGTCCCGCTGATGACGAGCCCATCGTTGCCGTCATCGACCAGCCTGGTCGCCACCGTCGCCGCCGCGTCGAGGTCCAATGCACCGTCAGGCGTGAACGGCGTGACCATCGCGGTCAACACGGTTCCGAACGGGCGGGTCACATCCACGACGGTATCGCGGCGACCCGAACGTAGGTCGTGACTTTGTAGCGAAGGCCACCGGTGGAGACCTGCCACGGGCCGGCCGAGACCGGATGCCAGGAGCTGTCGAGCTCGGGCGCGAACACGTCGCCGTCGCAGTCGAGATCGATCTCGGTCACGTCGGCGCGGTCGGCGATCGGCAGCGCTGCGCGGTAGACCGCGGCTCCGCCGATTACCCAAAGGTCACCCTCGACGAGCCCGGCCGCGGCCTCGACCGAAGCCACCCGCTCGCCACCCTCGGCGCACCACGCCTCGTCGGACGTCAGCACGAGGTTGCGCCGGCCGGGCAACGGGCGTACGGAGGCCGGCAGGGACTCCCAGGTGAGCCGCCCCATCAGGACCGCGGAACCCATGGTCAGCTCCTTGAAGCGGGCCTGGTCCTCGGGCAGCCGCCACGGGATGGTGCCGTTGCTGCCGATCACCCCGCCGTCGGCCTGGGCCCAGATTAGACCGATCAAGCCCGAGCTCAGACGGCGACCGGCGCGGAGATCGCCGGGTGGTGCTCGTAGCCCACGACGGCGAAGTCGTCGTAGGAGTAGTCGAACAGCGATGCGGCGCGGCGCAGCTCGATGCGAGGGAAGCGGAACGGCTCGCGGGAGAGCTGCTCGGTGACCTGCTCGTGGTGGTTGTCGTAGATGTGGCAGTCGCCGCCGGTCCAGACGAACTCGCCCACCTCGAGGTCGGTCTGCTGCGCGACCATGTGCACGAGCAGCGCGTAGCTCGCGATGTTGAACGGCACGCCGAGGAACAGGTCGGCGCTGCGCTGGTAGAGCTGGCAGGACAGCCGGCCATCGGCGACGTAGAACTGGAACATCGAGTGGCACGGCGGCAGCGCCATGTCCGCGATCGCGCCGACGTTCCACGCGGAGACGATCATCCGCCGGGAGTCGGGGTCGCGGCGCAGCGTGTCGAGCAGCTGGCTGATCTGGTCGATCGAGCCGCCGTCAGGCGTCGGCCACGACCGCCACTGCACGCCGTACACCGGGCCGAGGTCGCCGTTGGCGTCAGCCCACTCGTCCCAGATCGTGACGCCGTTGTCCTGCAGCCACTTCACGTTGCTCTCGCCACGCAGGAACCACAGCAGCTCGATCGCGACCGACTTGAAGTGCACCCGCTTGGTCGTGATCAGCGGGAAGCCTTCGGACAGGTCGTAACGCAGCTGTTGCGCGAACAGGCTGCGCGTCCCCGTGCCGGTGCGATCCGACTTCTGCGTGCCGGTCGTGAGGACGCGCCGGAGCAGGTCCTCGTACTGCGTGTCAGGCACGCGCCGACGTTACCTCTTTGCTAGGTCGTCGGAACGGCGCAGATCACGTAGAGCGAGTACGGCGGGGCATTGTCGTTCGGGTTGTAGAAGTCGAACGTCCACGCGTCCGTCGCACTGCGGTAGGAGTCGATGAGAACCGCGGCATTCCCGTAGCTGCCGGTGTAGAAGTACGCACCGCTCAGCGCGATGTCCGTGGAACTCGGGCACGACACCGTGTACTGGGCGTTGGCGGGACCGCTCCCCCCGGCGTCGGTGTTGGGGATCGTGACCGTCATGCCGGCGCTGGCGTTGTCGGGACCGAACTCGTAGGTCGAGCCCGGGCCGGTCGGGCCGGTCGCGCCGTCGGCGCCTTGCGGACCGGTCGCGCCGGTCGGGCCGGTCACGCCGTCGGCGCCGGTGACTCCCTGCGGGCCACCGGACGGACCCTGGGCACCCGTAGCGCCCTGCGGGCCGGTTGCGCCCTGCGGGCCTGCCGGGCCGTCGACCAGGGTCGTCCCGCCACTGCCGGAGCCGGGGGCACCCTGCGCTCCCTGCGGACCCTGGGAGCCCTGCGCGCCCTGCGGGCCGGTTGCGCCGGTGCCGCTACCGCCGCTACCGGCGGCGCCCTGCGGGCCGGGAGCACCCTGCGGTCCCTGAACCGCCCACGAGATCTTCTTCTCGTTGTTGTGGCAGGCCTTGGACTTGTGCGAGAGCAGGCGGAGCGTGTGCGGGGACGACTTCGTCACGCAGGCGTAGATCCGGCCGTTTGCCGCCGGGATCGAGGCGTTGGCCGCCGACGCCCAAGGACCCGCGACGGGCGCTATCGCGGCGCTCGCAATGCCTACGCCGTATGCGACCGCGCGCGCTTTGCTCTTCGCCATCGTCCCGCTCCTGCCGTCCTGGCTCGCCCCCGTGGCGATGTGCGGGACCGTACCATGCCAATTCGTACAAAGCGCAACAGTCGGGGAGGGAACCACCGTGCCGCGTCGGCGCTCGATCGTCCTGCTCGTCGCGATGGTCACCGTGCTCGCGGGCTGCAGCGGCGGCGGTAGCGGGAGTGGGAGTGGGGGCGACGGAGGCGACGCCGGGGGTAGCTCGCGCGCACAGGCCTCCGAAGCACTGGCTGCCGGCCTCAAGGCCCAGAAGGCGGGCAAGATCGCGGACGCCAAGGTGCTCTACGCGCGTGTCCTCTCACTCGAGCCGACGAACGTCTACGCGCACTTCGACCTCGGGGTGATCGCGCAGCAACAGGGGGACGTGACCGTGGCCCTCAGCAACTACGCCGCTGCGCTCTCGTTCAACGCGATGTTCACCCCCGCGATGTACAACGAAGCGATCCTGTACACCGCCACCAACCCGGAGCTCGCGATGAGCCTCTACCGGCAGGTCCTCGTCCTCAAGCCCGACGACGCGGACTCGGCGCTCAACCTCGGACTGCTCGAAGCGAGCCATGGCCAGCGGCATGCTGCGCAACAGCACCTGCAGCTGGCCATCAACGAGAACCCCGCCCTCGCCGGACGGATCCCGAACAAGACCGCGGCCAAGGCGCAGCTGACCCCGAGCGCGCAGCCGACCTCGACGCCGTAGGACCGCCCACATGGCAACGCTCGGGCTGGTGATGATCGTGAAGAACGAGCAGGAGACGCTGCCGCGCCTCGCCGCCTCCGTTATCGACCACATCGACCACTACACGATCCTGGACACCGGAAGCACCGATGACACGATCGCCGTCGCCCGCGAGGTGTTCGGCAACATCCCTGGCGAGGTCCTCCAGGACGAGTGGCGCGGTTTCGGACCCTCCCGCAACGTTGCGCTCGACGCCGCGATCCCTCACACCGACTGGGTGCTGACGCTCGACGCGGACGACGTCTTCGAGGGCGCTCGACCCGACCTCGACATCGACCTCGACGGTCTCGAGGCGATGTACCACTACAACCAGCTGGCGTACACGCATCTTCGAGTGATCCGGTCGACCGCCGGGTTTCGCTGGGTCGGCCGAGCGCACGAGTACCTCACGATCCCCGGCCGCCAGCCGCGCCTGCAGCTCACCAACGCGTTCCGGGTCCATCACATGGCCGACGGGGGGATGCGCGCCACCAAGTGGGAGCGCGAGATCGAGCTGCTCGAGGCCGACTTCGCCGATGACCCGACCAGCGCGCGTACCGCGTTCTACATCGCCCGCAGCTACGACGACGCCAAGAGGTACCAGGAGGCGATCGACTGGTACACCCGGCGCCTCGCGCTCGACGGATGGGACCAGGAGGACTGGTACGCCGCATGGCGGCTCGGCGTGATGCTGCTCGCCGCCGACGAACCGGATGAGGGTTGCGGGGTCCTGTGGAGCGCGTGGAACCGCCGCCCCTGGCGCGCCGAGCCGCTGGTGACGCTCGCGGAGCACTACCGCCTCACCTCGCAGTGGATGCTGAGCTGGGAGGCCTGCGACCTCGCCTTCCGGCGGTGCGGGGCGTTGCCGAACCCCGCACCGGTGGAGGTGCACGGGCGAGGCGACCGGCTGTTCGTCCATGTCGACGTCTACGAGTGGCGCATCGCCTACGAACAGTCGATCGCCGCGTACTACGCCGGCGAGCAGGCACGCGGTCGCGAGCTCACCGACTACCTGCTCGCGCGCACCGATCTCCCCGAGAACATCCGCGCATCCGTCGAGGACAACGCGAAGTTCTATCCCGCGCTGGGTCGCGTACCGCGTTAGTTCGCCGTGCCTGCGGGAACACGGATGACATGCACTCCGGACGACTTGTGGCACGGCTGGTCATCGGCGGGTTGTTCGTCGGCCACGGCCTGCAGAAGCTGCGCGGAGATTTCGACGGTCCGGGCATCGACGGCACCGCGAAGATGATGGACTCGATCGGGATGCGCCCGGCAGTCCCGAACGCATACGCGGCGGGGATCACCGAGACGGCGGGTGGCGCGATGCTCGCGTTGGGCGCGGCGACGCCGTTCGCGGCTTCGGCACTGATCGGCACCATGATCACCGCGATTCGGACCGTACACGCGCCGAACGGGCCGTGGATCAGCGATCGCGGCTACGAGTACAACCTGGTGATGATCGCCGCGCTGCTGGCCATCGTCGACGGCGGGCCGGGGCCGATCTCGGTGGACAAGCTTCGGCGGCACGGATCGCGCGGCTTCCTCGCAATGCTGGGATCACTCGGGCTCGGCGCGGCGGCGTCGACGATCGCGGTCGAGCTCGGCCGGGCCGGTGGCCCGAGCCGAATCGACCTCACGCAGTACGAGCCGAAGCACGCGGAAGCCGCTACGGCCTGACCTGACCTCGCTGCTGCATGCTGAGACGGCGCCACTCCCGGTTTCGCTCACTCTCCCAGTCGCCGACCACGAGGTCGTTCTCACCGGATGGGATGGCACGCGAGTGGAAACGGAGGAGGGGCACGGCGACACCAGGTAGTTCATGACCCTCACCCCGCTCTCGTCGTCGTCAGGCATCCGACGGTAGCCAGCCCGACAGCCGCCGTCACCGGATTTATGCCCAGCCGAGTTCGTGCAGGCGTTCGTCATCGATGCCGAAGTGATGGGCGACCTCGTGGACCACGGTGACCCGCACCTGCTGGATCACCTCGTCGAGGGTGTGACAGCGGCGGCAGATCGGCAGCCGGTAGATCGTGATCCGGTCAGGAAGTATCCCGCCGTACATGGTGGTGCGCTGCGTGAGCGGAATGCCGTGGTAGAGGCCGAGCAGGTTGGGCGAGGCGCCCTGGTCCTCGACTGCGATCGCCACGTTGCGCATCTGGTTGCGCAGCTCGACGGGAATGCCGTCGATCGCGGCTTCCACGAGTACCCCAAAGGTGTCTTCGTCCACGAGCACCCTGCCAGTGTGGACGGCAGCACCTCGAGTTAGTGAACTGTCCGATACCGCCCACGGTGCGTGACCGCATCTGCGAAACCATGCCTCATGACCGACGTCACGGAATGGCTGCTCGATCCTGAGGTCGCCTATCTCAACCACGGAGCGTTCGGGGCGTTGCCCAAGTCGGTCGGAGCGGCGGCAGCCGACCTGCGGCTGCAGATGGAACGCGACCCGACCGATCTGCTCGCGCGCCGGCTGCCCGGCCTGATCGACGACGTGCGCGGGCGGCTTTCCGAACTTCTCGGTGGCGATGAGGCCGGTGCCGTGTTCGTTGCGAACGCGACCTCCGGCACGCAGACCGTGATCGCGTCGCTGGCTGCGCGCTTCGAGCCCGGCGACGAGCTGGTGATGACCGACCACCGGTACGGCGCCGTCGATGCGCAGCTGACCCGCGCCGCGGCGGAACGTGGGACCACGACCGTGGTCGCGCACGTTCCGCTCGACCTGACCGGCCCGGCGGAGGTGGTCGCCGCCATCACCGAACGGTTCACCGAACGCACCAAGCTGCTGGTCGTCGACTCCGTCGCCTCATTGTCGGGCTTCCACTTCCCGGTAGCCGACATCGTCGCCGCCGCACACGAACGCGGGGTGCCGGTCCTCGTGGACGCCGCCCATGCCCCCGGCCAGGTCGATGTCGACCTCCGTTCGATCGGCGCGGACTTCTGGGTCGGCAACCTGCACAAGTGGGTGTGCTCGCCCCGCGCCGCGGCGTACCTGCACATCGCGCCGAAGTGGCGGGACAGCATCCGACCGCTGGTCGCGTCGCACGGGTTCACCGGCTCGCTGCAGGACGCGTTCGACTGGACCGGCACGCTCGACCCGGTGACGATCCTGGCGGTGCCTGCGGCACTCGAGTTCTGGAGTGCATCCGGCGGCTGGGACGACGTACGCCGAAGGCAGCGTTCGATCGTCGACGACGGTGCGAGCCGGGTCGCGGCGGCAGTGGGCACCGAGGCCGCCGTCGCCGGGAGCTTCCGCGCCGCGATGCGCATCATCCGGCTGCCGACGCCGCTCGGCGCCGACGCCGACGCCGCACGATCGATCGAGACCGTCCTCGCGGAGAAGTACCGGATCGAGGTCTCGCTGATGCCGCTGCACGGGCAGAGCTGGGTACGCGTGTGCGGGCAGATCTACAACACGCCGGATGACTACGACCGGCTGGGCGTCGCGCTCGGCGAGCTCCTCTAGAGACCGAGGAGCGACTCGATCCCGACCGTGAGGCCGGGACGGGAGCTCACCGCGCGCACCGCGAGCAGCACGCCCGGCATGAACGACTCGCGCGACAGCGAGTCGTGACGGATCGTCAGCGTCTCGCCGTGGCCACCGAGCAGCACCTCCTGGTGGGCGACGAGACCCGCGAGCCGCACGGCGTGAATGTGCACGTTGTCCACCTCGGCGCCACGAGCACCGTCCAGAGACTCGGTGGTGGCGTCCGGCGAAGCCTCCCCGCGACGCGCCTCCGCGATCATCTTCGCGGTACGGCGGGCGGTGCCGCTCGGCGCGTCGATCTTGTTCGGGTGATGGAGCTCGATGATCTCCACCGATTCGAAGTGAGGAGCAGCGGCCGCGGCGAACCGCATCATCAGAACCGCCCCGATACCGAAGTTCGGGGCAATGACGACGCCGATGCCGGAGTTCGCACTGACCAGCGCGTCGATCTCGGCGATCCGGTGGTCGTCAAACCCTGTCGTGCCTACGACGGCGTGCCGGCCGTGCTCGACGCACCACCTCACGTTGTCCATGACCGCGCCGGGAGTCGTGAAGTCGACGACGACCTCGGCAGCCGCGAGTGGGTCGCGGTCGTCACCGACGTCGACACCGGCGACGAGTTCGAGGTCGTCCGCAGCTTCGACCGCGCGGCACACCTCGGCACCCATCCGGCCCTTGGCCCCCAGCACGCCGACCTTGATGGTCACGCGGCGAACTCCTGACCGTCGTCGTACGGGCCGATGACGGCGAGCGACGTAGGCCGGGTGAACAACTCGGCGGCGATCTCACGCACGTCGTCAAGGGTGACCGCATCGATCGCGGCGATCACCTCATTTACCGTCATCAGCTCGCCGTAGACCAGCTCGCTCTTGCCGAGCCGGCTCATCAGCGAGCCGGTGTCCTCGAGGCCGAGCACGAAGCCGCCGCGCATCTGACCACGACCGCGCTCGAGCTCTTCCGTGGTCAGCCCGCCCTGCGCGACCGCGGCGAGCTCCTCGCGACACAGCTCGAGGACCTGCGGTACCCGCTTCGGGTGGCACCCGGCGTAGACGCCGAACATCCCCGCGTCGGCGTAGTGCGACGCGAACGAGTAGACCGAGTACGCCAGGCCGTGCCGCTCGCGCACCTGCTGGAACAGCCGCGACGACATTCCGCCGCCGACCGCCGCGTTGAGCACCCCAAGGGCGAACCGTCGCTCGTCACCCCGAGGCAATCCGGCGCAGCCGAGCACGAGGTTCGCCTGCTCGGTCTGGCGGTGCCGGGTCGTCGAAGCGACGGTGAAGGCGGGAGCGCGTTTGCCGGCCCGGGGCGCCGATGGCAGCGCGCTGTCGTCGACCGCCACGTCGGCGAAGGCGCGCTTGACGAGCTTGACCAGCTTGCCGTGGTCGACGTTACCCGCGGCGGTGATGACGAGCTGTTCGGGACGGTAGCGACGGCGGTAGTAGCCGTTGATCGCGGTGCGGCTCATCGCCCCGATCGTTTCGACTGAGCCGAGAACCGGCCTGCCCAGCGCGTCGTCGGGCCACACCAGAGAGGCGAACTCGTCGTGGACCGAGTCCCCGGGGTCGTCGTCGTGCATGGCGATCTCCTCGAGGATCACGCCGCGCTCGTTCTCGACCTCCTTGCCGGACAGCACGGACGAGGTGACCATGTCGCAGATCACGTCGACGGCGATCGGCACGTCCACATCGAGCACCCGCGCGTAGAAGCAGGTGTACTCCTTGGCGGTGAACGCGTTCAGCTCGCCGCCGACCTCGTCCAAGGCCGCGGAGATCTCGAGCGCGTTGCGTCGCCGGGTGCCCTTGAAGAGCAGGTGCTCGAGATAGTGAGACGCCCCTGACAGCGACGGCGTCTCGTCACGCGAGCCGACGCCGATCCAGACTCCGAAGGCAACCGACCGGACGCCCGGAACGGATTCCGAGAGGACGCGGATCCCGCCGGGCAGCACGGTACGGCGAATCGCCCCGCCGTCGGGCGCAGTCAGCAGCGTCTGCGTCGAGCCGGTGCGCTGCGCCCGTCCGGCAAGGTCAACCGGCACTAGCCGATCCCTACTCCGCCGATGCCTCGGCAGAGTCGGCGGCTTCGTCGAGCACCGGCACGAGCGACAGCTTGCCGCGCGGGTCGATCTCGGCGATCTCCACCTGGACCTTCTGGCCGACCGCCAGCACGTCTTCGACGTTCTCCACGCGCTTGCCACCGGCGAGCTTGCGGATCTGCGAGATGTGGAGCAGACCGTCCTTGCCCGGCGTCAGCGACACGAACGCGCCGAACGTCGTCGTCTTCACGACGGTGCCGAGGTAGCGCTCGCCGACCTCCGGGAGCTGCGGCGAGACGATCGAACGAATCGCGCGCAACGCGGCCTCGGCCGCATCGCCTCCGACTGCGGAGATGTAGATGGTGCCGTCGTCCTCGACGGTGAGATCGGCCCCGGTGTCAGCCTGGATCTGGTTGATGATCTTGCCCTTCGGCCCGATCACCTCGCCGATCTTGTCGACCGGGATCTTCTCGGTGATGATCCGCGGCGCGAACGGCGACATCTCCGCCGGTGCGTCGATGGCGTCGGCCATCACGTCGAGGATCGTCATGCGCGCGTCCCGTGCCTGCTGTAGCGCACCCGCGAGCACCGACGCCGGGATGCCGTCGAGCTTCGTGTCCAGCTGTAGCGCAGTCACGAACTCGCGCGTGCCGGCGACCTTGAAGTCCATGTCGCCGTAGGCGTCCTCGGCGCCGAGGATGTCGGTGAGCGTGACGTAGTCCTCGCCCTCGTTGATCAGCCCCATCGCGATGCCCGCGACCGGTGCCTTGAGCGGGACGCCGGCGGCCATCAGCGACAGCGTCGAAGCGCAGACCGAGCCCATCGAGGTCGAGCCGTTGGAGCCCAGCGCCTCGGACACCGCGCGGATCGCGTACGGGAAGTCCTCCTTGCTCGGCAGCACAGGGACGAGCGCTCGCTCGGCGAGCGCGCCGTGCCCGATCTCGCGACGCTTCGGCGAACCGACGCGGCCGGTCTCACCGGTGGAGTACGGCGGGAAGTTGTAGTGGTGCATGTAGCGCTTGCGGGTCTCGGGCGACAACGTGTCGACCATCTGCTCCATGCGCAGCATGTTCAGCGTCGCGACGTTCATGATCTGCGTCTCGCCGCGCTCGAACAGGCTCGAGCCATGGACCCGGGGAACCACATTGATCTCGGCGGACAGCGACCGGATGTCCGCGACGCCGCGGCCGTCGATGCGGACGCCGTCCTTGATGACCCGCTGGCGCACCTGCTTCTTGGTGACAGCGCGGAAGGCCTCGCTGATCTCCTTCTCGCGCCCTTCGAACTGGGCAGCGAGCTGCTCCTTGGCAAGCTCCTTCACCCGGTCGAGCTCGGCCTCGCGCGACTGCTTGTCGGCGATGGTCAGCGCCTTCGCGACGTCATCGCCGACCCCGGCGGCCACCGCCTGGAAGGCGTCGTCCTGGTAGGCCAGGAAGACCGGGAACTCGCGGGTCTCCTTGGCGGCCTGGTCGGCGAGCTTCTGCTGCGCCGCAGCGATCTCGGCGAGGAACGGCTTGGCCGCCTCGAGGCCCTGCGCCACGACCTCTTCGGTCGGCGCGACCGCTCCGCCCGCAACCAGCTCGACGGTGTGCTCGGTGGCCTCGGCCTCGACCATCATGATCGCGACGTCACCGCCCTCGACCACGCGACCGGCGACGACCATGTCGAAGACCGCGCCCTCGAGCTCGGAGTAGGTCGGGAACGGCACCCATTCGCCGTCGATCAGCGCGACTCGGACACCCGCGACCGGACCGGAGAACGGCAGGCCGGCGAGCAGGACGGAACATGCCGCGCCGTTGATGGCGATCACGTCGTAGAGGTGATCGGGATCCAGCGCCAAGATCGTCGAGACGATCTGGATCTCGTTGCGCAGACCGTTGGCGAAGCTCGGCCGCAGCGGGCGGTCGGTCAGGCGGCAGGTGAGGATCGCGTCTTCGCTCGGCCGGCCTTCACGACGGAAGAACGAGCCGGGGATCTTCCCGGCGGCGTACTGCCGCTCCTCGACGTCGACGGTCAGCGGGAAGAAGTCGAACTGGTCCTTCGGGTTCTTCGACGCCGTCGTCGCGGACAGGACCATCGTGTCGTCGTCGAGGTAGGTGACCGCCGAGCCGGCGGCCTGCTGGGCCAGTCGCCCGGTTTCGAAGCGCAGCCGGCGCTCGCCGAGCGAGCACTTCAGGACGGCTTCGGATGAATAGGTTTCGATGTTGTCGGTGCCCGTCATGGGCTCTCCGTTCGGTTCGGCACGCGAGGCGCGAGTCCGACGGGCCCGGTCATCGATCGAAGCGGGCGGACGTTCGTCCGTCAGCCACTACCGAGGACCGAGGCTCGCGTCCGTTGACCAGGCGCGCGGTTCGGTGTGGTGACCGAGCTAGCGGCGCAAGCCGAGTCGCTCGATCAAGGTTCGGTAACGCTGGACATCCACGGTCTCGAGGTAGCGCAGCAGACGCCGGCGACGACCGACGAGCTGCAACAACCCGCGCTGGGTGTGGAAGTCGTGCTTGTGGGCCTTCATGTGCTCGGTGAGGTCCGCGATACGCCGCGACAGCAGCGCCACCTGAACCTCTGGCGAGCCGGTGTCACCGTCTCCGGTGGCGTACTCGCTGATGATCTGTTGCTTGACGGCTGCGTCGAGCGGCACGAAGGAACTCCCGTTTGATCAGCCCGCAGGGTTACACCACAGGGGCAGACTCTTCTGACCCGGCAAGTGTAGCCGACAGGCGCCCTGGCGGAGTCGGGCGCGGGATTCGTCAGTGCAACCTGGTGCGGGATTCCGCAACGTCCCGATGCATCTGCTCGACGAGCTGCTCCACGCCGTCGAAGCGCTCCATGCCGCGCAGCCGAAGCCCGAACTCGACGATCACGTGTTCGTCGTAGAGGTCGAGCTCGTGCCCCACGTCGATCGCGTAGGCCTCGACCCGCCGCTCGACGCCGTCGAACGTCGGGTTGGTCCCCACGCTGATCGCGGCCTTGATCCGGTCGCCCTCGGCTCGGGTCAGCCAGCCGGCGTAGACCCCGTCCTGGGGCACGGCGATCCCCTCGTCCACCGAGACGTTCGCGGTCGGGAACCCGAGCGCGCGGCCACGCGCATCGCCGCGGACCACCGGGCCCTCGACCAGATGAAGCCGCCCCAGGGCGGTTGCGGCCGCCTCGACATCCCCGTGCACGACGTAGTCGCGCACCATCGTCGAGGAGATGGTGCCGCCTTGGGCGAGCAGCGCGACGTCGTCGACCTCGAGGTCGTAGCGCCGCAACATGGCGGCGTCCCCCGCCGCCCGGTGACCGAAGCGGAAGTTGCGTCCGACCACGATCTGCTCGGCGGCGAGCTCACCGATCAGCACTTGTTCGATGAACTCCTGCGGCGTCTGCAGGGAGAGCGCGCGATCGAACTTGAGCACGTGCACGTCGTCCGCGCCGTGGTCGTGCAGGAGCTGGATCCGGCGGTCGAGAGTGACCAGCATCGGCGGAACGTGACCCGGCGCGAGCACCGCCGTCGGATGCGGATGGAACGTGACGACGACGACCTTCGCGTTGCGGGCGCGCGCCGATTTCGCGGCGTGCTCGAGCACCAGCTGGTGGCCGCGGTGCACCCCGTCGAACACGCCGATCGGTACGACGCTCCTCACCACGTCACTCATGCAAACACACACAAGGGCCGGGCAACGCCGTTGCGGCCCTCGACGAGTGCGATGACGCGGCCGTCGGGGCCGAAGACGCCGGCCGGGCTCGACGGGATCGGGAGCGCGAGGCGCTGGCCGTGACCGATGCGCGTCGCCTCTTCTTCGGTCACGTCGATCCGCGGGAACGCGTCGGCCACCGCCGTCGCAAGCGGCGTGACCTCGAACGCCTCGTCGAGCTCGTCGAGAGTGCGAGCGTGCTCGAGTGTGAACGGACCGCTTCGCGTCCTTCGCAGCGCGATCAGGTGCGCTCCGATGCCGAGCGTCGCGCCGACGTCCCTTGCCAGAGCGCGCACGTAGGTGCCGGTCGAACACGCGACGTGGACCTCGACGTCGGTTCCGTTGCGTGCGCGCAACGCGAACTCCGTGACGGTCACCGGGCGTGCCGCGAGCTGCACTGCCTCCCCGTCCCGCGCCTTCCGGTACGCGCGCACCCCGTCGACCTTGATGGCGCTCACCGACGAGGGGACCTGGTCGATGGTCCCGGTCATGGCTCGCATGACCCGCTCGATCGCATCGGTCTCGAGCGCACTCGCCGCGCCGGCGGCGTCGGTCCCCACGAACTCGCCTTCCGCGTCGTCCGTCGTGGTCGCGCGACCCAGGCGGATCGTCGCGTCGTACTCCTTGTCGTGCAGCGCCAGGTGCCCCAGCAGTCGGGTCGCCCGGTCGACACCGAGCACCAGCACACCGGTCGCCATCGGGTCGAGGGTCCCGGCGTGACCCACCCGGCGGGTGCCTGCGAGCCGGCGCACCCTGCCGACCACGTCGTGCGAGGTCCAGCCGCCCGGCTTGTCGACAACGACGAGGCCGTCGGTCACTCCTCGATCGGCTCCATCTCGCGGTAGGGATTCGGGTCACCGGCCGGCGCGGCGCGCTCCGCCAGCTGATGAACCCGCTCGTCCTCCGCCCTGGCCCGCGCGAGCACGTCTTCGATGTGCTGCGCGTTCTCCGGTACCGCGTCCAGGACGAACGCCACCGACGGCGTGTGCTTCAGCCCGGTCGCCCGCCCGATCGCCGTTCGGATCATGCCCTTCGACGTCTCGAGTGCCGCCGCGCTGTCCTCGCGCACCTGCTCGTCGCCCCAGACCGTCCAGAAGATCGTCGCCTCGCGCAGATCGGGAGTCAGCCGCGCGTCGGTGATCGTCACCATGCCGAGGCGAGCGTCCTTGACATGGTGCTCGACCGACTGCGCAACGATTTCCCGGATCCGCACGCTCATCCGACGGACACGTCCGTCATCAGCCATCTTCAGCTCCTAGGTGGTCTGCCTGCCTACACCCGGGGCTTCTCGCGCAGCTCGAACGTCTCGATGACGTCGTCGACGTTGATGTCGTTGTAGCTACCGAGGCTGATACCGCACTCGAAGCCTTCCCGCACCTCGGTCGCGTCGTCCTTGAAACGCCGCAGCGTGGCGATGCTGAGGTTGTCCGCGACTACGACGCCGTCGCGGATGAGCCGCGCCTTGGAGTTGCGGACGATGGTGCCGCTGCGGACGATGCAACCGGCGATGTTGCCGAACTTGCTCGACCGGAACACCTCGCGGATCTCCGCCGTCCCGAGCTGCGCCTCCTCGAACTCCGGCTTGAGCATGCCCTTGAGGGCGCTCTCGACGTCGTCGATGGCGGCGTAGATGACGGAGTAGAAGCGAACGTCGACCTTCTCGCGCTCGGCGAGCTCCCGCGCCTTGCCTTCGGGACGGACGTTGTAGCCGATGACGACCGCGTCGGAAGCACGAGCAAGGTTGATGTCGTTCTCGGTGATCGCACCGACACCGCGGCCGATGACCCGCAGCCCGACCTCGTCCTCCGCACCCACGTCGATCTTGAGGAGCGCGTCCTCGAGGGCTTCCACCGAACCAGAGACGTCGCCCTTGAGGATGAGGTTGAGCTGGTTGACCTCGCCCTGCTGGATCCGCTCCAGCACGTCCTCGAGCGTCATCCGACCGCGACCCTTGGCGAGCTCGGCGAACCGTTCGCGCGCCTGCCGCTGTTCGGCGATCTGGCGCGCCACCCGGTCCTCGGGAACGACGAGGAAGTTGTCGCCGGCTCCGGGGACGCTGGTGAATCCGAGCACCTGCACTGGCCGCGACGGCGTGGCCGCGTCCACCGGGTCGCCGTACTCGTCGAGCATGGCGCGAACCCGGCCGTACGCGTCGCCCGCGACGATCGAGTCGCCGACGCGCAGCGTGCCGCGCTGGATCAGCACGGTGGCGACCGGGCCGCGACCCTTGTCGAGGTTCGCCTCGATGGCCACGCCCTCCGCCGGCCGGCTGGGGTTGGCGCGCAGGTCGAGGGCGGCGTCTGCGGTCAGCGCCACGGCCTCGAGCAGGCTCTCCAGACCCTGTCCGGTGCGCGCGGAGACGTCGATGAACAACGTGTCACCGCCGTACTCCTCCGCCACCAAGCCGTACTCGGTGAGCTGCTGGCGCACCTTGGCCGGGTTGGCGTCCTCCTTGTCGACCTTGTTGACCGCGACGACAACC
This sequence comes from Mycobacteriales bacterium, assembly GCA_035548125.1. GTDB lineage: Bacteria > Actinomycetota > Actinomycetes > JAFAQI01 > JAFAQI01 > DASZTV01. The sequence continues at coordinate 851 of DASZTV010000055.1, read as the reverse complement.
GGAACTTCCGCAGCCTGCGCGTGGTTCAGCGCCTCGATCGTCTGCGGCATCACGCCATCGTCGGCAGCGACGACCAGTACGGCGATGTCGGTGACCTGCGCACCGCGGGCACGCATGGCGGTGAACGCCTCGTGACCCGGGGTGTCGATGAAGGTCAGCGTCCGCTCGGCGCCCTCAACCTGGGCATGCACCTGGTAGGCACCGATGTGCTGGGTGATGCCACCGTGCTCCTTGGCGACGACGTCGGTCTGCCGGATCGCGTCGAGCAGCTTCGTCTTTCCATGGTCCACGTGACCCATGACGGTGACCACCGGAGCCCGGGCCACGAGGTCGGCCTCGTCCTCTGCCGCATCGAACTCGAGGTCGAAGCGCGACAGGATCTCGGCGTCCTCTTCCTCGGGCGTGACGATCCGCACATCCCAGCCGAGCTCGGTACCCAGCAGCTGCAGCGTCTCCTCGGGAGCCGACTGCGTCGCGGTGATCATCTCGCCGAGCTGGGCGAACACGACCTGGACCAGCGATCCCGGGTTCGCGCCGATCCGGTCGGCGAAGTCCGCGAGGCTGGCGCCGCGCGGCAGCCGGATCTGCTCACCGTTGCCGCGAGGAACCGACACGCCGCCGATCGTCGGCGCCTGCATGTTGTCGAACTCCTGGCGCCGCTGCTTCTTCGACTTGCGGCCGCGCGCCGGGCGTCCACCCGGGCCACGGCCGAATGCGCCCTGGGTCGGCGCGCCGCGACCGCGGCCGCCGGGACCACCCGGACGACCGCCGCCGAAACCTCCGGGGCGACCGGGCGCACCAGCGCCCGCGCCGCCGCCACCGCCGCCGCCGGGTCGACCGGCGAAGCCGCC
>DASZTV010000054.1:0-42080 GCA_035548125.1 Mycobacteriales bacterium | reverse complement strand
CGCCTGCTGCACGCCCTCGCCCGACACGTCCCGGGTGATCGACGGGTTCTCGCTCTTGCGGGCGATCTTGTCGATCTCGTCGATGTAGATGATCCCGGTCTCGGCCTTCTTGACGTCGTAGTCGGCCGCCTGGATCAGCTTGAGCAGGATGTTCTCGACGTCCTCGCCGACGTACCCGGCCTCGGTCAGCGCGGTGGCGTCTGCGATGGCGAACGGGACGTTGAGCATCTTCGCCAGCGTCTGCGCGAGCAGCGTCTTCCCGCAGCCGGTCGGACCGAGCAGCATGATGTTGGACTTCGCGAGCTCGACCGGCTCCTTGTCGGTGCCGCCGGCCTGGACCCGCTTGTAGTGGTTGTAGACCGCGACCGACAGCGTTTTCTTGGCCGTGTCCTGACCGATCACGTAGCCGTCGAGGAACTCGTAGATCTCCTTCGGCTTCGGCAGCGAGTCGAACGAGACGTCAGAGGACTCGGTGAGCTCCTCTTCGATGATCTCGTTGCACAGGTCGATGCACTCGTCGCAGATGTAGACGCCCGGTCCCGCGATGAGCTTCTTGACCTGCTTCTGGCTCTTTCCGCAGAAGGAGCACTTGAGCAGGTCGCCACCGTCGCCGATGCGTGCCACTCGATCTCCTCTGCCGGGGAACCGTGCCTGGGGCGGCCCATCCGCCGTGGTCCGGCGTCAGGCTCGATACGACGGTATCGCGCCGGACGGACAACGCACCCCAAAAACGCGGTCCGGATCGCCCGGCTGGCGTGTCGGGCGGGGCTGGTGGGTCAGGAAGGGTTGGGGACCGCGGTCAGTTTGCGGCTGCGGATGACCTCATCGACCAGGCCGTACTCGACGGCCTCCTCAGCCGTCAGGATCTTGTCACGCTCGATGTCCTCCTTCACCTGCTCCGGCGTGCGACCGGAGTGGCGGGAGATGAGGGTCTCGAGCAGGGCGCGCATCCGCAGGATCTCGCGCGCCTGGATCTCGATGTCACTGCCCGACCCGCCGCCCTCGCTGTACGGCTGGTGGATCAGGATCCGCGAGTTGGGGAGCGCCAGGCGCTTGCCCGGCGTGCCGGCAGCGAGCAGCACCGCCGCGGCCGACGCCGCCTGGCCGAGGCAGACCGTCATGATCTCGGGCCGGATGAACTGCATGCAGTCATAGATCGCGGTCAGCGCGGTGAACGAGCCGCCCGGCGAGTTGATGTAGATGGAGATGTCGCGGTCCGGGTCCATCTGCTCCAGGCAGAGCAGCTGCGCCATCACGTCATCCGCCGACGCGTCGTCGATCTGCACGCCGAGGAAGATGATCCGCTCCTCGAACAGCTTGGTGTACGGCGAAAGCTCTTTGAAGCCGTAGCTCGTGCGTTCGGTGAACGTCGGCAGGATGTAGCGGCTCTGCGGCGCGTTCCGTGGGTCGTACATGTCGGTCTCCCCTGATCTCACGGTGTTGACTTCACCCAGTGGCGGTCAGGAGACCGCGCCCTCGGAGGGCACCTGGTTGGCCTTGGCGACGACGTGGTCGACGAATCCGTAGTCCTTGGCCTCGTCGGCGGTGAACCAGCGGTCACGGTCGGAGTCGCGCTCGATCTGCTCGACGGTCTGGCCGGTGTGGAACGCGATGCGCTCCTGCATGATCTTCTTCGTGTAGAGCATCTGCTCGGCCTGGATGGCGATGTCACTGGCGGTGCCGCCGATCCCGCCCGACGGCTGGTGCATCATGATCCGCGCGTGCGGCGTGGCGTAGCGCTTGCCCTTGGCGCCGGCGCAGAGCAGGAACTGCCCCATGCTGGCAGCGAGGCCGACGGCGACGGTCGCAACGTCGTTGCTGATGAACTGCATCGTGTCGTAGATCGCCATTCCGGCGCTGACCGAACCCCCCGGCGAGTTGACGTAGAGGAAGATGTCGCGCTCGGCGTCCTCGGCCGCCAGGAGCAGCAACTGGGCGCAGATCTGGTTGGCGATCGGGTCGTCCACCTGGCTGCCCAGGAAGACGATGCGTTCACGGAGCAGCCGTTCGTAGACCGAGTCGTTGAGGTTCAGGCCGGAGCCGACTCCTCGCATCACCGGGTTCAGATCGCTCATGACATGACACTAACCGCCGGGTGCGTCGATTCCTGCCCGGGTAGCACGCCTGTTCGCTCACAGCGTGGCGCCGACGCCGTCGGCGCAGCGGGACGTGCTATTCGTCCTCGTGGTCGTGGTCGTGGCCCTCGTGGTCGTGGTCGTGGCTCTCCGACGCGTCCGCGCCGCCGGAGAACTTCGAGAGGTCGACCGGCCGGCCTGACGCGTCGGTGATCGTCGCCCGCTCCATGACCAGCGCCAATGCCTTTCCGCGGACGATGTCCGACATCAGGGAGCCGAGCGCGCCCGCGTTGACCAGCTGCTGGGCGTAGGCGTCGGCGCGCATCCCGGACCGGGCGGACCGGCGCACGATCTCCTCGGTCAGATCCGACTCGTCGACGGATAGCTCTTCCTTGCGGGCGATCGCGTCGAGGATGAACTGGGACTTGATGGCCTTCGCAGCGCTGTCGGCGAGCTCGCCGTCGATCGCCTCAGGCGTGGTGTCCTCGGCCTTGGCGTAGTCCTCCTTGCTGATCCCTGCGTGGGACAGCTGGTGCTCGAGCTCGTTCTTGCGGTACTCGACCTCCTCGGCGAGGACCCGCTCCGGCATCGGCACGTCGATCTTCTCGAGGAGCACCTCGAGGACCTTCTCCCGCGCCTGGACGCCTTGGGTGAGGGCCTTCACGCGGGCGAAGCGGTCGCGGATGTCGGCACGGAGCTCCTCGATCGTGTCGAACTCGCTCGCCATCTGCGCGAAGTCGTCGTCGAGGTCGGGGACCTGCTTCTCCTTGACGCTGCGGACCGTGACCGTGGCCTGCGCGGCCTGGCCGCCCTCATCGCCCGAGCGCAGCTGGGTCTCGAACTCCTTGGACTCACCGACCGAGAGCCCGACGATCGCGTCGTCCAGCCCGCTGACCAGGGATTCGCTCCCTACCTCGTAGGACAGGTTGTTGGCCGACGCGTCCTCAACCGGCTCGCCATCGACGGTCGCCGAGAGGTCGATCGAGACGAAGTCGCCCGAGGCCGCTGGGCGATCGACCGTCGCGAGGGTCGCGAACCGGTCGCGCAGCCCGTTGAGCTGGTCCTCGACGTCACTGTCGGCGACCTCGGCGTCGTCGACGGAAACCGGCAGGCCATCGTAGGCCGGGAGCTCGATCTCCGGCCGTACGTCGACCTCCGCGGTGAAGACCAGGTCCTCGCCGTCGGCGAAGTTCGTCACGTCGATCTCGGGCTGCCCCAGGATCTGCACGTCCTGCTCCCGGACCGCGTCGCCGTACAGGCCCGGCAGCGCGTCGTTGACCGCCTGCTCCAGCACCGCATCGCGGCCGACGTGCTGGTCGATCAGACGCGGCGGGATCTTGCCGGGACGGAAGCCCTTCACCCGGATCTGCTGACCGATCTTCTTGTACGCCTCGCTCATCGCCGGCTGCAGCTCGTCGAAGGGAACCTCCACCGTGAGCTTGACGCGGGTGGGGCCGAGGGTCTCGACGGCGCTCTTCATGACGGCGCGGAATCTCCTGTGCAGATGGTGGTAGGTCGGGCGGGTGGGTCTGAACAGATTCGCAGTCGGGGCGGGGAGACTCGAACTCCCGATCTCCTGCTCCCAAAGCAGGCGCGCTAGCCACTACGCTACGCCCCGCGGCGTGCCCGTCGATCTTAGGTCGGGTAGGTCCGCGCGGGCGTAGCTCAATGGCTAGAGTTCCAGCCTTCCAAGCTGGCTATGCGGGTTCGATTCCCGTCGCCCGCTCCACGCGAAGTCGCACGGCCACTCCATCGCACGGACGAGAACACAAACGTTGCGCCAGAGGCGTACGAGCCGGCGCCACGCCCGGGAAACGTCACTCCCGACACGTTTGTGTTCTCTTCCGCACTGGGTCGTGCTCGTCGAGCACCGGCCGTTCAGCGCCTGAAGCTCCGCGCTACGTCGCGATCCGCTCCGCCAGGAGCAGCTGCGACACGTGCTCGGACCACTCTTCCCTGACCGCGGCGCCCGACAGCACCACATCGACCATCGTCACCGAGGTGTGAGTGTGCCCTCGCGCGCGCACCGGGCGCACCGGCACGCCGGCCGCCTCGAGGGCCTGGGCGTAGGCGAGGCCCTCGTCCCGCAGCGGGTCGAAGTCGGCGGTCACCACGACCGCTGGCGGCAGCCCCGCAAGCTCACCTCGAAGCGGCGCGGCGAGCGGTGAGGTCCGGTCCGCCGGGTCGGCGTAGTGGTCCCAGAACCACCGCATCACCGCGGTGGTCAGAATGTCGACGTTGCCGTTTTCGTCGTACGACGGTCGGCTGAGGTCGGAGTCGGTGGCCGGGTTGATCAGCAGCTGGCCGAGAATCGCCGGCCCGCCCGCGTCGCGTGCCCGCTGACATGCCACCGCGGCGAGGTTTCCGCCGGCGCTCCAGCCCGCGACGAGCAGACGACCGGGGATCGCGCCGAGGTCGGTTGCGTGATCGGCGATCCAGCCGATCGCTGCCAATGCGTCGTCGGCCGCAGCCGGGAAGCGATGCTCCGGCGCATGCCGGTAGTTGACCGACACCACGATCGCGCCCGTACGGTCGCAGATGTCGCGGCACAGCGGGTCGTCGGAGTCGAGGTCGCCGAGCACCCAGCCACCGCCGTGGAAGTACGCGATGACCGAGTGCGGACCCGGCGACGCTGGTCGGTACAGCCGGTACGCCACCGGGCCGGCCGGACCGGGTAGCTCGCCGTCGACGACCTCGCCGACCTCGGGGCCGGGCATCCGCGCCGCCTGCATCGCGGTCGTGAACGCGCGGGCGTCCGGTGCCGACATCGTCTCGACTCCGGGGAGCCGCGCGGCCTCGTAGAGGTTGAGCACGATCGCGACATCGGGCTGCACCCGGCGCACCACGCCGTCGTTGCAGTCCACACCGTCCGGGCCGGTGAGGGTGAAGCCGAGGTAGCGGCGCCCGACAACCTCATCGCACGCCGCGCGATAGCCGTCGACCCCGCCCACGTACGGATAGAGCAGCCGCGGCTTGCCGGGAACGTTGGCGCCCATGTACCAGGAGTCCGCCCGATCGGTCAGGGTCAGCGCGGCGTAGTCCGCAACGTGCTGGTTCCAGCCGGCTTCGGCGGTCTGGGTGGGCTCGATCGTTTCGTAGCCTTCCGCGCGCAGCCAGCCGATGCAGTCCGCAACCCAGTCGGCGTGCTGCTCGATGGAGACGGCCATGTTCGACAACACCGACGGGCTACCGGGACCGGTGATCGTGAAGAAGTTGGGGAAGCCCGTCGTGGTCAGGCCGAGGTAGGTCGAGGGACCGTCTGACCACTTCTCCTTGAGGGTGGTCCCGTTGCGACCGACGATGTCGACGTTGACCAGCGGCCCGGTCATTGCGTCGAAGCCGGTGGCGTAGACGATCGCGTCGAACGGCATCGACTCGGCGGAGGTGTCGATCCCGGTCTCGGTGACAGCCACGATCGGGGTCTTACGGACGTCGACGAGCCGAACCTGCGGCAGGTTGAACGTCTCGTAGTAGTTGGTGTCGAGGCACGGCCGCTTGGTGCCGAACGGATAGTCCTTCGGGCACAGGGCGTCCGCGGTGGCGGCGTCCGTCACGCGCTCGCGGATCTTCTCCCGGATGAGGTCCGCGACGACGTCGTTCGCCGCGATGTTCGCGGACTGGTCCGTGAAGACGCCGAGGATCGCGAACAGCTCCCCCGCGGCGTACTTCTCCTCGAAGCGCTCCCGCTGCTGCTCGGGCGTCATCAGCAGCGCGAAGTGCTCCTCGCGCTCACCAGGGATGCCGCCCGTGGACCACTTTGCTCGCTCGCGGTAGGACTCGCGGTCCGCGGCGAGCTGGGCGATCCGCTCGGCGGAGGGCGCGCCGTTTCGGGCCGGAATCGAGTACGCGGGAGTGCGCTGAAAGACCGTGAGCTGGTCGGCCTGCTGAGCGATCAGCGGGATCGCCTGGATGGCCGATGACCCGGTGCCGATGACGGCCACCCGCTTGCCGGTGAAGTCGACGGGGTCGTGCGGCCACTTCCCGGTGAAGTAGGTGTCGCCGCCGAAGCAGTCGACCCCTTCGATGTCGGGTTTCTTCGGAAGGGAGAGGCAGCCGGTCGCCATCACGTAGAAGCGGCAGCTGACGTCCTCGCCGGCGCTGGTGCGCAGCCGCCACAGGCGCTGCGCGTCGTCCCACCGCGCGTCCTCCACCCGGGTCCCGAACCGGATCTCCCGGCGAAGGTCGAGCCGATCCGCGACGAAGCCGAGGTAGGCGAGGATCTCCGGCTGCGTCGCGTACTTCTCCGACCAGGTCCACTCCTGCTCGAGGGCTGCGTCGAAGCCGTATGTGTAGTCGGTGGTCGGGATGTCGCACCGCGCGCCGGGGTAGCGATTCCAGTACCAGGTCCCGCCCACGTCGCCGGCCTCGTCATAGCACCGCACCTCGAAGCCGGATGCCCGGAGTCGGTGGATCAGGTAGAGACCGGCGAACCCGGCCCCGACGACCACGACGTCGCAGTCCGCTGGTGCTGCCGTCGTCATGGCCGCCACTCTCTCACCGAAGCGAGGTGAGCCAGTCGACGAGGATGCGGTTGACCTCGTCCGCCTTCTCCTGCTGCACCCAGTGTCCGCAGCTGTCGAGGATGTGGCTGCCGCGCAGGTCGGGAAGACTCTCCGGGAACCGCTTGATCGCGTTCTGTCCCCAGATCACCGGGCCGTCCCGGTCGCCACCGATGAACAACGACGGCTGGCGGATCGGCGCCCCGGTCCAGGCGCGCAGGTCGTACCAGTCCCGGTCGACGTTGCGGTAGCGGTTGAGGGGCCCGCGAAAGCCGGAGTACTCGAACTGCTCGGTGTAGAAGTCGAGGTCGGCCTCGGTCAGCCAGCCGGGCATCGAGTCCGGCAACGACACTCGGTCCAGCAGCAGCTTGCCCTTGGCCACCGTGGCCGTGGTCCCGCCGTCCACGCTGCGGTGCGAGTCCGCGGACGCGCTCACGTAGAACTTGAACAGTGAGGTCCGTACGTCGGCCTCGAACTCCCGCTCCGCGCGGCCGGGCTCCTGGAAGTAGTTGATGTAGAACTCTTCCTCCTGGCCCGTGATCTCGCCGGCCATCTCGCCCATCCGGGCGAACGCCTCGGTGGGGCGCGGGCCGCCGGGAGCGTTGTAGGGAACGCTCAGCATGCCGACTGCCTTGAATACGTCCGGCCGCAACAGCGCCGAGTGCGCCGCAATCGGCGAACCCCAGTCGTGGCCGATGACGATCGCCTGCTCGCCGGGCGCGAGCGCCTGCGCGACCCCCACCGTGTCGCCGACGTGGTGCACCATGCCGTACGCCTCGACCTCTACCGGTGCCGACGACCGGCCGTAGCCTCGAACGTCGATCGCCACCGCGCGGAAACCGGCCTCGGCGATCACCGGCAGCTGATGCCGCCACGAGTACCACGACTCCGGGAAGCCATGCACCAGGAGGACCAGCGGCCCGCTCCCCTCCTCGACGCAGTGGATCCGAATGCCCCGGACATCGACCACCTGATGCTTCACGGACGGAAGGCTATTTCCTTAGGGTCAATCTCATGCAGGGCGCAGCGGAGATTCGCGACGGCCAGCGCCGCAAATGGGCCGCGCTGTCGGCAGGTTGGGAGAAGTGGGACTCGATCATCATGGATCAGCTGGCTCCGGTCAGCGCGGCGATCATCGAGTCCTTGCACCTCACGTCGGCTCAGCACCACCTCGACGTCGCCTCCGGCACCGGCGAGCCCGGGCTGACGATCGCAAAGCTCTCGTCACTGGGGCGCGTCGTCCTGAGCGATCTTTCGGCCGACATGCTTTCGGTTGCCGCCCGCCGCGCGGCGGCTCAAGGCATCTCCACCATCGAGACGCACGTGTGCAGCGCCGATGACCTGCCCTTCGACGACGCAACGTTCGACAGCGCGGCGGTGCGATTCGGCTACATGTTCTTCCCCGACCCGGCGAAGGCGACGGCTGAGTTCCGCCGCGTGCTCAAACCAGGCGGCCGGGTCGCTGCGGCGGTCTGGGCGCCGCCCGCCGACAACCCTTGGACGACGATCATCATGGACGCGGTCGCCACCGAGATCGAGGTGCCGCCGCCGGATCCGGACGTGCCGAACATGTACCGCTGCGCTGCTTCGGGATGCATCTCCACCCTCTATGAGGAGGCGGGACTACGCGACGTAACGGAGTTCGACGTCCCGGTCGAGCTGGTCACTGACTCTCTCGATCAATGGTGGGAGATGACCAGTGAGCACATCTCCGCCGCAGCCGCGGCACTACAGCAGGTCGATGAAGCGGCGCGGGGGCGAATCCGAGCGCATGCAACTGCCGCAGTGGGGCGATACGTGACGGAGGGCAAGGTCCGGGTGCCCGGCCTCGCTCGCTGCATCGCTGCAACTCGAGCCTGACCTCTCAACGGCCTCGTTCGCTGGCCGCATGGCGCGGCACGAAGTCCTCGATCAGCGAGACCAGCACATCGGGCGCGTCGAGTGCGACGAAGGTGCGCGCGTCGGGAACGGTCTCCAGCCGGCAGTCCGGAATCAGCGCGGCGAGTCGACGCGCCAGCTTCATCGGGAACGCCTTGTCGTCCTCCGCCCACACCAGCATCACCGGTACGTCGAGCATCGGCAGCGCCTTCGCGGCGGCCATGGTGTGACGGGTGTTGACCCCGCGGAGCACGGCGGCGGCGTCCCTACGGACGGCCTTGTTCGAGATCAGCGGCTCCGTCCAGTCGACTGCCGCCGCCTGAGTAATGCCGGCGCGGGTCAACAGTCCGAAGCCCATGGACCCGTTCCTGGTGCGCTCGTTGCGCGTCATCTTGCCGACGGTCTTGAGCAAGCCGGGCGCGTAGCCGAGCCCCTGCAGCTGGCGGAACCGCGGGGGAAAGAAGTAGCGGAAGCAGTCGCCGCTGGTCAGGACCGCGCCGCCGGCGGCGCCGGGATGCTTGGTCAGGACGATCTGCGCCAGCGCGGTCGCGGTGTCGGTCGAGACGAGGGTTGGCCGCTCTACGCCGAGGGCGTCGATCAGGTCGACGATGATCCGGGCGAGCCCGGGCGGCGTCAGGTCGGTACCCGGCGCCATCGGGTACCGATGGGCGCCGAGCGGAAGCGTCGGCAGGACGACGCGGTAGCCGCGCTCTGCAAGCGGTGCCACCACCGGTTCCCATACCTGCCACCCGGCCAGCGCGCCATGCAGGAACAGCAGCGGCGTGCCGCTTCCGGCCTCGTGCACCTCGATCGTGCCCCCGGGGATCTCGACGGTTCGAACAGCCAGCTGGGTCATGAGGGCACTCCTCCACACTTACCGACTTCTAGTCGGTGAACGACCTATAGTCGGTCACCGTATGCTTCCGAGCCATGACTGGCAAGTCGCGGCGCGACGAGTACGCCGCGCAGACCCGCGCGGCAGTCGTGGCTGCGGCAGTCGAGCTCTTCGCCGCGAACGGGTACGCCGCAACAACCATCGACGCAGTCGCCGCCCAGGCCCGGGTCGCCAAAGGCGGGGTGTACCACCACTTCGCAAACAAGGCCGAGCTGTTCGAAGCGGCGTTCATCGCCATGGAGGAGCGGCTGCTCGGGAGAGTCGTCGAAGTGGTCGAGGCCACACCCGACCCGGAACAGATGGTCATGACCGGGGTCGACGCCTTCCTCACGGAATGCTGCGATCCGCAGTTCCGGCGGATCGCCCTCGAGGAGGCGCCGGCGGCCCTGGGCTGGGCCCGCTGGAAGGAGATCGACGAGGCGTTCTTCCTCGGCCTGATGAGAGGCGGCCTCGAAGACCTCAACAGCACCGGCCGCTATGCGATCGACGACGTCGACCTAACCGCCCGGGTACTGTTCGCCGCGCTCACCGAGGCAGGCCTCGCGGCCGCGACCGCGGCGGACGTGCCCACCGGCATCGAGCGGGCGCGGACCCTGACCATGCAGCTTGTCGATGGGCTGCGGAAGCCATCGCCGCAACGACGAGCCGGGAGCCGTTGAGATGCATCGCCACCCAGGCCGGGCCCCCCTCGGACTGCTCGCCTCGCTCGCCGTTGCGGCGTTGCTTGCAACAGCGGTCGGGGCCATCCCGGCGGGCGCTCACCCGCGAGACCGCCACCGTGCCGCGGCGGTTCCCCAACTCCGTCACCGAGGACCGTTTCTGGTCGACCACTCCGGCCGCGTGGTGCTCATCCACGGGGTCAACCTGGTCTACAAGAACCCGCCGTACGTCGCTCCCGCCACCCACCGTGGGTTCACCGCCCGGGACGCGAAGTTCATGTCCGACAACGGGATCAACGGCGTACGTCTCGGGGTGCTGTTCTCCGGCGTGATGCCGGAGCAGGGGGTGATCGACCACCGCTACCTCGACCGAATCGATCGGATCGTGAAGCTGCTCGCCGCCCGGCACATCTGGGTGCTGCTCGACTTCCATCAGGACGCGCTCAACGAGAAGTTCGACGGCGAGGGGTTCCCCGCGTGGGCGATCCACGACGACGGGCTGCCGTTCGTCAACCTCGGGTCGTTCTTCGTCAACGACCAGCAGCCCGCGGTCGAGGACGCCTACACCCACCTGTGGAACGACGACTACAACCTCTGGCACTACTACACCCAGGCCTGGGTCGCAGTTGCGAAGAAGTGGCGCAACCAGCCGTACCTGATGGGCTACGACCTGTTCAACGAGCCCAACGGCGGGCTGCAGATGCTGACCTGCGCTAACCCGCTCGGCTGCCCGCTGTTCGACCGGCAGCTGGAGAGCTTCTACGACCACATCCGGCGCGGCATCAGGAGTGTCGACCGGCACAACCTGGTCTGGTACGAGCCGCAGTTCCTGTTCAACGCAATCTCGGCGTCGAGCTTTTCCGCACCCGCGGACCCGCAGGTCGCGCTGTCCTGGCACGACTACGCCTGCACCCCTGCGTTCGTCGAGGGCGGGGTCGTGCCGGGCGGACTGGACTGCGTGGTCAACGAGCCGCGCGTGATGAACAACGCCGACGCGCAGATCAAGCGGCTCCACGGCGGCGGGGTGATGAGCGAGTTCGGCGCCGGGGACGACCTCGCAGACCTGACGCGCCTCACGACCTACGCCGACGAGCATCTGACGGGGTGGATGTACTGGCAGTACAAGCATTGGGGCGATCCGACCGGCAGCACCCAAGAGGGTCTGTTCGTCGACGACGCTCGGATGTCGACGGTCAAGAGCGCCAAGCTCGACGTGCTGGCGCACCCGTATCCGCAGGAGATCGCAGGCACCCCGACCTACCTGTCGTGGAACGCGGCCTCCAAGACACTTCGGTTCGGCTACCGGCCGCGGTCCGGCACCGGCGACACGGTCGTTTTCGTTCCGGTGCGCATGCACCCGAAGCGCTTCGCCGTGACGGTGCACGGCGGCACCGTTCGATCGGGCGAGGGCACCTCTCGCGTGTACATCCACAACAGCCGCGGCACTGCCACAGTGTCGGTGGTCGTGCGCCCACGACACGGCTGACACAACCAACGTCTCTCGCGGAGGTACGAAGTGAAGTGGTCGGGGTCGGTCGTCGCGATCACCGGAGCGTCTCGCGGCATCGGTGCCGCGGTCGCACGTGAGGCCGCAGCCCGCGGCGCAAAGGTGGGCCTCCTCGCCCGCAACGAATCCGAGCTGAAGGGGCTTGCGGCGGAGCTCCCGACCGAGTCGCTCGTCGTCCCCGTGGACGTCACGAACCGGCAGGACCTGGTGGCTGCCCTGCGTCGGGTCCGCGACGAGCTCGGCCCGATCGACGTACTCGTCAACAACGCCGGTATCGGCGCCTACGGGCCGTTCGTCGACGGCGGGGCGGACCAGCTCGCCGACCTCTGGCCAATCAACGTGCAGGCCGTCGCCAACGGGATGGCCGAGGTGCTGCCCGAGATGCAGCAGCGGGGAAGCGGCGTCATCGTGAACATGACTTCGATTGCCGGACGGATCGGCGCACCGGGCGAGGCGGCCTACTGCGCGAGCAAGTTCGCCGTCATCGGCTTGTCCGAGACGGTACGTGCGGAGGTCGCGGACTCAGGGGTGAAGATCGTCCTGATCAACCCGGGCCCGGTCGCCACCGCGTTCGGCGAGACCCGCGGCCACCCGTACGACCGCAGCTTCCCCAAGCCGGTCTCCGCGGAACACGTGGCCAAGCGCACGATCCGGTCGATCGAGCGCGGCACTCCGGAGATCTTCATCCCGCGGTGGCTGAGGCCCTCGCTGATTTTCAAGAACCTCGCGCCACCGCTGTTCGACACGGGGGTCCGGCCCGAAGCACGTCGAATGCTCAAGAAGTGGAACGCCACCCACTGACGCGGGCTACGTCAGCTGGTCGATCCGCACCAGATTCCCGCTCGGGTCGCGGACCGCGCAGTCCCGGGCGCCCCAGGGCTGGTCCGTCGGCTCCTGGACGATCTCAGCGTCCGCCGCCTGAAGCTGCTTGAACGTCGCTTCCAAGTCGTCGCTGTGGAAGTTGACGCCGTTGACGGCGCCCTTGGCGACCAGCGCCTGGATCGTCTCGACGTCGGCAGGGCTGCCGTTCAGATAGTTCGTCAGCACGATCCCGACGGTCGGCTGCGACGGGGAGCCGACCGTGATCCAGCGAAAATCGTCCCGCGCAACGTCGAGCCGCACCTCGAGACCCAACGCGTCTCGGTAGAACGCGACAGCGAGCTCTGGGTCGTGTACCTGGACGAAGCAGGCAGACAGGGTCACCTCCATGCGACAGACCCTAGGGAGCGCCGACCGGTACCGCTTCTTCGATCCTGCTCGACCGACGGTTCGGACGCGTGACGTGCTTCGCGACACAGCCGGGGACACCGCGTAGCGAGCTGTGGTCACCGGAGCGGTAGGACGTGGGCGTCTGCCCGACCAGCTCGGTGAAACGGGCGCTGAACGATCCCAACGACGTACAGCCGACGGCCATGCACACCTCGGTGACCGACAGCTCGCCGCCACGTAGAAGTGACTTCGCGCGCTCGATCCGTCGGGTCATGAGGTAGGCGTACGGCGTCTCTCCGTACGCCGCCCGGAACTGCCGGGAGAAATGCGCCGGCGACATCAACGCTGCCCGGGCGATCACGGCGATGTCGAGCGGCTGGGCGTAGTCGCGGTCCATCAGGTCGCGCGCCCGGCGAAGGTGGGCGAGATTCGCCAGATCCTCGGCCGTCACAGGACTCAGCGTAGGAAAATCCCGGTGAGTTGGCACCGGCGCAACTGCGGGGAGGACCAAGGCCCAACGCGACGAATCTGACACGCATGGTGTCAGGTAACCGGGTTCGCACGTTCAGCAGTGCTCGCGTCGTCGGGACGGTCGCCGTCCTGCTGGCCGGCACCGTCGCGGTCGGGTCCGCGACAACCGCCCAAGCCAAGGAAGGGTCTCATCCGGCCGCGCACGGCGGGGCCAAGCAGGTCTACGCGACCGGGCTGGCACCGAGCGCGAGGACGACGCTGGTGAACAGTGCCGGCAAGGTCGTCGCCAGCCAGCCGTCGGACCCGCAGGGCGGCGTCGTGTTCCGCAACGTGAAGCCCGCGGCGGGCTACCGCGTCGAGCAGCCCTCGATCTCGGCGAAGTCGGCGGCCGTGACCGTGCACACCGAGGCTGCCAAGCCATGGGACCCGAAGGTCTACAACCAGACCATCCCCGACCACGGCTACGGGTACCTCACTACCCGCGACGGGACGAAGCTCGCCTACTACGTGCACCCGCCGACGAGCCCGGCCGGGCTCGGCCTGCCCGACATCACGCTGCCGCCGGGGATCCCCGACTACGCCCCGCCGTACCCCACGTTGATCGAGTACGCCGGGTATGGCTACGCCAACCCGGATGGCCCCGAAAGCGGCATCGCGATCCTCGCCAACCTCATGGGCTTCGCGGTGGTCGACGTCAACATGCGCGGAACCGGCTGCTCCGGGGGCTCGTTCAGCTTCTTCGAGCGGATGCAGTCGCTGGACGGCTACGACGTGATCGAGACCGTCGCACGCCAGCCGTGGGTCAAGGGCCACAAGGTCGGCATGGAAGGGATCTCCTACGGCGGCATCAGCCAGCTGTTCACCGCGCAGACCAACCCGCCCTCGCTCGCCGCGATTGCGCCGCTGTCCGTCATCGACGCCACCGCGACGACGCTCGAGCCGGGCGGCATCCTCAACGACGGCTTCGCGGTCGCCTGGGCGAACGAGCGTCAGCATGACGCGATGCCGGCGGGCAAGAACGCCGGGCAGGGTTGGGCGCTGAAGCGGATTCAGCAGGGTGACAAGACCTGCAAGGCCAACCAGGTGCTGCACGGCGAGGCGCAGGACCTGCCGGCGACGATCGCGGCGAACACCCACTACCACCCGGCCTACGCCGACACCCTTGATCCGTTGACGTTCGTTCACAAGATCCACGTGCCGACGTTCATGGCCTGTCAGTTCGAGGACGAGCAGACCGGTGGCCACTGCATGGATCTGGCCCAGCACTTCACCGGCACCACGAAGAAGTGGTTCACCTTCACCAACGGCGTGCACACCGACTCGCTCGATCCCGACACGTTCAACCGTTGGTACGACTTCCTTGAGCTGTACGTCGCCAAGCAGGTGCCGCTGCTCAACTCCGCGGTGATCAAGGCGGCGGCTCCCGTCGTCTACCAGATGGCGCTCGGCCTCCCGAGCAGCGATCTGGTGACGCTTCCGATCGACCCGATCCAGCTCGACCCGACGTACGACATGGCGTTGGCGGACTTCAACAGCCAACCCTCGATCCGGGTGAACTTCGACAACGGCGCCGGAAAGGACCCGCTGGGCCTGTTCACCGCCGGCAACCCCTACCCGGCCTACGGCAAGTCCTTCTCGAAGTTCCCGATCCCGGGGACCATCGCCAAGCGCTGGTACTTCGGTCCGAACGGCTCACTGACCAGCCACCGCGCGGCGAAAGCCCAGACCGACCGCTACACGTCGGATCCGCACGCGCTGCCGCTGACCGACTTCATCGGCAGCACCGGCGGCGGCGGGCTGTGGGGCAACGCGTCGCAGTGGCACTGGAACTGGAAGCAGAACCCGAAGGGCACCGCGGTGTCCTATCTCACCGCGCCGCTGAAGCAGGACACCACGGTCATCGGCGCCGGCTCGATCCAGCTCTGGGTGAAGTCATCGACCCCGGACGTCGACCTGATGGCGACCGTCAGCGAGGTCGACCCGAACCACCGGGAGACCTTCGTGCAGGGCGGGTGGATGCGCGCCAGCGAGCGCAAGCTCGAAACCCGCAAGCACACGATCTTCGCCCAGCCGAGCACGACCCTCGAGCCGGTACCGAGCTTCCGCCAGGTGGACTCCGCGCCGATGCCGAAGGGCAAGTTCGTCAAGGTGACCATCCCGCTCTACTACGAAGGTCACGCCTACCGTGCCGGCAGCCGGATCCGGATCACCATCGCGGCCCCGAACGGCACCCAGCCGATCTGGTCCTTCCAGCACCCCCGGCCGGAGAAGGGCACCAGCCAGGTCGCGGTGCGATTCTCGAAGTCGATGCCGTCGAGCCTCTACCTGCCGGTGATTCCGGGCGTCTCGATCGACAGCAGCTTCCCTCCGTGCGGGAGCCTCCGCAACGAGCCCTGCCGGTCCTACCACCCGACCGCCAACCAGAAGGGCTGACGAACTCCGGGCAAGCTTGCTGGGTTTGTAGAGTGCTCCCGTCAGGCCGCAGAGGGGTCAACGGTGGCACTCCGCACGATCACGATCCTGTTCACCGACCTGGTGGACTCCACCGCCTCGGCTGTCTCACTCACGGCGGCGGACGCCGACCGGTGGCGTGAGGCGCACTTCGGCTGTCTGCGACAGCCGCTCGACACGCACGGCGGGCGCGAGGTGAAGAACCTCGGAGACGGTCTGATGGTCGTCTTCGACAGCGCCGCGCAAGCGATCGATGCCGCCGTCGCGATGCAACAAGGCGTCGAGGTGAGCAACCGTGGGACCGACCTGCCCGCGCAGTCGGTTCGCATCGGTATCTCGCTGGGCGAGGCGGTCGAGGAGGACGGCGACTACTTCGGCGACCCGGTCGTCGAGGCAGCGCGCCTCTGTGCCGCCGCCGACGGCGGTCAGATCCTGCTCACCCGCCTCGTCGAGCTGACCGCCGGACGCCGCACCGAGCAGCGAGTCGTCGGCCTCGGTCCAAGAATCCTCAAAGGCTTCACCGACCCGGTCGAGGTTGCCGAGGTCCGATGGGAGCCGGTCAGCGACGCGGCAGGCGCCCACGGCGTACCGATACCGATCCGGTGTCTGGTCGAGCCCACGACCGGCTTCATCGGCCGCAGGACCCAGTCCGACTTGCTCGCCGACGGCTTCAAGGAGGTGGTCGCTTCCCGCCACAGCCGAGCAGTGATGATCGGCGGCGAGGCCGGCATGGGCAAGACGACGCTGGCGACGACGTTCGCCCGGCAGGCCCACACCGAGGGTGCCATCGTGCTGCTCGGGCACGCCGACGAGGAGCTCGGACTTCCGTACCAGGTCTGGGTGGAGGTCCTTCGACATCTTTTCGACCACGCGCCGCCGAAGGTCGCACGGGCACGCGACGCCCATCGCCAGGCCCTGTCGCGACTACTTCCCCTCGACGGCGACACGACGTCGTCCGGCAACACTGACGCCGACTCCGCGCGCTACGCCCTTTTTGAAGCGGTGCGCGCCGTACTTACGGCGGCCACGGAGCTGGCGCCTTTGGTCCTGGTCCTCGACGACCTGCAGTGGGCGGACGCGCCGAGCCTCGGGCTCCTTCGGCATCTGATCACCGCGGCGGAGCCGCTGCCCGCGCTCGTGCTCGCCACGTACCGAGATTCTGACGTCCGGCCGGGCAGTGCACTTTCCGACCTGCTCCTCACGCTGCACCGTGAACCTGGTGCGCAACGCATCTCCCTCTCCGGCCTGGACGACGCCGAGCTCATGTCGTTGATGGAGGCTGCCTCCGGACACGATCTCGACGAGGACGGCCTTGCGCTGCGCGAC
Source organism: Mycobacteriales bacterium (assembly GCA_035548125.1). Classification (GTDB taxonomy): domain Bacteria; phylum Actinomycetota; class Actinomycetes; order JAFAQI01; family JAFAQI01; genus DASZTV01. Next base: position 25,110 of record DASZTV010000054.1, on the reverse strand, counting down.
GCACTGCTGTCGGAGACCAACGGAAACCCGTTCTTCGTCGGCGAGCTGCTGCGCCACCTGGTCGAAACCCGAGCGCTCTACGCCGAAGGAGGACGCTGGGTCGCGTCAGCCGACCTTCTTGCACACGGGCTGCCGGTCAGCGTGCACGAGGTGGTCAGCCGGCGGGTGGCAGCGATGGGACCGGCGGCGGGACGAGTGCTCGAGGTTGCCGCCGTGATCGGCCGTGAGTTCGACGTGGACACGCTGGTCGCGGCAGGAGACGCCAACGAGACCGACGTGTTGGACGTGCTTGACGCCGCGACCGCGACCCGGCTGGTGGTCAACATCGCGCCGGAGCGGTACATGTTCGCCCACGCGCTGGTCGAGCACTCGCTCTACGACGCGGTGTCGCCGACTCGGCGTGCACGCATGCACCGCGCGATCGCCGAAGCGCTCGAGAGCCGGCCCGACGCCGACGCTCGCGTCGCCGAACTCGCCGTTCACTGGGCGAAGGCGACGACACCACAGGACCCTCAGAAGGCGACGCACTACGCGATCGCTGCCGGCGCGCGCGCCCTCACTCAGCTCGCTTCGGATGAGGCGGTGCGGTGGTACACCCAGGCGTTGGAGCTGTCCTCCCAACGCAGTGGCGGAAGCCCCCAGGAGCGAGCCCAGATCCTCGCCGGACTCGGTGAGGCGCAACGTGACAGCGGCCTCGCGGAGTACCGCGAAACCCTGCTCGAGGCTTCCCGGCTGGCGATCGAAGTGGGTGCCGACGACCTGCTTGTCGCCACCGTGTTGGCGAACACCCGCGGCTTCCAGAACAACACAGGAAGCGTCGACCGTGAACGGGTGGAAGTGCTCCAGGCCGCACTCAACGCCCGCGGAGCGGCTGAGCCCGGCACGCGGGCGATGCTGTTGGCGTTGCTCAACGTCGAGCTGCTGTACGAGGACGGTTTCGACGACCGGCAAGCCCGCTTCCTGGAGGCGCTGCGTCTCGCGCGCCTGGTCGGTGACGACCGGACTCTCGCGGCCGTCATCACCACGGGCTGGATGTCGATTCATGTGCCGCATTCGCTCGACGAGCGAATGCCTCTCATCGACGAAGCGCTCGAAGCGGCCGAACGGTGCGGCGATCTGCTGCTGCAGTTCTGGGCCCACGTCTGGCGGTCCTACGCCGTGATGGAGGCCGCCGACACGGACGAGGCGGAACGCGCCGCCGCGATGGCGGCATCGCTGGCCGGCCGCTTGGACCGGCCCATCCTCTACTGGGTGAACTCATACACCACTGCCTCGCGGCTCATCGTCCGCGGTGATTTCGAAGGTGCAGAACGCGAAGCGGCGCGGACGCTGGAGCTCGGCACCGCGCTCGGCCAGCCCGACGTGTGGATCTTCCAGCTGGCGCTTCAGGGCAACCTGCTGATGCTGCAGGGCAGGATCGACAGGGATTACGCCTACCTCCTCGCGTCCACCAGCGAGAGCACTCCCGCACTCCAATCGCCGCGGATCGGCGCGGCCGCCGTGCTCTGTGAGATCGGTCTGCTCGACGAGGCCGCCGCGGTGCTCACCCCGATCCTGAACGACGACGTGGTCATGATCCGTGACGACCTGTTGTGGCTCGACTCCGCGCTGCTTGCCAGCGAGGTGTTCCCTCGCCTGCGCCTGGGTGCGGCCGCCGAGAATCTCTATCAGCGACTGCTGCCGCTCGAAGGTCGCCTGGACTACACGGGCGTGCAGTCGTGGGGCTGCGTCGACGAAGGACTCGCGCTGCTCGCCGACTTCCTCGAATCACCGGATACCGAGCGTCACTTCAAGAACGCCCTCAGCGTCTACCGACGCGCCGGCGCGGCGTACTTCACCGCAAGGGTCAAGATTCACCATGGCGACCATCTGGCGCGCCACGGCAACCGCGGGCGCGGTGAGCCGCTGCTGCGAGAAGGCCTCGCGACGGCGGTAGAGCGCGACTATCCGCTCCTCGAGAAGCGAGCTCGTCAGGCTCTCGGCGCGCTCTAGGGGAAGCGCTCCCGGGCGGGTTCTTTCCATGATCACCGGGTTTCTCGCCTCTCACGCGGGCATGCCGTATCGGTACCCCTGAACACCGATTGGCTTAGGAGCCTTAGTGAGCAACGCCAACTCAGGACTGATCGGTGGCCTCACCGACCGTGTCGTGGGCGCCGCCAAGCATCTCGCCGGAGCAATCACCGGCGACGAAGACCTCAAGCGCGAAGGCGAGCTGCACAAGGACCGGGCAGCTGCCAGCGCGGAGGCCGCGGAGCTCGAGAATGCCGCCGAGCGGGAACAGCAGAAGGCACAGGTTGCCGAGCGCAAGCAGGCGGTCGAGGCCGAGCGCGAACGTCTCGACGCAGAGCTCGAGGCGGAGGCACGAGAAGCCCGCATCAGACACGACGAAGCCGCTGCGCAGCAGGCAGCCGAGATCGATGCGGCGCGTCGAGCCGCCGCGGTCGACAAGCAGACCGCAGCCAAAGATGACGCACTGCGGATGGAAGAACAGGCAGCGTCCGCGAAGCGCATGAGAGCCGAGCGCGAAGCCTCGCAGCTGGCCGGCAAGGCGCGACGCGCGGAACAGGCCGCGCAGGCCCTCGACCCCGACACCGCCAAGTAGGACGGAGACGACCTCGTGAAGGAACAGATTCGTACGGTCCCGCGAACAGCGGTGAAGGGCTACCTGCGCGCGATCCGCCTGCCACTCTCGGCGGCCGAGCGCATCACGAAACAACAGGGCAACGAGACGTGGACCCCCGCCCTCGCCTTCGAGTCGTTCGAGGCGAAGGTCGAGACGGCAACGGGCTTCCTGCTCGGTGACGAGAAGCTCGCGGAGTCAGGCCAGCTGCGCACGGCCCGGGTTGCCGAGCTGAAGGAGAGCCGGCGACTCCGGTCCGCGGCCGGCTACGAACGCGAGAAGGCGCGCGAGGAGCAGCGTGCGCGAAAGGACGAGATCGCTCGCCAACGCGCGCGGACCGAGAAGGCGGCCACAGAGCGTAAGCGGGCCGTCAAGCAGGAGGCCGTCCAACAGAAGCGCGCCGCCGGGGAACAGGCGGCCAAGCGGGAGGCGGCGGTACGGGCGCAAGAGGCGGCTCAGCAGAAGGTCGCCGATCGTCGGGAGCGAGCGACCAGGAGTGAGACCCTGCGGGCCGAATCCGAAGCGCTCGACCTCACCGACAAGGCGCTCGAAGCCCAGGAGACCGCCGACGTGATCGACGAGACCCTCGAGGGTGCCAAGGAAGCACGGAAGACGGGCTAGGGCTTGCGGAACTCGACGGTGAGCGAGGACGGCGTCGTGCCGCCGTGCTTGATCGAGTAGACCCCGCCGAGCAGGTTCGGGAGATTCGTCAGGATCGGCGTGAGATGCGGCACGTCCGCGGTTGACAGTGTCACGCGCAGCCGATCTCCCTTCGCGATGGTCGCGAGAGTGGGGAAGATCTCGATCTGGTACTTCGTGACCTTCCCTGGAACCACCGGCGACGCCGACGCGCGGGTGTAGGGATGGAACGGCAGCACCGTCAGCCCGTGCGAGGTCCAGCTCCGCTTGCGATCGACCGCACGAAGTGAGCCGAGCAGTGCGCCCTCGGTCAGCGGATAGGACAGCCCGCTGGGGGTGACGTCATCGACGGTCGCGACCCATTGGGTGTCAGTGGTCGTGGCGCTCGCGTAGACCGTCGCCGTAATCGGCCCGGCGATCGCGCGGGCGCGCGAGAACGGCGCGGTCGTGAAGCTGACCTGGCCGGGTCCGAGCTTCGACAGTGTGTCGTTGTCCGCGCACGGAGCCGTCAGGCCGGCGAGGTGGGACGGGATCGAGATGCCCCCCATCGCCCACTGGTCGACCGGCCGGCCGCAGGGGCTGCCGCTCGGGAGCCAGTCGATCGACGTGCTGCCTCTGGCTGGAGCCTTGGTCGTCAGCGAGTTGTCGGCGCCGAAGTAGAGCCGCGTCGCTCGCGCATTGCTGAACGGGTAGGTCGTCGTCTCGTCGAACTTCCCGGTGCCGAGGTCGTAGTAGTGCAGCGGCGTCGGGGTGTGTGCCATGCCGGTGTGCTCACCCTTGAGCCACGTGTCGAACCATTCGAGCTCGAGGTAGTCCACGTTGACCGACGAGCCGTTGAGGTGCTCCCACGGGCCGTCGATCAGCTGGTAGCGACCGGTCACCTTCTGGTTCGGGCGCATCGGGGCCGTCGCGCTGCGGCCCGCCCAGGCGTTCTGAAACGCGGCGTAGTTGACCGGTTCGCCGCGCTGGAAGATGTCGAACTCGCCGCCAACCATGTACGCCGGGATGCGGTTCGCGACGATCCGCTTGATGAGTGGCTGGGTGGAGCGGTTCCTCCAGTAGGTCCCGTCGTACGCCGGTCCGCCGCCGGTGAGCCCCGCGAGGGTGAAGGCTGCGTGGTAGTTGGCAAGACCACCCGCATGATCGAGCTCGATCTCGGCAAGCGACTTGATCATGTCCTGGTCGGTGAGGCTGTCCACGACCGGGTTCGCGGTGTTGAGCGCGCCGGTCAGGCCGAGGTACACACTGGCGAACTCGGCATCGAGCAAGCCGCCCATGAACGTCGTGTCGCGATAAGGGTCGTTGGCAATCACCATGGGAAAGATCGCCTTCAGCGGCGAGTGCTTGCCGACGGCGCCGGCGAGCAGCACCTGGTCGATCCCGAGGTACGACGGGCCGTACGTACCGACCTTCCCGTTGGAGTGCGGCAGCTTCGCGGCCCAGTTGAGCACCTTGATCGCGTCACGCTGCTGGATCGGGTCGAACAGCCCCCAGGTGCCTTCGGAGTCGCCAGTACCCCGCACATCCTCGACGACGTTGATGTAGCCACGCTGGACGAGGTAGTTGTTGGAACCGCCGGTTGCGGCGCCGCCGCTGGCCTTCTCCGCCGTTCCCGGTCCGCTCGAGCCACCGCTTCCCTTGCCGTACGGCGTCATCGTCAGCACGACCGGGAACGGACCCTTGGCCGGCTTGCCGTTCGTCGTCGGGTAGATGACGTTCACTCGGATCGTGGTGCCTCCGGCGCCTCGTACCGCGACGTTGTTGTGCGACGCGGTGCCATAGATCGCGCGTTCAGGGCGCCACGTGCTGTGCCGCGTCGTACTCGCCTTGATGACGCCGGGCGGCAGTTCAGGGGAGAGCCCGACGAGGCTGGCCGGGGCGTCGAGCACCTTGGGGCCTTGGCTTGTCGCAGCACTCGCGCCCGGCACGGCGGCCGACAGCGCAATCGCGACGACGGCGCAGCCGCCGAGGGTAAGGACGGGCGTCGGGACGATCTTCAGCACCCAGCGAGTATCGCGTGGCGCTACTTCAGGGGTGCGAGCGAGTTGCCCTTCTGGATCGAGTCGCAGTTGTCTTCCGCCGGAAGCCCGAGGAACCGCTGCTGCAGGTAGACGACCGCCTGCGGGAAGAAGGCAGCGCCGGCCGCCTCGTGCTGCAGGTTCTTCAACACCTGGAAGTTCACCGTGACGCCTTCGTGGCAGTACTCATACGCAAGCTGCTGCTGGTCTCGTTGGACCATCACGCCGTCACCGATCCCGTCGGAGTTGCCGGCAGCCATGTAGAACGGCCCGACCGGGTGGCCCGGCACCGAGCCCATGATCAGCTTGTTCATCGTGCGCCGGAAGACCGGGACGCCGAACACGTCGCGATAGCGATGCCTCACGAGCTGCACGACCTTGAGGTTCGGGAACGCGCCCTGGAACTCCCCGATGCACTGGTGCGACTCGGCCTTGACGATCCGCTTGCCATACCGCGACAAGTACTTCTGAAAGTTGATGTGGAACGAGCGGGTGATCCCGATCATCGCGGCCGGCATGACGTCCGACCACGACGGACTGCCGTCGATGTACTGCAGGTTGTGAACCAGATCGACCGGGATGCCGCCCATCGCGACGCCGACCAACCGCAACGTCGGCGCATACCGCGGCGCGAGCTCGGCCGCCCAGTCGGCGGCGATCGAGCCGCCGGAGTAGCCCATCATCCCGATCGGGGTGTTGCGCCCGAGACCGAGCACCGACAGCGTCGCCGCGATGCCGTCGAGGGTGCTCATCCCCGATTCGGTACCCGCCACGTAGTCGACCCGCTCGTCCTCGAAGTCGGGGATGGTGACGATGTCGCCGGCCGCCCGCAACGACTCGACCAGGCTCTGCTCGATGACGGCCGTCGTCTCGTTGCTCGCGCCCGGGTTGCCGCCGCGCAGTGTGTACGACGGGTCGCACTTCGTACTCAACGCGTCGTAGAAGCTCAGGTAGGCCGCGACCTTCGGAGTGACCGTTCCGGTCAGCGGCAGCACGACGGTGGTGACGCTGAGCGCGGGCTTCCCGACCGCATCCGTGGTCCGGTAGAGGATCTGCTCAGCGGGCAGCGGCGTTGCGCCGGTCGAGACGCCGAGAGTGACGGACCGCTCGGCGAGCGCGGTACCGTGCGGAACCTGGTTCAGCGGCGTGCTCCCGTGGTAGCGGTAGAACGGGTCCTTGGCCGGTCGGATCAGCTTCGTCACCGTCGGCGGCGCAATCGCAGGCGAAGCGGACGCGGCTGCGCCCGCCGTCACGGTCGCGGACACAGCGACAACCGCCATAAGGGCCGCGGCCAGCAGCCTGCTCGCCGTGCTCATGCGCATGCCCGGACGGTTCGGCGCGACCGCCGCCCAGACCTGCCGGTCAGCGCTTGAAGGCGTAGTCCCACACGCCGCGACCGTAGGCGCCGAGCACCAGATGCTTGCCGTCGAGCGACAGCGACATGCTGCGGAATGTCACCTCCGGCAGGTTGCCGCCCAGACGCAGCCAGCGTTTGCTTCCCGCCTTCGCGGTGAAGACGCCCACGTCGGTGGCTGCGTACAGCCGGCCGCGCCGCAGGATCAGCCGATGCACGTCGGCGCGCGGCAGGTTGCCCGAGAGGTCGTGGAACGTCGCGCCCGCGTCGTGACTGACCATCACCTTCTGTGTGCCCGTTGCCTTGTTGCTCGCTCCCATCACGATCATCTGCCGGAGACCGACGTAGATGGTGAGCGGGTTGTGCGGGTCGACCGCGATCTCGCTGACCTGCTGATGCGGCAGGCCCTTCGACGCCGCCATGTGCCAGCACTTGGAGCTCGCGAGTCCCGCCTGGCAGTTCTGCTTCACGTTGGTGACGATCCTCGACACCACCGTCTCGGGGTGGCTCGCGCTGTCGGTCGACAGTGACGGCCGACACACCGAGCACATGGCGACGTAGGACACCTTTCCCTGGGTGTAGACGGCCGAGGAGTCCCACGCCCCGTGTGGCGGCTTGGGCGGGGAGTACACCGTCTGCCAGGTCGAGTTGAGCAGCTCGGTGTAGGTGGGGTCGAACGTGTCACTCTTCATGCCGTCGACGGTCTGGTCGACATTGCCCGCAGCGGCGATCAGATGGTTGGGGTTGGTGCGGTCGACCGACCACGGTGACAGGAACGTCGCGCCCACCTGGTTGTTCTGCGGCGTCACGACGATCGTGTGCTTGAAGTCGTCGGTCGTGCCGAGGATCGTCTGCCCGTCGATGCCGCAGTAGTAGGAGTGGGCGTTCGGGCCGGGGAAGACGTAGACGCCGTCGCCGCCACATACCTGGTACGCCCGTCCGTTCGGCATGACATGCGCGACCCCGTTGTCCTGCAACGCCAGCAGGTACGAACCGTCCTGCAACCGCGTGACGTCCCATGGCAGAACGGTCGCCGGCGCGTTGAGCGAGGTCCAGGAGGAGTTGTCGAAGCCCGGATACAGCACACCGGTCGTGTCGGTGACGGGATGGGTGTCCTGCACCCACCAGCCGCCGTCGTTACCGCTGTAGAGCCGCTCCCCGTGCGGGGTCACCGCGATCGCTGCACTGTGCTGGTCCGGGTGCGTCGTCCCGCCGCCGTACGCGGGGATGATGCTCGGGCACGGGAAGCCGTTGCCCACGGTCAGGTAGGTCAGGAACCCGCAGACGTTCGCGTACTTCTCGATCGCGGTGACGGTTGTTGTCAGCGGCAGGTTGGTCGACGTCGGTCCGTGGTACTCGGCGGTGAAGGCCTCTTCGAGGCCCAGGTAGACCCGGTTCGGGTCCTTGCCGTCGGCGAGGACCCAGTTGTTGTAGTCGGCCTGCACGCCCTCGGCGTAACCCAGCGGATACTCGGCGAGCCCGTTCGTCGTGCCGAGCGCGGTCGTCAACGTCTGGGCGTCCGACTGCAGCGACCACGTCTTGCCGTCGTCGTTGGAGCGGAACAGCCCGAGCAGCTCGCTGTTGCCGTCGACACTTACCGGAAGCACCGGGGTGTCGATCGTCAGGTGCTGTCCGGCGGCTCGCCCGGCGTCCTGCACCAGTGCCCACAGGACGTTCGCGCCGCCCGGCGCCGGGCTGTACGCGAGGCTGATCCGACCGAGCGGGTCCTTCGACGCCAACGGCTGGGTCAGCTGCTTGTTGCTCGCCAGGTAGCTGAAGGTACGGCCGGAGTTCTCCGAGCGGTAGAGGCCGTTGCGCGGTGCGAGGACCTTGCCGTTGTAGGTCTTCTTGCCGAACGCGTAGCCGACATCGACCGTCACCTCGCGGGGCTTGTGCGGGTTGATCGCAATGGAGGCGAGCCAGTTGCCGAGGCCGTACTTCGCGTGGTCCGGAAGGTGCACTCGGTGGAAGCTTCGACCCTCGTCGGTCGAGCGCCACAGGCCGTAGTTGGTGCCGACCAGCACGTCATGGTTGTTCGGGTTCACGGCGATCGCGTTGGTGCCGTAGCCGTGGACGTTCGCGGCGGGACGGTGCCAGGTCTTGCCGCCGTTGCGAGAGACGTAGACGCCCGTGCCGGCCGCGTCGTCGGAGAGCGTGAAGATCGAGACACCCGTGCCGAGGTAGAGCAGCTTCGGGTTGTGCGGGTCGACCGCGACCGCGCCGACCGCCTCCCGCGGGACCTTCCCCTCGGTGATGTTGCGCACCGTCTTGCCACCGTTGGTGGACTTGTAGAGGCCGCCGATCGTGCCCAGGTAGACGGTGTTGCCGGACTTGTCGTTCGGGTCGACCGTCATCGCCGTGCCGATGCCGCCAACCTCCCCCAGCAGCTCAGCGCCGCTGCCGACCCCGACGATGTCCCGCACGCCGTGAAACGGGCCCGCGTTGCGCCACGCGTGCCCGGTCTGGTCGAGCGCTGCGGCCTGCCGGGTCAGCTGAAGGAAGCGCTCGTCGGTGTTGCCCTGATACAGGACGTTGGAGACCGGCAGCATGCCCGGCCCGGCATCAGGATCGGCTCCGCCTTCGCACTCGCCCTCGCGATCCGCGTCCCGGTCGCCGGCAGCGTCCGCGTCATGATCCGCCTCGCGACCCGCGTCCCGGTCGGCGTCCTTGTCGGGCCCCTTGTCGGCCTCGCAGTCCCCGCTGCCGAACAGGATGCGGCTCCAGTACTGCGAGCTCGGTATCCCGCTGGCAGGCGCGTGCCCTTCTCCGCCGGAACGGGCAATGACCGTGCCGCCCCCTGCCAGGACCACGGCGACGCACAGCGCTGCAAGAACTCGCTCACGAGACATGTCAGGCCTACCTCCCGCGCGGGAACCTACCCTTTCCGCCGCCAGCCATAGCGATCCGCCCGGTCCGCCAGCGGGCCGGGGTCGACCTCCCACCATGGGCGGGTGGTGTCCGGCTCGGTGTCCGCCGGCGCGGTGGCACGTTGTCGGGCCTCGGCCGCGTCCAGCGCCTCATCCACGATCTCGGCCCGCCAGGCGTCCTCGCGAATCCACGCGCGGAACAAGATCGCGATGAACGGAATCGCCACCACTTCGGCCACGGTCAGCATCAGACCGCCGGCGATGATCTGGTCCCAGCTTCGCGACGGGCCCCACGATCGCGACACGTGGGCGTAGTAACCGTGCGAGACCAGGGCGGTGGTCGTCATCACCGCAATGCCAGGAATCGCATCCAGCAGGCCATCGACGGCGGCGATCGTCATCCGTACCGGCTGGGTGCACCACACCGGAAGCACCTCGACACCGAGCAGAGGCAACGCGAACAGGCATCCCGTGACCAACAGCTGCAGCTCGAGCAGCCGCATCACCGCGCCGTCATCGAGCGCCGACCCGAGATAGCCCGTGAAGAAGACGAGGAACTGGGTGGCGACGGCGAGCAGCGGCGCTATCACCGGGAAGGTCAGGGCGCGAACCGGCCGGGCGTGCAGGAGTGACTGCCACCGCGCGGCGCCGGCCGGGGTCAGGCCGGCGCTCACCAGACCGATCGGGTCACCCAGGCCGATGCCGACCGGGACGATCGTCAACAGCAACGTGATGCGCAGCGCCATCGGCCACAGCAACACCGCGGAGTACACGGCGATCGACGACATCGTCGCGATCGCGAGCACGCCGAGGCCGAGGAGGACGAACGCAACAGTCCGGACGATCGGCCAGGACTGCCCGGTACGGCGTACCCGGTCGACCCCGAGAAGGTAGGCCGCGAGCATCGAAACGATCAGGCCGAACGCCCACGGATCGAACCGCCACACGCCGACGAACCGCCCGAGAGTGAGCGGCTCGAGAGTCATCGAACGGCCTCCCGCTCGTCGTCCGGAACGCCACGGGGTCCTGCGACAACAAGACCTCTTACCACTGCCTCTGGCAGGGCACGGGCGAACCGTTCAGGGACAACAGATGAGTTTGGCGCGACCGACAACCAAACAGGTGGCTCAGTCGTAGAGAGGGTGTGACCCCAGCTCACTCCCGTCGATATGTCCTGGTTGCCGCGTTTGTGGCCTTCCTCGGCGTGCTCGCCACGACGCTGATCGAAGGCGGGCTGCCGTGGACGGGCACCGCCAACGCGGCGGACGCACCGGGCGACTACACGGCTCTGCTCACCCAACCCGCCGACGCGGCGGCCGCCGCGACGCCGGTGCCGCACCACCCGTCGCCATGCGCGCACAACGTGCGTTCGCAGCTGGTCGTGGTCAACATCGCCAAGCAGCACATGTGGGCGTGCGCCGACCACCGGACCGTGATCAGCACGCCGGTGACGACAGGGCAGCGCGGCGACGCCACGCCCCGTGGCAGCTTCGCGGTGCAGGCACTGACTCGGAACACCACGTTGCACCCGGCCGACGGTGACGCCGTACACGTCAACTACTGGATCCCGTTCCGGCTGGGCGTCTGGGGCTTCCACGATGCGTCGTGGCAGACCATTCCGTTCGGGAGCAGCCACTACCGCACCAAGGGCTCGCTCGGCTGCGTGCACGTCCCGGTCAAACCGCTGCGTCGGCTGTTCGACTGGGTTCACTACGGGACGACCGTACGAATCCGCTGATCGCCCGGCAACGCGATCATCGACCGTTGACGGAGAAGTGCTGGTAGTCCGGCGAAGAGCTCCAGCGGCCGCCCCAGCCCCAACCGACGGCGTCGAACGCCTTCACGACCGGTCCGTGGGCGAAGATCATCCCTCGGCGGTGCTTCGAACGGTCGGTGTACTTCGCGCCTGACGGCGGAAGGATCTTCCCGTTGAGCCGGTACGGGTTCTCGCGGGTGTTGATGTCGATGGCCTCCCCGTAGGCGTGCTCAGACCAGGACTTCGGCCCGTTGGCGACCGCGTAACGGCAGTTGAAGGCGGAGGTGTTGTCGTGGGCCATCGACTTGTTGTCGTTGCCCCCATAGACCGACACCGGTTGGATGCGGCGGATCGGAAAGTGGGCGCGCTCGATCCGCGCAAAGGCCTTGCGAACCTTCGGGACGACGGTGTGGTTCACGATGAGAACGCCGGTGTGGAGCGCCTTGTCGAATCCCCAGAAACTGACCCGCAACGCGCGCAGGTCGCGCGGTGGCACCGGGCAGCCGTGATGCCAGCTCTTGCCGAGGTCCTTGGCGGTCACCCGCCCCACCCCCTTGGGACCGAAGTGAATGCCCGAGCGGTCAGCCGCCGCGCTGGCGGTGAGTCCGGCGGCCGCAGTCGCGGCGAGTAGGACCGCGAGGACCGCGACCACACCGGCACGCTTCGCCATGAGTCCAGACTAGGAGTGCGATGAAAACCCGGCTGCACCTCGTGGTGGCGATCGCAGCGGCGCTGGCGATTGCGTGGCCGTGTGCCGCGCCGGCCGCCGCGGACCATCGCGCGCTGCCGACCCGGCTGATCGGAGTACACGACGCGACCCAGCTCGTCTCGGTGATCAGCAGCGGGTACGGCGCAACGACGGCAACGGTGCGCGCGTTCGCCAAGCGAGGTGGCGCGTGGCACCAGGTGTTCGGGCCGTGGCGGGCGGACATCGGCTACGCGGGGTTCGCGGCGCCGGGCGCGAAGCGCGAGGGTGATGGGCGCACCCCGAGCGGTTCGTACCGCTTCTCCTTCATGTTCGGCGTCGACCGCAACCCAGGGGTGCACTTCCCGTGGCGCCACGCTCATCGTTACGACGTCTGGGACGACGACTCCGCGAGTGCTCGCTACAACCGCTGGGTCGACCGGCGACACCACCCGGCTGGTCGCTCCCCCGAGCCGCTGCACGTCGTCCCGTCGTACCGCGACGTCGCCGTCATCGCCTACAACACCGCGCACGTGCCGGGCCGCGGCAGCGCGATCTTCCTGCACGTGACGCACCACAGCGCCACCAACGGCTGCGTCTCGCTGCCCCGCTGGGAGGTGATCCGGCTGCTGCGCTGGCTGCGGCCGGGGCACCACCCGCGAATCGTCATGGGCACCGCGGCTACCGTGACCCGGTGACTGATCAAGCGACCGGACCGCTTCGCGGCATCAAGGTGATCGAGCTCGCCGGTATCGGCCCGGCGCCGTACGCGTGCATGCTCCTCTCCGACATGGGGGCGGAGGTGCTGCGGCTGGAACGCGCCAAGGGCACCATCTCGGGAGTGCTCGGCGGCTACGACGTGCTGTCCCGGGGCCGTCGATCCGTCGCGATCGACCTCAAGGCGGAGGGGGCACGGGAGCTCGTGCTCGACCTGGTCAAGGAGGCCGACGTACTGGTCGAGGCGTTCCGGCCCGGCGTCGCCGAGCGCCTCGGCGTCGGTCCCGACGACTGCCTCGAGGCCAACCCGCGTCTGGTCTACGCCCGGATGACCGGCTGGGGCCAGGAAGGTCCGCTCGCCGACCGGGTCGGCCACGACATCAACTACGCGTCGATCACCGGCGCCATCGCAGCCATCGGTGAGAAGGACCGCAAGCCGGTGCCGCCGCTCAACCTGGTCGCCGACTTCGGTGGCGGCTCGATGTTCTGTGTGATGGGCGTGCTCGCCGCCCTGCTCGAACGCCAGACCAGCGGCAAGGGTCAGGTCATCGACGTCGCAATGGTCGACGGCGTGTCGAGTCTGCTCTCGATGGCGCACGGCCAGGCCAGCGCCGGGATGATGCCGGACGCCCGCGGCAGCAGCCTGCTCGACGGCGGCGCGCCGTACTACGACACCTACCGCTGCTCCGATGGTGAGTACATGTCGGTCGGCGCGATCGAGCCGCAGTTCTACCAGGCGCTGAAGCAGACCCTCGAGCTCGATGACCTCCCCGAGCAGTCCGACCACGCGAACTGGCCGAAGATGCGGGAGATGCTCGCGGAGAAGTTCGCGACGAAGACCCGCGAGGAGTGGACAGCGATCTTCGACGGCGTCGATGCATGTGTTGCCCCGGTCAGGTGGCTCTCAGAGGCCAAGAACGACCCACACCTGGTCGCCCGGGGGACGCTGGTCGACATCGGCGGGGTGACGAACCCCGCACCCGCACCGCGGTTCTCCCGCACGCCGAGCCGGATCGCGGGCCCGCCGAAGCACCCGGGCACCGACACCGTGTCAGCCCTCACCGACTGGGGCATCGACCCCGGGACCATCGACAAGCTGCAGGAAGCCGGCGTCGTCCTCCAGGTCACCCCCCAGAACTGACCCCCCCTACATTCGCGATCTTGCACTTTTCAACCGTGTGAGCCGCGTTTCGACGTTGAAAAGTGCAAGATCGCGAAGCTAGGTACGCCAGAGGAGGACGAGGGCGCGGTCGTCGCTGGCGTCCGGTGAGGCGTCCTCGAGGAGCCGGCGGGCGCCGCCGTCGAAGCCTCGCGGGATGAGCCGCTCTGCCGCGCCCAGCAGCCGGTCAATGCCCACCGCGAGGTCGCGGCCGGGGACCTCCACAAGCCCGTCGGTGTAGAGCAGCAGCGCGTCGTACGGTCCTAGTTGGCCTTCCACCGAGCCGAACTCGGCGTCGCTGAGCAGGCCGAGCACCGTGCCCGGCGGCTCGACGACCTGCCACACGCCGGTGCCGCCCGAGTAGTGAACCGCCGGGAGGTGGCCCGCGTTGGTGATCCGGTAGTGACCGCTGGACAGGTCGAGGGTGAGGTGCAGCGCGGTGGCGAAACCTTCCATCCACTCCTGGCGCACCAGGTAGTCGTTCGCCGCGACGAGGAAGCGTTCCGGCGCGACGCTGCCGAGCAGCCCGCCGAGGGCGCCGGACAGCATCAGCGCCCGGGTGCCCGCGTCGAGGCCCTTGCCCGACACGTCGACGAGGACCATCTCCAGCGACTTGCCGCTGTCGGTGACCGCAGCGAGCAGGAAGTCTCCGCCGAACGTGACGCCCCCTGCCGACTCCTGCTCGGCTTCGGCGTGCCACCCGGGCGGCAGTTCCGGCAGCTCGCCCTGCAGCCGCAACCGGTCACGCAGCTCGAGCAGCATCGCCTCGCCACGACCGGCGGAGAACCCGAGTCGCTCGCGGTCGATGGATTGCTTGACCGCGATGGAGGACACGATCGCGAGGACGATGTAGGAACCGGGCCGGATCGTGCTGCTGCCGAGTCCGGCGTTCTCCGAGGCCACGACGGCGTACGCCCCCGCGACGACTAGGTACAGCGCCTTGGGCTCGAGCAGCAGCCCGCCGAGGATCACCGGCACGACGACGGTCAAGGACGGGAACGCCACCGACCCGAACTGGACGTTGAGCACGAGCGCGAGCGCCGTGAGCGCGAGAACCGCGCCCTGCGCGATCCACCGATCGCGGCGGGTCTCCGGGGCCGAGAACAGGCTCAGGCCGCGGCGGGCGCGTTGCACCACCGTCCGGCCTAGGTCCGGCTGCCCCATTCGGGCGACCCTAGTAGGACATCGTGATCTCCAACAGCCTTATAGATCTTCGCGTCGCGGCGGGAGCACGCCCGTCGTCTCGTAGCCGCTGAGAAGCGCAATCCGCCGAACGTGACGCTCTGCCTCGCTGAACGGCTCGGCCAGGAAGGCCTCCGCAAACCGAACGGCGCTCGCTTCGTCGTACATCCGGGCGCCGAGGCTGAGCACGTTGGCATTGTTGTGCTCGCGGCCGAGCTTCGCGGTCTCCTCGCTGAACGCGAGCGCGCACCTCACACCCTTGACCTTGTTGGCCGCGATCGCCTCGCCGTTGCCCGATCCGCCGATCACGATGCCGAGGCTGCCCTCGTCGGCGACGACCTTCTCGCCGACCAGCAGGCAGTACGGTGGGTAGTCGTCGGAGTCCCGCAGCTCAAACGGACCGCAGTCGACCGCCTCGTGTCCAAGCTCACCGAGTCGCTCGATCAGCTTCGCCTTGAGGGTGTAGCCGGCATGATCGGACCCGAGGTACACGCGCATCCGCGAAGTATCCCCTGCCGCGTCGCGAGTCCAAGGTCACAAGCAAAAAGCGCCAAGACCAGGGGCGGGCTGGCCGCGCTGGTTGCGTGGCCCGGGCCTGATTGCGTTTCGTTGTCGGATCTGCGTGTCTTCGTACGGCGTGTCGACACGCAGATCCGACAACCAACGCAACCGGCCAGCGAAAACCGACCAACCGGGAAAGCCGCGCCCCTGGTCTCAGCGTCTTTTGCTCTTGCCCAAACGCAACGCAACCGGCCAGCGAGAACCAGCCAACCGGGAAAGCCGCGCCCCTGGTCTCAGCGCCCTTGCCCTCGGCCAAGCGCACCGCGATCAGCTCGCCAGCTGCGTCCTTCGCCGCGCGAGGATGTCGAGAAGCTCGACCACGACTCCGTCGGGATCGGCATGAAGTCGCCGGTGCGCGTAGCGGACCGTCAGCCAGCCCACTCGCGCCGCGATGGCATCTCGCCGTACATCGAGCTCGCGTTGCCGGGGAGAACCGTGGAACGCAGCCCCGTCCAGCTCGACCGCCACCATCTCTGCGAGGAATGCCCGATCGAGGAACATGACACGACCGCCCACCTCGATGCGATGTTGGGCAACGGACTTCGGCAATCGCGGGTCGGAGAAGACGCGCTCATGGCCCCAGATCTCGAGTTCACTGTGGTTGCCGACGCTGAGCATCGAGTAGAGCGTTCGTTGTTCCCGCGCTCCGCTCGCCCGCTGGCCTTCGAGCACCTCGAGCAGACGCTGGGCGGTGGTGCGACGTTCCCGGACCGCGACGATCGCGGGAGCGCGGCGATCCAGCTCTGAAAGAAGTGGCCAGCTTTCGACGATCGCCTGCTCGAGCCTCACGACTCGCATCCCGTCGCGCTCGACCACGGAAGGCGGCTCGGGGCAGAATCCGCGCCGGCGATGCACCCGCAAGGAGGCAGACGGGAACGCTCTCATCTCGCCGGGCACCGTGAGGTGGATTCGCGGGTCTTCGGTCGTGGGCAATGCCCACAGGGCCAACGCGTCAAGGTGCGAGAGGGCGCCGCGAGGGCAGTACGCGAGGGCAGCGCGGCGCCGGACGACGGGATCCTCGACCAACCCGGACAGGCAGTAGACGCCCGGGTGGGCAACCACCAGCTGACGGGTGCGGACCGCGTCGTCGATGACGTGCCGCGGAAACCTGCGCAGCGCCTCGGCGCGCGTGATCACCCCGCCCCGCTCGATGACAGTGGCAAGAAGCATCGCGCGCATCCTCAGAGCGTCGGAGAAGGCGTCGCGGGTTTCGGTGCCGCTTACGGCGGCTGTGGACCAAAGTCAAAAGCAAAGGCGCCAAGACCAGGGGCGGGCTGGCCGCGCTGGTTGCGTGGCCCGGGCCTGATCGCGTTCGTTGTCGGATCTGCGTGTCGACACGCCGTACGAACACGCGCAGATCCGACAACCAACGCAACCGGCCGGCGAAAACCAGCCGACCGGGAAAGCCGCGCCCCTGGTCTCAGCGTCTTTTGCTCTTGCCCAAACGCAACGCAACCGGCCAGCGAAAACCAGCCAACCGGGAAAGCCGCGCCCCTGGTCTCAGCCGCCTTTGACCTTTGCCCTAAGCCCTAAAGCTGCATGGACTTCGGCTGCAGGAACTCCTCGATGCCGTAGCGGCCGAGCTCGCGCCCGATGCCCGACTTCTTGTAGCCACCGAACGGTGCGACCGGGTTGAACGAACCGCCGTTGACGTCGACCTGGCCGGTCTTCATCTTCTTGGCGAACGCGATCGCCCGGTCCTGGTCGCCCGCCCACACCGCGCCGGCGAGACCGTAGTCGGAGTCGTTGGCGATCCGCAG
Source organism: Mycobacteriales bacterium (assembly GCA_035548125.1). Classification (GTDB taxonomy): domain Bacteria; phylum Actinomycetota; class Actinomycetes; order JAFAQI01; family JAFAQI01; genus DASZTV01. Next base: position 7,792 of record DASZTV010000054.1, on the reverse strand, counting down.
CGCCTCCTCCTCGTCGGAGTACTTGATGATCGACAGCACCGGCCCGAAGATCTCCTCCTGAGCGATCGTCATGTCGTTCGTGACATCGGCGAAGACGGTCGCGCTGACGAAGTGGCCCTTCTCGTGCGGGCGTTCCGCTCCACCCACGACAAGGCGCGCCCCTTCGGCGAGGCCCTTCTCGATGTAGCCGACGACGCGCTCACGCTGCGCGCCGGACACCAGCGGGCCGAGCCGCGTCGCGTCGTCGTTCGGGTCACCGGTCGTGTAACCGGCAGCGCCTTCTGCAGCGATCTTCACTGCCTCGTCGTACTGCGACTCGTGCACGAGCATCCGGGTCCACGCGGTGCAGGTCTGGCCGGAGTTGATGAAGCAGTTGGCGAGACCGACCTTGACCGCCTTCTCGAGGTCGGCGTCGGGAAGGATCACGTTCGCGCTCTTGCCGCCCAGCTCCAGCGCGATCTTCTTGACGGTGGCCGCGCCGAGCTCGGCGACCCGGGTACCCGCACGCGTCGAGCCGGTGAACGACACCATGTCGACCTCGGGGTGCGACGCGATCGCCTCCCCCACGACGGGCCCGTAACCGGTCACGAGGTTGACCACACCCGCCGGCAGCCCGATCTCGTGGATCGCCTCGAACAAGAGGTACGCCGACAGCGGCGACACCTCGCTCGGCTTGAGCACCACCGTGCAGCCGGCAGCGAGCGCGCCGCCGATCTTCGCGGTGACCTGATGCAGCGGGTAGTTCCACGGAGTGATCGCGCCGACCACGCCGACCGGCTCGAGAACGACCTGCGAATTGCCGATCTGCTCGGTCCAGCGGATCTCGCTCGCGCCGCTCGCGGCCGTCGCGATGTCCGCCAGCGGCAGCCCGGCCTGGACCAGCTGCGCGAACTTCAGCGGCGAGCCCATCTCCGCGGAGATCGTGCGCGCCACCTCGTCCATCCGCGCGGCCAGCGCCTCCTGCAGCCGCGTGAGGTACTTCACGCGCTCCTCGACCGGCGTCTCCGCCCAGCCGTCGAACGCGGCGCGCGCCGCTGCCACCGCGCGGTCGACGTCCGCGGGAGTGCCGGCGGGCACCTTGCCGATGATCTCCTCGGTCGCCGGGTTCTCGACCTCGATGAAGTCGCTACCGGCAGGCTCGACCCACTGGCCGTCGATGTAGAACATGTCGCGCGTGATGGTCTCCGTCATGGGCTGAGCGTATGCCCGCGATCTCGAAATGGCACTGTCGGGCTACCGTCGGAAGGTGCCCATACGAGCCGTCGTCTTCGACCTCGGCGGGGTGCTCGCGGAGTTCTCCGGCGTGGTCAGCCTGCGCGAGCTCGCGTCGATCGACACCGACGAGGAAGTCTGGCGGCGCTGGCTCGAGTGCGAGTGGGTACGCCGCTTCGAACGCGGCAGGTGCTCCCCCGGCGAGTTCGCCTCCGGTGTGGTCGGCGACTGGCACCTGCCGGTCACCAGTGCGGAGTTCCTCGCCACGTTCGAGGGCTGGGTGCAGGCGCCGTACGACGGTGCCGAGCAGCTGGTGGCCGACACGGCCGGCCGCGTCACGGTCGCGATGCTGTCGAACATGAACCCGGTGCACTGGGAGCGGGCGGTCTCCGGCTGGCCGCTGGTCAGTCACTTCGACCAGGTCTTCACGTCGTTCCAGCTCGGCCTGATCAAGCCCGACGCCGAGGTGTTCGAGCACGTCGTCGCCGCGCTGGCGTTGCCGCCGGAGGAGATCTTGTTCCTCGACGACAACCAGATCAACGTCGACGGCGCCCTCGCCGTCGGCCTGCGCGCCGAGCGGGTCCGCGGCGTCCCCGAGGCCCGCGAGGCGGTCGACCGCGCGCTGTCGGCGGTAGGGCCCTAGTCGAAGGTGGGTCGCTGGTCCCGGGTCCGCTTGATCTCGTAGAACCCGGGGGTCTGCGCGACCAGCAGTACGCCGTCCCACAGCTTCCCGGCCGCCTCCCCGCGCGGCGCCGGGGTGACCACCGGACCGAAGAACGCAGTGTCGGCGACCCGGATGATCGGCGTGCCGACGTCGAGCCCGACCAGCGCCATCCCCTCGTCGTGCGAGGCGCGCACCGCGTCGTCGTAGGACGTGTCGTCCATCGCGTCGGCGAGCTCGACCGGCAGGCCCGCCTCGGCCAGCGCCGACTCGATGGTCGGCCGGTCCTTCGGCAGTCCCTGCGGGTGGAACCGGGTGCCGAGTGCGGTGTAGAGCGGTCCGACCGCGTCGGGTCCGTGGGCTTGCTCCGCGGCGACGCAGACCCGCATCGGTCCCCATCCCACGGCGATCCGCTCGATGTAGTCCTGCGGCAGGTCCCGGCCGTCGTTGAGGATCGCGAGGCTCATCGGGCGCCAGCGCACCTTCACGTCCCTGACCTGCTCGACCTCGACCATCCACCGCGACGTGAGCCACGCCCACGGGCACAGCGTGTCAAACCAGAACTCAGCGATAGTTGCCATCGCAAACAACGTTACCCAACCCGGTTTTGAAGCCATGCCAGACTCGGGCGCATGGTCGCCCACAACCTGACTCGCGACGAAGCCGCCGAACGACACCGGCTGCTGACGGTGTCCGGCTACGACATCCACGTCGACCTCACCAAGGCCGTCGACGAGCCGCGGATCTTCCGCTCGCGCAGCACGGTGCGCTTCGACTGCAGCGAGCCGGGGGCGACGACCCACGTCGACATCGCCGCCGAGGCCGTGGTCAGCGCCACGCTCAACGGCACCACGCTCGACGCGGCCGCGCTGTTCGACGGCGAGCGGCTGACCCTCCCCTCACTCGCGGCCGCCAACGAGCTCGAGATCGTCGCGGACTGCGTCTACTCCAAGACCGGCGAGGGGTTGCACCGCTTCGTCGACCCGGTCGACAAGGAGGTCTACCTCTACAGCCAGTTCGAGACCTTCGACGCGCACCGCGTGTTCGCGTGCTTCGACCAGCCCAACCTCAAGGCGACGTTCCGCTTCACCGTCGACGCGCCGAAGCATTGGGTCGTGCTGTCCAACATGCCGGCCACGCGTGACGGCGGTCACCACCAGTTCGCCGAGACGCCGGTCCAGTCCACCTACATCACCGCGATCGTGGCCGGCCCGTACCAAGGGGTCACCGACACGCACTCCGTTGCCGGCCACGGCGACATCGCCCTAGGGGTCTACTGCCGCACGTCGCTGTTCGAGCACCTCGACGCCGACGACATCATCGAGATCACCCGGCAGGGCCTCGACGCCTACCACCAGCTGTTCACCGCGCCGTACGCGTGGCCGAAGTACGACCAGATCTTCGTGCCGGAGTTCAACGCGGGCGCGATGGAGAACGCCGGCTGCGTCACCTTCAACGAGACCTACGTCTTCCGCTCCCGCACCACCGATGCGTCGTACGAGCGGCGCGCGGTGACGATCCTGCACGAGATGGCGCACATGTGGTTCGGCGACCTCGTGACGATGAACTGGTTCGAGGACCTGTGGCTCAACGAGTCCTTCGCGGAATACGTCTCGACGCACGTGACGGCTCGCCACACCCGCTGGCCCGACGCGTGGACGTCGTTCTGCAACGTCGAGAAGACCTGGGCCTACCGCCAGGACCAGCTCGCGACGACGCACCCGATCGCCGCGGACATCCCGGACATCGAAGCGGTCGAGACCAACTTCGACGGCATCACCTACGCCAAGGGCGCGTCGGTGCTCAAGCTGCTCGCCCACTGGGTGGGTGAGGACGAGTTCTACGCCGCGACCCGCGCGTACTTCGCCAAGCACGCGTTCGGCAACACGACATTGCAGGACTTCCTCGGCGCGTTGGAGTCGACCAGCGGCCGCGACATGTCGCAGTGGGCGAAGGAGTGGCTGCAGACCGCCGGCGTGAACACGTTGCGACCGGCATTCGAGGTCGGCGCGGATGGCAGGTTCACGTCGTTCACGGTCGAGCAGACCGCGCCGGCGGACCACCCGACGCTGCGGCAGCACCGGCTGCGGATCGGGCTGTACTCCGACGGCGCCGACGGACTGGTTCGCAACCACCAGGTGGAGATCGACGTCGCCGGTCCGGCGACGGAGGTGCCGGAGCTGATCGGCGTCGCGCAGCCCGACCTGGTGCTGCTCAACGACGACGACCTGACCTACGCCAAGATCCGCCTCGACGACCGGTCCTGGCAGACCCTCGTCTCCTCGATCGGTCGCTTCACCGACCCGCTCGCCCGAACCATCTGCTGGGGCGCGGCCTGGGACATGGCGCGCGACGCCGAGGTCAGCGCCGGCGACTATGTCGACCTGGTGCTCGGCGGTATCGGCAGCGAGACCGAGGTCGGGACGGTGCAGACACTGTTCCGGCTCGTATCACAGGCGATCGACCCGTACGGCGACCCGGCTCAGATCCGCAGCAGGCGGCAGCGGCTGGCCGCCAAGGCGTTCGAGCTGCTCGACAGTGCCGCCGCGGGCGGTGACCTGCAGCTCGCCTACGCCCGGGCGGCAGCCGCCAACGCCGTCGACGACGCACAGCTCGGCCGGGTCGCCGCCCTGCTCGATGGCAGCGCGGTGGTCGGCGGGCTGGTCGTCGACACCGACCTGCGCTGGCTGCTGCTGCAGCGGCTGGTCCAGACCGGACGGGTCGGCACCGACGCCATCGAGGAGGAGCTGCTCCGCGACTTCACCTCGGCGGGCAAGGAGCACGCGGTCATGCTGCGCGCGGCCCGCCCGACCGCCGAGGCAAAGGCCGAGGCGTGGCATGCGATGGTCGAGACCGACGAGCTGCCCAACGCCGAGCTCGAGTCGACGGTCGTCGGGTTCGCCAGCCTGGAGCAGCGCGACCTGCTCACCTCCTACGTCGACAAGTACTTCGCCTCGGTCGAGGAGCTCTACCGCACCCGAAGCTCGGAGATGGGCCAGCTGCTGATCACCGGCCTCTACCCGATGTGGGCGACCGACCAGGGCACCGTCGACCGGACCGACGCCTACCTGCGCGACGAGCAGCCGGGAGCCGCGCTTCGGCGGTTGCTCACCGAGTCGCGCGACGCGCTCGCCCGCGCGCTGCGCTCCCGCGCCCGGGACACGGCGTCCTGACCCGTCCCTAGCGCGGCGGCCAGGCCGACCCGTCGACCAGGTCGGCGTCGATCACGCCGGCCACCCGGTTCACGTTTCGCCCGTCGAGCAGCACGATGCCGAGCTCGCGGTCGTGCAGCAACGAGGCGTCGCTGAGGTTCTCCGAGCCGACGAATGCGATGCCGTGCGGAGTGCCGGCGTCGATCGCCATGAGCTTGGCGTGCAGGTAGCGCGGCCGCTCGCCGTACATCACTCTCACCGCGGCACCCGCGCGCGCTGCGGCGGCAAGCGCCGGCCGCCAGGCGTCGGTGTAGGTCATCGCCACCATGACCCGCACCCCGCGGCGTCTCGCGTCGAGCAGCGCGTGCACGATCGCGGGGCTGGTGAGCTCCTCCGACTCGACCGCGACCGACCGGCGCGCGCGGTCGATCAACGCGACGAGGTCCGCCCACGACTGGCGCGGGCTCCACACCAGGTCGTCCGCGGCCGGGGTTCGGTCGTCGCCGCCGCGCAGGTCCGCCACGAACACCGACTCGATGGCGGCGACGTCAGCGGGGTCATGGTCGACGACCGCGACGTCGCGGGTCGTCGCGTAGTAGGCGCTCGCGAGGTTCAGCGACATCACCACCGCGACGCGGCGGTCGACCACGAACGTCTTCTCGTGGGTGGCGAAGAACCGCGACGAGGACCACGCGACCTGCACCCCGCGACCGCGGAGGTAGGCGTACGCCGCCTGGTTGCGGCGCCGTTCCAACCGGGAGTCGAGAATCACCCGGACCCGCACGCCGCGCGCGGCGTCCGCGGCGAGAATCGCCTCCGCCGTGGGATCGACCAGCTCGTAGATGGTCAGGTCAAGGGTGCGGCGAGGTGAGGACAGCAGGTCATAGATCGGACCCATCCCGTCATCGGGTTCGACGATCAGCCGGTCGCCGGCCGCCGCCCTCGGCGCGACGTCCGGCAAGACGGCGACCGTGCGCGGACCGTGGCGCCACGCGTGCCAGCCGACGCCGCTCGCCACCAGGACGAGCACCGCAAGCAGCCGACGGATTCGCACGCCGCGAGGCTCGCGGCGACCTCTGACAGTGCCGTTGCGGGCGTCAGCGCGCTGTGGATGCCCGGCGGCTGGTCGGCGCCTGTGCCTTCTTCGCAGGTGCCCGTCTCGCGGCCGCCTTCTTCGCCGGCGCTCGTTTGGCGGGTGCCTTTTTCGCCGGCGCTCGCTTTCGCGGCGGATCGGGGTCGGGCGGGTCACCGCCCAGCGACTCGATCCCCTCACCTTCGGCCTCGCCGGGTGGCTCGCCGCCCGTGGCGAGTGAGTGGATGACGGCGTAGCCGACCGCGACGACCGGCACCGCGAGCACCGCGCCGTACACCCCTTCGAGCACACTGCCGCCCGCGATCGCGATCGCGACGGCGAGCGGGTGCAGTTGCACGTAGCGGCCGACGAGGAACGGCTGGAAGACGTGCGCCTCGATCTGGTTGTCGATGATCAGGATCCCGATGAGTACGACGCCGAGGACCCAACCCTGCGTGACGAACGTGATCGCGACGGCGAGGCCCCCGAAGAGGAACGCGCCGACGATCGGCAGGAAGCTGCCCATGAAGATCAGCAGCGCGAGCGGCGCGACGAGCGGCACGCCCATGATGGCCAGCGTGACCGCGGCGACCAGCCCGTGGAACACCGCGATGATGAAGGTTCCCCGGACGAAGCCGCCGAGCCGGTTCCACGCCCGCTCGCCCGCGGTGTGTGCACGGGCCCGCCCGTTGGCCGGGAAGAGGCTGACGAACCAGTTCCAGATGTTGTGGCCGTCGTACAGCATGAAGAAGGTCATGAAGAACCACAGCACGACGCCGGCGAGTGTCTCGGCGACCGTGGTGATTCCGCTCAAGGCGCCGGAGGCAACCGAGGACTTGTGCTGCTCGAGGTAGTCCGTGATCGTCTTCTCGATGCTGGACGTCGAGGAGTTCTTGATGTGCAGGTCTTTGGTGAGGAAGTGCTGAAACTTCTGAACCGCCGTGTTGACCTGGTCCACGAGGTCTGAGTACTGGCTGATGGCCCGGTTGATCACGAAGATCGCGACGCCCGTGATGATCACGCCGGCGACGATCACGAACACCCAGGTCGCCAGCGCGCGAGGCAGGCCGCGACGGTTGAGCCAGCTGACGATCGGATAGCCCAGTGAGGTGGCGAACAGCGCCGCGAAGAACGGCAGCACGATGAAGTAGAGCCGGTCGAGCAGGCCGATGAACGCAACGAACGCGAAGACGATGACGAGGATTCGCCAGGTCCAGCCGGCGAGGTCCCGGAGCACCGGCGGTACGGGCATCGGGGAAGGACGATCTGAGTCGGCGGTCTCGCTGCTCATCGCGTCACTGTGACATCGACAGCCCCCGAAACCGGGGACCCGCGCCGAGACATGAACCGCTCAGACGGCTTCCGCCCCGGACCCGGCGCGCGATTGCCGCCTCGCCGCGCTCTAACGCGGCAAGACGGCAACATAGAGCCGGACCCGCGGACCATTGCCGCCTCGCCGCGCTCTAACGCGGCAAGACGGCAACGGAGAGCGAACTAGTGGGCGGAGATCGGGTGCCCTGCTGCCTCGGCGAGCATGCGTACGCCGGTGATGACGCCGCCCGCGAGGTCGCCGCCCGCGAAGGCTGTCGTCATCGACAGCGCAGCCAGCGCGCACGCCCGGTCGGAGAGCCTACGCGCGGCGGCATCCCCGGTGACGATCTCGAGCAGCCGGTCGCCGGGCGAGATCACGACGAG
>DASZTV010000053.1:0-38790 GCA_035548125.1 Mycobacteriales bacterium | reverse complement strand
CGGCCGTCCAGCGCGTCGTCGGGTGGCGTGGGACTCGTCATCGGTTACAGGATCGCACCGATACGTCTGGCAACTCGCCATTCCGGTCCACGCCGCCCCTAGCATTGCCAAGGCAATCAAGGCCCTCTTAGCTCAGGGGATAGAGCAACCGCCTCCTAAGCGGTAGGTCGCAGGTTCAAATCCTGCAGGGGGCACATTTCGGTGCGGAAGAGAACACAAACGTTGCACCAGATGCGTCGGCGGCACCGACACGCCCGGGATACGGCACTCCCTCAACGTTTGTGTTCTCTTGCGTACGCCGGGCGGAGGCGCCGTTACGTGTGCGCCGGTCGATCGTTAGGCCTTCAGCGACTCGGGACATACTCGGGCAATCAGGCAAAGGGCCATGCACCAGACCAACCCGGACAGACGCTGGCCGCGAACGGCGGCCGCCGTCCTGCCGGTGATCGCCGCCGGCGTCCTCGCGTTCAGCCTGATCGCGGCGAGTGGCGGGGCCCCGGCGCCGACTCAGTCGCACCGATCACCCGGGTTGGCAGCGTTGCTCTCGGGCGGACACGCGTCGGCGAAGCACCGGGTCACGATCAATCGCGCCGCCCGGGTCCGGCGGCATCCGGCCTCGAGTCACGGCGGGTCGCGCGGCCGTCCGAGCCACCCCAACCGCGCTGGCCGGCCCGCCTTCCCCGTCGCGTCAGCCCATGACGTCTCGCTGGCTCCGAGGACCCAGGTCATCGCGTACCTGGCGCACTCGACGAAGGGCTACCAGGGACGCAACGCCCTGTCCCCCAACCGGGTAGTGCCCGGACGCTGGTACGGCCACAGGTCCGCGCTGCCGGTCCTGGCCGCGGCGAGCGATCGGCTGCGCGTCCGGCTCGCGCAGCGACCCAACGGGGCGACCACCTGGATCAAGCGTTCCAAGGCGGTCCTGCGGGTCACCCACTGGGCGATCGTCGTCGACCTCAGCCGGCATTTCCTCTACGTCTTCGACAACGGGGTCCAGCGGTACGCCTTCCCGGTGGGCACCGGAGCGGCGAGAACGCCCACCCCCACCGGGCAGTTCTTCGTCGCGTTCCACGCCGCGTCGAGCGATCCGGCGTACGGCCCGGTCACCATGGCCACCTCTGCACACTCGACCGTGTACCGGACGTTCGACGGCGGCGACGACGCGATCATCGGGATTCACGGTCCGGTCGGCTCCGACGCGCAGATCGGCAGCCAGGGTGCGTCGATCTCCAACGGCTGCATCCGGATGCATCTGCACGACCTGGCGAGGCTGGTCGCGCACGTGCCGGACGGATCACCCGTCGTCCTGACGTACTAGCGCCGCTAGGCGCTCGCTTCACCGCGCACCGCGGCGTAGCCGGCAAATCCTGCGGCGAGGACGATCAACACCGCGGAGATGGTCAGCGCCGTCGACAGCCCGTCGTGGAACGCGGCGTACGCCGCCGGGAGGATCCGGTCGATGATCGACTGGTAGAGGGTGTGCACCGGCGAGGACGAGCCGCCGGGTGAGGCGCCGTGCTTGTACGCGTCGATGATGAACCCCTGGAAGAAGCGGGGGACGTGGAGCTTGTCGAGCCGTCCCCGGAGATCGCTGGTGAGCTGTGCGTTGACCAGGGCGCCTAGCACCGCCACCCCGAAGACGACGCCGAGCTGACGCGCGGTGTTGGTCGCCGACGCCGCCATCCCCGAGTGTTCGGCCGGCACCTCGTCGAGGACCACGACGGTGACCGGGACCATCGCCAGCCCCATGCCCGCGCCGGTGAGCGCAAGGCTCGCGGTAAGGGCCCAGAACGACGGGTCGGGCTTGAGCAGCGGTTCGCTGAGCACGAGCCCGAGCGCGGCGATGACCGAGCCGACCGGCATCGTCCAGCGCCCACCTCGTCGCATGACCAGCCGGCCGGCGAGCAGCGCGCCCGCCATCATCAGCACGGTCATCGGGAGGAACAGCGCCGCCGTCCGGTAGCCGCTGTACTTCGCGACCTCCTGCAGGTAGAGCGCGGAGAAGAAGAAGATTGAGAACGTCCCGAAGTAGAGCGCGAAGGCAACCGCGAGCGCCGAGCTGAACCGCATCCTGCGGAAGTAGCGAAGGTCGAGCATCGGGATCGGCGCGTGTAGCTCGCGGTATACAAAGCCGGCGCCGCACAGCGCGCCCGCCACGAACAACCCGACGATGAACGCCGCCGAGTACCCGGAGTTCTCGCCCTGGATGACCGCCGTGACGACGGTCGCGATGGTCGCGATCGCCAGCAGCTGACCCGGCAGGTCCACCCGTGCGGTCTCGGGGTCGGCGGTCTCCGGCACGTATCGGCGTCCGGTCACGAACAGCAGCACGCCGAGCACGACGTTCAGCCAGAAGATCCCGCGCCAGCTCCACACGCCGACGACCAACCCGCCGACCAGCGGACCGAGTGCGAGTCCCAGGCAGGAGACCGCGGCCCACACCCCGAGTGCGCGGGCGCGGCCCCGATCTTCCGGGTAGATGTGACGCAGCACGGACAACGTGCCCGGCTCGGACGCTGCCGCCCCCACCCCCATGACCGCTCGCGCGGCGATCAGCAGGCCGCGTGAGTGCGCGAGGGCACCGGCGAGCGACGCCACACTGAACACGGCAACCCCGATGAGCATGAGCCGCCGCCTACCGAACCGGTCACCGAGCGTGCCCCCGGTCAGCATCAGGCTCGCGAAGCACACCGCATAGGCGTCGACGACCCACTGCATCCCGTCGACGCCGAGATGAAGCGACGTCTGGATGTGACCCAACGCGACGCTGACGACTGTCGTGTCGAGGAAGGTCAGCGCGAGGATTCCGCAGACGACCAGCAGCGCGCGGCGGTCGGACAACCGCGTCGCGTCGGACCCGGGCACCTCACACTCCCCTCGGTCAGCGGGTGTCGTCCGGCGCTGCTGACCCCGTTCAGTCGTATCGTCCACCTTGCTGGCCCGAAACCGACGGCCATCGCCGTCGCGTTGTCCGCCAGACAGGAGGTCGCGCAATGCCGCCGCTACGCGCGGGCGTGGTCAAGGAAGCCGCGCCGGCAGAGCGACGCGTGGCGATCACCCCGGACGCGGCCCGCCGGCTGGTGGATGCCGGCATCGACGTACTCGTCGAGAGCGGCGCGGGGATCAACGCCTGGTACGACGACGACCAGTACGCCGCGGCCGGCGCCACCATCACCGACAGCGACCGGCTGCGCAACGACGCCGACGTCCTGCTCTGCGTCAACCGTCCGCGTCCCGACCGGATCAGGGACGGCCAGGCGGTCATCGGCCTGCTGCAGCCGCTGCTCGTCCCCGGCCAGATGGCCGACCTGGCGAAGCGCAGCGTCACGGCGGTGAGTCTCGACGGGCTGCCGCGCACGCTCACCCGCGCGCAGAGCATGGACGCGCTGACCTCGCAGTCCAACGTCGCGGGCTACAAGGCCGTCCTCGTCGCCGCCGAGCATTTCGACCGGTTCTTTCCGCTGCTGATCACGGCGGCCGGTACGTCGAAGCCGGCCGAGGTGCTGGTCCTCGGCGCGGGCGTCGCCGGGCTCGCCGCGATCGGCACCGCACGGCGGCTCGGCGCGATCGTGCGCGGCTACGACGTCAGGCCGGCGAGCAGCGAGGAGATCCGGTCACTCGGTGCCCAGCCGATCGAACTGAGCTCGGTCGCGCAGGGTGCCGGCGAGGGCGGCTACGCGCGCGCCCTCACCGAGGAAGAACGGCTCGCTCAGCAGCACGAGCTTGCCGGCCACATCGCCAAGCATGACGTCGTGATCACGACGGCGCAGATTCCGGGCCAACGGCCGCCGCTGATGGTGACCACCGCAGCCATCGCCGCGATGCGGCGCGGCTCGGTCATCGTCGACATGGGCGCCTCCGACCTGGGTGGGAACGTCGAGACGTCACGGCCCGGTGAGGTGGTGGTCTCGTCGAACGGCGTGACGATCGTCGGCGCCGGCGACCTGGCGTCCCGGATGGCCACCGCCGCTTCCACCGCCTATGCGCGCAACATCAGTGCCCTGCTCCTCCACCTCGTCGCCGACGGAAGCCTCGCCGTCGATCTCGAGGACGAGATCACCGCGGGCGTCGTGATCACCCACGGTGGCACTGTCGTCCACCCAGCAACCGCCGCGCTGACCGGCACCGGGAGCACTCAATGACGGGATCCTTCGTCGGTGACATGACGATCTTCGTCCTCGCCCTGCTGGTCGGGTTCGAGGTGATCAGCAAGGTGCCGGCGACCCTTCACACGCCGCTGATGTCGGGCGCGAACTCGATCCACGGTGTGGTGCTGGTCGGTGTCGTGATCCTGTCCGGGGAGACCCACGGCGTACTCGGCTACATCCTGCTGTTCATCGCGGGGGCGTTCGCTGCGGCGAACGTCGTCGGCGGGTACGTCGTCACGGACCGCATGCTGCAGATGTTCCGCAGACGTCCGGTCACGCCGAAGGACGATGGTTCGCCGTGAGCCACTGGGAGACCGGCATCCGGTTCGCGTCGCTGTTCGGCGCAGTGTGCTTCGTCATCGGTCTGCACCTGATGAACTCGCCCGCGAGCGCCCGGCGGGGCAACCAGGTCAGCGCCTTCGGCATGGTCGTCGCGGTAGGGGCCGTACTGCTCAGCGTCGGGCACGGCGACGACGGCGCAGTGATGGACACCAAGCGCTGGATCGTCCTGCTCGCCGGGGTGGTGGTCGGCGCGGCGTACGGCCTGTACGCGGCACGCACCGTGCTGATGACCTCGATGCCGCAGCTGGTCTCGCTGTTCAACGCGGTCGGCGGTGGGGCGGCGGCGCTGATCGCCATCGCGGAGTACGACATCCACACCCACCCGAGCGGCGGGACGGCCACCGCGACGGTGCTCGACGTGGTCATCGGCGGCGTCACGTTCAGCGGCTCGCTGCTGGCGGCGCTGAAGCTGCAAGGCCGGCTGTCGCAGCCCGTCAGCTTCCCGGGCTCGCGAGCGGCGTCGGCCCTGTTCGCCGTGGCGGCCGCGGCAGGAAGCGGCTGGGTGATCGCGGGAGCGGACCGCAAGCTCGTCTTGCTCGGCATCGTGATCGCGGCGCTGCTGCTCGGCGTCCTGATGGTGCTGCCGATCGGCGGCGCAGACATGCCGGTCGTGATCTCGCTGCTCAACGCCTTCACGGGCACCGCGGTCGCGATGGCCGGGTTCGTCCTGTCCAACGCCACGCTGACCATCGCCGGCGCGTTGGTCGGCGCCTCCGGATCGATCCTCACCAAGCTCATGGCCGACGCCATGAACCGCTCAGTGGTCAACATCATCGCGGGCGGCTTCGGGACGGGTGACGGCGCGACAGCACAGGCCGGCCCGGCCGGGGGGCCCGTGAAGGCGATCGCGGTCGACGACGCCGCGCTGCAGCTCGCCTATGCCAGCAAGGTCATCATCGTGCCGGGCTACGGCCTGGCCGCAGCGCAGGCGCAGCACGAGTGCCGAGAGCTCGCCGAAGTCCTCGAGTCGCACGGCGTCGAGGTGAGCTACGCGATCCATCCGGTCGCCGGCCGGATGCCCGGCCACATGAACGTGCTACTTGCCGAAGCGAACGTGCCGTACGACCAGCTCAAGGAGATGGAGGAGATCAACCCGGAGTTCGACCGCACCGACGTCGCGCTCGTCATCGGTGCCAACGACGTCACCAACCCGGCGGCGCGCCGTCCGGGCAACGCGGTGTCCGGAATGCCGATCCTGGACGTCGACCACGCGAAGTCGATCATCGTCATCAAGCGCTCGATGGCGTCCGGCTATGCCGGCATCGACAACGAGCTCTACACCGACCCGAAGACCTCGATGTTCTTCGCGGACGCGAAGCAGGGACTCGCGGCTCTGGTCGCGGCCGCCAAGACCCTCGTGGCCTGAGCGACTTAACGCACCCGGCGCACCAGGTCCTCGCGGGGCGGTACCGCGCCCGGGTGCAGCGCGGCCGCCAGTGCCGCAACCCCGTCGACGAGCCGTGGCCCGGGCCGTACGTACGCCGCGTCGGCGTCGACCGCCCAGACCTCCGCATCCTGCGGCAGCACACCGGCGTCGACGACCTCGCCGGCCAGCCGCTCCGCGCCATCGAGCCGGAAGCCGCACGGCGCGACCACGATGACGTCGGGCGCGGCAGCCGCAACCTCTCCCCATTCGATCCGCACCGAGTCGGCACCCGGCCGGCCCAGCACCGACTGGGCGCCGGCGGCAGCGACCATGTCCGGCACCCAGTGCCCCGCGCAGAACGGCGGGTCGGTCCACTCGACCACCACGACTCGACGGCGCGGGCGTCCGGCGACAGCCGCCGCCACCGCGGCGAGCCGGCTTCGGCAGTCGGCGGCGAGCTCGGCGGCCCGCGCCGGATGGCCGGTCGCCTCCCCGATCGTCACGATCGAGTCGATCACGGCCTCGAGCGTCTGCGGGTCGACGGTCAGCACGCCCCCGTCACAGCCGAGATGGGTCATGGCGGCGTCGACCGAGCTCACGTCGACCGCGCACACGGCGCACAGATCCTGGGTGACGACCAGATCGGGGGCGAGATCGCGTAGCGCACCCTCGTCGAGCCGGTAGAGATCCTCGCCGGCGGCAATGCGCGCCCGTACCTCGGCGTCGATCTCGGCCGGCGTCATCCCAGGGCGGAGTGCCGACGTCGACACGACCCGCCGCGTGCGCGCCTCGGCGGGGTGGTCGCACTCGAAGGTGACCCCGGCGACGTCGTCACCCGCACCGACCGCGAACAGGATCTCGGTCGCGGACGGCAACAAGGACACGATCCGCATGTCCGCACCGTACTGAGACCGGCCGGGACTGTTTGCGACAGTGTCGCAACTAGGCTAGGAACGAGCACGACCTCGTCCGCGTCCCCCGGAGCCCTGCCATGTCGATCGCCACCGCCGCCGCGTCGGCGCGGTTGCAGGCGATTCGCGACGGTCTGTCCGCGAAGGAGTGGACCCGGCTCGGCGGCATGGTTGCCTGCATCATCGGTCTCTACGTGGCGGGCTTCGCCCTGCTCGCGGCAGCGATCCCGGGCCACTACGTGGTGTCCCGGCACGGCGGTCACGTCCAGCTGTTCGGACTCGGCACCGGCGTCCTCGCGCTCACCCTCGGGATGCGCCACGCGTTCGACGCCGACCACATCTCGGCGATCGACAACACCACCCGCAAGCTGATGGCCGAGGGCAAGCGGCCGATGAGTGTCGGCTTCTTCTTCTCCCTCGGCCACTCGTCCGTGGTGTTCGTCATGACGATGCTGCTGAACCTCGGGATCCGCACTCTGGACAGCCAGGTCGGCAGCGACAGCTCGCGGCTTCACACCGTCACCGGAGTCGTCGGCACCTCCGTCTCCGGCAGCTTCCTCTACCTGATCGCGGCGCTCAACGTCGTGATCCTGGTTTCGATCGTGAAGGTGTTCCTCGAGCTGCGCCGCGGCCGCTTCGACGACGCCGAACTGGAGCGTCAGCTCAACCAGCGCGGCCTGATGAACCGGTTCTTCGGCGGTCTCGCCCGCAAGGTCGACGCGCCGTGGAAGATGTACGTCGTCGGGCTGCTGTTCGGTCTGGGCTTCGACACCGCGACCGAAGTCGCGCTGCTAGTGCTCTCCGGTACGGCGGTGGCCAGCGGCTTGCCGTTCTGGGCGATCCTTGCGCTGCCGCTGCTGTTCGCGGCAGGGATGACCACGTTCGACATGCTCGACGGCTGCTTCATGAACTTCGCGTACGGCTGGGCGTTCTCCCGGCCGATCCGCAAGGTCTACTACAACATCACCATCACGGGCCTGTCGGTCGCGGTGGCGTTCGGCATCGGCACGGTCGAGTTCCTCGGGCTGATCGCCAACGAGCTGAAGCTCTCCGGCGGCTTCTGGGACACGATGGCCGGCTTTGACCTCAACACCGCCGGGTTCGTGATCGTCGGCGTCTTCGTCGCGACCTGGGTGATCGCGCTTGCCGTGTGGCGGTTCGGGCGCATCGAAGCCCGCTGGGAGGATGCGGCCGCTCGCTCGCGGGCGCGCGCTCACCTCAACTAACGACTAGGTCCTGGCCCGAGCCTCAAAGCGGACCGGCATCGACTCGTAGCCGGAGACGAAGTTCGCCGGGCGGTACGCCGGCTCGGCCTCGTCGACCAGCTCGATGTCAGGCAGCCGCCGAAGCAGCGTCTCGAAGAAGCAACGAAGCTCCAGACGCGCCAGGTTGTTGCCCAGGCAGAAGTGGGTGCCGATGCCGAACGCAACGTGATCGTTCGGGGTTCGGGCGATGTCGAACCGGAACGGGTCGGCGAAGACGGCGGCGTCGCGGTTCGCCGACGGGTACAGCAGCAGCAGCTTGTCGCCCGCCTCGAGCTTCTGGTCTCCGACGACGGTGTCCTCGACGACGGTGCGCGCCATGTTCTTGATCGGGCTCACCCAGCGCAGCATCTCCTCCACCGCGCAGGGGATCTTGCTCGGATCGTCGATGAGCTCTCGTTTGGCGTCCGGGTTTCGCAGCAGCTGGTAGAGCCCACCGCTGATCACGTGCCGGGTCGTCTCGTCGCCGCCGATCAGGATCAGCAGGGCGTCGTGGATGACGTCCTCGACGTTGAAGCCGTCGCCGTCGGTCCCGCCGGCGACGAGCAGGCTGACCAGGTCCTCACCCGGGTTGCGCTGCCGGTCCTCGATAGCCGCCGTCGCGAACTCCCGGAAGCCGGCGTATGCCTGTGCGGCCGGCATCATCGCCTCGGGATCGCCGGTGCCGACCAACGCGCGCAACATGTCGTCGGACCACTTCAACAGGGACGCCCGCTCGGACTCGGGAAATCCGAGCATGTCGCCGATGACGTGCATCGGCAGCCATGCCGCGAGATCCATGACCGCGTCGCACTCGCCGCGTTCGACGACGTCGTCGATGATCCGATCGCATAGGGCGTTGATCCGGTCCACGGCATCCGCGAGTCGCCGCGGGGTGAACCCGCGGTTGACCATGTTGCGCCGCCGTTTGTGCTCGGCACCGTCCTGGTCAATCATCATCGGGATCGCGGCGTTGTCGGGGCGGATCCCGCCGCCGTTGCAGAACGCCTCGGGGTGCAGCGAGACGTACTTCAGGTCGGCGTGGCTCGCGATCCCCCACACCCGGCCGTCCCAGTAGACCGGCGCGTTCTCCCGCAGCCAGGTCAGCTCCTCGTGCGGATTGCGTCCCCAGAACTCACCGCTCACCAGATCGATGGCGGGGTTCAGCGGGTGGTCGCCCTTGGTCACCTCGACAGTCTGCCCGTCACGATCCTGGCGCCGGCAGGAACCTGCCGTCGCAGCGGTAGCCGGTCTTCGGACCGCCCACGCGCTCGAAGCCGCCGCTCCTGATCTGGTACACGATGTAGCAGTGCGGCCCACCGGCCTGCGGGTCGGTCGGCGCGATCAGCCCACCGTCGCTGAAGCTGTGAATCTTCCGAAGCGACGCCATGAGCGCCTTGCGGGTCAGCGGGCCGTGAACCGCCTCGGCCGCCTGCTGGAACAGCCGGTCGCTCGCCCACGCAAACATCGCATAGAGGTTCATCGGCTGGTTGCCGTAGGTACGGCGGAACCACTCCTGGAACAGCTTCACCTCCGGATTGGCAGCCGCTTCGTCGGCGTTGAAGAACAACGCGTACTGGTTGTAGCCCTGGATCCCGTCAAGGTCGGACTTCGGCCCCTGATAGTCGCTGATGAACGCCTGGTCGTAGGAGATCGGGATGATGTTCAGCAGGTCCTTCGGGCATCCCGCCTGGCGCTCGTTCTGCATCATCGTCGCGGCGTTCGAGGCGGGCTCGGTGAGCTCGAAGAACGCCGTGATGTGATCGCGCCCGCACAGCCGCTGGAAGTCAGAGATGAAGTTGCTGTTGGTCGGCTGCTCGAGAATGCTGTCGGTGAAGTGCCAACCCTGGCTCTCGGCCGCGCGCACCTGCGCCTTCTGCTTGGCCACTGCCGACGGGATGTTCTCCACGATCGTGCCGACGTGGTCGAGCTTGGCGCCGTACTTCTGCTTGAAGTAGCGGAACGGGCCGGTCCCGTAGCCGCCTTCCTTGGAGGAGATGTCGAAGTGGTTCCCCGGGGTGTCTGCCGCCGGGTCGAGCGCGACATGGATGTCGGCGAGCTCCGGCCGGCTCCTGATGATCGACGCACCGCACCCGTCGTACAGCGCAAACGAGCCCACGAGGGCGAACGCCCGGCCGGCGAGGCTCTGGGTGGCGTTCTCGTTCTGCGTGCAGTTCGTGCCGTCGTCCGCGATGGTCACCTTCACCTGGCGGCCGCAGATGCCGCCCGATGTGCTGTTGACGAAGTTCGCGAACGCCTCCCCGCCCTGCACCGCACCCTGGAAGAGGCCGGAGACCGGTCCGCTGAGCGTCACGACCTCGCCGAGGGTCAGCGTCGTCGACGTCAGCCCGACGTCGGTGCCTCCCGAACAGGTGGGTGCCTCCTCATTGGACCGCGCACTCGGTCCGATCGTCGGGCCGTTGTCGACGGCGGGCGCCGATCCGCGCCCGCTCGGTGCGGTCGGGCCTCCGCCGGCAGTCGGTAGCTGCGTCGGGGCGACCGCACCAGGCGTGCCGTTGCCAGCTGCGGGCTGCTGCACCGATCCGCCGTGACGCGGACTGAGCGCTGCGGCAGCAGCCTGCTGATGGACCTCGCCGGGTAGTCGCGCGCCGCACGCCGCGCACCCCAGACCCACCAGCGCAGCCGCGATCACAGTGCGCCGGCGACGTCGCGCCCCCCGCGTCGCCACTAGCCGTCGTCCTTCGGTCCCGGGAACGCGCTCTTCGCCCCGGGACCTCGGTGTGCCGCGAGGCGTTCCTCGACGATCCCGTTGAACGTCGAGCCGCGAGGCCAGCCGACGTAGTGGGCGAGGAACAGCGCGATCTCCCGCAACTCCGCCGCGGTGAGCTCCTCGTTGGCGAGCATCGCGTCGAGCTGGATCGGCAGCACCTTCCACTCACCGAGCGCCGCCACCACCCCCATCAGGAGCATGCGGCGGTCGCGAAGCGTCAGGCCGTCGCGGTCCCAGATCTCGCCGAACAGGTGGTCGACGGTGACCGCGAAGAAGTCGCCGGGCACATCGGGCACTCTCTGCCACGCGTAGACCTCGGCCATCTTCGCCTTGCCCCGCTCGTGCCGCTTCTCGGTCACGTCCGCCCCCCCACCGTGCACCGACCAACGGAAGGCTGCTTACCGGCCTTCACTTCGATCCTCCATCTGGTGAGGAACTCGCAAGGCGGTTGCCAGCGATGCCAGGCCGAGTCGCCCGAACGGCAGGTCGACGCCGAGCGCGTCGCCGAGCGCCAGCGCGTGGCTCAGGTCCTTCTCGCCGAGCTCACGGGTGTTCTCGAAGATCGGCCGCAGCGGATCGTCGGCGGGGTACGCCGCAGTGGTCGGGGAGATCATCACGACCGACGGGCCGCCGATCACCGCATCGCTGTGACGGATCGCAGCAGCGAGCTTGAGCAGGTCCACCCCCGCCGCCTCTGCGAGCCGGGAGATCTCCCCGGTCGCGGCGTACCCGATGAACTGCAGCATGTTGCGGGCCAGCTTGGCCCGGATGCCGGAGCCCGACGGACCGAAGTGCAGCTGGTGCTCGGCCCACCGTGCGAACACCGGCTCCGCAAGCCGGTGCGCAGCCTCGTCACCGCCGACCATCGCCACCAGCCGACCCTCGAGTACGGCGAAGTGCCCACCGGTGAGGGCGACGTCGAGCACATGCACCCCGAGCCGGTCGCCCCGCGCGGCGAGCTCGGGGGCGGTCTCGGCGTCGATCGTCGAGTGGATGGCGATCACCGTGCCGGGTGCCACCTTCCTCAGCAGCTCGCCGACGACGTCCCGCACCTGCCCGTCGTTCAGGACCACGATCGAGATCACCCGAGCCGCCGCCACCTCGCCCAAGTCGGCGGCCGCCCGGGCTCCTTTCTCGACGAGTGGCGCGGCCGCCTCGGCGCGCACGTCGTAGACGGTGAGCCCGCCAGGCCAGTCGACGAGGCGCGACGCAAGTCCCGCCCCGATCTGCCCGAGACCGACGACCGCGACCCCGAAGTCCTGGTCGGTCATCGCGCGACGGGGGGCCACAGTGGCGCCGGGCGGTCGGCCGGCCGGTAGTGGCCGGGCAGCAGCTCGCCGGTGGCGGCGCGTTCGATCCGGCTGCGCATGCCGTCGGACAGGACGCCGGCGCTGATCATCTCGAAGAACAGGGAACCGGCGTTCATGTGGTCGAAGAAGTCACGCTGCCACGCCCACGCGCCGTCGGCGTAGCCGAACCAGCTCGCGCCGAAGCCCGCGACCTCGTACGGCGTGCCGTCCGGTCGCTTGACGTCGGCGACCTGCTTCCAGAATCCGATGATCATCCCGGCGCGGTCGTCGATCAGCGTCGCCTGGTACGGGTACGTCCACCCTTCGAGGCCCTGCATCTCGAACCCGAGCGCGAGCTCCCGGATCTGGTCGCGGCCCACCGCCATGAAGTCGTCGTGGGCACCGCAGTTCCACCCGTACGTCGCATCCGCGGCGAAGAACTCCGCGAGGGCTGACCAGTCGCGCTTGGCCTCGCACTCCTTGTTGGTGTCCAGCCAACGCTGCCAGAACGCCTCCATCTCGGACCGGTCAGGCATCGCCGCTACTCCTCCTCGATCGACAACGCACGGGTCGGGCAGTACTTCACGGCAAGCGCCACGGCTTCCCGGTGGGCCGCGGGGACGGTCTCGACCAACAGTTCCACCTGGTCGGACTTGCCGACCCGAAACACCTCGGGTGCCTCGAGCTCACACATGGCGTGACCTTGGCACAGATCGCGGTCGACCTTGACTCTCATCGCGCCATCCGGGGCCTGACGTGCACCGCGCACGGCTGCTCGAGCTGGACGACCATCTTGGAATGGTCGTTGCGGTAGGTGTCCGCGGGCTGCGCCATCTCGAAGGAGTAGTGGCGCAGGAGTACCGAGAAGATCGCCTTGAGCTGCATCATCGCGAACGCCGCGCCGACGCAGCGGTGACGGCCGCCGCCGAACGGGATCCACGTCCACGGGTTGACGTCGTCCTCGCGGCGCGGGTCGAGGTAGCGCGCCGGGTCGAACGTCTCGGCGTCGGGGAAGTCCGGCGACAGCCGGTTCGACACCGCAGGGCTCGCGGCGACCAGGTCGCCCTGGCGCACCTGGTAACCCCCGACGGTCAGGTCCTCGGTGGCGACGCGCAGCAACAGGATCAGCGGCGGGTGCAATCGCAGCGCCTCCTTGATGGCGGACTCCAGCCGAGGGATCTCGCGCAGCGCCTGGAAGCTCACGGTCGACCCGTCCGAGTAGAGCTCGTCGAGCTCCGCGACGACCGCCGCCAGCTCGGTCGGATTTCGCAGTAGCTCGATCAAGGTCCACGCTGCGGTTCCCGAGGTGGTGTGGTGCCCGGCGAACATCAGCGAGATGAACATGCCGGTGATCTCGTCGGCGGTGAACCGAGGTTGCCCGTCGACCTCCAGCGACATCAGCACGTCGAGCAGGTCGTTGTCGCCGGCGACCTCGCCTGAGGTCCGCGCCGCCATGATCTCCTCGACCAACGCCACCAGCTCGACGCGCGCCTCGTCCCTCCGGCGGAAGCTCTCGATCGGCGCGTACGCATCGACGTAGGCAAGCGCATCGGTACCGCGCTCGAGGTCGTGGTAGAGCCGCGCGAACCGGCCATCGAGCTGCTCACGGAACTTCTTGCCGATCAGGCACGCCGACGAGGTGTAGATGGTGAGCTCGGCGAAGAAGTCGAGCAGGTCGATCGTCGACGGCCCGGTCCAGTCTCCGACCGCGCGGTCCACCTCGGCGGCGATCACCTCGGCGTGACCCTTCATCTGCGGGCCGCGCAACGAGGAGTTCTTCAGCATCTCCGCGCGCCGTTCCGGCGGGGCGTCGAAGACCACTCCCTGACCGAAGATCGGGGTCATGAACGGGTACGCCGCGCCTTGGTCGAGCAGCTCGTCCGGCGCCCGGAAGTACCACTCGTTCACCTCCCGGCCGCACACCAGCACGACGCGGCGGCCCGCCAGGTCGAATGCGCCGACTTCGCCGCACTCGTCGTGCACCCGGCGCATCAAGCCGATCGGGTCGCGGCGCAGCTCCTCGAGGTGGCCGTGCTCGTGCTCGCCGCCGGACACGAACGGCGGTGGCGGCAGCGTCACCGTGGTCATCGTCCGTCCTCCTTCTCCACGATTGGCGCGAGGGGCTCGACCTCGATGCCGCGGAAGACGACACCCGCCGGCGCCCCCACCGCGGCCGTGATCGCCGCGGCGACGTCGGAGGGCGCCATCAGGCTGTCGTGCAGCTGCAGACCACGCCGTTGCCAGTCGCGGTAGACAGCGCCCGTGACCGCCGGGTCCCAGTCCCAGCCCATCTCGGTGAACGTCGCGCCCGGCCGGACCGTCGACACCCGGACCCCGGTCCCTTCGAGTTCCATCGCGAGCGTCGCGATCATTCCTTCGACCGCGAACTTCGAGGTGACGTAGGCGGCGATGCCGGGCCGCGGTGCACGGAGCACCTCCGAGGTGACGAACACCAGATCCCCGCGGCGGCGTTCGACCATCCCCGGGGCGATCGCCTGGACCAGCGTGCGGACGCCCAGCGCGTTCACCGCGAGATGGCGTTCGAAGTCGTCCCGTTCCGCGGTCAGCACCTCGCTGGGCTGGACCAGTCCCGCGTTGGAGACGAGGACTTCGATCGGACCGGCTGCGGCCTCGGCTGCCTTGGCGAACGCGACGACGCTCGCGTCCTCGGCCAGGTCCAGAGGTACGACGTGGGCCCGGTGGCCCGCCGCGTTGATCTCGCCCGCGATCCGCTCGCACACCTCGACGCGTCGCGCGCCGAGCACGACGGGATGGCCCAGCGCCGCGAGGGCGCGGGCGGCGGCCTCGCCGATTCCGGACGACGCCCCGGTCACGACGACGGGGCGTTCCGCAGGCGTACGCAGCTCGGTCATCGCATCGTGACCGTCGTGGGGAGGTGCGCGAAGCCCCGCACGTTGACCGAGTGGACGCGCTGCGCGTTCGCCTCGTCGACGTCATACGAGGCGACCCGCTTCACGAGCTGCTCGAGCACGACTCTCGCCTCGAGGCGGGCAAGGGAGGCGCCGAGGCAGAAGTGCCGGCCGGATCCGAAGCTGAGCAGCTCGGAGGTGTCGCGGTCGAGGTCGTAGCGGTCGGCGTCGGCAAACACCCGCTCGTCCCGGTTGGCGGAGCCGACGAGCAGCAACACTCGCGTGCCATCCGGGATCGTGCCCTGCTCGAGGTCGATCTGCTGCGTGGTGGTGCGGGCGAGCACCTGCGTCGAGTTGTCGTAGCGAAGGGTCTCCTCGACCCACCGCGGGACGGCACGAACATCCGCGAGCGGCTTCGCCAGCTCCGCCGGATGGCGCCAGCCCCAGAACCACGAGTGCCCGAGCAGCTTCGTCGTCGTCTCGTTTCCGGCGACCACCATCAGGAACAGGAACGCGCCCAGCTCGTCGTCGGTGAGCCGCTCCCCGGCGATCTCGACCTCGAGCAATGCCGACGTCAGGTCGTCGCGCGGCTCACGCCGGCGCGCGGCGATCAGGCCGAGGTAGTAGACCGCGAGGTCGATCGACGCAGCGGCCGCGGCGGGCGGGACGTCGAAGACTCCGTCGTCGCGGTGCACGACGACGTCGGCGAGGCGGCGCAGCTCGGCCCGGTCAGCCTCCGGCACCCCGAGCAGCTCCGACACGACATCCATCGGCACCTTGCCGGCGACGTCCTCGATGAAGTCGAACGAACCGCGCTCCAGCGCCGGGAGCAGATGCGCGTCGGTGATCGCCCGGACCCGCGGCTCCAGGTCCTGCACGCGCCGGGGAGTGAAGCCGCGGGAGACCAGGCGGCGCATCCGCCCGTGTCGCGGCTCGTCCATCGCGAGGAAGGACATGACACGGGCTGCCTGCGGACCGGTTGCGGCCGGGTCCAGCGACACCCCGTCGGCGCTGGAGAACCGCTGGTCGTCGCGGAACGCGGCGGCGACGTCCGCGTGCCGCGACAGCGCATAGAAGCCGAGCTGCTCGTTTCGGTACACCGGCGCGTGCTCCCGCAGCGCGGCGTACGTCGGATATGGGTCCTCGTGAATGGCGTAGTCGTACGGATCGAAGACCGGCGCCACGGTTGCCGTCACGCGGACCTCAGCATCGATCCGGCGGCGTCGGCCATGACGTCCGCCAGCGCGTCGTAGGTCGTGTAGCCCATGCCCGCCGACAGCAGCCCGCCGATGAACGTGAACGTCAGGATCTGCACCGTGCGGGGGTCGGCCTTCCGGCCGATGGCCGTGGCGAGCCGGTGCCCGATGGCCGCACCGATCCGGTCCCGGATCACCTGCACGTCGGTGTCGTGAGCAAGCAGCGACGTGGTCACGCCGGCTGCCAGCTCGGGCTCGTCGGCAACCAGCAGCGCGACGTCGCGCATCGCGACGGCGACCCGCTCCGCCGCGCGCTGCCGAGGTGACGGTACGGGCGGGTCCAGCGCATCGAGTCGCCGCCAGAACACCTCGGTGAGCAGGTGCTCCTTGCTGGCGAAGTAGGTATAGGCGGTGGCGGCGGAGACTCCTGCCCGACGCGCGACGCCGCGGACGGTCAGCCCGTCGAACCCGGTCTCGGCGATCTCGCTGACGGCCGCGTCGACGAGCACCGCCACGGTGTCGGCCGGTCGACCGGCCAACGCCCGTCGTGGCACCACCGAGGGCGCCGGGCTGGACATGTGTCCAGACAGTAGACCATCACGACGCCCGAGGGAAGCCTCCCCGGAACCGGAACCCCGCACCGCTGCTGACCTTCGCGATGGCCAGCTCCGGCGGCTCGGGTCGCGGCTCTGCGGCGGCATCGATCCGCAGCTCGAAGGCATGGCGTTCGCCGGCCTCCGGCGGAACCGCAACGCATCGCGCCTGCGGATGAAAGGCCGCTGCCACCAGCGCGATCGCGGCGTCGGCGGCGCCGCCGAGCCCGGTCACCCACGTGCGATCGTCGGCCTCCTGCAATGCAGGGCAGTCGGCAACCGACAGCCGTACCAGGTCGCCGTCGACGGTCACCTCGGTCGCAACGTAGGCGCGCGGGGCGAACATCGGGTGCAGTGACAGCATCGTGGCCAGCCCGGAGACATCGGCCGGCAGCTGCAGCGCGTCGCGCAGTCGCTGCGCGGTGAGCCCGCACCACCCCGTGACGAGCCGCGGCAGGATCGCGGCGGCACGCTCGGGCCCTAGTCGGCCGCCGACGCTGACCAGGAACGATCGCAGCAGCAGGTGGCTCTGCAGCGCGAACTCCTCGAGCGCCACCTCGAGCGCCGAGCGAGACAGGTCCTCGAGCCGCAGCTCGGGATCGAACGGACCGCTGTAGTCGGAGCGCCCGTCGCCGCCATCCCCCGGGGAGACGACGGGCAGCCGCGCGGCGGCCGATGCCGCGACTACTGCTTCCAGCGGGTGCGGGTCGACGATCGTCGCATCTGGACCGATGTCGATCCGCCAATGGCAGTGCGGCGTCCGGTCGGACGGCACGCGAGGCGGGCGGTGCAGCGGGCGGATCGCGGCACGCGGGTTCGTGGCGGCCGCTGTGGCGTCGAACGTCGGGTCCTCGATCGCGTGGCACATCCCGCGGACGAAGTCCTCGCCCATCGGCTCGACGTCCATCAAGGCACCGCAATGCGCCAGCCAGAACTCCGCGTGGTCGTCATCGATCAGCCGGAACCGGAAGTCCATGAACTCGTGCGGCGCCCCGATGTCCAGTTGGAGGTTCTTGCAGATGGTGGTGACACCCGTGCCGGGGAACCGCAGCGCCTGCTGCATCCGGCGCGAGTAGATCGGGCTCGCCGCCATCCACTCCTCGATCGCGATCTGCTGCATCTGCTCGCGATCGGCGGTCTCCATCACCAGCGCCATCCCGACGCGGTCCTGCAGGTGGCCGTGCAGCAGCCACTCCCTGCCGAGGACCGCGAGCGTGGCGTGGTCCAGATCGGCGAGGTACGGCGCAACGGTTCCGTCGGCTCCCACGGGTTCCGGACGCTAGTGACGTGTCAATCGGTGAGCAAGCCGACCACGCCCAGGACTACCAGCCCGACGAGCGCGACGGTCAGTCCGCCGCTCGGTCCGCTCGCGGCGGTGAAGCCGAGAACGCTCAGGGCGGTGCCCGCGGCCGTCCCGAGGCCCCTCGTCATGTTGAGCAGCCCGGCGACCGAGCCGGACGCTCCGGCCGGCGCCGCCAGCATGAGCGACCGGTTGTTCGCCGGGGTGAACGAGCCGAGACCGAACCCGACCAGCCCGAGCAGGAGCACCAGAAGCCCACCCGTCGGGCGGGTGATCGCCGCAGCGGTAAGAGCGCTCACGCCCAGCAGCAGGCCCAGCTTGGCGACGAGCGCGGGCGCGCGGTCGGACAGCCGGCCCGCGACCGGTGCTGCGAGCCCGATCCCGACCGGGAGCGTGGCGAGCATCAGCCCCGTCGTACCCGGCCCGGCCGCCCCCACGTGCAGCAGGAACAGCGGGACGACGACCAAGGTGCCGAACAGCACCGCGTAGCCGCAGAACGCCGCGACGAGACCGGAGCGGACGCCGGTCGCGCGAAGCACCACCGACGGCACGAGCGGAGCCGCAGTGGATCGCTGGCTGCGTACGAACCCCGCGGCGGTCAGGGCCGCAGCGACCGCGACGCCTGCCGCCAACGGCGCCCGATCGGTCTGCGACGCCAGGGAAATGGCGAACAACGTCAGGCCGATGACGACGACGAACAGGACGACGCCGCGAGGATCGATGCGACGCGCCGGGGCGAGGTCGCGGCTGCGCGGGAGGAGCATGACGCCGGTCGCCAGGCCGATGACGCCCGCCGGCACGTTGACCAGGAACAGCAGCCGCCAGCTTCCGGACGCAATCAGCGCACCGCCGAGGGCCGGGCCCAGGGCGAGCCCGATCGCCTGCGCCGCCGCCTGTAGCCCGACCATGCGCCCGAGCTGCTCGCGCGGCGTGATGGCGGCGATGATCGCCACGCTGTTGGCCTGCATCAGCGCCGCGCCGACCGCCTGCACCACCCGGAAGCCGCACAGCACCGCAAGGTCGGGCGCCAGCGCGCAGGCGGCACTCGCTGCGGTGAACACCGCGAACCCGCCGATGTAGAGCGACTTGCGTCCGACCGCGTCAGCCCACGTGCCGATCGGCACCACCAGGGCGACCAGGGTGAGGACGTAGCTGAGCGACACCCATTCGACGGCGGTCACACTCGCGTGGAGGTCGGTCGACATTCTCGGCAGCGCAACGCTGACGATGCTCGCGTCGAGCTGGCCCATGAACGCGCCGACGCACACCGTCGCGACCGCAAGCAGGGTCGCGCGAGGAGAGTTGGCGATACGCCGCGGACGCGCCGGCTCCAGCAGGCTCAACAGGCGATACCCGGGCACCCCGGTCGGCGGCCCGAGGCGGACCGGCTGCTCGATCACATTAGGTACTGTAGCAGGACTATTCTGTATTCGGAATACCCTGCTTCCGGAATAAGCGGTCGCAGTACGATCCGGGAATGCCGACGCCTCGACGGTCGACCTCGGCGGACCTCGACGCGCTGGCCGACGCGGTCACCCGGCTCCGGCGGGCACTCCGCCGGGTCGTGCGCTCCGACGTCCCCTTCGAGTCGGTGCCGATGGCCCAGATCGAGGTCATGCAGCTGCTCGCCGAGCGGCCCGGCCTGCGCGCCGGAGAAGTCGGCGAGATCCTGCTGCTCGCTCCGACCACGGTGAGCACGCTGGTCGGTGCCCTGCTCTCCCAGGAGCTGATCGAACGCCAGGCGGATCCATCGGATCGCCGGGCCTGGCGACTGCTCCTCACCGAGAGCGGTACGGACCTGCTCACCGAATGGCAGCAGTCGAACCGGCGCGTGATGCGCGACGCAGCCGCCCACCTCAGTGCCGACGACCTGCAGGCGTTGCGCGATGCCGTGCCGGCGCTGAGCAAGCTGGTCGGCCAGCTGGACAGCTCGCGGGACGCGACATGACGCAGCGCCCGCACTCCCCCGCCGAGGGGTGGCCGGTCGATCCCGACGTGACGGCCGAGGACCTGGCGGAGCGCCCGTCCCACCACGTGATCGCCGCTCGGCGCCTCGCGGTCGTCCTGGCGGGCGGTTTCGCGGGAGGCCTGGTTCGCTACGAGACCACCACCCACTGGGCGGCGTCGGCCGGAACGTTCCCGTGGTCCACCTTCACGGTCAACACCGCCGGCGCGTTCCTGCTCGGGCTGGTCGTGATCATCGTGCTCGACGTCCTCGGCCCGTCGACGTACACCCGGCCCCTCATCGGCGCGGGCTTCTGCGGCGCACTGACCACTTTCAGCTCGGTGGTCGTGCAGGTGGACCAGCTCATCGCGCACGGCCATGCCGGGCTCGGGTTCGGCTATCTCGCCGCGAGCGTCGCCGTCGGACTGCCGGCCGTCGCGCTCGGTGCGTTCGCGGCGCGGCTGGTTCCCGCGACACCCGCCCGCCGAGCGATCGACGAAGGCGCCGCCTGATGGGCCTCGCGCTCCTGGTCTCGCTGGCGGCGGCGGCCGGCGCCGGCGCCCGCTATGTCCTCGACATCGTGATTCAGCGAAACCACCGGTCGCGGCTCCCATGGGGAACCTTCGTCGTCAACGTCACCGGCGCTTTCGCACTCGGGCTCGTGACCGGCCTGGCGACCCACCACGGGCTCGACGGGGACGCCACGACGGTCCTGGGCGTCGGGCTGCTCGGCGGCTACACCACGTGGAGCACGCTGACCTGGGAGACGTTCGCCTTGGCCGAGCAGACCCAGCTCGCCGCGGCGACGGCGAACATCGTCGGCAGCCTGACGGTCGGCCTGCTCGCCGCGGCAGCCGGGCTCGGCCTCGCTTTGCTCTGAGCGGACCTCAGGCCTCGCGGTCGACCCGCGGCAGGTTCTTCGTGATCGACGTCTGCAGGATTCGCTTGACGATGCGTTCGAGCCCGGGAAGCACCGCGCCGAACTCGATCACATAGCGCAGGTGCGATCCCGTCCCGCGCGGCGTGAACGTCATCGACCCACGATGGTCGCGAAGTGGGCTTCCCTTGCTGATCCGGTAGTTGATGTGCTGGTTGGCGACGGCCTCCGTCACCGTCTCCTCGAACGCCGGCAACGGACCGATCTTCAGCGACCGCACCGATCCGGTGCCGTTGCGCTCGGTGTCCCCGTCGCGAACCCGCGTGATCTTCGCGCCGAACAGGTCGGAGAGGTTCTCGTGCTCGGACAGGTACGCGTAGACCCGTTCAACCGGCAACGCGAAGTCGTGCTCGATGTCGATCCGCTGCATCAGCGAAGGCTAGTGGTGCGCCTTGAGGTGGGGCGGAACGAGGTGGTCGGGGAGCTCGTGGTCGACCCCGAGGTGTTCCTTGAGGTGATGGATGTGCGCCATCGCCTCGGCGTGCAAGCGCGACACGTGCATCGACGTCAGCGACGTGGTGAGCAGGGAGAAGGTTGCCGCGAACAGCGGGATCACCGTGAGCATCACGAGCACCGCGATCAGCCGTCCGGTGTGGGTGTGCGGAGTGATGTCGCCGTAGCCCACGGTGGTCGCCGTGGTCACCGACCAGTAGAGGCCGCTCGCGACGGAGATGTTCTCCACTGCTGCGAACCAGATGGCGCCGACCAGATCGAAGCCGACGGCGGCGGCGATCGTCGTCACCGCGACCCGGCGGTTCATGAGGATGCTCTACCGGCGAGTGCCGCGTGATGGGCGGCATGGGCCTCTTCCACGCTTCGGGGCCCGGTGTCCGGATGGTGCTTGCGACACAGCAGGTGACCGGCGGCCGTCGGTCGCTTCAGCTGGATCCGGGGACAGCCGGGAATCTCGCAGTTGTGGTGCCGGATCAACACGATCAGCCCGCCGATCAACGGCAGGTCGCCGAGGATGATCGCGCCGGAGCCGGATTCGAACGCGTACCAGCGGCCGGCCTCGTCCTTCACGCCGAGGAACTGGATCAGACCGTCCCACCACACCACCATCGCGGCCACTGCGACCACGACCAGCAACAGACCGACAACGATCGTCCGTTTGGGCATCGCGCCAGACCTCCGTGATCAACCTGCAATCAACGTAAGGCCCTCAGGCTGCGCTGGCGTGCATCTCCCAGACCAAGATCTCCGCAGGTGTCACAGCGGTGACAGTTCGGGCGCCGGCAGCGGTCATCCGTACCGCATCACCCTCCGTGAGCACCCCCGCCCCCTCGAGGTCGACCGACCCGATCGGGACGAACAGGTGCACATAAGGCGCGTCGGGCAGCTGGACCGATTCCCACGGTGACAGCCGCGCCGCGAACAGCGCCGCGTCGCGGTTGCCGATCCGGATCGCCGTGTCGTCACGGTGGCGCGCCATGCCGGATGCCACGGTCGCCAGCTTGCCGCGAAGCTGCTCCGGGTCGATCTCGAGCTGCTCGTAACCAGGTGTCACCCCCGCGGTGTCGGGCAACACCCACATCTGCACGAAGCGCACCGGCTCCTCGGCCTCGGCCGGGTCGACGTCCGCGCCACGCCAGGCGTCGTTCTTCTCGGAGTGCAGGATGCCGGTACCGGCGCTCATCCGCTGGGCGAGGCCCGGATAGATCACCCCGTGGTTGCCGGTCGAGTCCTGATGCACCAGCGAGCCGCGCAGCACCCACGTCACGATCTCCATGTCGCGATGCGGATGGGTCTCGAAGCCAGTCCCCGGCGCAACGATGTCGTCGTTGTTGACCAGCAGCAACCCGTGATGCGTGTTGCCCGGGTCATAGTGCGGCCCGAACGAGAACGAGTGCTTCGAGTCCAACCACGAGATGAGGGTGTGAGCGCGATCCCCAGCCCGCCTCACGTCAACAGCCGTCATGACGCTCACAACCTGACACCCGCTCACGTCATTCCCGGCTCACGTCATTCCTCGCGCCGTCGCCTAGAGCAGAACGCCGGGGTTGAGCAGTCCCGAGGGATCGAGAGCGTTCTTGATCGAACGCATGACGTCGATCTCCTGGGAGGAGCGCGAGAGCCCGAGCCATTCGGTCTTCGCGCGACCTACGCCGTGCTCGGCGCTGATCGATCCGCCGAGGCTCGAGACCAGCTTCAGCACGGCGTCCTCGACCGCGTGGTCGTGCTCGAGCGCGTTGAGGATGTTGACGTGCAGGTTGCCCTCGTTCACGTGACCGAAGAGGACCGGCCGGGCGCCTGGCGCCGCGGCCTCGATCGCGCCGGGAAGCGCGTCGACCAAGTCCGGCAGCGCGCCAATCGGCACGGCGACGTCGAGCTTGACCGGAACGCCGACGGCGTTGATCGACTCGGTGTGGGACTCCCGGTAGGCCCACAGCGCGTGCCGCCCGCGGGCATCGGTGGCGACGGTCGCGTCGCGCACGGCATCGCCGGCTGATTCGAGTGCCGCCAGCAGCGCCTCGTCCGGATCGTCGCGATCCGCACATTCGAGCAGGACGTACGCCGGATGCACGTCGGCGAACGGTGCCGGAAGTCCGGTGTGTTCGCGCACCAGCGACAGTCCGTCGGCGTAAAACAGCTCTGCGGCCTCGAGAGACGGCAGCGCACGCGCGGCGACGACCAGATCGATGGCATCTCGGGTGCCGCCGACGGCGACGAGGGCAACCGCCCGGCCAGGCAGGAGCGGCACCAATCGCAGCCGGAGCTTGGTGAGGACGCCGAGCGTGCCTTCGGCACCCGCCAGCAACGAGACCACGTCGTAGCCGGTGTTGTCCTTCGGCAGTCCCGCCAGCCGAGAGACCACCGTCCCGTCGGCCATGACGGCCTCGACGCCTGCGATCTGGGCGCGCATGGTGCCGTAGCGGAGGACGCGCTCGCCGCCCGCGTTGGTCGACGTCATCCCGCCGACGGTGCAGGATTCTCGGGCCGCGAAGTCGACGCCGACGTCGAAGCCTGCCTTGCGCACCGCGGTCTGCACTGCGGCCAGCGTCGCGCCGGCGCCAACCGTGACCTGCGCTGACAGCGGATCGATCTCGCCGATCGAGGAGAGCCGCAGCGTGCTGAGCACCACCGCCCCGTCGACGGGGACCGATCCGCCGACCAGTCCGGTGTTGCCGCCCTGGACGCAGATTTGCACGCCGGCGTTGCGACAAGCCTCCACCACCGCGGCAACCTCATCGGTCGAGCCGGGGCGCACCACGCACCGCGCTGTCGCGCGAAACCGGCCGGTCCAGTCCGACTCGTATGACGCGACGAGGTCGCGGTCGGCGAGCACGTGCGAGGCGCCGACGATCTCGGAGAGCTGCGCTTCGAGAGTTGTCACAGCGGGGGCGTCAGGAGAGAACCCGCAGGCGGACCGTCTCCGACATCGCACGGAGATCGTCCGCGACCCCGGATGGGTAGTCGGCGCCGACGTCGGTGATGACGTAGCCGAGATCGCCTCGGGTGCCGAGCAGCTGGCCTTCGATGTTCACCTTGTTCTCGGCGAGCAAGCCGTTGATCGTCGCGAGCACGCCGGGGACGTTGTGGTGGAGATGCACGATCCGATGCGTCTCGGGTCGCGCCGGCAGGGCGAGATGCGGGAGGTTGACGCTCATCGTCGAGGTGCCGTCCACCACGTAGTCCCGCAGCTTGCCCGCGACATAGCGGCCGATGTCCTGCTGAGCCTCTTCCGTCGAGCCCCCGATGTGCGGGGTGAGGATGACGTTGGGCAGGTCGCGCAGCACGGAGACGAACTCGTCACCCTGTGCCTTCGGCTCCTCGGGGAACACGTCAACCGCGGCACCGGCGATGTGTCCGCTCTCGAGATGGCTACGCAGCGACGCGTGGTCGACGACGAACCCGCGCGAGAGGTTGAGGAACAGGCTGCCCTGCTTCATCTGCGCGAACTGCGCTTCGCCGAACATGTCGGCGTTCGTGGCGCGGCCGTCCACGTGGAGCGTGACGATGTCGCAGCTGCCCAGCAGCTCGTCGAGGCTGTCGCAGCGCTTCGCGTTGCCGAGCGCGAGCTTGTCGGCGGTGTCGAAGTACGACACGGACATGCCGAGAGCTTCGGCGATCACCGAGAGCTGCGCACCGATGTTGCCGTAGCCGACGATGCCGATCCGACGACCACGGATCTCGTGCGCGCCGGCCGCCGACTTGTCCCAGACACCCGCGTGCATGTCGGTGTTCTTCTGGGTGAGCCGCCGGGTCAGCGCGATGATCTCGGCGATGGCGAGCTCGACCACGCTTCGGGTGTTGGAGAACGGCGCGTTGAACACCGCAACACCTCGGTGCGAGGTCGCCGGGAGGTCGATCTGGTTGGTCCCGATGCAGAAGGCCCCGATGGCGAGCAACGAGTCCGCGTGTTCGAGCGAAGCCTCGGTGACGTCGGTCTTCGAACGGATCCCGAGCAACGCGACCCCGGGCAGCCGAGCAGCGAGCTCTGCCGGATCGAGGGCGCCCTTCGCGGTCTCGACGTCGAAGCCCTCCGCAGTCAGCGCCGCGGCGGCGTCCGGATGCACGTTCTCGAGCAGCAAAGCACGCAACGGAGACGTAGAAGTCAACAGAAATCCCTTGGTTTCACAGCCGATTCGCGCCCGGTCAAGCCTACCGGTGCCGACGGCTGCAGCACGACCGGGTTTCGCGGTCGCTAGGCGAGCTCGGCGCCCAGCGCCGGGTCGACCCGCACCACGCCTGCCATGTTGGACAGCGGCACCGGCTCGTAGCTGACGTACTCGCCGGTGTGCGGCGCCACGATCATCATCCCGTTGCCGGCGTAGATCGCGACATGGTCGATGTCGGTCGGGTCGGTCCGGTCGTAGGTCCAGAACAGCAGGTCACCGGGCCTGGCGTCGGAGTACCGCACGTGCGGGCCGGTGAACCACTGCTCCTCCGACACCCGCGGCATCCGCAGGCCGGCCTGCGCGAACGCCCACTGCACCAGACCCGAGCAGTCGAACGCCGCCGGTCCGGCGGCACCCCAGACGTAGGGCAGCCCGATCCGGCTCTGCGCGGCGCGAAGGAAGGTCGCGATCTGCACGCGGGTCAGGAACTCGCCCTTGTCACGCGTGATCACCACTTCGCGAAGCAGCGCGACACGGGCATGATGGCCGAGCAGGTCGATCACGTCCTTGCGGAGCTGCAGCGGGTCCGCTTTCGGCGCGCTGACCAGCACTCCGGTGCGCGGTTGCAGACCTACCTCATGGGCGCGGCTGTCCGACACGACCGCATCGACCCCGGCCATCCCGACCGACGCGAACGCGCCGATTCGCAACGTCGCCAGGCCACGCGAGTTGCCGACCGGAACCGTGCCGCCGAGCGGAAGGTTCGCGTTCTCGCCCATGTCGAAGGAGGCGGCGAGCTCGCCGTGGCCGATGCTGTTCCACAACGCGTCGCTCTCGGCGGTGGCGGCCGGCGTCCACGGCCGGAACGACGCCGGATCAACCCCGAGGACGAACGCCCGGTGTCCCTCCACCTTCGCGTGGCCGGCAAGCACCGGTTGCACCTTGTGCACCCGCGCGAGCCGACGGATCTTGCCGATGACGTGCTCGGACAGCGGACGCGACCCCGACACGAGCAGGGTCGCCGACACGAGGTGCGGAGCGGTGGCCGTCTTCACCGGATGCGGTTTGGTCGGATCCGGAGCGCTGCCCGGCGCGAGCAGCTGACCGAGCCGGTCGGCCGGCGCCGGCGGAAGCGCGGCCGACGCCGGGCTCACCTGGTGATGCCCGTCCATCAGCACCGCGGCCAGCGCGGTCGCTCCGGTACCGAGACTGAGAGTCGCGAGCATCGCGATCACCAGGCCGCCGGAGGTCAGGCGCGCCGACAGCCGGCCGGGCAGGATGCGTCGCAGCGCCGTCTCCGCCTGCCCGGCGGTACGCCGCGCCAGCGTCAGTCCGGACATCCGCCGGCCAGCCTCCCTACCCCCGCATCGAACACAATTGTTACAACGGCAGGTGGCTGCCGAAAGTTGACGCGGCCCTACCCATTGAGCGCCGACGCGGCCCTACCCATTGAGCGCCGACGCGGCGACTTTCAAGTCGGCGACGAAGCCCGCGTATGCCGCGTCCCGGTCGTCCGCCCGCAGCACCGCTGACGGATGGAGCGTCGCCAAGGCGTACGCCGAATCGCGATCGCCGTCGTCGTCGGGGTGGGCGAACGCGTCCGGGTCCGCCGCCGATGCCGGCCACGGCATCAGCACGCCCCGCGACCGGGTCACCCGAAACGACGGGCCGAACAGCGCCCGGCCTGCGGTGGCTCCCAGCGCAACCACGACGTCAGGAGCGAGCAGCGCGAACTCAGCGACCAGCCACGGCCGACACGCGGCGACGTCGTGCGCGTCGGGCGTCTGATGAATCCGGCGCTTACCCTCGCCCGCCGACCGGAACTTGAAGTGTTTGACGGCGTTCGTGGTGTAGATCTGGGCCGGATCGAGTCCCGCCTCCTCCACGGCCTTGTCCAGCAGCTTTCCGGCCGGGCCGACGAACGGTTCGCCAACGCGGTCCTCGATGTCGCCCGGCTGCTCCCCGACGAAGACCAGGCGGGCACCGACCGGACCCTTGCTGAATACCGTTTGAGTGGTCCCCTTGTAGAGCTCGCAGCCGGTGCAGCGAAGCGACGCCTTGCGCAGCTTGTCCATCGTCGCGCTCGCGGGCACGAAGTCGGCGGCGCTCATCGTCGAGAGGCCCTCGATGGGCGGGGGCGCTGACTCATGGAATCGGCTCCGTCGCGTCGTACTTCGCGAACGACGGATACCTCGCCGCCAGGGTCAGAACTCCCACGATGCAGGCAATGCCCCCGGAGATGACCGAGAACTCGTTGCTCACCAAACTCGCGACCGATCCGGACTCGAGATCACCGATCCGCGGGCCGCCGGCGACCACCACCGTGAAGACACCCTGCAACCTTCCGCGCAGGTGGTCCGGCGTTGCCACCTGCAGGATGGTGCTCCGGAAGATCGCACTGACCATGTCGGCGGCGCCAGCTACGGCGAGCAGGACGACGCCGAGCCACAACACGTGGACCAGCCCGAACAGCGCGATGCTCGCCCCCCAGATCACGATCGACACGATCACCGCGAACCCCTGCCGCCGGACGTGACCGGCCCACCCCGAGAACGCCGCGCCGAGGAACGCGCCGATGGAGGGCGCGGCGTAAAGGAACCCGGCGGTCTCGGCCCCGCCGTGGAAGGCGCCTGCGGCGAGCGCCGGGAAAAGCGCGCGCGGCATCCCGAACACCATCGCGTCGATGTCGACGAGGAAGGTCATCATCAGGTTCTTGCGGGGGGCGAGGAAGCGCAGGCCCTCGGCCACCGACTTGAAGCCGGCTCGATGGGTCGTGCTGTCCGGCAGGATCGGAGGCAGCCGGTAGACGCCGTAGAACACCCCGGCGAAGGAGACGACGTCGATTCCGTATGCCGCGCCGTAGCCGGCCACGCCGACCACCAGGCCGGCGATCAGCGGCCCCGCGGTCAACGCGGTGTTCCACCCGAGCTGACCCAGCGAGTTCGCAGCCGGGAGCAGTTCCATCCGGACCAGCCGCGGCAGGGTCGCGCCGCGTGCGGCGGAGTCGACGGAGGACACCCCGGCCTGTAGGCCGAGCAGGACGTAGATCACCGAGAGCCGGTTGAGATGGGTCAGCGCTTGGACGAGCAGCAACGCCGAGGTGCCCCACAGCAGCGAGCTGGTGAGCAGCATCAGCTTGCGGCGGTCGACCGCGTCGGCGATGGAGCCGCCGAACAGCCCGAAGACGATCAGCGGCACGACCGTCACCAGGCCGGTGATGCCGACATAGAACGACGAGTGCGTGATGTGGAAGACCTGAAGCTGCGCGGCGACGATCGTGATCTGGTTGCCGACGTTCGACACCGTGTAGCCGGCCCACCATCGCCGGTACGTCGGGTTCTCGCGCAGCGGCGAGAGGTCCGCGACCAGGCGACGCCGGCGCGGCTCGGGCGCCGGATCGTCGGGCGGCGTCACCTCCGTCACGGATACAGCCGCTCGACGTACCACCCGTCGTCGCTGCGGGAGTAGCGGAGCCGGTCGTGCAGGCGGTCACTACGCCCCTGCCAGAACTCGATGGTGCGGGGCCGGACGACGAAGCCGCCCCACCCGTCCGGACACGGCACGTCCCGGTCGGCGTACTGCTCCGCCAGCTCGGCGACCCGGGCCTCCAGAGTGGGCCGATCCGGCACCGGCCGCGACTGCTGACTCGCCACGGCGGACAGCTGCGCGCCGCGCGGTCGGCTGGCGAAGTAGGCCTCGGACTCGGCACGCGGCACCCGCTCGGCGGTGCCGTTGACGATCACCTGCCGGGACAGCGGGTGCCAGGGGAACAGGAGTGCGACGTCGGGGTTGGTCGCGATCGCGATGCCCTTGCGCGAGGCGTAGTTCGTGAAGAACACGAACCCGCGGTCATCCGCCCCCTTGCACAGGACCGTACGGCTGCTCGGGCCTCCGTCCGGGTCGACCGTGGCGACCACCATCGCGTTGGCCTCGGGCAGGTCCGCCGCCTGGGCGTCCGCGAGCCAGCTGCGCCACAGCTGCATCGGGTCCGCGGGCAGGTCCGATCGGCGAAGCCCCGCCGCTTGGTACTCCCGACGCAGCTGGGAGAGATCGGCGCCGCTCACGCCAGCGACGTTCTCATATCGCCTCGAGCACGTCGTAGCGCTTTCCGGCTCCCGCCTGGAGGTCGGCTACTCGCCGGTAGGACAATGGAGACGAGCCCACAAGGTGACGGAGTCCCGTACGCCGGCAACGCGCCGCGGACGCAGGAAGAGGAGGCGAAAGTGGCCGACGAGACAGTGTTCAAGCCCGGCCTGGAAGGCGTGATCGCCTTCGAGAGCGAGATCGCCGAACCGGATAAGGAAGGCTCCGCGCTTCGCTACCGCGGCGTCGACATCGAGGACCTGGTCGGCCGGGTGAGCTATGGCAACGTCTGGGGCCTGCTGGTCGACGGCAAGTTCGCCCCCGGGCTGCCTCCGGCCGAGCCGTTCCCGGTGCCGGTGCACTCCGGTGACATCCGGGTCGACGTGCAGAGCGCGCTGGCCACTCTCGCCCCGGCGTGGGGGCTGCAGCAGCTGCTCGACATCGACGACGACCAGGCCCGCGACGACCTGGCGCGCTGCTCGGTGACGGCGATGTCGTTCGTGGCGCAGTCCGCTCGCGGTCTCGGGCAGCCGATGGTGCCGCAGAAGCGGATCGACGAGGCGGAGACCGTGGTCGAGCGCTTCATGATCCGCTGGCGCGGCGAGCCCGACCCAGCGCACACGAAGGCGGTCGACGCCTACTTCGTCTCCGCGGCCGAGCACGGCATGAACGCCTCGACGTTCACGGCTCGCGTCATCGCGTCCACCGGTGCCGACGCCGCGGCATGCCTGTCAGGAGCGGTCGGGGCACTGTCCGGACCGCTGCACGGCGGCGCGCCGTCACGCGTACTCAAGATGCTCGACGAGGTCGCCGAGGAAGGCGACGCCCGTCGCTACGTCAAGCGGCTGATGGACTCCAAGCAGCGGCTGATGGGCTTCGGCCACCGGGTCTACCGCGCCGAGGACCCGCGTGCCCGGGTGTTGCGGCGTACGGCGAAGGAGCTCGGCGCGCCTCGTGTCGAGGTCGCCGAGGCGCTGGAGAACGCCGCGCTCGCCGAGCTCGCGGAGCGCTACCCGGACCGGGTGCTCGCCACCAACGTCGAGTTCTGGTCCGCGGTGGTGCTCGACTTCGCCCAGGTGCCCGCGCACATGTTCACCTCGATGTTCACGTGCGCCCGCGTCGCGGGCTGGAGCGCCCACATCCTCGAGCAGAAGCGCACCGGCCGACTGATCCGGCCGTCCTCGAAGTACATCGGTCCGGCCAACCGCCCGGTGTCCGAGGTGGCCGGCTTCGATCAGATCTAGGGAAGCAAAGTGGCTTTGCCCACCGGATTGGCGCCGTTGTTCGCCTAAACCGGTGGGTAGAGCCACTTTGCTTTCTCGTACCCTTATGAAGTGACTGACGCAGCGCTCGAGATCCCGGCCGACCTCCGACCGTCTGACGGGCGCTTCGGGTCGGGTCCCACCAAGGTGCGCCCGGAACAGCTCGCGGCGCTCGCGGCGACCGGCATCGGCTACCTCGGCACCTCGCATCGGCAGGAGGGCGTGCGCTCGGTCGTACGCCGGGTCCGCGAAGGCATCGCGACGCTCTACGGCCTGCCGGACGGGTACGAGGTGATCCTCGGCAACGGCGGCGCGACGATCTTCTGGGACATCGCGACGCTGTGCCTCATCGAACGCCGCTCGCAGCACATGGCGTTCGGCGAGTTCTCCTCGAAGTTCGCCAAGGCGACCGCCGCGGCACCTCATCTCGAGGAGCCCTCGGTGCTCAAGGCCGACTACGGCCAGGCCCCTGACGCCTTCGCGCCCGAGCCGGGCATCGATGCCTACTGCCTGCCGCACAACGAGACCTCGACCGGCGTGATGACCAGGATCGAGCGACCGGCGGGTGCCGACGACGGCGCGCTGATGCTCGTCGACGCGACCAGCGCGGCGGGCGGTCTGCCGGTGGACCTGACCCAGACCGACGCCTACTACTTCGCGCCGCAGAAGGGGTTCGCCTCCGACGGCGGGCTGTTCTTCGCGATCCTCTCGCCGGCCGCGATCGAGCGCAGCGCCCGGCTGATCCCGCAGCGCTGGGTGCCCGCGACGCTCGACCTGGGGATCCACATCGAGCAGTCCCGGCTCGAGCAGACCTACAACACCCCGGCGCTCGCGACGCTGTTCCTCATGGCGGAGCAGATCGACTGGATGAACGCGCAGGGCGGGCTGGCCTGGGCAACGGAGCGCACCGCCGACTCCGCCCGGATCCTCTACACCTGGGCGGACAAGGCGCCGTACGCCGACGCCTTCGTCGCCGACCCGACGAAGCGCTCGACGGTCGTCGGCACGATCCGGCTGGACGACTCGATCGAGGCAGCCAAGCTGGTGAAGGCGCTGAGAGCCAACGGCATCGTCGATGTGGGGGCCTACCGCGCAGCCGGCTACAACGGCCTTCGCGTCGGGCTGTTCCCGGCGATCGAGCCCGCCGACGTCGAGGCGCTCACTGCGTGCATCGACTGGGTAGTCGAGCGACTCTGATCACCAAGGGGGGCCGCCGAGTCCGGCGGGGCGGGATCGCGGGGGCGCTGGTTGCGCTGCTCGCGGCGCTGGTCGTTGCCGCCCCGCAGCCGGCCGCAGCCGCTCACGGCCTGCGCTGGGGGCTGTGCCCGACGTACCTCTACCCTGACCTGCGCGGCAGCGGAGTCGAGTGCGCCCACATCTCGGTGCCGCTCGACTACTCCCACCCGAGCGGTTCCCACATCACCCTCGAGCTGTCGCGGCTCCGCCACACGTCCTCGGACTACAAGGGCGTGATCCTGGTCAACCCGGGCGGACCGGGCAGCCCGGGCCTGGATCTGCCGCCCTCACTCGAGCCGTACGTCCCCGGCGGCGTGGGTGCCGACTACGACTGGGTCGGGTGGGACCCACGCGGGGTCGGCGCCAGCCATCCGGCGCTGCACTGCCAGGACAACTACTTCGACGGCCCGCGTCGCAGCTACACGCCGAGCAGCAAGAGCCTGCTGCACTACTGGCTGTCGCGGTCGAAGAAGTACGCCGCCTCCTGCGCGAAGAAGTTCCCGGGGCTGATCAAGCACCTGACCTCGGTGGACTCGGCCAAGGACATGGAACGAATCCGTCGCGCACTCGGCGTCAGCCGGATCAGCTTCTACGGCTTCTCCTACGGGACGTATCTCGGTGAGATCTACGCGACGATGTATCCCGCGCACGTGAAGTACATGGTGCTGGACAGCGTCGTCGATCCGCGCAACGTCTGGTATCAGGTGAACCTCAGCCAGGACGTCGCGTTCGACCGCAACGTGAAGATCTACTTCGCGTGGGTCGCGAAGTACGACAGCACCTTCCACCTCGGCGCCACCCAGCAGGCCGTGCGCAAGCGGTACTACGCGCAGCTTGCCTCGCTCGCGAAGCACCCGAAGGGCAAGCTCGGCCCGGACGAGTTCGCCGACGCGATGGCGGGTGCGGCGTACTACCGCTTCGGCTGGGTGACACTCGCCCGCGCGTGGCACTCACTGGCCGCGAGCGGCAACACCGGCGCGATGCTCGAGCAGTACGCCGAGGTCGACCTGCCCGGCGACGACAACGAGTTCGCGGTCTACTCGGCGGTGCAGTGCACGGACGCCCATTGGCCGCGGTCGTGGAGCCGGTGGCAGAAGGACAACGACGCCTACGCCAAGAAGTTCCCGTTCCTCACCTGGAACAACGCCTGGTACAACGCGCCCTGCCTCTACTGGAAGGCGAAGGCCCACAATCCGGTGAACGTCAAGGGCCACGGGGTGAGCGCCCTGCTGATCGACGAGACACTCGACGCGGCGACGCCGTACGACGGCAGCCTCGAGGTACGTAGGCGGTTCGCCCACTCCAGCCTGATCGCCGAGCCGGGCGGCACCACGCACGCCGACTCGCTGTCGGGCGACCGCTGCGTGGACAGCAAGATCGCGGCGTACCTGCGCGACGGAACCCGACCCGCCCGCAAGACCTGGGACGGTCCGGACGCGCTGTGCAGCCCGCTCCCGAACCCGCGCCCGCACTAGTCACTGCGGGACGGCGGCACTCCACGCGAAGCTGTCGTCCCACGGCACGAAGCCGTAGTAGGCGTTCGCCGACACATCGATCGGTCCGGCGACCCGCGTCGCCTGGTTCATGTCCAGCGACAGCAACCAGAGCGCGCGCTTCTTCACGACGAGGATCGTGCCCTCGCTGTCCCGACCGAACGCGGGGTCACTCGCGTCGGCGCCCACCGACAGATGCACCGCATGCTTCTTCGGATACGGCGCCACGAGGGCCAGACCGCCGCTGGCTTGCGTCTTGGCTACGTAAGACATGCCAATGCCACTGCTCGGGCTGACCGTCTGGTCGCGAATCACCGCCAGTGTGCCGTGCGTGCTCCACGCCGGATCGAAGGTGACCTGAGTCGATTTCTGCTCGATGGTGCGACACGACGTCTCGTCGCAGATCACGAGATGTTTGTGTCCGAGCGTGACCTCCCGGTCACCGCCCGCGATGAACGCCACCTGGTTGGTCGCGCGCGACGTGGCCAGCCACTGCGGGTAGGCCAGCATGCCGCCGAGCTTTCGCCGGTGTCCGTTCGCCGTGAAGTCGTACAACGACAGTCCGTCCGCGGCGATCGACCCTGAACCCATCGGGTCGATCCAGCCGAGGACCCCCGACCCGTCGGGCCACCAGCGGGCGACCTCGATGATCCCGCCGTGATGAGTCGCCTGCATCCGCAGCTTCGAGCCGCGCGGGGAGTACACGTCGATCTCGCTGCGCCAGCTGGTCGCCGTCGCCGGCTTGTGGAAGCGACTGACGCCCACGGCGATACGTGAGCCGTCCGGCGACCAAGCGACACCCGATAGGTAGCTGGCCCTCGTCAGCAGCCTCGCATTTCCGCCGATTCCCACGACCTCGGCGGTGTAGCGGCGCCGCACCCGGTACGTGATGGCCAGGCGGCGGCCGGTCGGCGACCAGTGCGCGACCGCGTCGTGCGCTCCGGGTGGGGAGACCGTACGGATCACCTTGCCCGCAGCCGAGACCAGCCGTACGGACGTCGGCAGGTCGGCGTACGGGTTCTTCTTCGGCGGCGCCGGACTGACCGTCACCGCGAGCCACCTACCGTCAGCCGACCACAACGGTCTCGTCGCCCGGCCGTCGAGTGCCACACGCTGGACGTCGCCCGCATCACCGCCGACCAGGTAGAGGTGGTGGTCGCTGATGACCGCGAGCTCGCCGTGCCCGCGCATCGCCGATGCGTCAGCCGAGAATCCAGCGGCCTGCTCAGTCCTCGACGCGGCGGCCTGGCCGGAACTCGTGGCGGCGACCGCCGAGGCCGCCGCGAGGTTGGCAAGGACGAGCGCCCCGAGCACCGTCGTCTTCACGACTCTCACGACGCGTGACGGTACGCCGCGGTTGGATCGCCGAATGGCCTAGTGTCTGCGCGTGCTCGTCCTGCTGCCGCCGAGCGAAGGCAAGGCCCCGGGCGGCGACGGACCCGCGGTCGACCTGGCGACGTTGTCCTGGCCGGAGCTGACCACGACCCGCCAGCGGGTCCTCACCGCGCTGGTCACGGTCTGCGCGCGCCAGCCGGCGAAGGCTCGCGCGCTGCTCGGTCTGTCCGAGGCGCTCGACGGCGACCGCGCCGCGAACGCCGAGGCGGCCACCTCACCGACGATGCCGGCGGGTCATCGCTACACCGGCGTGCTGCACGACGCGCTGGGCTACCCGACGCTGCGTGCCGCCTCCCGCAGGCGGGCCGACGCCTCCGTCGTGGTGTTCTCCGGCCTGTGGGGGGCGACCCGGCCGACCGACCTGCTTCCGGCGTACCGGATCGGCATCACCACCAAGCTCGCAAAGATCGGCCCGCTCCCGACGTACTGGAGGCCGCACCTCCACCAGGTCCTCGACGACCTGGTCGCCGACGAGGGCGCGATCGACCTCCGCTCCTCCGGCTACTCCCAGATGTACCAGCCGTCAGCAGCGGCAGCGCCCAAGATCCTCGCCGTCGCGGTGACCGGCGCCGATGGCAAGAAGGCCGCGACGAGCTACCAGAGCAAAGTTGCCAAAGGCCGCCTGGTGAGAGCCACGCTCGAGCTCGGAACCCCGAACGAGAAGCGCATCAGCGAAGCGGCGCGCAGCCTGGGGCTGGCAACCGAGAGCGAGCCGGGAAAGCTGATCGTCAAGCTCCCCACCGGCTGGGGCCTCATCAACCCCAAATAAGTCCGCGATCTTGCACTTTTCAACCGCTTGAGCGTGGCGAGGACGTTGAAAAGTGCAAGATCGCGATCTGCAGGGGTGCGTCGATAGGGTGAGCGGGTGGAGGCGACGGAGGCGAAGGAGGCGAAGGAGCCGACGGAGGCGACGGAGCCGAACTCACGCGAGGTCGAGGTCGTCCTTGCCGGCATCGGGATCTGGGTCCTCGCCGCGATCGTCCTGGCTGTCTTCTTCCGCCACGACCTCGAGCGGCACGACGCCACCTGGTGGTACTGGTCCTGCGGCTGCGGTGTCCTGCTCGGCCTCTACGGCCTCCGTACCGCTCTGCGCAGGCGCGACCGCTAGCGGGTCCGCCACCGAACCGTCCGCCACCGAACCGTCCCCCACCGAACCGTCAGCCACCGAGCCGTCCGCCACCGAGCCGTCCGCCACCGCCGCCGGCGTGGGCTCCACCACCGATTCCTCGCCGGCCGGCTCTTCGATGACCGGCACGTCCTTGATCGTCGCGGGGTCGACGATGTCGTAGCCGGCCTCGTCGATGAGCGGCGGAGGAGGCGGCGGGGACACCGGCACGATGATCGCCTCGGAGTGGGCCCCGCAGCCGTGGTCGACCGCGACGACCTTGCCGTCGTCGGGGGCCAGGGCGTTGGCGCACGCGCCAAACGCCTGGTGCATCGCTCCGGCGAGGGGGACGTAGAAGCCGCAAGTGGCGCACGACGCCGGTGCGTTGCGCGCGATCTCCGCTCGCGGGCCGGGGTCTCCGGCGTACCAGCGCTCGACCGCATCGAGCATCCCGTCGTACGACAGGGTCCGCTCGCGCCCTAGGCCGAGCTCGTAGGAGATCGCGAGCTCGTCGGCGTCGTCGGTGGAGAAGTACGTCGGCACCAGGCGCCGGTCATCCGCCGATGTCGGCAGCAGGTCGCCGGCGCCGAGGTCGCCGGGACGCAGCCGCTCGCTCCACGGCAGCCATTCCGGCGCGAGCACCGCCTCGGCGCCAGGCAGCAGCACGACGTCGTCGACCGTCGCCGACTTGGAGCGCGAAGCGCGAGCGACCGTGACAGCCCAGCGCCATCCGGCGTACGCCGGATCGAGCGTCGCGAAGTAGTGGGTGACCACCCGCGGTTCGTCGGCATCGAAGCCGAGGTGCTCTCCGACCAGGTCCGGCGCCTCCTCTTCCGCCGCGGCCCGCGCGAGGTCGACGGCTGCCGCGCCGACGGCGTCGGGTTCGACGACGTCCACAACGCCCGTGCCATGCGGTGGCGCATCGGTTCCGGTCACATGTTTAGTCTCGCTCATGACCTCCGGCGACGACGAATCGCCCGGCGAGGGCGAACGCATCGGGGCCGCGATCGGTCACCTGGCACGCGCGACCTTCGCCTCGTCCCGCCGCGGGGTACGTCGGCTGCGCCGGTGGAACCGGCGCGGGGGCGCGGGCGCGTCCGGCCTGGCGGCGCTGGTCGAGACCCACGCACTGCAGGCCGC
The DNA here is from genome assembly GCA_035548125.1 of Mycobacteriales bacterium. Taxonomy (GTDB): domain Bacteria; phylum Actinomycetota; class Actinomycetes; order JAFAQI01; family JAFAQI01; genus DASZTV01. The sequence continues at coordinate 1,648 of DASZTV010000053.1, read as the reverse complement.
CGGCGACGCCACGATCACAGTGGCGCTGGCCGGCTCGCTGTTCTTCTCGGTCCCGACGCACGAGGCGCGCAGCCGGGTCGCGCTCTACCTGCTCATCACGATGGCGCCGTTCGCGGTGGTCGCCCCGGTGCTGGGCCCGCTGCTCGACCGGCTTCGTCACGGTCGCCGCGCAGCGCTCGCGGTCACGATGCTGGCGCGCGCGACCCTCGCCCTCGCCATCGGGCACAGCCTCGCCGCCAACGACCAGACGTCGGTCACCCAGGCGTTGACGCTCTATCCCGCGGCCCTCGGCGTCCTGGTCGCGAGCAAGGCCTATGGCATCGCCAGGAGCTCTGCGGTCCCGCGCGTCCTCCCGGAAGGCATGACGCTCGTGCAGGCGAACTCCCGGCTCACCCTTGCGGGAGTCGTCGCCCCAGGAGTGGCCGGAAGCCTCGCCGCGGCCGTGCTCAAGACGCTCGGCCATCGGACCGAGCTCGCGTTCGGCGCGGCGATCTACGTCGTCGCAGCGATCACGGCGTTCCGGTTGCCGCGGGCGGCCGACGGCGGGGTCCGGACCCGAGGTGAGCCGCGACCGGCCAGGCGGCCGCTGATCACCGGCTCGATCATGAGCGCACTGCGTACCGCCGCCGCGCTGCGCTGGTTGTCGGGACTGCTGCTGCTGTTCGGGGCGTTCGTCGTACGGGTCCACCCGATCGGCGGTCTGTCCCCCAACATCTGCCTGGGCGAGCTGGCGCTGGGCATCGGGGTCGGCAACGTCGCGGGCACGGTTCTCGGCTCGCGGGCGGCGACCGTCGCCGGCGCGCGGCTGTCGGCCTTGCTGCTCGCCGCCACCGTCGCGGTGTCGGCCTACGCCGCCATGGACTTCGGGGTCATCTCGGTCTTCGCCCTGGCCGTGGTCGCCTCAGCGGCCGCGGCGATGTCGAAGCTGGCGCTGGACGCCACCATCCAGCGCGGCGTCGCCGAGGACGTTCGTACGTCGACGTTCGCGCGCTCCGAGACCGTGCTTCAGCTGTCCTGGGTGGTGGGCGGCGGCATCGGCATCGTGCTGCCGACCCGGCCAGAGGTCGGGTTCAGCGTCGCGGCCGCCGTACTCGGCGCCGCACTGATCGCCGCGATCGGCAGCCGACCGGGCCGCCGAGACCACGAGCAACGAGAAGCGGCGGGACCCTAGCCCTCGAGCTCGGCGGCGATCGCTCTCATCATCTGCGCGATGCGCGGACCCGTCGTCCGGTCGGGGTAGCGGCCGCGGCGCAGGTCGGGCTGCACCTTGGCCTCGAACAGCTTGATCAGGTCGTCCACCAGGCCGTGCAGCTCCTCGGCGGGGCGACGAGTCGCGGCCGCGACCGACGGCAACGGGTCGAGGACCCGCACCGACAGCGCCTGCTCGCCGCGGCGACCCTCCGCCACGCCGAACTCGACGCGGGCGCCGGGCTTGAGCTGCGTGCCCTCGGGCAGCGACGAGGCGTGGACGTAGACGTCACTACCGCCGTCGTCACGGGACAGGAAGCCGAACCCCTTGTCCGTGTCGAACCACTTGACCTTGCCGGTGGGCACCGCAGACCTACTTCACTCGTCGCTTTCGCGCACCCCGATCGGTACGCCCGCACAAGGCTAGCCGGATCTTGCCACCGGTTATTCGCGGCGACCG